>JBEKFQ010000011.1:0-86987 GCA_050013235.1 Beijerinckiaceae bacterium
CGCTTGGCCAAGGATCTTGAAGCCAAGACCAGAAAGGCGCTCGCGTTCCTCAAACTGGCGTCGATACGACTCATGATGCGAAAGCTATGCAATCCTTGCTAAACTTTTCGAATGGACTCTAAAGGAAGAGGGACATGACCGAAGCACAGAATGAAAATGGATCGAAGGGCACCGCTGTCGTCACCGGCGCCTCGGCGGGAATTGGAAAAGTCTATGCCAACCGGCTCGCCGGGCGTGGCTATGATCTGATCCTCGTCGCCCGGCGCGGTGACCGTCTCGCCGATGTGGCGGCACCGCTTCGCGAGCAATTTGGCGTCAAGGTCGAAACCGTTGTCGCCGACCTCGCCAATGCCGCGGATCTCGAGAAAGTCGCCGAAAAGATCGCCGCCGATGCGAGCGTGACATTGCTCGTCAATAATGCAGGGACGGCCACATTCGGTCCCGTTGCGCAGACCGGACAAGGCGCAATCGATGCCATGAACGATGTTAACTTGACGGCTCTCGTCCGTCTCACCCGCGCCGTCCTGCCGGGATTCAAGACGCGCGATCACGGCACGATCATCAATATCGGGTCGGTGCTCGGATTTGCGGCGCTTCCGTTCAGCGCCGTCTATAGCGGCACCAAGGCCTATGTACAATTCTTCACGCGTGGCATTCAGACCGAGGTGGCGGGAACTAATGTGAGGGTGCAACTCGTGTGTCCTGCCGCGACCGCGACGGAAATTTGGGAGATTTCCGGCGTGCCGGTCACGCAATTCGATCCGGCGACGGTCATGAGCGCCGAAAATTGTGTCGATGCGGCGCTTGCCGGATTGGATCTCGGCGAAGCCGTCACGCTGCCATCCGTCGAGGATCCGACGCTGTTGCTGGCCGCTTACGCCTCGGCGGCGGGGGCGATTTTGTCCTCGTCGCAAAACGGTAAGCCGGCCTCGCGGTATAACATCGCGCGGTGAACGGCTTTCGCGCTGGTCAGGGCACGAGCGGCGGCGTATCGCCATTCGGATTTCCCTTGTCCATGGGGTCTTGCATCCGGTCCACCATGCCTGCCGGCACGCCCGTAATATCGTCCATCACGAGTTGGTTCATGGCGCAGATGAAGGATGTCAGGCGATAGCCGTCATGGCGGGAAAGGGCGTTGTCGAAGGCACGCATGTTCCAGAAGGGATCGTTGCCCCTGGTGATCGCGGCGGTTCCGCTGAGTGCGAAGCCGTGGACGAATTCGGCGGCAGGCTTGCCTTCGCCCACTGCGCCCGGACTGGACGGCGCGAGGCTCTCGCTGTCCCAATAGGTTCCAAACTGGTCCGCCCGATTTGCCCGTGCGCGGGCCAGCCAGTGGTTTGAGGCGGGACAATCGAGTGGCGCGTCGGCGAGCGTCGCATAAGGGTGGTGTTTCTCGAAACCCGGCACGTGCAGGCCGAGCAATTCATGTGTCGTGCCGAAGGGCGCGGCCGAGGGCAAGGCATCCGCGAGCAAGCCCGCGGCCGGGCGGGGCGGATCGACATGGCCGATCGTATGCGATTCCTCGCGTGCCGAGTTTTGAAACGGGAAGGTCGAGGCCAGCAGCGCGAAGGTGCGTGCCGGCAGGGACTTCAGCTGCGCGAACCAGCTTGGACTTTGAGCCGGCGCGCAGGTCTGGCCACGCGGCTGATGCCCCTCGATCCGCGCGGCGATACGTTCGAGGTAATCGGCGGCGGGCCGGAAATCGAGCTTGAAGAGCGGGAACAGATCGTGCGTCGCCCAATCATAGTCGATGCCGTCGTCGAACATGGCATCGTTCTTCGCCAATTGTTCGCGGATTTTTGCGCGCGCGGGCTTGAACTTGTCGTCGATGTCGAGGCCGATCCATTCGCAATCGCCCTCGCGTAATCCGCCCGCGGGAAACGCCAGCGCGGCCGTCACGGAGACCATCACGGGCTTCTGTGTCGCGGGGAAAAAGCCATGTTCGCGCACGACATCGGCCATGGATGTGTTTTCATCCGTGTGAAAAGCGATGCGGCTCCAAACCTCACGCTGAATCGCTGTCCATTTTGCGGCCTCGGCGGCGGGGTTGATCAAGACCACGAGATCGCCGAGGACGGGTGGGAAGGTATCTCCGAACTTGTGACGGCGTACCGCCTTGACGAGATCGTCGCGCAGTCCGGTGGCGAGCATGTTGCCTCCTAAGCTGTGGCCGAAGACGATCATCTTGTTATGGCGGGGTGGGCCGCCCGCTTCCTTCGACGTCAGCACACCTTCGAGCGTCCGCAGCGCGGAGATCGCGGCCGGCGCTACCTGTTCGCTGACCGGTTTGCGATCGAACAGCGTCGCGCCGGCCGATAGGCTGCCGAGGGAGCCGCCGATCGTCGAGCCAAAGAGATCCACAAGCCCTTTTTCATCGACCCGCGCGCCGCGCCAGCCGACATAGATCGCGGTGACTTGCATCTCGCAGTACGAAGGTTCGGTTGGGCAGCGCGCCGCGAGGAAGCGGGCCGCATGTGCCGCGTAAAGCCTGAGATCGGCGACGTTTTGATCGCCGATCCGCGCGTCGTGGCGCCAGCCATGGACGAAGACAATGACGTAATGCGATCCCGTCGCGAGATGCTGTTTCAGGACGTCGAGCTGGGTGATGACGGGCCTGACGGCAGATGCCGCCATATGCTTCGCCTGCATCTGCGATTCCATGACGTGCTTGATCATCGCGCTGGTAACCGGTTTGTCGCCATGCGCATCGGCCGAGACGAGGGCGTAAGGCTCGCCATCCTCCTGGAACTCGAGAAAGCCGAGATTGTAATCGAGCGGCTTTACCGCTGGCGTCGAGGACGGGACGATGTGGCGCTGCAAGGCACATCGCAACGCCGTGTTCCACTTGCCGTCCTTCGCGGCCAAAGCCGTCTCGTCGTTGGTGGGATCGGCCCAACCATCGTCATCGGTTTCGGAAGCCGCTTGCAACTTTTCGCGGCCGGTCTCGGCCAGCGCCGTCCATCCCTTGGCCAAACCATCCGCGCAAACTGGCACGCTCGGGTCGAGATTGCGATAGGCGTGGACCTTGGGCGTGGAGAGGACGACGTAATTGATGAACAGCACCAACAGGAAAACAAGGATGACGCTGAAAAGAAGCGTGGTCGTGGCGCGGACGATACGCTCGTAGGAGCGCCAGATCTGGAACAGAAGTGATCGCCGTTCAGGGCGCTGTTCATCGTTCGCTGTCATGTCACTCACTCAGCCACGATTGCTTCTTAGAGGATTTTCGAAAAAACTGGCAGGCGTTTCGATCGAGAATAAGGAATGGTTTCTCGAATCCTTGGGGGAGTTCCGCTGGTTTGACCCAAACCTAGTGGAGCGCTGGGAACCGGACTCCCGTCAGCTCTTCCGACACGGCCCAAAGCCGTTGCCGTGTTTCGTGATCCCGAGCCCGAGCGGCGATCTTGGCCAAGGCCGGCGCGCCGCGCATTTCTCCGATGCCGTCCGGTCCCCAATATTGTCCGCCCTTCACATCCGGCATGGTGGCGGCATAGAGGCCGGGCAAAGCGCCATGGGCGGCGTCTTGGCCGAGAAGGCGCACGACGAAATTGCCGATCGCTTGTTGGTAGGTCGGCATGCCGGTCGCGGCGACGAAGCCTGTGATGGCGAGGCCGGGATGGGCCGCCACGCTCGTCAGCTTGGACCGCGCCGCCCGGGCGCGCGCGTCGAGCTCCAGCGCGAACATGAGATTGGCGAGCTTGGACTGGCTATAAGCCTTGCCGCCGGCATAGTGACGCGCGCCTTGGAGGTCGCCGAAATCGATCCGGCCGCGCCGGTGCATGAGGCTGGCGATGGTCACCACTCGCGGCGCCGGTGCGCGCAACAGGGCTGGGACGAGCAGGCCCGTCAGAGCGAAATGGCCGAGATGGTTGGTGCCGAATTGCCGCTCGAAGCCGTCGACGGTCGTCGCGCGCACCGCCTGCATGCCGAGCCCCGCGTTGTCGAGCAGCACGTCGACTTGGCGGAGCGAGCGATCCATGCGTCCGGCGAAGGCGCGCACGCTGGAAAGATCGGCCAAATCGAGCAAGGAAACCGTGAGTTTGGCGCCGGGGATCTTCGCCACAATGCGCGACCGTACGGCCTCGCCGCGCGATTGATCGCGCACGGCGAGTACGACTTCAGCGCCTTTGCCCGCCAAGGCCTCCGCGGTCGCGGCGCCGATGCCGCTGCTGGCGCCAGTGATGACGGCAATGCGGCCGGTCTGGCTGGGAATGTCTGCAATGGTCCATGCGGGCATGGGATTGGCCTCCACGATGAAAAGGGCGGGCGATCTTTATGAGCAAAAGCGTAGCGCCGGACTTGGGCGCAGGATCCATATGGTGACGGCTGGACGGATAGGCTGCCGCTTCAAGCCTTTTCGATCACGGGCGGCCAAGAAATGTTCATTGGCGCCTTTGGCGAGAATAGCGCCAGTTATGCGATCCCGCGCTTAACGTGTGTGACAATTTTGCTGCTTTTCATCCTTTCCCGGAGGACCCGCTTGCGTGGATTTGAATGCGGCTATAAGGATGTTATATCATAACATGACATAGTATAACATAACGCACCTCTTCCGAGGCGAACGCCGGGTATCAAGATGATTCGACCAAATGCTGGAAAACCGCTCCTCGCTGTGATCGCGGCAATTTCGCCTTTCTTCCCTCTGTATGCCGGGGCGCAAACCACCTTGCCGGCGGTGACGGTCACCGAGCCAGCAAAACTGAAGCCAACACCGGTCAAAAAGCAGGCGCATGCGGCGAAGCCCGGCCGGGCAAAAACGGCTGGCGCCATGCCCGCGAATCCCGGGGCCGTGGCGTCACCGGGATCGGGCGCTTCCCCGGCGCCCACGGCGGCGCAATCCGCGGAAAACGCGGCACACGATCAGCGCGAGCAAATTCTACCCAAGACTGGCGCCAACACCTACACGCTCAGCAAAAGCGCCATCGATACGCTGCCGCAAGGCGACAATACGACGATCGACCGCGTGTTGCTGCAAGCACCGGGCATTTCCCAAGATTCGGCGGCGAGCGGCGATCTTCATATCCGCAACGAACACGCCAATCTGCAATACCGGGTCAACGGGATTTTACTTCCCGATGGCGTCTCCGGTTTTAGCCAGGTGATCGATACCAGTCTGATCAAAAGCCTCAGCGTTGTCGATGGCGCCTTGCCGGCGCAATACGGCCTGCACACGGCGGGTCTCATCGATATTCAGACCCGCGATGGCGCGGATCAGCCGGGCGGCACGGTTGGGATTTATGGCGGCAGCCATGGGACGATCACGCCTACGCTGACCTATTCGGGAACGGCTGGCCGCTGGGATTATTTCGTCACGGGCCGCTACGTCACCAATAATCTCGGCATCGAGAATCCAACGTCGAGTGTGGAGGCGATCCACGACCGGACACGGCAAGGCGATTATTTCGCTTATATCTCGGGGCTTCTCGAGGATAATTCGCGCGTGACCTTCATGTCGGGCGCGTCGGTGTCGGCCTATCAAATCCCGAATTCGCCGGGCCAGCCGCCGCAATTCACCGCTTTTGGCGTCAGCAATTTTGACTCGTCGCTGATCAATGAAAACCAAGTCGAGCGCTCGATCTTTAATATCCTCGCCTGGCAGAAGAATTTTGGCCCGCTCGATAGCCAGGTCTCTTATTTCCAACGCTATAGCAGCCTGCATTTCGTGCCGGACCTCATCGGCGATCTCGTGTTCAACGGGGTTGCTTCGGACGTGACCCGGACGAGCCTCGTGAACGGGATCCAGGGTGATAATTCCTACCGGGTTGACGCGCGTGACACGTTGCGCTTCGGGTTTACCGCGGACGTCGAGCATGCGACCGCCATTAACAATTCCGTCGTTCTCCCCTTGGACGCTTCCGGCAATCCGATCGACGCGCCGTTCCTCATTGCCGACAACGAAGGAAAAACGGGTGAGGTTGCCGGTGTCTATGTTCAAAACGAATATAAGCTGACGCCGCAACTTACGGTCAACGGTGGCCTGCGTTTCGATACGATGCAGGAATATGTGAGCGCGAGCCAGCTGAGCCCCCGGCTGAGCTTTGTTTACAAGCCGTTTGAAGACACCACGTTTCATATCGGCTACGCCCGCTATTTCACGCCGCCGGAACTTGCGCTTTCCGCGCCGACGCCGTTGGCAAGCTATGCCAATACGACTCTTGCACCGGGCGTCAATCAGGATAGCCCGGTGCGGCCCGAGCGTTCTCACCTCTTCGATGCCGGCGTCACGCAACGCGTCTTGCCCGGTCTCGATGCCGGGGTGGACGTCTATTACAAGATCGCCACGAACCTTATCGACGATGGTCAGTTTGGCCAGGCCTTGGTCTTGACCGCCTTCAATTACGCCTGCGACTATAATGACGGTGTGGAGTTCAAATTGAACTATGTGCACGATGGTTTTCATGCCTACGGCAATCTCGCCATTGCCCAGCAACGGGCGACACAGGTGTCCTCGAACCAATATCTCTTCTCGCCGGCCGAAGTCGCCTATATCGCCAATAATTACATCTACACCGATCATGACCAGTTGATCACGGCTTCTGGCGGCGCGTCTTACGATTTCCAGGGTACGAAAGTCAGTCTCGACGGGATTTTCGGCAGCGGATTGCGCAATGGTTTCGCCAATACCGGCACGGTGGCGCCTTATGCGACCGCCAATCTCGGCGTGACGCGCGATTTTATTCTCGCGCCAAACGGCAAGCCGCTTACGGTCCGATTCACGGTGGTGAACCTCACCGATGCAGTCTACGAGATCCGGGACGGGTCGGGTATCGGCGTTTTCGCCCCGCAATATGGCCAGCGGCGTGGGTTCTTCGCTGGTGTCAGCCAGCGGTTCTGATGCGCGCGCCGGGGCATGTTGATCTTCTTTGGCGGCCTTCTCCGTTTGTGGAAATGGGACGCTACGCGTTGGCTTCCGCTGTTGTGTTGATGCTGGCAGCTGGCTTTGTGGCTTGGCTCGATGGCCGGGCTCCAGACGGACCAGCAGCCCTTGGGCTCGATGACGCCGTGCTTCTCGATTTGCCGCCGGCGCCCGCCTCGTCCGCGCCGGTGAGCGATGCTGTCGATGGCCCGAAACAGCAAGCCTCCGAGGCCGTCGCGTCCCCGGCTCCGCCCAAGGAAGCCGATCCGGCGCCGGAGCCGCAACGCAATCAGGAGGACTTAAATCCAGATCCAGTGGACCGGGGAGAAATTGCTCAGCCATCGCCAAAACCTGAGCTGACAACACCCCCAGTGGCCGCTACGCCGGCGCAGGAGGAAATGGCGCCGGCCAGTTCCCTGGCCCCTGTGATGGCTGCCGATCTCATCGATAGCGAAGCTGCCAAACTTCAAGCGGCACAGGCTTTGACTCAATGGCAAAAAGCGATGCTGAACCGCCTTGAAGCGGCGAAGGCTGGCACGCGATCCGGCGGTCTAGCGGGAACCGTCGAAATTGCCTTCACGATTGACCGGAAGGGAAACCTTCTTTCGCGCCGCATCGCGCGCAGTTCGGGTTCCTCGCGCCTCGATCAAGCGGCGCTTGGCTTGTTGAACCGCGCCGCGCCATTTCCGGTCCCGCCCGATGGGATGACCGATGCCGCTTTGAGCTTTACGGTGCCTATTGTGTTCGTGCGCAAGTGACGAAGGGTCTACGAGGAGTGTTCGCCGCTATAATGACCGGTATCTTGAATGTATCCGAATATTAAACCGCTTTTTAACTATATTCATGCCGAAACTGCATAAAATGCCGGTAAATATTCGATCGATAAAATTTGACGCATTCGTGAAAGCCGGAAGCAAAGCGGGGGTGCTGGAATGCACCCATTGAAGAGGTTAACCCGGATCGAAAAAATGACTTACGTCACCGAACCCAACGCAACGGCGCCAACCGGTGACGCCGGAGCGCTTTATTCCGCTCTCCCTGCTTTTTTCGTGCCTCCTGCTGCCGGTCGCGGCACGGAAGAGGATGATTTGCTTAGCGCGGTCCCTGGATTTGATCCGTTGGTGCTTCCGGTTCAAGCTAGCGAAGAACATTTGACGGCGCATTGGCACGTCGCGCGCGATGGGCGTCTTCTCTGTTCCTGGGGCGAGGCCGATCCTCTGGATTCATGAACGGCCCCAGCCCGCGTATCCGCGGCGCCGGCGCCGTTTATTAGCTAAAGGACGTGCCCTAAAAACCGCTCAGCTTGCGCTTCCCGCCGACTGGGATGCGGCTTCGGGCAAATGATCGGCGAGGTGCTTGAGGAAATCGTCGATCGGCAGGCCGGCCGAAGCCGCGAGCTGATGCACTTGTTCGCTGCCGAGCGCCGCTTTGATCTGCTCGGGGGTAACTGGCAGATTTTTGTTGTTGCTGAGCCACGAGCTTACTTCCTCGCCAAGCCCGTTGGCCGCCAAGGTTTCGAGCGTCGAGGCCAAGCTGCCGGAATTTGGAGCCGTGGTGCCCGTTCCCTGTTGAGCGCCGCCGCCGAGGCCGCCGAGAAGCTGGCCGATGATCGCGCTGCTCTGGCCGCCCACGCCTTGTTGCAAAAGATTGCCGAGGATATTTTTGGCGCCTTCGCCCGATTGGTCGTTGCCGAGCGCGTTGCCGACGGTGTTCACGATATTATCGAACAAACCCATGATAGCCTCCATTTAATTCAAATGCGATTCCTCGTGGAAGGCTTGCACTGGCCTCGCCGGAAGTCCAGGGCCCGGCATTCCTCCATTAGCCTAAATGCCGCGATGGAAATATGACGATTTAAATTTCATCCGCCGGCTTGGTGTCGAGAAGGGGCACCTCGCCACCATCGTCCTTCAAGGTAATGCCGGTGACGTTGCGGCGTATCGCCTCGCCGGTCAGCCAGACCAGCCTATCCGCCGCTTGCGCGGAGGTGAGACCGCCGTGGGGGTGGATGTTCGAGATGCAGTTGCGCTCGGAATCGCGGCATCCCACGCGAGGGGCATAGGTAAGATAGACGCCGAGACTGTCGGCAACGCTCAATCCGGGGCGCTCGCCGATCACGCTGGCGCAAATCCGGGCTCCCAATAATTCGCCGGCCTCGTCGGCCAAGGCCACGCGCGCTTGGGTCGCGACGACGAGCGGCCCGATACGCCAGCGCGTGATACGCTCGAGGCAGGCTCGCACGAAGGGCACGGCATGGTCGCGCACGGCTGTCGCGGACAGGCCATCGGAGATGACGAAAAGAAGATCGCAGGGTGCCCCGGCCGAAGCCTGGAGCAGCGCGCGGGACTCCGCATCGAGCCGCCGGCCGAGATCGGGACGGCGAAGATAGGCCGCGCGGCTGGGCGCGGCGCTTTTGACCTGCAAAACCGGGCAGTCCGGGAATGCCGCCGCGATGGCCCCGGTATCGAGCGCGGCGTGGACGGCATCTCGCGCCTTGGCATGGGCAAATTGGAAATCGAGCACGGTTTTGAGCGGTGGCGCATCGCCCGTGCGGCCGAGCCCGATCCGTGCCGGAGTCATCTGGCGCAGCGGTCCCCAAGGATCGGGCGGGGCGACGTCGCCGGTCATTGCGACGCCTTGGGAAAAGCGAGCATCCGCGCGATGTCGGAGCCCTTCGGCGAGAGTTCGCGGATATGGCCGCCGGCCCCCACCATGTCCATGCGTTCCAGCCACGCCTCGAATTCGGGGGCCGCGCGGACCCCGAAGGCCGAGCGCAGATAAAGCATGTCGTGGAAGGAAAGGCTTTGATAGTTCAGCATGATGTCGTCGGCCCCCGGCACGGCGATCAGGAAGGTGACGCCCGCGACCGTCAACAGCGTCATCAGTGTATCCATATCGTCTTGATCGGCTTCGGCATGGTTGGTGTAGCAGACGTCGACCCCCATCGGCAGTCCCATGAGCTTGCCGCAGAAATGATCCTCCAACCCTGCGCGGGCGATCTGTTTGCCGTCGTAGAGATATTCCGGCCCGATGAAGCCAACGACCGTATTGACGATGAGCGGTTTGTAGCGCCGCGCCACGGCATAAGCGCGGGCCTCTAGCGTTTGTTGATCGACGCCGTGATGCGCATTGGCCGACAGAGCGGCACCCTGGCCGGTCTCGAAATACATGACATTCTCGCCAATCGTTCCACGTTTGAGGGAAAGGGCGGCGTCATAGGCCTCGTCGAGCACGGCAAGATCGATCCCAAAGCCGCGGTTGGCCGCTTGCGTCCCCGCCACGGATTGGAAGACGAGATCGACGGGTGCGCCGCGTGCCATCATTTGGAGAGCATTGGTGACATGGGTCAGCACGCAGGTTTGCGTGGGAATGTTGTATTGCTGGCGCAGCCCGTCCAGCATCTCCAGAATGGCCATGCAATTCTGGACGCTGTCGCTCGCCGGGTTGACGCCGATCACGGCATCGCCCACGCCGAACATCAGGCCATCGAGGCAGGATACCGCAATCCCCCTGAGATCGTCGGTGGGATGGTTGGGTTGGAGACGCGACGCGAGCCGGCCGGGCAGGCCAAGCGTATTGCGGAAGGCCGATGTGACCCGGCACTTGCGGGCCACCGCGATCAAATCCTGATTGCGCATGAGTTTCGAAACCGCCGCCGCCATTTCCGGCGTCACGCCCGGCGCCAGCGCGGCAAGCGCCGGGGCATCGGCCGCATAGGACAAGAGCCAATCGCGAAAGCCGCCCACGGTCAGATGGGCGATGGGCGCGAAAGCGATCCGGTTATGGCTGTCGATGACGAGTCTCGTGACCTCGTCGCTCTCGTAGGGCACGACGGCTTCGTCCAAAAACGTCTGGAGCGGGACGTCGGCGAGGCTAAAACGCGCGGCGACCCGCTCCGCATCGCTCTTGGCGGCGATGCCAGCGAGTTCGTCGCCGGAACGGCGCGGCGAGGCCGCGGCCAGCAAAGCCGCGAGATTTGGAAAACGGAAGCGCTCATTGCCGATCGCGCTGACATAAGCCGTCATCGTCACTCCTGTCTCGCCCGTAATTCCTGTTTCGGCTTAATTCTTGTTTCGGCTTGGCAGGGCCGGACCGCGCTGCAACAGAAGGGCAAAAAATCCGCCACCCATCTTGCGAGCGCGCGGCTTAACCGGCAAGCCGGGCGACATTACTTCAACGTGGTATCCAGCCCAAGCCGGAAAGGTCCGATATGCCCAGGCGTCCGCCGCCCCCCGAGCCCGGCCAAGGCCCCGCGCCGCGCCCCCGCATCACCGATCCCCGGTTGCGGCGCCACCTCGTGCGCACCGGCTTGAACGCGCGTTGGAGCGACGATCTCTACCACCGGACGCTCCGGCTGTCCTGGCCCTGGTTTTTCCTGGCGATCGCCATGGCCTATTGCGCCGTCAATGTTGTTTTCGCGGTGCTGTTCTTTGCGCAGCCTGGATCGATCCTCAACGCCCGGCCCGGTCTGTTCCGGGATGCTTTTTTCTTTAGCGTCGAGACCTTCGGCACGATCGGCTATGGCGTGCTTGCGCCGGCGACGGATTACGCCAATAGCGTCATGACGGTGGAAACCTTGGTTGGCATGACCTTCGCCGCCATTACCACGGGCATCATGTTCGCGCGGATTTCGCGGCCGACCGCGCGCGTTCTCTTTGCCAATGTCGCCGTCGTAACCGTACACGAGGGCGTTCCAACCCTCATGATCCGCCTCGGAAATGCGCGGCCAAATCAGATCCTCGAAGCGGATGCCAGTCTGTCCTTGTTACGGGACGAACGCAGCGCGGAAGGGATGCGGATGCGCCGTTTCTACGATCTCGCACTCGAACGCGCGCATACGCCGGTCTTTGCGCTATCCTTCACGGCCATGCACAAAATCGACGAGGCGAGCCCGCTCTATGGTCTCGACATGGCGGCGCTTAAAGCGATTGGCGCGGAGATCCTGCTTACCGTGACGGGGCTCGACGACACGAGCGCGCAGCCGGTTTATGCCAGGCGCTCTTACCTCGCCGGGGATATTCGTTTCGGGCACGCTTATGCCGATATATTCTCGATGACGCCGGACGGAAGGCGTCTCATCGATTACGGCCTTATCGATATGACGGAGGAGGTGGCGCAGCCTGGTATCGAGTCGGAAACTGGGCAATAACGAGACCGGCTTTGCCTTGTATGTAGTATGAGGTTAAACCTTATTTTCAGAATTCGTTTGCCGCAATCCATGTTTGCGGCGCTTGCGGACGTTTCCGGAATTGGGGGACTGAAAACAATCCGGCGAGCGTTCATTCAAATTTTCAATGCACGGTCGCTTGTTTGCGCGCCTTGGCGATGGCGTCCTTAAAGCCTGCGGCGTCGAGGGCATTGGCTTCGATTGCGTTGCCGATAATGAAAACCGGTGTCCCTTGCAGCCCAAGCGCGTCGGCCTCGGCTATGTTGCGCTTGAGCAAAGCGACGATCTCATCGTCGCGCTGGTCCAGATCGCGGTTGAGGCGGCTGATGTCGACGCCAGAGGCGACGACGGCCTGGCTGATGTCTTCGTCTGTCGCCGGCCGGGCATTCATCCGCATCAGCGCTTGATGCACTTCGGAATATTTGCCCTGCCAAGCGGCGGCAATGGCGATTTTGGCGGCCTTGACCGAGCTTTTCGCCAGGATCGGCCAGTCCTTGTAAATGACGCGCACCTTGGGATCGCGCGCGATCAGGGCGGCGAGCCCGCCGTCGCTGCGTTTGCAATAGGGACAATTGTAATCGAGAAAGGCGACGACTGTGACGTCTCCGTTGGGATTTCCCGCAACGGGGCACGTTGGATCATGGAGCAGAGCCGCCTCGAGACTTGTGTCCGAGGGCGGCGCGGCGTCCTGGGCGCTTGCCATATTGGCGCTGCCGGCCCCTAAAATCAGCGCGCAAATCAAAGCAAGATCCGTCCGGCGCTTGGCCGGGCGGCCTCGTTTCCAAGCCCCGAGTCGAGAGGTCCAGCCTAAAATCAGCATGGATTCTTATGCGACGGGAGCCCCGGAAACGCAACTCGGCTCGCCAAAATGGCTGCGGTACCGCTCTTCGATATCGTTCATCGGCATCACCGTGAACACGTCTGTCGTCCCAAATTGCCGGTCGATCACCGCGCTGCGGCTGAATCGCGCTCCAGTCCGGAGATAGGCTTTGAGAAGGGGCGGCAGCGAGGCAAGCCCGCGGCGGACGTCGATCTCTTCCCTCGGGAGCGGCGTGAAATCGGCCTCGCCCTGGGGCCAAGCCGGGACCTGCCATTCCTCGCCCGCTTGCGCGTAGTGATGGAGAAAACTGAGCGGCAGGCGCAACGCGTCGAGATCCGTGCCGGGCAGGCTGGCGCAGCCGATGAGCGCATCGATATGATGCCGTTTCGCGTAGAGCCAAAGTCCGCGCCAGAGCAATTCGATCACCCGCTTGGAGCGGTAGTTCGCGTGGACGCAGGAACGGCCGAGTTCGAGAAAATGGGTGCCGGGTTGGCGCGCGAGCAAATCGCGCATATCGAATTCGCCATGCGAATAAAAGCCATGATGCGCATCCGCGACATCGCGGCGCAGCAGACGATAGGTGCCAACGATCTTTGCCTTGGGCTGACCGGAAGCGGAAACCGCTTCGGTATCGGTCACGATGAGATGGTCGCAAATCGCGTCGAAGGGGCAAATGTCGCGGCGCAAACGGGAGACGGTTTGCGAGGCTATGGCGCCGCCTTCTTCGTAAAAGACGGTGTAGCGAAGCTTTTGCGCGCTGCGCAATTCCTTTGCTGTCGAGGCAAGCCGGATCTCGAACGGGCCGGCTTTCTCGAGAACATGGGAATCGTTGCCAGACTTATGCTTGTTGGCCGGACCCTGCGCCTCGGGGAGGCGGATTGGATTGTCGAGGAGCGCTAAGTCGTGCTGGAGAATTGCCATGGCTATTTCACGGCTCCTTTCATGGGACCGGCTTCGATTAGGGCGCCGAGACGAAAATTTAATGACATTAAAATGGCGGCCATGTCATTTTGGCGAGATAAATTTCGCGTAGTCACGCGATGTTAAACGTCAGAGTCAACATGCCTTTTCTTCGCTTCATATGTCTCGTCGCCGCTCTGCTTGTATTCTTTTTCGCCGTGGCGCCAATGCAGGGTCTCTTGGCGCGTCACCGCGTGCGCCTGGCGGAGCGGATTCCGCTTCTGTTTTGCCGGACGTTGTTACGGATTTTGCGAGTCCGGGTTGTCTTATCGGGTCCCCGGCCGGCCCAGGGCCCGCAACTTCTCGCTGTCAACCATGTCTCGTGGATCGATGTTCTCGTGATGGGCAGCATTACGCCCTTTTGTTTTCTGGCCAAACAGGAAGTCGCGTCCTGGCCGATTTTATCCTCCTTTGCCCGCGTTCAGGGCACCGTCTTTATCGACCGGAGCCGGCGGCGCGGGATCCCGCCGGCAAATCGTGCCATGGCGGAGCGGATGGGCGCGGGCCGCGCGGTTCTCTTGTTTCCCGAAGGCACCACTTATGACGGTACGACGCTCGGGCCGTTTTATTCCTCGCATTTCGCGGCAGCGCGGGATTTTCTCCGGCTCTACGAGGATCACCAGACCGTCAGCGTCCGGCCCGTCGCTGTATCTTACTCGCGAGGGTTCGCGGCTTGGATCGGCGACGACGCGCTTTTGCCGCATCTTTGGCGGGTTTTGCAACGCGAGCCGCTGATATGCCGCGTCGCTTTCGCCGAGCCGGTCCCCTACACGGCGGAGAGCGACCGTAAAGTCGTGACCCGGTTGGCGCGGTCGGCCATTGCGGAACTCCTCGCCGCGTTTCATGTTATTTCAGAGGATGCTCGGGTGTTGAGCTCGGTTTGAAAATTTCCCGCCGGTTCGACGAAATATGGTCCGGTTTTTGCGGCATCTTTGATTTAGATCGTTGAAAGACAAGTGTTTTGATGATTTTCGAAGCATTGCAACCTTAGTACGATGTGATTTAAGGCTTCGTTCTTAAGTGGTTTTTTTTAGGGTCGTTTCGTCGTGCGGTCTTTTTGCCGGGCTATCGTGGCACGCGAACGTCTTGGAATGACCGTCACCTTAGTGACGAACAAGGTGGCGCATAATTACTAAGGTGTGAGACGATGATGATTCGAGAGCAGACCCTTGGCGAGTCCGGAACCGTGGGACGAGTGATCTCCGCTCTGCCTGAGGCTGTGCTTGCGGTCAGCTTCGAGGACCGGGTGCTGGAAATCAATCCGCCGGCGCAAGCTTTGTTTCCGGGTCTCCGGATTGGTGCGCCCTTGGCGCGCATCCTTCGCTCGCCGGATATTCTCGACGCGATCACGCATGCGCGCCTCAGTGGCAAGCCATCGCGTGCAAGCTGGCTCGAGCGGGTGCCGGTCGAGCGCTTGTTCGAGGTCAATGTGTCGCCGGTCGATGGGCTCGATGTGGGCCCCATGCTCATCATCTATTTCCGTGAGATCAGCGAAACCCGCCGTTTCGAGCGGATGCGGATCGATTTCGTGGCCAATGCCAGTCATGAACTACGGACGCCGCTCGCCTCGCTTCTTGGTTTTATCGAGACTTTGCAAGGACCTGCGCGCAATGACGCAAGCGCGCGCACGCGCTTTCTCGCGATCATGCGCGAGCAAGCGCAGCGCATGGCACGGTTGGTGGACGATCTCCTCTCGCTTTCGCGCATCGAACAGCATTTGCATTTGCAGCCGCGGCAGCCAGTCGATCTGGCGCTTGTGCTTCACCATATTGTCGATACGCTCGGGCCTTTGGCCGATGACAATGGCGTGACGGTGACGCTCGATGCGGAGACGCCGGTGATTGTCAGCGGGGATCGCGACGAGCTTTTGCGCGTCGCCGAAAATCTCATTGAAAACGCGATTAAATATGGGGCTTCGGACGGCGAGGACAAAAGGGTCGAGGTCTCCGCGTCCCTGGATGATGGCGACGGGGTGATCACGGTCCGGGATTTTGGACCGGGGATCGCTGCCGAACATCTCCCGCGTCTGACCGAACGATTCTACCGAATCGATGCGGGTGCAAGCCGTGCCAAGGGCGGGACGGGGCTCGGGCTCGCAATCGTCAAACATATTGTCGCCCGCCATCGCGGACGTCTGAAGATCGAATCGACCGAAGGATCAGGAGCCGTTTTTCGTGTGCTTTTGCCGCTTCATAACTCTTAAATGCCTATTTAATGGGCTTTTTTGTCATGAAACTGTTATTCTTTTGTCTTAAAAGCATGGCGAAGCCTCACTAACTGTGCGGCGGGAGGTTCGGGCCTCCGCTTTCCTCGCTTTGAGGATGTCTATCAGCCAATGAGGCAATCCATGACTTCGCACCTTTTCGTACGGGCGGCGTTTGCTGCCGTGATCGGCGTCGCCGCAAATCTTCCTTCGCAGGCCTCAGAAATTTCCGGCGCTGGCGCAACGTTCCCGTATCCGATCTACGCGAAATGGGCGGAAGCCTATAAAGCGGCGACCGGCGACGGTCTGAACTATCAATCCATCGGCTCGGGCGGCGGCATCAAGCAGATCAAGGCCCGGACCGTGACCTTTGGCGCGACCGACAAGCCCTTGACGGCTGAAGAATTGAAAAAAGAGGCCCTGGTTCAATGGCCGATGGTCATGGGCGGGATCGTGCCCGTCGTGAACATCGACGGGATCAAGCCCGGCGAACTCACCTTTGACGGGCAGGTGCTCGCCAAGATTTTCTTGGGCGAAATCAAGACGTGGAACGATCCGGCGATCGCCAAGCTCAATCCCGGTTTGAACCTGCCCGCGGCCGCGATCTCGGTCGTGCATCGCTCGGACGGGTCGGGCACGACCTTCAATTTCACCGATTATCTCTCGAAGGTCTCCGCGGATTGGAAGTCCAAGGTCGGCGAAGAAACCGCGGTCGAATGGCCGATTGGGATTGGCGCCAAGGGTAACGAGGGCGTTGCCAACAACGTCCAGCAGACCAAGAACTCGGTCGGTTACGTCGAATTCGCCTATGCCAAGCAAAACAAGCTGACCTACGGCGATATGATCAACAAGGACGGCAAGAAAGTCGAGCCCGTCGCAGGCGCTTTCCAGGCAGCCGCCGCCAATGCCGACTGGACGAAAGCCCCAGGTTTCTACTTGATCCTGACCGATCAGCCCGGCGCCGCCTCTTGGCCGATCACCGCCTCGACCTTCATCCTGATGCCGGAAATGCCAAAGGATCCGGCCGCGGCCACCTCGGCCCTCAAGTTCTTCTCTTGGGCTTATGAAAAGGGCACGGATACCGCTCTTGCCTTGGATTATATCCCCATGCCCGCGAATGTCGTGACCTTGGTCAAGAAAGCGTGGGCGGATAATATCAAGAACGCCGACGGCAAGCCGCTGCAGTTCTAAGATTAGCCGCTCTCGAGAAGAAGGGGCAGGTTGCCCCTTCTTTATTGGTCTCAGCATTTTCTAAATCGTAAAAGCCTGAAACTTTTGTAGAAAATGTCCTCGCTTACTAGAGCATGTCCGGGAAAAGTTGCAGGCTTTTACGATCGAGGACATGCTGTAACTCCTTGGTAAGAGAGCTATTCCTTGTTGCTTTGGTGAGTTCGCCAAAGCGGAAGGCATTCTATCAAGAGAGCGCGCTGGCTTGGTGCCGCGGGCTGGAAAGAGTACGGACGTGGAGCACGACGTGGTTGATGTGATGGTCAGGGCGCCAAGTGTCGATGAATCGACGATACTTGATCGCGCGAAGGCCTTGGCCCGCTTTAAACTCGGGAACGCGTTTTTCCATGTCCTGACGTTTTCCGCCGCCATTACGGTTTTGGTTCTTTTGAGCGGCGTGATTCTCTCCTTGGCCATCGGGTCGATCCCCGCCATCCAGACGTTTGGCTTCGGGTTTCTCGTCACCGAGGTCTGGAACCCCGTGACCGACAAATACGGCGCCGCCGCCGCGATCTACGGCACGGTGGTCACATCGTTGATCGCCGTGGTCATTGCCATTCCGGTTGGTGTCGGCATCGCGATTTTCTTGAGTGAATTGTGTCCGCAACCGCTCCGCCAGCCTATCGGCATCGCCATCGAGCTTCTCGCGGGAATTCCGTCGATTATCTACGGAATTTGGGGGCTCTTCATCTTCGCGCCGCTGCTGCAGCAATATGTCGAGCCCGGCGTCATCGCGTTTTTTGGACCAATTCCGGGATTGAATCGGGTGTTCGAGGGGCCACCTTATGGGATCGGCGTCTTCACGGCGGGGTTCATCCTGGCGATCATGGTGCTGCCCTTCATTTCGTCCATTTCGCGCGATGTCTTCGCCACCGTCCCGCCTGTTTTGAAAGAATCGGCCTATGGGCTCGGTTTTACGACGCGCGAAGTGGTCGGCCATGTCGTCATTCCGTATACCCGCACGGGCATTATCGGCGGCGTGATGCTGGCTCTGGGCCGCGCGCTCGGCGAGACCATGGCGGTCACGTTCGTCATCGGCAATGCGCATCGCGTGTCCACCTCGATTCTCGCGCCCGGCACGACGATTTCGGCGACGATCGCCAATGAATTTACCGAGGCGGTCGGCACGCTCTACACCTCGGCGCTGGTCGAGCTTGGCCTGATCTTGTTCGTCATCACCTTCATCGTGCTCGCGATTGCGCGCTACATGCTGATGCGTATCGAACAAAAGGGAGCGCACTGATCATGACGCTTTATGACGCGCGCCGCCGCAAAAATATGATTTATGTCGGCCTGTGCTACGCGGCTTCGGCCTTTGGTCTCGTCTGGCTGGCGTGGATTCTCGGCGCCCTGATCTTCAAGGGTTCCGCCGGTCTTGTCCCCGCGACCTTCACGCAGATGACGCCACCGCCGGGGAGCGCGGGCGGTCTTTTCAACGCCATCACCGGCAGCTTGATCATGTCGATTGCCGCGGTTGCGCTGGGCACGCCTATCGGCATCCTCGCCGGAACCTATCTCGCGGAATATGGCAGCGGCTCTAAGCTCGCATTCGTCGTGCGCTTCATCAACGATATTTTGCTCAGCGCGCCATCGATCGTCATCGGTCTCTTCGTCTATCAGATCGTCGTCGTGCCGATGGGGCATTTCTCCGCTCTCGCCGGCATGTTGGCCCTTGCGATTATCGTGATCCCCGTCGTCGTGCGCACCACTGAGGATATGTTGCGGCTGGTCCCCAACCAATTGCGCGAAGCCTCCAGTGCCTTGGGATTGCCGAAAAGCATGGTGATTCAAAAGATCGCCTATAAAGCGGCGCGGGCGGGTTTGACCACCGGCGTTCTCTTGGCCATCGCGCGCATCAGCGGCGAGACGGCCCCGCTTTTGTTCACGGCCTTGAACAATCAGTTTTTCGCGACCAACATCAACGCGCCGATGGCGAGCCTGCCCGTGGTCATTTTCCAATTCGCGCTATCGCCTTATGCAGATTGGCAACGGCTGGCGTGGACGGGCGCGCTGATCATCACGATGACCGTGCTCGCGCTTTCGATCGTGGCGCGGGTGCTTGGCAGACAGAGGACGAAGTCATGATTCCCACGAATCGCGCAGGTGTGGATCTGCCAGCCAAGATCCTCGTCAAGGATCTGAATTTTTTCTACGGCGATTCCGTGGCGCTGAAGACGGTCAATATGTCCGTCTACGCCAACAGCGTGACCGCGATCATAGGACCGTCCGGCTGTGGCAAGTCCACGTTGCTGCGCGTCTTGAACCGGATGTACGATCTCTATCCCAAGCAAAGGGCGGAGGGGGAGGTGCTGCTCGACGGTGAAAATATTTTGGCGCCGGGCCAAGATGTGAATTTGCTACGCGCGCGTGTTGGCATGGTGTTTCAAAAGCCGACACCGTTTCCGATGTCGATTTATGAAAACATCGCCTTTGGCGTAAAGCTCTACAATAAAGTCTCGAAGAGCGAGCTTGATGGCCGTGTGGAAAAGGCTCTGCGCGGTGCCGCCTTGTGGAACGAGGTGAAGGACAAGCTGCACGCCAGCGGACTCTCGCTGTCGGGCGGTCAACAGCAGCGTCTCTGCATCGCGCGGACCGTCGCGATCGAGCCCGAGGTGATCTTGTTCGACGAACCCTGTTCCGCGCTCGATCCCATCTCCACCGCTAAAGTCGAGGAATTGATCGACGAGCTCAGGGAGAAATATACAATCGCGATCGTGACCCATAGCATGCAACAGGCGGCGAGAGTCTCCAGCTATACGGCGTTTATGTATTTGGGGGAATTGCTTGAGTTCGACGAAACAACGAAGATGTTCACGTCCCCGGACAAGAAGCAAACTCAAGATTACATAACCGGGCGCTTCGGTTGATACGGCAATGAAAGGGTCTGTCCGATGAGCGAGCACATTGTAAGTGCCTATGATGCCGAACTTGACCTGCTGGGCCGCAAGATCGCGGAAATGGGCGGGATCGCGGAGAAAATGCTTTCCGACGCGATGGACGCATTGGTTGATTTCGATGCGGACCTTGCGCGCCAGACCGTCGCCGCCGATCCACGGCTCGATCATCTCCAACGCGAGATCGAACAAAACGCCATTCAGACGATTGCCCGGCGTCAGCCCATGGCGGTCGATCTCCGCGACATTATCGCGGCGATCCGGATTTCCGCCGATCTCGAACGTATCGGCGATCTCGCCAAGAATATCGCGAAACGCGCGATCATCATCGCGGCCGAAGCAAGGCTGCCGCGCGCGATCATCGGCCTCAAATCCATGCATGAGAATGCCGCGTTGTCGCTCAAGGACGTGCTGGATGCCTATGCGCAGCGCGATGTCGAGCGCGCGCGCGCGGTTTGGTTGCGCGATGCCGAGTTGGATGCGCTGGAGGATAGTGTTTTCCGCGATCTCCTGACGTTCATGATGGAAGATCCGCGCAACATTTCGTTTTGTACGCACCTTCTATTCTGCTCGAAAAACATCGAGCGGATTGGCGATCACGCGACCAATATCGCGGAGACGGTCTATTATCTCGTGACCGGAGAGGAGCTGCCGGTCGAGCGTCCCAAGGGCGGCTCCTTCTCCTTCGAACAGCACCTACCCTCAACATGACGTGAGCTCCGGACATGATGGATAGCCTGACTGAAATCAAACCGATTCCGCGGAATGGCACGGCGCCGGGCGCAACGCCGCGGATTCTTGTCGTGGAAGACGAAGAAACGCTCAGCGTGCTTTTGTCTTACAATTTGGAGTCGGAGGGCTTCGCCGTCGAATGTGTCGAGCGAGGCGATGAAGCCGATTTGCGGCTAATCGAGGCGCCGCCGGATCTCGTGATTTTGGATTGGATGTTGCCGGGTGTCTCCGGGCTCGAGATTTGCCGCCGCATGCGTGCGCGGCAGGCGACGCGGACGCTGCCGGTCATCATGCTGACGGCGCGCGGCGAGGAGAGCGAGCGGGTCAGGGGGCTCTCGACCGGCGCCGATGATTATATCGTCAAGCCGTTCTCGGTTCCCGAATTGATCGCCCGTGTCCGCGCGCTCTTGCGCCGGGCTAGTCCCGATCGCGTGGCGTCGCGGCTTTCGGCGGGCGATCTCGAATTGGATCGCCAGAATTGGCGGGTCCACCGGGCGTCTCGGGTGGTTCACCTCGGTCCCACCGAATTCCGTCTGCTCGAATATCTCATGGCGAAGCCCGGCCGGGTCTTTTCGCGCGCGCAATTGCTGGACAGCGTTTGGGGCTTGTCGGCCGAAATCGACGAGAGGACCGTCGACGTGCATGTCGGGCGTTTGCGTAAGGCTCTTTCCCAAAATGGCGAGTCCGACCCGATCCGCACCGTTCGCGGCGCGGGTTACGCTTTCGACGAGACGTTTGGAAGCGGGGGTTAATCCAGGCGAGGACGCATTCCCACGGTCCTCGTGCCGGACAGCAACCTGATCTCCGGATGATCCGATCCGGGCAACCCCGGCTGGGGGTGTTTCCTGTGGGGCGGGCTCCCTAATCCGATAATAAATCGCTTTCTTATCAATGTGTTAGAACGTGTCCGCTATCGAAAAAGTCTACAACTTTTTCGGGATATGCTCTCAAGCGCCTATCGCTTGGGCGATACAGCCAAGCGATAGGAAACCAGCCTCATTATAAGAGATTAGAGCATTTCCTCGATCACAAAAGTCCGCGACTTTCGTGGGCCATGCTCTACGCCATCCGCCGCTCGCGCCGGCGGTCTTGCGTGGGTTGGTAGGCCATGCGGCTATGGATTTTGCAATAAGGACCTTCGCCCGCGGGGGTTTTTCCGCCGCAATAACGGAAGTCGGCGCTGGTGGGATCGCCCATCGGCCAGCGGCACATCGATTCCCGCAATTCCATGATGGTGACATGTTCGCACATTGGGACGACCACGTCGGCCATCGCGCGCAAGGCTTGCGGCAAAGGGACGGGCGCGGCCTGGTGCATGGCAAGCGATGTGTTGCCGCGCATCGGCATGGCGGGCGCTCGTTGTTGGGGGGCGGGCGCGCGGACCGGCGATTGGGGCGCGGTTTTGGGCCGCGATCGCGCGGGACTGACCGGCAAGGCCGCTTTTTCCCGGCCGGAGAGGCCGAGGCGATGGACCTTGCCAATGACCGCGTTACGCGTGACTCCCGCCGCCAACTCGGCAGCGATCCGGCTTGCGCTGAGGCCGTCGAGCCAGAGTTTCTTCAGTAGCTCGACCCGTTCATCGGTCCAGGACATCGCCTTCTCCTAAGCAATCGTGACCACGTGCGGCCGGGTTGGTCCGTGAAGCCTGCGGTTTCGCGGGTCTCACGCTGATAAGAATCCACCAATCAACGCTGCACCGGTAAAACCGGCGTCGTCCAACGCAGTACGCTTGATGAAAGCCCGCCGCACGAGATGTCGTGTTCGACAGAAAGGAAGTTACACTACACGTTGAATCCGGCGCAAGAGTCGTAACACTTCGTTAAGTGTTTTCAACAAGTGCTTGCGCGGAGCGCCGGACTTTTCTGGACGTTCGCGATTCAAAGCGGGAACAAAACGGAATCGATCCGCATAAAGACGGAGGGGCCTTTTTTGAATCGGCCGCTTGCCCTGTGCGTAACCAATGGCGGCTCTCGTTTCCCCTTGCTAGTTACGCAAAATCGCGAGTTGCGTCTGAAGATTTGACCCAAGGACCAGAAGTCCTTAAAAAGCTTTTATCCGTCATTTCGCGCCGCCCGTTGGGCGGCCTTTTGCGTTATGACCCCTCGGCATCCCTTCTCAATAAAGGATTGGGACGTGACCTCGTCTTTGCTTCCGACCTATGCGCGATACCCTCTTGCCTTTGTCCGCGGCGAAGGCGTTTGGCTCGAGACCGCCGAGGGCGGGCGCTATCTCGACCTGGGCGGTGGCATTGCCGTGGCGTCGCTCGGTTATTCGCATCCCCATCTCGTCGCGGCCTTGACCGAACAGGCGGGCAAGCTGTGGCATACGTCGAACCTGTTCCAAATCCCCCAGGCCGAGCGCCTGGCGGAGCGGCTGACGGCGGCGTGCTTCGCGGATTATGTCTTCTTCACCAATTCGGGCGCCGAGGCGCTCGAGGGGGCGATCAAGACCGCGCGGAAATATCACGCCGTTGCGGGTCATCCTGAACGCTTCCATATCATTACGTTCGAAGGCGCCTTTCACGGGCGCACCTATGCCACCATCGCGGCGGGCGGGAATGAAAAATATATCGAGGGCTTTGGCCCCAAGGCGCCTGGCTTCGATAAGGTGCCGTTTGGCGATCTCGAAGCGGTCAAGGCCGCGATCGGGCCGGAAACCGCCGCGATTCTGGTGGAGCCGATTCAGGGCGAGGGCGGTATCCGCGTGCCGCCACCCGCCTTTTTGCGTGGGCTTCGCGAGCTTTGCGATCAAAACGGACTGCTTCTCATCGTCGACGAGGTCCAATCGGGGGTCGGCCGCACGGGCAAGCTTTTTGCCTATGAACTTTCCGGGATCGAACCCGACATCATGGCGATCGCCAAAGGCATTGGCGGCGGTTTTCCGCTCGGCGCTTTTTTAACGACCTTCGAAGCTGGAAAAGGCATGACCGTCGGCACCCATGGCACCACGTTCGGCGGCAATCCGCTCGCGACGGCGGTCGGCAATGCCGTGCTCGATGTCGTTCTCGAGCGTGGGTTCATCGAGAGTGTCGCGGCCAAAGGCCTGTTGTTTAAACAGCGTCTCGCCGCTTTGCGGGACACCTATCCCTCCGTCGTCGCCGAAGTGCGCGGCGAGGGGCTGATGCTCGGCTTGAGGCTCAATGTGCCCGCCGCCGATTTCGCGGCCGCTGGCCGGGCCGAACATGTGCTGGTGATTCCCGCCGCCGATAATGTGGTGCGCTTGATACCGCCGCTGATCATATCGGAGGATGAAATTGCCGAGGGGGTGGCTCGCCTTGGCGCCGCGTGCGGCCATTTCGCCGTGGCTGCCGATGCGCGAAAAGGGGCGGCTGAATGACACGAGCACTTTTCTCGGACGCTGCGCGGGAGACGCGGCATTTTCTTGATCTCTCGGTGGTGAGTGCCGGGGATTTGCGCCATATCATCGATACGGCCGCGGCGATCAAGGCGAGCTGGCGGCGTGGCACGCCCTCGCGGGACCGGCCGTTGGCAGGCAAATCCTTGGCGATGATCTTCGACAAGCCCTCGACCCGCACGCGCGTCTCCTTCGATCTCGCCATGCGCCAGCTCGGCGGCGAGACGATCATGCTGACGGGCAAGGAAATGCAGCTCGGACGCGGCGAGACCATCGCCGACACGGCGCGGGTGTTGTCGCGCTTCGTCGATTCGATCGTGATCCGCATTCTCTCGCACGAGGACATGCTCGAACTGGCTGGCAATGCCAGCATTCCCGTCATCAATGGGCTGACCAAGCGCTCGCATCCCTGTCAGGTCATGGCCGACATTCTGACCTTCGAGGAACACAAGGGGCCCATCGCGGGCAAGACCGTCGCTTGGGTCGGCGATTCCAATAATGTCTTGGCGAGCTGGATTCATGCGGCCCAAGCCTTCGGCTTCAGGATCAATGTCGCCGCGCCGGAGCCGTTTGACGTGCCGCAAGAGATGCTGGATTGGGCGAAATCGACGGGAACAAAGCTGACCACCACCGCAGATCCCTACGCCGCGGTGGATGGCGCGGATTGCGTGATCTCGGATTGCTGGGTCTCCATGGGCGACGAGGATGAAAGCTTGCGCCGCAATCTTCTTGCGCCCTATCAGGTCAATGCCAAGCTGATGGCCGCCGCGCATAAGGATGCGATCTTCATGCATTGTCTTCCCGCCCATCGCGGCGAGGAGGTGACCGACGAGGTCATCGACGGGCCGCAGTCCGTTGTCTTCGACGAGGCCGAGAACCGTTTGCATGCGCAAAAGGGTATTTTGGCCTGGTGTTTGGGAGCCTCGGATCGATGACGCCGGCCGGGCAGACTGGCTTTCCCGAGCTGCGTCCTGTCTCCGATGTGGGTCACGACGATCTCGTGCTTCCCTATGCGGTCGAACCGCTCGATGTGCGCGGGCGCGTCGTGCGGCTGGGCGCCTCGATCGACCGTATTCTGTCCCAACATGCCTATCCCAAGCCCGTCGCCCGGCTGGTGGGGGAAGCCGCCGCTCTGACCGTGCTGCTGGGTTCGGCCTTGAAAATGCAAGGGCGTTTCCAACTACAGACCAAGAGCGACGGCGTGATCGACATGCTGGTCGTCGATTTCGACGCGCCGGACCGGATCCGCGCTTTCGCGCGCTACAACGCCGCGCGCTTGGCCGCCTCGCCTCAACACGCCGATCTGCTGGGGCGCGGCCATCTCGCTTTCACCATCGACCAGGGCGATGCCTCGTCGCGTTATCAAGGCATTGTCGCGCTGGAAGGGCAGGGGCTGGAGGCGGCGGCGCATGAATATTTCCTGCGCTCCGAGCAAATCCCGACGCTGGTCCGCCTCGCGGTTGCCGAAAATGTGACGGGGGAGGGGACGGCTTGGCGGGCAGGCGGCCTCATCGTGCAATTTTTGCCGCCCTCGTCCGAGCGCCAGCGCCACGCCGATCTCCATCCCGGCGATGCGCCGGGCGATTTCGTGCCCGATGCGGCCGCGCCCGACGAGGCCTGGGTGGAAGCCTGCGCCCTGATCGAGACGATCGAGGATCACGAGCTCGTCGATCCCACTCTATCGAGCGAGCGGTTGCTCTACCGGCTGTTCCACGAACGCGGCGTCACGGTTTTCGAGCCGCAAGCCGTCCGCGACGCCTGCCGCTGCTCGCGCGACGGCATCGAGGCGATGCTGCGCCGGTTCTCGCCGCAAGAGCGCAAGGATATGATCGGCGACGACGGAAAAATTGGCGTGACCTGCGAGTTCTGCTCGGTGAAACGGGAGTTCGAGCCGGGGGAGTTTGAGGGGGCGGAGTGAGCTCTATTTCGTGCGCTTTGGAAGAAGGCCAAGCGCCTCCCTAACTCAGCGCTGCCGCCAGCCGGTGCATGAAGGTAATCCCGGCCTCGAGCTCCGGCACTTCGATATATTCGTCGGGCTGATGCGCCTGGTCGATCGAGCCGGGGCCGCAGACGATGGTCGAGATCCCGGCGCGTTGGAACTGGCCGGCCTCGGTCGCGAAGGAGGCGGTGCCGGTCGCGTTCGAGCGCGTCAGCGATTTCACCAAGGTTTCCGCCGGCGATCCCGGTTCCGGGGCGAGGCCGGGGACTTCGTGATCGGCATGGGTCTCGATCCGCGCGTCCTTGGCGTAGCGCGTCAGCTTCGGCAGCACCACGCGGGCGGCATAATCGTCGAGATGGGCGCGGGCGCTTCCTTGATCGACATTGGGAAGGCCGCGAAATTCCCAATCGAAGGCGCAGCGCTTGGCCATGATGTTGCGGGCGGTGCCGCCCTCGATCTTGCCGACGTGGATCGTCGAAAAAGGGGGATCGAACAGGCCGGAGGGATCGCCTTCCTCGCGCAGCGTCGCGGCATATCGATAGAGTTCGCTGACAAGCTCGCAAGCCGCTTCCACGGCGCTGGCGCCCAGATGCGGCTTGGAGGAATGAGCCTCCTTGCCATGGACGATCGTCTTGTAGGTGGCGATGCTTTTATGCGCATCGACGACCGCCATTTCCGTGGGTTCGCCGACAATGGCGATGGCGGGGCGGGGCAGTCCGTGACCGAAACGCGCAATCGTATCGAGCGAGCCGCGGCAGCCGATTTCCTCGTCATAGCTCAGCAGCAGATGGATGGGTTTCTTGAGCGCCGCCCTTTGGAACACCGGCAGCATGGCGAGACAAATCGCGTCGAACCCTTTCATGTCGCAGGTGCCGCGGCCATAAATCCGGCCGCCATGCTGGCGCAGCGTGAAGGGATCGCCTGTCCATTCCTGACCCTCGACGGGCACGACGTCGGTATGACCGGAGAGAACGACACCGCCATCGATCTTGGGGCCAATGGTCAGGAACAAGGCGGCCTTGTCGCCCTTGGCATTGGGAACCCGGATCGACTCGATCTCGAGTCCGGCGAGATAGGATTCGACGAATTCGATCAGCGGCAGATTGGTTTTCGAACTGACCGTATCGAAGCCGGTGAGCCGCTCCAGAATGGCGAGCGTTGCCGCGAAATCGTCAGCCCGGCTCTTTGTCATCGCGGCCACTCCCGGTTCCGGCGGCTTGGTTCGTATCGATCAGGTCCTGTCGGGTGAGACATGGTTTTTGGATTAGCAAAAACGAGACCGTGCTTCTTTTCCGGGAGTTCTCGCAGAGGTCCGATCACGAAAGCCTGCAATTTTTGGGCGGAAAGCTCAATTGATCACGCGCTGCGTAAAAGGCGAGTCGAGTGAAAAAGCCGGAATTTCGATTTCGAAGACAACACCGGTTTCGTCCACCACCCGGTATGTTCCGGCCATGATGCCGGAGGACGTCGTGAGCGGACAGCCCGACGTGTAACGGAAGGTCTCTCCGGGCTTCAAGACGGGTTGTTCGCCGACAATGCCCGCGCCCTTGACTTCCTCGAGACGCCCATTGGCGTCGGTGATCTTCCAGTGCCGCGCCGTGACCTGAACCGTCGTCTTGCTTTGATTGGCGATTTCGACGGTATAGGCCCAAAAATATTGGCCCTCGTCCACGTCGGATCGCTCCGGCACGAATTCCGGCAACACGGTTACCTCGATATCCCTGGTGACGCAGCTATACATCGAAGAGCCACTCATTCCCGATCTTGCCGTTTCTATCACGGGACCGCCCGGTTTCCAAAGCTGTTTTGAGTTCGCCGCCGCTGCCGGACTTTCGAAGAAACATTGTTATTTCATATAATTAGAGCTTGCGGTTACTCGGCCGCCAGACCCGGCGCCTGGGCGGCCTGGAGAGCTCGCGCAATATCTTCGATCAGGTCTTGCGGGTCCTCGAGCCCGACGGAGAGCCGGAGCATGCCTTCGGTGATCCCCATGGCCGCGCGGGCCTCGGGGGTCAGGCGTTGATGCGTCGTCGTCGCGGGATGCGTGATGATGCTTTTGGCATCGCCGAGATTGTTGGAAATCGTGATGATCGACAGCGCATTTGCGAAGCGGAACGCGCCGGCCTTGCCGCCCGCCAGGTCGAAGCTCACCAGCGTCGAGCCCCCCTTCATTTGCCGCTTGATCAAATCGGCTTGGGGGTGATCGGCTCGGCCGGGATAGATCACCCGTTCCACGCCGGGCTGCGTGGCCAGAAAATCCGCTATCGCGCCGGCGCTACGGACCTGATGCGCCACGCGCACGGGCAGGCTCTCCAGCGACTTCAACAGCACCCAGGCATTGAAGGGCGAGAGAGCAGGGCCGGTCTGCCTGAGGTAATTGTGAAAATGCTGGTCGATCAAGGCTTGGCTGGTCAAGATGACGCCGCCGAGACAGCGGCCGTGGCCATCGACATGCTTGGTCGCGGAATAGACGACGATATCGGCGCCGAGTTCGAGCGGCCGTTGCAGCATCGGCGTGGCGAACACATTGTCGACCACGAGCGTGGCGCCGCCGGCATGGGCGATGTCCGCGATCGCCTGGATATCGTAGACTTCCAGGCCGGGATTGGTGGGCGATTCCAGAAAACAGACCTTCGTGTTGGGCCGTATCGCCGCCCGCCATTGATCGAGATCGCCGCCGTCGACCAGAGTGGTCTCGACGCCAAAGCGCGGCAGAAGATCCTCGATGATATACAGGCATGAGCCAAACAGCGCCCGGGCGGACACGACATGATCGCCGGTGCGGACTTGCCCCATGACGGAAGCTGTCACGGCGGCCATGCCGCTGGCCGTGGCGCGCGCGGCTTCCGCGCCTTCGAGCAGCGCCATGCGCTCCTCGAACATGGCAACGGTTGGATTGGAGTAGCGGGAATAGATGAAGCCCGGCGTCTGGCCCTTGAAGCGCGCCTCCGCGACTTCCATCGATTCATAGACATAGCCCTGGGTCAGGAAGAGCGCCTCGGACAATTCGCCGAAGGCGGAGCGCATCGTCCCGCCGTGAACGAGCTGGGTGGCGGGCCGCAAGCCCTGGACCTTTGACTGTGTCATCTCGAAATCCCATCTTTCCAACGCCCGCCTCCGGCATCCCGTTGGGCGCGAGTTCCCAATGAGCCGGAAACTTCTTTAGTCCTAAACGCGCGGCAACCCCGCATGCAAGCTCGTCAGGCTCTCGCCGCGTGATTTCAGATGTGCGATAGGGTTCTCTTGTAGGCAGGGCCGCGGTGAAGCCCCGTGAATTGTGAAGTGCTGGTATGACAGTGACAGGACGCGAGAAGCGCGGGGAAACTCAGGGGCAAACTGGCCAGGACGGCGGCTCGCCGGGTTTATTGCCGCGCGAGGAAATCGAGGCCTTGATTGCGCGGCGGGTCATATCCGGCGATCACGTGATCGAAGCGGCGCAAATCCAGCCGGCTAGTCTCGATTTGCGGCTCGGCGCGAAAGCCTACCGGGTGCGGGCGAGCTTCCTGACCGGGCGGGATCGCGACGTCGCGAGCCGGCTCGAGGCCTTGACCTCCGATACGGTCGATCTCTCCGGCGGCGGCGCGGTCTTGGAGCGCGGCTGCGTCTATGTCGTGCCTTTGCTGGAATCCCTCGATCTGCCGGCCTCGCTCTCGGCGGCGGCGAATCCCAAGAGCTCGACGGGCCGGCTCGATATTTTTACCCGCCTCATCACCGATGGGAGCGAGGTCTTCGATCACGTGGCGCGCGGCTACACCGGCAGGCTCTACGCCGAGGTCTCGCCGCGCAGTTTCAGCGTGCGTGTTCACGAGGGCTCGAAGCTCAATCAGATTCGCTTCCGCCGCTGGGCGCCGGACGACGCCGGGACGGCCCAGGGGATCGACGACCGGGCGCTGTCGCGTTCGCACGGCCAGATGCCTCTGGTGGATGGCGATCTCAACCTGCGCGGTGGCTTGATCTTGCGTGTGGCCCTCAGCGCGGCGACGATTGGCGAGATCATCGGCTTCAAGGCGCAAAAGCATACGGATCCCGTCGACGTCGATCGCGTGGGCGCCTATGACCCGCGTGAATTTTGGGAGCCGATCCAGGCGCGCCGCGACGGCCGGCTGATCCTCGATCCCGGTGAATTCTACATCTTGGCTTCGCATGAGCGACTTCATATCCCCCCCGAACTCGCCGCCGAAATGGTTCCGATCGACCCGGCCATGGGTGAGTTCCGGGTGCATTACGCCGGCTTTTTCGATCCCGGTTTCGGCTCGACGCCGGAGGGCCAGCCCGGTGCCCGCGCGGTGTTGGAAGTGCGCAGCCATGAAGTGCCCTTCATCTTGGAAGACGGGCAAGTGATCGGGCGGCTGGTCTATGAAAAGATGGCCTCCGCGCCTCGCTTGCTCTATGGTGAAGGTGGAGCATCGAATTATCAGGGCCAGGGCCTGAAACTTTCCAAGCATTTCCGGGCTTTTTAGAGCCTAGTCTCCTGGTCGGACTCAGCCCACGGCAGCTTGGCCGGCAGCGGATCCAATTCCGTTTATTTTATATTAAAAACAAGATGTTATTTATACGTTCCACCTCCCGTTAGGTGAGTTAAATTATGCGGCGGCTTGCATTTTTGTTGCATTGCACAATATATAGGAGCAGCCAAAAAAAACGAATCGGGGAGGCAGATTAGGAGTATTCGACGTGTCTCAGACTGAAAATCATACGCACCATGTCCGGCGGCTGTATGGGCCGGATCTTCCGCTTTTTAGGGAACATCTCCTGCGGCTTGACCCCGAGACGCGCCACGATCGGTTCGGCCTTCAAGTTTCCGACGAATATCTCGAGAATTATGCCGAATTGTGTTTCGCGCCGGGCGCGTTGACCTATGGGTATTTCGAGGACGGCGTGATCCGCGGTGCTGGAGAGCTTCGCATGTACCCCTCGAAGGATCACCCCAACCATCGCGACGGCGAGGCGGCTTTCAGTGTCGAGCTTCCCTGGCGCCGGTCTGGCATTGGCACGCAATTGATGAACTATATCGTCTTGGCCGCGCGCAATCGCAGCATTGGCACGCTGACGATCGTTTGTTTGCGGAATAATCAGGCGATGTTGCGGCTTGCCAAGAAGTTCGAGGCCGAGCTCCAGTTCGAAATGAGCGAGGTGACCGGCCATCTCGTGTCACGCTCCCCGACGGCCATGTCGATTTGGCACGAATTCGTGGACAATACGCTCGATCTTGGCGCATCCTTGATGGAATATCAGGGCCGCCTTATCCACAAAACCGCGCAAACCGGTCATCACGAGAGTTAGTTCTCGTGGAGAAGCCGGTGTGCGAGATTGTCAGCGCGCGCCGGCCACGCTAGGGTGAATTCGCGCGGGCGTAGTTCAATGGCAGAACGGAAGCTTCCCAAGCTTCATACGAGGGTTCGATTCCCTTCGCCCGCTCCACTTAACCATATGATTCTACGAGGCTTTCCGCTTTCTCGCCGGCCGGCCAAGCTTCCGTTCCCGTGCGGTTCGTTGTGGGGATGGTCTTTTTCAGTTCGCGCAAAATGGCAAGAGGTGTCTTGCCTTTCGGCGCCTCCTTCAACCGTGTCCCCGCCCCCGGTATTTTTTGTCACGGCATCCGGGGTCCATCCGGCGGCGTCCATGATCGACCGGCCGGTCGCGATCCCTTCGCCGGCCAGCCGCAATTTCAATTCGTCAATCGTCATGTCCGGCGTCTCGGCCGCCAGGGCACGGATCAACGCGTAATGCGGCTCCAATTTGGGGCGGCAAGGTGGTTTTCGCAGTCGATTGCCGCGACATTTATCCGATCATCAAGAGGTTCGCGTTGCCACCCGCGGCGGCCGTGTTCGTGCTGACGGAACGTTCCTGCACGAGCCACTCGAGCGGGTAGCACCCGCTTGGCTGGGCGATGTGGATCTGCACGATCGGGCCGGTCCTGTCCGCGATCTTTCGGTTCAAGATTTGGAGGTCGCGGGGACTTCCGTGGAACAACACCGCGGCGAACTCGTCTCCGTCAGGATTGGATGTCTCCATGACCCATTTGGATAACGGCGCCGGCACTGGGGGCAGGCCCACAAGGGCACGGACGGGAATCAGCGCGCGGTTTCCGGTCGCAAGCGCCACGCCAATCTGATGAAGCAGTTCGTCTTGGTTTGACGCGACACAAAGCAGGACGCCTCGAGCCTCGGTGCTATACATGTTGCGCTCGCCAGCAGGTCCCGGCAGCTCGATCTCGACGCCGACGGGCGTGTCGGCAAGCTCCGGCGCCAAGCGGGCCGCCGCGTCCTTCTGGCCGGTTTGAACAAGCCAGTCCGCCCATAGGCGCGCCGCCTCAGGGATCTGGTTTGAGACCAACCCGGTTTCGGCCGGGCGTGTCGCGAGGAGACGCCGCAGGTAGAGCGGACCTCCCGCCTTGGGGCCTGTGCCGGACAAACCGCGGCCACCGAAGGGCTGCACGCCCACGACGGCGCCAATCAGGTTGCGGTTGACATAGATGTTGCCGGCATTGGCTTGGGCGGTAACCTGAGCGATGGTTTCGTCGATGCGGGAGTGGACGCCAAAGGTCAGCCCGTAGCCCGTCGCGTTGATATCGGCCAGCAACGCGTCCAAGCGGTCACGGCGGTAGCGCAGCACGTGCAGGACCGGTCCAAACACCTCCCGTTCGAGCGCGGCAAGGCTAGGGAGTTCAATGATGGCGGGGGCGACGAAAGTGCCGTTGCTGCAAGATTCCGGCAGCGGCATCTGGTGAACGGGAAAGCCGCGCTCGCGCATCGCCCGGATATGCGCCTCGATGGCGTCCCGTGCCTGCGCGGTGATCACCGGACCGACGTCCGTGGACAAGCGGTCCGGGTTGCCGGTCGCTAGTTCGGCGAGCGCGCCGCGCAACATTGTGAGCGTGCGTTCGGCTATGTCCTCCTGCAGGCACAGGATCCGCAGGGCGGAGCAGCGCTGCCCAGCGCTGTCAAAGGCTGAGGTCAGCACGTCGGCCACCACTTGTTCCGCCAATGCCGAAGAATCCACCACGAGGGCATTCTGGCCGCCTGTCTCGGCAATTAGCGGGACGGGATTGCCATCTGGATTGAGCCGCCCGGCTAGTTCCCTTTGGATGAGGCGGGCGACCTCCGTGGACCCGGTGAAGACCACGCCGCGCGTGCGGGGATCGGCCACCAGACGGGCTCCCACGCTGCCCTGGCCGGGCAAGAGATGCAGGACGTCTTGCGGGATGCCGGCCTCGTGCAATAGAGCAACGGCCTGGGCCGCGACGAGTGGCGTTTCCTCCGCTGGTTTAGCCAGCACTGTGTTGCCCGCTGCCAGCGCCGCCGCCACCTGGCCGGTAAAGATGGCGAGCGGGAAGTTCCACGGCGATATGCAGGTCACCGCCCCCAGTGACACATGGGTGGTGTTATCGAATCCGCTTGCCACTTCGGTTCCGTAATAACGCAGGAAATCCACGGCCTCGCGCACCTCGGCAATGGCGTTGGGCAGGGACTTGCCCGCCTCGCGGACGATCAACCCCAGCAGTACCGGCATGCGGGCTTCCAGCAGGTCCGCGGCGCGCAGCAGGCAGGCAGCCCGGTCAGCCGGGAGCGTCGCCTGCCAGCCCGCCGCTGCCCCGGCCGCGAGGGCCAAGGCGGTGTCGAGCTGCCCAGGCGTCGCCTCGACGACGCGGCCCACAATGTCGCGGCGGTCGGCGGGATTGCGAATCTCCTGCGCTGGAGCGCCGGTCCCGCCGGACGGAGCAGCCCGCCAATCAAGCGAGGCGCTGTCCCGCAGCACGGACGCGAGCATGGCCAAGGTTTGCTCGTTGCCGAGATCGAGCCCTGCGGAGTTGCGCCGTCTTGGCGCGAAGAGATCGCGGGGGTGAACGATGCGCTCGTGCGGCGCGCCGGGCCGCTGGTTCGCCACGACCCGCGCGACCGGATCCGCCGCCAGTTCCTCGACAGTCACCGCCGGATCCTGGATCCGGTTCACGAAGGACGAGTTGGCCCCGTTCTCCAGCAAGCGCCTCACGAGGTAGGCGAGGAGTGTTTCGTGCGTGCCGACGGGCGCGTAGATGCGGCACGGCCGGTTCAGCTTGGTTTGGCCAACCACCTCTTCGTAGAGCGGTTCGCCCATGCCATGCAGGCATTGGAACTCGTATTGTCCGGTGTGGAAGTGGGGTCCTGCCATGCTGTGGACCGCTGCCAGGGTGTGGGCGTTGTGGGTGGCGAATTGCGGGAAGACGGCATCCGCCACCGCCAGCAGTTTGCGCGCGCAGGCCAAATAGGAAACGTCCGTGTGGATTTTGCGGGTGAAGACCGGGAAGCCCTCGAGCCCGTCGACCTGGGCCCGCTTGATCTCGCTGTCCCAATAGGCGCCCTTGACCAGGCGGATCATCAGACGGTGACCGCTGCGCCGGCCGAGGCCGATGATCCAATCCAGTACGAAGGGTGCTCGCTTCTGGTAGGCTTGCACTGCGAGGCCGATGCCGTTCCACCCCGCCAAGCCGGGATCGAAGCAAAGCTCTTCCAGAAGGTCCAGCGACAGCTCCAACCGGTCTGCCTCTTCGGCATCGATGTTCAGCCCGATGTCGTATTGCCGGGCGAGCCGGGCGAGCGCCTTCAGCCGCAGAAGCAGTTCGCGCATCACGCGGTCCCGCTGCGGCCTGACATAGCGGGGGTGCAGCGCCGAAAGCTTGACGGAGATGCCCGGCCCTTCATAGATGCCGCGCCCGGCGGACGCCCGGCCAATCGCGTGAATCGCGATCTCGTAGTCCCGGAAATAGCGCCCGGCATCCTCAGCCGTGGCCGCGGCCTCGCCCAGCATGTCGTAGGAATAACGGAAGCCCTTCGTCTCGAACCGCCGGGCGTTGGCGAGAGCCTCGGTAATAGTCCGGCCGGTGACGAATTTCTCGCCCATCATGCGCATGGCCATATCGACGCCTTTGCGGATGACCGGCTCGCCACCACGGGCGATCAAGCGGGAGAGCGCCGCGCCGAGGCCAGCCTCGTTCGCGGTGCCCGTCAGCTTGCTCGTGACGGCCAGCCCCCAGGTCGCGGCGTTGACGAACAGCGAGGGCGAATGGCCAAGATGGCCGCGCCAATCGCCGGTGCTGATCTTGTCCCGGATCAGGGCGTCGCGCGTGGCATGATCCGGAATGCGCAGTAGCGCCTCCGCCAGACACATGAGCGCGACGCCCTCCTGGCTGGAGAGGTCGTATTCCCGGACTAGTCCGTCCAAGGCGCCGCGCGTCCCTTTCGCGCGTAGCGCCTCGATGAGAACGCGGGCGGTCGCCTGGGTGTGTTGCGTCGTTTCTCTTGAAACGGTGGCTTCGGCGGCCAGTGCCGCCACCCTTTGCTGTTCCGGAGCCCGGTAATGCGCCGTGATCGCCGTGCGAAGATCGGATTGCGCGCGAAGCGAGGACGCGAACTCCTCGAACGGCTTCGGTTTGGAAATCACCAGGTCTGATTCGACGACACTCATAAAGCCGCTCCTGCGAAGGCAAGACAATAAGGCAAGCGAAGGCTATTCGCTACATTGCGGAGTGGCGCAGGGGTTGATGCCGCGAAGCCGTGGTTCGCGGCGGCGGCGGGAGCAATCGCGTCTTCTTGTGCTGTGGCAGCCGCCGGAGCATTGCAAGCGCGGCGAGAAACCAGTACCCGGCGAGCCGGCATACAATTGGAACGCTTCGGCCAAGTTTACGATGCCCGGTCCTCACTATCGCTCTCATTCGCGATAATCCAACAATGATCGGGCGGATCAAACGAATTCCGGGAGAGCTAAACGGCCGATGGTCCAGATGCTCACTTAGGGTGCCATAAAGTCGTCCTCAAAGCTCTCTCATCATTTGTGCCTATATCCAACGGATGTAGCATTGACGCTCAATGGCTAGTGTTCGAGGCAAATCAGTGAGGGCGACGCGGCGCGATCCGTCAACGATTGTCAGTCAACCAGATGCGTTATGACACTGGTTTGTCGAATGCCGTTGCGTCAAATATGTCGTCAAACATGGGATGTCTCACCGCCGTCTCAGATTTCACGGCACTGGGCGGCAACGTTTCCGCCAGTTTGCGCGTTGATCCTGGCCAATGCGGACGATCTAAGTTTGCGCGTCGCGGAACCGTGTTTTTCGTCTCCGAAGACCGATCGCATGTTTTGGCAAAAACGCGGAATACGCGGCCACCGGATAGGTAGGCGCTGGAGGTAATGCAGTCCGGATGGCCCCAACATTGGGGTCCAACATGAAGCATCGAACCAAAGTTCTCGGCGGCGCATTGCTGACGTTCGCATTGGGAAGCGCGATGGCGAGCGGCACGGCGACGGCACAGCAACAGCAAAAACCAAACATCATCGTCATCATGGGTGACGATATCGGCTGGTCCAACGTCGGGGCTTATCACCAGGGCCTCATGTATTCGACGACGCCGAACCTCGACAAGATCGCAGCCGAGGGCATGCGATTCACCGATTATTACGCGGAGCCAAGCTGCACCGCCGGCCGCGCCAATTTCATCACTGGTGAACTCCCGATCCGCACCGGTCTCACCACGGTCGGTCAGGCCGGCGCCAAGATTGGCATTCCCGACGAGGCCCCCACGATCGCAACGACGCTGAAGACGATGGGTTACGTCACCGGCCAGTTTGGCAAGAACCATTTGGGCGACTTGAACCGCTATTTACCGACCTTGCATGGGTTCGATGAGTTCTTCGGCTATCTCTATCACCTCGATGCGATGGAGGACCCGTTCTGGCACTCCTATCCGGCGGAATTGAAGGATGTGGTCGGACCGCGCAACTTGATCCACAGCTTTGCCACCACGACCGACGATCCGGCGGAACAGCCGCGTTGGGGCAAGATCGGCAAGCAGCGGATCGAGGACGAAGGGCCGCTGCCGCCGCACCCTATGCCGGGTATCAAACATAACATGGAGACGGTCGACGAGGATATTCTCGATTATTCCGTGAAGTTCATCGACAAGGCCAAGGCCGCAGGTAAGCCGTTCTTCATGTGGGTCAATCCGACCCGCGCGCATATCATCTCGCACCTGTCGCCGAAATATCAAGCGAAGCTGACCGGCGAAAACCAATGGTATCTGGAAGAAGGCGTGATGTCCCAGCTCGACGACGTCGCCGGCGGCTTGATGGCCAAACTCAAGGCCGAGGGGCTCGACGACAATACGATCGTCGTGTTCACGACCGACAACGGCACCGAGAATTTCACTTGGCCGGACGGCGGCAACACGCCCTTCGCCGCCGGCAAGGGAACGATCATGGAAGGCGGCATGCGCGTGCCGATGATCGTCCGCTGGCCGGGCCACATTCCGGCCGGCAAGGTCGAGAATGGCATCATGTCGGGCCTGGACTTCTTCCCGACTCTGGTCGCCATCGCCGGCGATCCGGACATCAAGGAGGAATTGCTGAAGGGCAAGCAGCTTGGGGATGTCACCTACAAGGTTCATCTCGACGGCTACGATCAGACGAACTTATTGACGGGCAAAGGGCCATCCAACCGGCATGAGATCTTCTACTTCGCCGAGGGAACTCTCGGCGCGGTGCGTATCGACGATTGGAAGTTCAGATTGATCGATCAACCCGACGGCTGGGTCGGGGGAACTGTTCATCTCGACATCCCCATACTGACCAACCTCAGACTGGACCCGTTTGAGCGGATGCAGTTCCAGAAAGGTAATATGGGATCCTTCTACTACATGCCGGATTTCTTCATACATGAGTTCTGGCGCTTCGTTTTCCTTCAACAGAAAGTTGGCGAATACGCTCAGACCTTCCTCGAGTTCCCGCCGATGCAAAAGGGAGCGAGCTTCAATCTCGAAGCGCTCAAGGCCGAACTCCAAGAGCGGGTGAGGGCTATGAAAGGCAAAATGGAATAGCGGCAACAAAATTGGCGTGACAGTGCCTGTCGGGGCAGCCGGGTGGGTTGTAGTGCACCGCCGGACAATCTCTTCGCTTAGGCGCCGGCGCAATATAGTTTAGTCCTTACACTATGTTCAAAGGAGCATTCCTATGAAAGCCACAATCCTAACTGCCTTCGCCGTCCTATTGGTGATGGGGAGCCTGATGGCCTCGATTGAAGAAGCGGGCGCGGTCGTTTGCGCCCGCGGCGTTTATCGCGCCGGCTGCGTTGGTGTGCATGGCGCGGTCGTTGTCCACCACCCTGTCGTCTATCGGCGCCCCGTCGTCGTGCGCCGCCGGGTTTATTGATAGAAAGTCTCTGCCCTTCGACGCGTGTTGCAATGCGATGGGGCGCGTCGAAGGCCGATCTACAATCTTCGGCTCGCCCCTAGCCAGAGTGCAAATATCTCTTCGAAGCCCTGCCAGGGCTGGTTAACCGGACCCGTGAAAATCGTTACCGCGCATTGGCGCGTCGATCGCGTCATATGATCCGATGTGACGGAGCGGGTCGCCGCAGGGCGATCCGCCAAGAGACACCGGATGAATTCGATTCAAGGGGTGTGGATGCGCTTTTCCTGGCTTGCCGCGCTCATCTGCTGGCTCCTGCTTTTGGTGCCCGCCGGTGCTCGGGATGACGCCGCATTCGCCGGCGCCGAAGCTTGCGCAGGCTGTCACGCGGCGCAGACGCATGCCTGGACGGCCTCGCACCACGCCAAGGCGATGCAGAAGGCGACGGCGGCCAACGTCCTCGGCGATTTCACAAACACGACGATGACCCATCATGGCGTCACCACGGCTTTCAACCGCGCGGGCGACGCTTTCATGGTGCGCACGGACGGGCCGGACGGCGCGCGGCACGATTATGAGATCGCTTATACGTTCGGCGTCTATCCGCTCCAGCAATATCTGGTCGCCTTCCCAGGCGGGCGTTATCAAGCCCTCGGCATCGCCTGGGACAGCCGGCCCAAGCAACAGGGCGGCCAGCGCTGGATTGATCTTTATCCTAACGAGACCATCGCCCCCGGCGACAGGCTGCATTGGACTGGCCGAGACCAGACCTGGAACTACCAATGCGCCAGCTGCCATTCGACCGGTCTCGAAAAGAACTACGACCTCGCCGCCAACACTTATGCGACGTCATGGAGCGACGTGAATGTCTCGTGTGAGGCCTGCCATGGCCCGGGCTCGCGCCACATCGCTTGGGCCAAGGCTCGCGCCGAGGCCGGCACGAGCCCGGCGCCGTCGTCCGAGGCCGGGCATATGGGCCTCACGACATGGCTTGCGCCCGCCGCTAAAGGGGTGTGGCGCATGAATCCGGAGACGGGAATCGCACAGCGCACCGCGCCGCTGGATGGGCAGGAGCTCGATGTTTGCGCGGGATGTCATGCGCGCCGCAAAGTGATCGCCAAGGATCCGCCGGTTGGCGCGGCTTTTCTCGACTCCTACTTGCCCGCGCTGCTCGAGCCTGGCCTCTACCATGCCGATGGGCAAATCGATGGCGAAGTCTTCGAATATGGCTCCTTCGTTCAGAGCCGAATGTATCATGCTGGGGTCATTTGCACGGATTGCCACGAGCCGCATGGTTTGGCTCTCCGCGCGCAAGGCAACGACCTTTGCGCGCAATGCCATCTGCCAGCGAAGTTCGATACCGCCGCGCATCACCATCACGCGCCCGCAAGCGCCGGGGCGCAATGCGTCAATTGCCATATGCCCGCGAAGACCTACATGGTCGTCGACAACCGGCGCGATCACAGTTTGCGCGTTCCGCGCCCGGATCTGACATTGGCGGCCGGTGTGCCGAATGCCTGTACGTCGTGCCACGCCGGCAAGACGGCGGAATGGGCGGCCCACGCGGTTGCGGATTGGTTTCCGGCTGGACGGCAGACTCAGGGCCATTATGGCGTCGCGCTGAACGCCGGTTGGACCGGTGCCGCCGATGGCCGGCACCAGCTCGATCAACTCATCGGCGATGCCAGCCAACCGGCCATCGCAAGAGCCAGCGCTCTCGTTCTTTTGCCGCGCTATGCCTCGCCGCAATCCGAGGCCGCGGTCAAGGCGGCGCTCGCCGACGTTAGCCCTCTTGTTCGCGCCGCCGCGACGCGTGCTATTCCGGCGACGCCCCCGGCCGCGATGGTGGAAGCCGCTGCTCCCCTCCTGAGCGACCCCGTCCGCGCGGTTCGCATCGAGACCGCTCGCGCACTCGCCGGCGCGGACCTGAGGCCGATGACGCCGCAGCAGCAGACCGCGTTCGCCGCCGCCTATCTCGAGCTCGTCGTGGCCGAGACTGTCGACGCCGACCGGCCGGAAGCGCATCTTGATCTCGGCCTGTTGGAGACAAGGCTGCGGCACGGGACCGAGGCCGAAGCGCAATATCAGACGGCTTTGCGCCTTGACCCAGTCTTCGTGCCGGCCCTCGTCAACCTTGCCGATCTCGACCGGATGCGCGGCAAGGACCAGGAAGGTGCCGCCCTCATGCGCAAGGCGATGGAGCTGGAGCCCGGCAACGCCGATGTGCGGCATTCGCTCGGCCTGCTCCTGGTGCGTCAGAAGAATTATTCCGAGGCATTGGTTCAGCTGCGGCAAGCGAGTGACCTTGCCCCTGATAACGCGCGTTATGCCTATGTCTATGCGATCGCGCTGAAATCGACGGGGGCGCAAGATGAAGCCATGAAGCGGCTCGAACAGACGCTCGAGCGTCACCCGGCGGACCGGGACGTCCTACGCGCTCTCGTCTCGATCGCGTATGACACGGGCGATCTGGGGACTGCGCTTTTGCACGCGCGCCAACTCAGCGCGCTCGATCCCACGGACGAACAGCTTCACTTGCTGATCCTCGATCTCGAAAAACGTCAGACGCAGTGAATGCGCCGGACACAATTGGCGGAATCATCGTTACCGATGGCGCGCAGACGTGGACCATGCGTAGACGCCGATCGGCGCGGAGGTCACGGCCCGATCTATTGAGTCACCCGTGAACAAATCGATTTAGGCGGTTGCTTGGCGCGGCTCTGAATCTTTTTGAGCGGTAAGCGCAATCCAGATTGCGGCCCACAAAAAGGCCACGCAGGCCAGGAGGCGGCGGAAATTGTAGTCAATGGCGGCGAGGACGGCGTTTGTGGCATCGCCGCCGGAACCCGCGAGGAAGTTGCGGCCCATGCGGTGATCTTCCCTAACGTGACCTCTCGCTTATTCTTGGCCGTTTTCAAAATCTCGGGATGACGAAGGGCCGCAACGTTTCGCTATTTTTCACGTCTGGAAACATCAGACGGGCGCGGGCGGTCAGGTGGGGCACGCGCGAGACATCCATTGTGACGGCCAGCGCATCCAGATAGAGGAACTCTTCCTTGGTGCGAATGTCGAAGCGCGCGAAGCGCTTTTGTCCTTCGGCGAATTCGCGATCCTCTATTGTCTGTTCCGCGAAATCGATCCACGGCCCGTTGCCTTGCGTTCCGTCGAAACCACATCCCTCATTCATCGGGACCTTCCGCCGGTCGCGGATGGAGCTTGGAAGACTGTTGGGGTATAAATCATAGAGCGCGCGCAACGGCGCTTTGCCCCTGGCTTGGCCGTTTACGTCCTCGACAAGCGCCGCGGAATCCAGGCCAAGCGCATAATCCACGACCAGGGGATCGAAAAAAGGCTCGCGCAACTCGAGTTGAAAGCGCATTCCGCAGCGGTCGTTTCTTTGCAGGCAGGTTTTGTTTATGGTGCCAAGGTGCTGATTGCGCACGAAGATGCCAGCCACATTGCTATCGGCGAATGCCAGTTCGAGCGGGACGTAGCCCGCGAATAATTCATCCGCGCCTTCGCCACAGAGTGCCACCCGGTAACCGTCTTGGTGAATACGCTGGGATAAGAGATAGGTGCACAGACTGCCGCGAATCACCTCCGGCTCGAAGGATTCTGTCACCGTCACGATCTCGCGAATGAGAGCGGGGGTATCGAGGCCTGCGCCGTCGAGGGGAACGCTGCGAAGATCGAGGCCGGTCATGCCGGCATAACGGGCGGCATGCTCATAATCGGGTGCGCCGGGGCCGCCGAGGAAATAGCCGGGCGCCTCTGGCCGGACCTGGCGGGCATAATGCGCCACTAAAGTGCTGTCGATTCCGCCGCTGAACATGACGGCGAATGGGAGATCGGGCGGAATACGGCTTTGCACCGCGCTTGCCAGCAAATGGTCGAGCCTGGCCGGATCGCTCGACGCCGTCGCTTGGGCCGGGTCGACCTCGAAGGACTTGAACCGGGCGCATTTGCTCTGCGTGAGCAAATGTCCCGGCGGCAATAGCAGGATCTCGCCCTTTTCGGCTGCCGAGAGTAACGGCCGGATCTCCGAGCAAAATAGAAACCCGGCGCCGGATTGAATGAGGTACAGCGGCTTGACGCCAAAGGGATCCCGGGCGGCGAGAAACTGCCCGGTTCCCGTATCGATCGCAACGAAAGCGTACATGCCGTTGAGGCGCGTGAGAGCCTTTGGACCCCAATGGCTCAAAGCTGTTGCGAGCACTTCGGTGTCGGATTCCGTCTTGAATTTGGCCCCCTCCGCTTCAAGTTCCCGCCGGAGCGCGGCGTGATTGTAAATCTCGCCGTTGAGGCACACTAAGAGGCGGCCATCCCATGAAATTTGCGGCTGGACGGCATGCGCGCCATCGACGATCCGCAGACGGCGCGTGGCCATGGCTGTGTTGGGAGCTATCGCGACGATGGGATCGCTGACGTCGCCACGATGGACGAGGCCGCCGATGAGCTGCTGGACAATAGCTCCGGCGCCTTCCCAGTTAATCGCCGCCGCTATGCCGCACATTGCATGGGTTTGCCGCGGGAGCCACAAGTCGCGTCCCTGGCGGAGTGATCGAGATTGAACGCCAATTTAGGGATCATGTTGCCTTAGGTTGTTGATTCCACGAATCGTTGAAGCTCGCGCTTCGCTGTTTCCAGGCTTAGCCATGTCTTGACGGAATGAACATCCGTAGTTTGGGCCGTTCCGTCCCTGGAAGATGCCGGACCCTCGAGCCGGAGCATCAGGCCTCGAGCACGCGGTAGCGGCGGTCGAAATAGAAGAGGCCGGAGGCTTTATCCGTGGTCTTGATGGCGAGGACCTCGCAAAAGAAGACCTCGTGCGTCCCTTGCGCGATTGATTCCGCGACGCGGCAATCGAAGGAGAGCAAGGCGCCGTCGAGCACGGGGGCACCCGACGACAGTGTGCTCCATGTGGCGGCCGCGAAGCGTTCGTCCATTGTCGTCCCGCCGCCGCCAAAGAGGGTCGACAAGGCCTCGTGCTCGATAGCGAGCGTATTGACGCAAATGATCCGGTTTTTCGCAAAGGCCTTGTGAACCGAGGTCGACCGGTTGAGGCACACCAGGAGGGTCGGCGGTTGATCGGTCACGCTGCAAACCGCCGAGGCCGTGAAACCCGCGCGTCCGCCGGGCCCATCGGTCGTGACGATGTGGACGGCGGCGCCAAGCCGGGCCATGGCGTCGCGATAGACTTTCGCGTCGAGCGGCGTGGCGGCCTCGGCTTTGCGTGAGCCGGCGCGGTCAGTCATCCCTCGTCTCCGTCAAGGCGGCCGTGGCGTGTCTTGCCGCCGGAACATTACCCGGGTTTTGCCGGCATGGCGCGGAAATCATGGACGATGGCCTTCTCCGGTCCCGCGGACTGGCGCCGCCAGGCTGGGGCGTCCTCATGAAGCGCCGGGCGCGGTTACCGCCAGGTTTCTAAGATCGTCCGGCATCTAAAATCGTCAAAGCATTGCCCATGGCGGCATAGGCGGCGGTATTGTCGAAGATGCACCAGGTGGGGACGCCGCGCGCCACGCCGACCTTGAGTTTCGCCTGCAGCGCGGAAAGCGCGGCGGCGTCGTAATCCGAGTAATATTTCCGGGGGCTGCCGTGCAAGCGGTAATAGACGAGGCCGCTCCAGCCGCCGGGTTCGCTGGCGCCCTCGGCCGGGGCGGGATCGGCTGCCGCGCGGGCCACTTGAAGCGCGCGCAGCCGCGCTTCGGCCTCCGGCGTGAACCAGCTGGGATGACGCGGCTCGCAGACCACCGGCGCCTTGATATAGCGGGGCAGGGCGACGAAGAAATCCTCGACGATTTTGGCGTCGTGCTCCAGGCTGGGCGGAAGCTGGATCAGTAAGGCGCCGAAGTTTTCGCCCAGGCCCGCCACCTCGCCGGCGAACCGGCGGACCAGCGCCTCGCATCCCCTGAGGCCGGCCTCGTGGCTGATCGCGCGCGGCAGTTTGACGGCGAACCGGAAACTCGGCGGCACGCTGCGCGCCCAAAGCGCATAGGCTTCGGGGCTATGCGAGCGGTAGAAGGAGGAGGTGATCTCGACGGCGGGAAACCGCTGGGCATAACGCTCGAGATGGGTGCCCTCGAAGGGCATGTCGTAGGCATGGCGGGCCGGAATGGTCCAACCCGACGTTCCCACGAGCAAGGACGCCGCTTGGCCCCGAGGCGCCAGCGCCGGATGATCGAGCTTCACGTTTAAAACCGCCGCCATCCCTCACCCTCGCGCGCGGACCCGAATCGAACCAGGGTTTTATTTAGGACGATTCTGGGCCGGGGTCACGCGGGGGTTCTCAAGCCTGGGCCAACAAGCCATCGGCCAAATGCACGCCGGCTTTGTACATGGCGGCTATGGCGGCTTCGAGCGAGCCACCGGTATCGATGGACCGCGCGGCTTCCGGGATCACGAAGGTCTCGAACCCGGCGCGCTTCGCGTCGAGCGCGCTCCAGCTCACGCAAAAATCCAACGCGAGACCGGTCAGAAAAACGCGGGTGAAGCCGCGCTCGCGGAGATAGCCGGTAAGCCCGGTGGGCGTCGCCCCATCGGCCTCGGCGAAGGCGGAATAGCTGTCGATATGGCTCCGGAACCCCTTGCGGAGGATCATCTCCGCCTTGGGGATCTTTAACGCGCCAGCGAGTTCGGCGCCGTGGCTTCCTTGCACGCAATGGTCCGGCCAGAGCACTTGGGTCCGGCCATCGGGCAGGGTGATGGTCTCGAAAGGCCGCTTGCCGGGGTGGGACGAGGCAAAAGAGACATGCCCGGCGGGATGCCAATCCTGCGTCAGGATCACATGCTCGAATCTTTCCGCCAGAGCCAGGATGGGCGCGATGACGCCATCCCCGTCCGGCACCGCCAGCGCCCCGCCGGGGAGGAAGTCGTTCTGGACGTCGATGACGAGGAGGACGGAGGTGGGGGACATGGTCGGCGAAGCCTTTTCGAGGCAGCGAGCAGGGTTTGTTCATATTCCCGAAAATTTCGGCACCGTAAGGATACCCTCAATCTTTTCCATCATTGCGAGCGCAGCGAAGCAATCCATGCCGGCCCCATGCGCGTAGATGGATTGCTTCGCTGCGCTCGCAAGGACGCTAAACTATTGGGGTGATCTCTCACCCCCGCAAATCCGGCGCTGTCGCTTCGGCCTTCAGCGCCGCCAACGCATCCTCCAGCCCCATCATCGTCTGCGCCTGCGAGCCGAGCCGCCGGATCGAGACCGTGCGTTCGGCCGCTTCTTTCCGCCCGACGACCAGCATGACCGGCACTTTGGCCAGCGAGTGCTCGCGCACCTTGTAGTTGATCTTCTCGTTGCGCAGATCGCCTTCGACGCGGAGCCCGGCCTTGCGGGCGAGCGCCATCACTTCATAGGCGTATTCGTCGCCATCCGACGTGATCGTCGCGACAACGGCTTGCAGCGGCGAGAGCCACAACGGCAGATGGCCGGCGAAATTCTCGATGAGGATGCCGGTGAAACGCTCCAGCGAGCCGAACATGGCGCGGTGGATCATCACCGGCGTCAGTTTGTCGCTGTCGGGACCGATGTAGAAGGCGCCGAAGCGGCCGGGCAGGTTGAAATCGACCTGCGTCGTGCCGCATTGCCATTCCCGGCCGATGGCGTCGCGCAAGGTATATTCGAGTTTGGGGCCGTAGAACGCGCCTTCGCCGGGATTGATGCCGGTTTTCAACCCACTTAGGCCGATTTCCTCCAGCACGCGGCCAAGCGCGGCTTCGGCCTTTTCCCAGGCCTCGTCCGAGCCGACGTGTTTTTCCGGCCGCGTCGAGAGTTTGACGACAATGTCCTCGAAGCCGAAATCCTTATAGATCGAGAGGATCATGGTGTTGATCTTCAACGCTTCTTCCATGATCTGGTCTTCGGTGCAGAAAATATGCGCATCGTCCTGCGTGAAGGCGCGCACGCGCATGATGCCGTGGATCGCGCCTGAGGGTTCGTAGCGGTGCACGATGCCAAATTCCGCAATCTTGAGAGGGAGATCGCGGTAGGACTTCAAACCGTTCTTGAAGATCTGGACATGGCCGGGGCAGTTCATCGGCTTGAGTGCGAAGACGCGGTCGTCCTCGGTCGTCGTGATGAACATGTTTTCGCGATAGGTCTGCCAATGGCCGGAGGTTTCCCACAAGGCGCGGTCGAGAATTTGCGGCGTGTTGACCTCGATATAGCCGGCCTCTTCCTGGCGGCGGCGCATGTAGGAAATCAGCGTCTGGAACAGGGTCCAGCCCTTGGGGTGCCAAAACACCGTGCCGGGGCCTTCTTCCTGGAAATGGAAGAGATCCATTTCGCGGCCGAGGCGCCGGTGGTCGCGCCGCTCGGCCTCCTCGAGCTGCTTGAGATAGGCGTCGAGATCCTCTTGCTTGGCGAAAGCGGTGGCATAGATGCGCTGGAGCATCGGCCGCGTGGAATCGCCGCGCCAATAGGCGCCCGCCACCTTCATGAGTTTAAAGGCCTGGCCGACTTTGCCGGTGGAGGTCATATGCGGCCCGCGGCAGAGATCGAGCCAGCTGCCTTGCTTATAAATTTTAAGCTCTTGATCCGCCGGGATCATGTCCACGAGTTCGATCTTGAAGGCCTCGCCGGTTTTCTCGAACCAATCCTTGGCCTGATCGCGCGTCCAATATTCCTTGGTGAAGGGCGCGTCCTTGGCGATGATCTCGCGCATCTTCTTTTCGATGGCGGTGAAATCTTCGGGCGTGAACGGCTCGGCGCGGTAGAAATCGTAATAGAAGCCATTCTCGATGACCGGGCCGATGGTGACTTGCGTGCCGGGGTAGAGCGTCTGCACCGCTTCGGCCAGCACATGGGCGGCATCGTGGCGGATTAGTTCGAGCGCGCGGGGATCGTCGCGCGAGACGAATTCGAGAGCGACGTCGCTGTCGACCGGATCGGAGAGGTCGCTCAACACGCCGTTGCGCATCATGGCGACCGTGCGTTTAAGGAGCGAGGGGGAGATGCTTTTTGCGATATTGGCGCCGGAAACGCCGTCTTCGAACTGGCGCGAGGCGCCATCGGGGAAAGTCACATTGATCATCGGCAAGGCCCGGTTTGGCTCACTCGCCGATACAAACCGGCGTAAGCGGGGTGGTTGATTCCCGCCTGCCTATCATGCTCCGTCGCTGGAGTTAAGCCGAAGCGTTAAGCTGCGGCTTGGCGATCCACTTGCGCGGGCTGCCGCGACATCTCGTGCGCGATATCGATGAAATGATCCAGCAGCCAAGAGGCGGCCTCCGGCGCCGTGGGGTTCTGGCTGTCGCCCGGCATCAGCCAGATGGTGCAGCCAGGCGAATCAAGTCTGCGGCCTAAGCGGCCGAAATAGCTCGCGAGTTCGCGAAGAGAAGCGGGTTCGCCACTATAGACGAGCGAAACCCGTGTGCCGGCTTGGGCGAGGCCCGCGAACAGGCGTCTGACGCGAGCGGGTCCGGGGTCGCGCAGAATCAAGGCGCGGATCGCGGCGGGAAGGCTGGCCTTTAGCCTGGCTCGCCCCTGTTGGAGCAGGTTCTTGGCCCGGTCCCGGATCGTGCGGCGGCCATGGTGCTGGGCGGCGGCGGCGAGATCTTGAAAGAACAACGTTCTCTCGTCGCCGGGGTGCAGGCGCGAGGGCTGGGGCAGCGTTTCGCCGGTGACGAGGGCGAACAGGCTCGACGCGCTGTCCGAAATCATATCCGCCGCGCGGTCCGCCGCAAGGTTTGTGGCGTCGACGGCAATGACATGGGTGATCCGCCGGTCTAGCGCGGCCAAGGCGAAACCGGCGGATGGGCCGAGCGCGGCTAGGGCAATTCCGCTGGCGCCGCGTGATTCCAGAACCTCCACGGCATGGCCGATGATGCGGGACAGCGCTTCGCCTTCGGCGCCTTGGATGTCCAGGCGCAGGCTGGCGTGACCCGATGCGGCGAGGGCGCGGGTCAGATCGACCGCCATCCGCCGCCAGCCCATGCGCGGCGTCAGACCCTCGTCGAGAAGAATGAGGACGGGCTGGGTCGCGACGGGATGGGCGGGTTGGCACAAGAGACCCCGGAATCGCCCATCCGGCCCGGCGGGCAGGGGCTCTTCCCGGAACGAGGCGGCGCGCAATGTGGCGGGCAGGCAGGGCAAGCGAGGAAGGCTCGTCCGCTCGCCCGGAGGGTGGCATTTTACCAGGGCGGCGACGATGGACTCGATGGCGGCGGGGAGGGCGTCGAGCGCGCGCGCGCCAAGCGACGCGCCTCGATAGGGCGGAATGATTTCCAGCGACGAGGCCAGGCCATGCCGGCGGAAATGTTCGGAGACGTTCGCGCCGGCTTTGCGATCCGCCCGGTCGAAGACCACCGCGTTCTTCAAGCCGCCCGTTCCGCTTTTCAGGGGATCGAGCCGCTCGAGGCTTTCGAGCATTGGCGCGGAAAGGGAATAGCCGGAGAGGTCGAGGCCCATGCTTTCGCGTGCATTTTCGGCTAAGGCCAAGAGGCCGCGGGCGTAGGCGGCGCCGTTTGCCGCGGGCGCGATCAAAATCAGGCTTGCGACATCGAGGCGCTGGGCGGTGGCCTCCATCGCCACGGCCGCGCCGAGGGACTGGCCGATGAAGACAAACTGCTTCACGCCGCTGTAAGCGCGGAGAAAACCCGCGGCCGCGCCTGCTGCCTGGGTCCATTGCGCGACATCCGCAATGCTCGTCATGCTTCCGAGAGAGGCGCCGGTGCCGGGATAATCGAAGCGCAGACAGGGATAGCCAGCGGCGGCGATCGCCTCGGCGAGCCGCTGCCATGCCGCCCGTGTCGCAAGCTCCTCGAGCCCCCACGGCGGGCAGAGCACGACGCCGGTATCCGCCATGCCGGGATAAAAGAAGCCCCGGCAGCCCTTGAAGGCGCAAGGCGCGCTGGACACAGGGGAAATCACGTTCATTCGTTTGTCCCTCCTGTCCTAGGGCACTTAGGGCCATTTGTTGAAAATCCGCGTGGCCGGGCGGAAGGGTGAATTCACCCGCTCGATAAAAACGACAATTTTTTCAAAGAGTTGTATTTTTTTGGCTATTCGCAGATTAGCAACTTTCGCGAAAAATGCGCGAAAAAAGCGGTGTTGTATTAGGGTGATCTTAATTGCGGTAAAGAAAGTCTTTAAATATAAAGAACAAGAAGAGACCAAATAGAGAACACTAGATCTTTCGTTCCCAGCGCCCGTCTTCGCTCTGTTGCCAATAAGCCAGCGTAAAACCTTGGGCCTTGAGCTTCGACCATTGGGTCCGTGCCGCCAACACCTCGGCCTCGACACGGCCGTCGAACAGCAGGATTGCGCGTTGGTAGGGCGAGGTGGCGGGATCGAGATCCACCTCGGCCTGGCCGGCATAGATCCGCAAAGCCGCGCCGTTGGGATTGCCGGCCTCGTGGGTGAGGATCACGGGTTGGCGCTCGCAATCGGGATCGCTGGCGAGACCATGCGCCAAGAAACTTTCCGGCGCATAGGTCCAGAGGAGATCGTCCAGCCCCTTCAGGCTGCTCTCCTCCGCCGTTTGGATCGCGACGCGCCAGCCGCGCTCGATCGCCTTTTCTACCAGGGTCGGCAGCGCGCGCGCCAGAGGCTGGTTCTGGAGATGATAGAACCAGATCTCTGTCATGACGCGTTCTCAGCGGGCCTCGTAACAATCGGCCACGAGGCGGTTGAGCAGCCGCACGCCCCAGCCAGATCCCCAGCTCTGGTTGATCTCGTTGGCGGGCGAGCTCATGCCCATGCCGGCAATGTCGAGATGCGCCCAGGGCGTGTTATTGACGAAGCGCTGGATGAAATGCGCCGCCGCGATCGAGCCGGCATGGCGTCCGCCGCTGTTTTTCATATCGGCAAATTTCGAATCGATGAGTTTGTCATAGGCCGGCGCCAGCGGCATCCGCCAGACCTTCTCGCCCGTCGCCTTGCCGGCGGCGGTGAGGTGCTCGCTCAATTCGTCGTTGTTGGAGAAGAGGCCGGCATACTCTTGGCCGAGCGCCACGAGAATGGCGCCCGTGAGGGTCGCGAGATCGACGATGAATTTCGGCTTGAATTTATCCTGCACGTACCAGCAGACGTCCGCCAGCACGAGCCGGCCTTCGGCATCGGTATTGATGATCTCGATGGTCTGGCCGGACATGGAGGTCACGATATCGCCAGGGCGCTGGGCATCGGGACCGGGCATGTTTTCGACGAGACCGAGGGCGCCGATGACATCGACCTTGGCTTTCCGGCCGGCCAAGGCCTGAATCAGGCCGGTCACGCAGGCCGCGCCCGCCATATCGCCCTTCATGTCCTCCATGCCGCTGGCGCCTTTGATCGAAATGCCGCCGGTATCGAAGGTGACGCCCTTGCCGACGAACGCGATCGGCTGGTGGCCTTCCGGCGCATCCGGACCCAAGCCGTTCCAGCGCAGGATCACGATCCGGCCCGGCTTCACCGAGCCTTGGCTCACGCCGAGAAACGCGCCCATGCCCAGCGCCTTCATGGCGTCCTCATCGAGAGTGGTGACTTCGACGCCGAGGGCTTCCAAAGCCTTGGCGCGCTCGGCGAAAACCTCGGGGGTGAGGATATTGGCGGGCTCGTTCACGAGGGAGCGCGCGGTCAGCACCCCGTCGGCGATCGGCGCCACGGCTGCCGCCGCCGTACGGGCTGCCGCTACATCGGCGACGGCAAGCACGGCCGACGTCGCCGTATCCTCTTCGGCGTCGTCTTTCTTCTTGGTCTTGTAGAGGTCGAATTTATAGTCGCGCAGGCGCAGACCCAGGGCGAAATCGCCGGCCGCCTTGGCGAGGTCGCCGGCGGCGCGCGGGAAATCGACAAGAATGACCGCTTGCGCGCCCTGGCCGAGCTTGCCCGCGACCGTGCCGCCCAGCGTGACGAGATCGAACGGCTTGGATTCGGCTTCCTTCGAGGCCTCGCCATTGGCCTCGGCGCCGGTTCCGATCACCAAGAGTCGCGAGGCGGAAAGTCCAGCGGGCGCGACGATATCGAGCGTTTGCCCCGGCTTGCCCTTGAATTTCGCGGCAGCCGACGCGCGCTTGATCAAATCGCCGCCCTCGGCTCCCAACAAGGATTTCGTGGCAGCGCCCAAGGCCAGGTCCGGCCCCGCGAAAATCACGAGGGTCTTTGGTCCCTCGCCGGCCCGGGCGCCGGGCTGCAGTTCGTGGACACTTGGCAGCGGCGCTTGGAGGTCGAGGTTTGCGAGGGCGGTATAATCGATTTTAATGGACTCTGACATCGGGTTCCCTTACCGGCGGTTCGGCCCGCCGTTGCCGTGATGGCGTAACATGTTGGCGGATATTGTTGAAAATTAGCGATTCTGGCGGCCGGGACGGCCTGTCCAGGCGCATCGTGCCTCCGGCTCTCGCCGGCCATCATGTTGATCTCTCCCTTATGGCGCAAGTGTGCTGTTGGACCAAGCCGGACTGGCCGGCAAAATTTGGCCGCATCGTAGATGTGGTGTGTTGCCGTTAAACACTAGGCCCTTGGAGCTGCACGGTTTATGAGATGTCGACGAGGGCCGTGCCACAGCGCTTTCTTGCGGGTGAATCATTCAGGCGAGCAGAAAGCGCTCTCTTGTCAGAATGTTAGAGTGTTTTCCGATTTGTGGGGGCGCTCGAGGCTTTCACGAATAAAGGCTCGAGACCGTTCTCCGTATGGGCTGGGAAGCGTCATGCCGGGGCGTTTTCTCGCGGGAGAAGCCAGCCGGCTTTTCTGGAAGACGGTTTGGGAGACGGTCCGATCCTCAATGATGCGACGCAAGCCATCACAGCCTCTGCCCGTTTCAGGGTCCGGCCGCGCCGTTCGCGCGCCCCGACGCCCCGGCCCGGTCTGTCCGAATCGGGCCCTGTCATGATCGGCGCGACGCTTGGCCTTTACCTCTCGTCCCGCTTTTTCCGGATGATCGCGGCGGTCTTCGCGACCATCTTCAGTCTTGTCTATGTCATTGACTTTGTAGAGCTTTTGCGTAGGACCGGCAATATCGCGGGGGTCACGGCCTCCACCATCGCCTATCTCTCGTTTCTCCGGACGCCGGTTGTTTCCGAACAAGTTTTGCCGTTCTGCGTCTTGTTTGGCTCGATGGCGGTGTTTCTGAACCTGACGCGCAAACTCGAACTGTTGGTGGCCCGCGCGGCCGGCGTCTCGGTCTGGCAGTTCCTCGGTCCGCCCATTTTGATCGCGGTGTTGATCGGGATCGGCTCGGTGATGTTCCTCAATCCGGTTTCAGCCGTGATGAAGCAGGAGGCCGATAAGCTCGAACTCTCGATTTTCGGGAATGAAGGGGCCAACAGCGCCAAGGCGGGGCTATGGGTCCGTCAAAGAAGCGTCGATGGCGAATCTATTCTACAGGCGGAAAAGGCGAATAATAGCAACAACGACTTGGTTGGGGTGACGGCCTATGTCTATGACCGGTCCGGGCAGTTTCAGGCCCGCGTGAACGCGGCTCGCGCCACCTTGGAGCCGGGTTTTTGGCGGCTGGAAGATGCGAAGGTCTCCGAGCCTGGGGAAGATTCGCACGTCTTCAAGACCTATCTTCTCGCGACCGATCTGATGCGGGGACAGGTCACCGAAGGGTCTATGTCGGCTGAGTCTGTCCCATTTTGGGACTTGCCGGCGCTACGGGCCGAAACCGAATTGGCGGGACTCGATGCGAGCGGATATCGCTTGCAGTTTCAGACGCTTTTGGCGCGTCCACTGCTCCTTGTCGCGATGACGTTGATCGCGGCGGCCTTTTCCTTAAGGTTTTTTCGATTTGGTGGAATTGGAAAGTTCATTGGTGGTGGCGTAAGCGCCGGTTTTGTGCTTTATGTAGCGACAAAATTCGTAGGCGATCTCGGCGGATCGGGGCTACTGAGCCCGCCCGTGGCGGCGTGGTCGCCTGCCGTGGTCGGGAGCATGTTGGGTGCATTGGCGTTGTTGAACCAGGAGGACGGTTGATGGGGCGGCGTATTACGCCTCGTGAGCCTTTTGGCTCCTCCCGCTTCCCGCGAAGCCAATGGGCTCCGGTTCAACGTGAACCGGAGGCTTTGTCCTTTGCGTGGCCGGCGCGTGCCGGTGCGGTTTGGCTATCGCGGCTTGCTGCCGCAATCTCCGTGATCATGCTTGCCTTTTTTGTTCTTGCCGCCGGATCTGGCGTCCGGGCGCAAACGGCCGCGCCTGCTCACGGCGCCGTTGCTGTCGCCAAGACGGACAAAGCGGACAAGACGCCGGACAAGATGATCGTCGAGGCCGATGAACTCGTCCAAAATAACGACACGAACACGGTCGCCGCCTCTGGAAATGTGCGGATCTATTACCAGGGCCGGACGTTGGAGGCCGACAAGGTCATTTACAATAAGACGACGAAGCGTCTGCTAGCGGAGGGGCACGCGAAGCTGACCGAGAAGGACGGCACCGTCATTCATGGCGACCGCTTCGATCTGACCGATAATTTCCGCGATGGATTCGTCGATAGCCTTCGCGCGGAGACGAAGCAAAAGACTCATTTCAGCGCGCCGCGCGCCGAACGGACGAGCGGCGCCGGACCGGACGACGAAACGACGGTTTACGAGCGCGGGACCTACACCGCTTGTGAACTCTGCAAGGACGACCCGTCCAAGCCCCCGCTTTGGCAAGTCCGGGCCAAGAGGATCATTCACAAAAAACAGGAGCAGATGGTCTATTTCGAGGACGCCTATCTGGAATTCCTCGGTGTTCCCCTCGCTTACGTTCCGTTTTACTCGGCGCCCGATCCCGACGTGACCCGGAAATCCGGTATTCTCTCGCCCACCGAGATCTACAGATCGGCGCTCGGTTATGGCGTGGGTTTGCCGGTTTTCTTCAATCTCGCGCCAAGTTACGACCTCACGCTGACCCCTACCGTCTTCACGGGCCAGGGCTTATTCGGCGCGGGTGAATTCCGGCAGCGTTTCGAGAACGGAATGTACTATATCAGGGCGTCCGGCATCGATGAGACCCATCCGGATGTGTTCGCCAATCCGCCTTATGGCGCGAGCAATCGAACGTTGCGCGGCGACGTCCAAACCAAGGGCGACTTCAACCTCAACGACGAATGGAAATTCGGCTGGGATATCATGGCCCTGTCGGATAAATATTATCTGCAGGATTTCGCGGTCCACAGTCCGACCACATCCGCGAATTATTTTAGCGAATCGATCTCGACGCTTTATCTCACGGGGCAGGGCCAGCGGAGCTATTTCGATTTGCGAGGCTATTATATCGAGGGATTGTCAGCCCAGGATATTCAGGCGCAACAGCCTGTCGTCCATCCCGTGCTCGATTATAATCATACGTTCGATATCGATCCTGCCAAGTCGAACGGTATCGGCGGTCAGCTCGAGTTCGACTTTAATCTGACAAGCATTTCCGCCACCTCGGCGAGTTTCCAATCGGTTGGTGCGCAGACGCTCGATTCCGCCTATGGGCTCTATAACGTTTGTAACACATATTTGCCGGGCCGGACGCCCGGGACATCGTGTCTATTGCGGAGTATTGGTGGCGACTTCGATCGTGCCACCGCGCAATTGACCTATCAGCGTAAGTATATCGATCCGCTCGGGGAAGTCTGGACGCCCTTTGCTTTCGCGCACGTCAATGCGGAGGAGTTGAACCTCAACACGACGAATTCCTATACGTTCACGAATGGCGGCAATTCGTCGACGATTTCGAATTCATCGCAAACCGCATTCGTGAGCCAGGGAACCTCCGGTTACGTCACGCCCGCGGTGGGGCTCGAATATCGCTACCCGATTCTTGCGACGACGAGTTTTGCCTCCATCATCTTCGAGCCCATCGTGCAAGTGATCGCACGGCCTAGCGATCAAATCGGCACGCAATCGATGGTCAATATCGATTCCCAAAGTCTGGTCTTCGATAATTCCAATCTATTCGATTGGAACAAATATTCTGGCTACGACCAATTCGAAACGGGTACGCGGTCGAATTACGGCGCGCAATTGTCGATGAATTTCAAAAACGGAGGCTATGCCAGTTTTGTTGCCGGCCAATCCGCGCAACTCGCCGGCAAGAATTCTTACGCAACCTCGGATGCCGCCAATGTCGGCTTGAGTTCGGGGTTGGATACGCGCCGTTCCGATTACGTCGCCGGTGCGACCGTGGCGCCCGCGTCCTTCATCTCCTTCGCGGCGAATAGCCGTTTCGATGTCGACACATTGGAACCGCGCCGGATCGATGTTGTGACCAACCTTCACTTCGCCTCCTTTACCGGCGGGCTTCAATTTGCGCGCTATACCGCGCAGCCGTTGATTGGTTACAACGTTACGCGCGAAGGCCTGTCCCTGAATGGCAAATATGATTTGACGAAGAACTACTTTGTCAAAGGTAACGTGACCTTTGACATGAGCCGTCAATTCTATCCAATCAATCTCACCGGCTATACCGAATCCGGTCCCTTCCCGATAGCGGTCATGGGGCTCGGAGCGGGTTATGCGAATGAGTGCATGACATTCTCCGTCAATTATACTTCGGTCTATCAAAATAATGGCACGGGCACGCTGAACCAGAACCAGACTTACCTGGTCTCGCTCGAACTCAAGACTCTGGGCGATTCCAGATTCACGCAGGCAGAGGCGACGCCAGTTCCGTCTACGGCGTCTGGGGTGGATGGTATAAAATAGAAGCGTCCTGAAATGGCCCGATTCCGGGTTGCAAAAGACTTAGAGCCCCGCCGGGGCTAATGATTTAGATGTTCCACCAGAGGCGGAAACGCTCCAAGGAGTGGCGAGGAGAGATGACGATGCGGTTTTGCGGGTCTGCGGGAAGCAACCTTCTGGGGTATGAGAGGGCTGAAGGCGCGGGCTCCCTTTGCGAGCGTTGCCTCTCTGTCCTACGCATGGTGATACTGGCCGTTTTCGCTGCGGGGATCATCGCCATGCCGCATGACGCCGCGAGGGCGCAGGCGATTGCCTTGGTGGTGAATGGCGATCCCGTGACCACGATCGATGTCGATCAGCGGATGAAATTGCTCCGCGTTCTGCATCAGCCCGCCTCGCGCGAGGCGGCGCTTGAAAGCATGATCATCGACCGGCTGAAATATCGCGAGGCGTCTCATTACGGCATAACCATCAACGATAATGAAATCGGGGAAGCCGTTAATTTGGATGCCGCGAGGCTGAAGACCCCGGCGCAGCAATTGCTCAACGAAATTCAGACCGCCGGGGTCCAGAAGGATCATTTCCTCGGATATTTTAAGGCCGAACTCGCGTTTTACGTTCTCGTGAAAGCCATGAATAAAGGCGTCGAGGCTAGCGAAGTCGCGGTTCGCGCCGAGCTTGCCAAGAGTGGCGGCAAGAACAGCATTACGCTCTATACGGTCCGGCAGATCGTCTTCACGCTAAGCGCGTCCGATGGGCCCGGCGTGATCGCCGCGCGGGTGAAAGAAGCGGAGGCTCTGCGCGGCCGCTTCGCCAACTGCCATGATGGCATTACCTATGCCAAGACCTTGCCGGGCGTTGCCGTACGGGAGGAGTTTTCGCGGACGTCGACGACGATACCGGCGCCGTTGAAAGAGCTTTTGGACAAGACGCCTATCGGTCATTTGACCCCGCCGTCGCGAACGGCGTCCGGCATCGAATTGATTGCAATATGCGAACGGGGGCCGCCGAAAGACGATACGGACATTCGCAAGACTATTAGCGACCGGCTGGTTCAGGCCCATATCGATCAGGACATGGCCGCAAGGATCAAGGAATTGCGGTCTCGCGCCATAGTCGAGAAGCGGTAGTGGATCAGGTTCCTGGCCGGTTGCCGCTCGCTTTGACGCGTGGCGATCCGTCCGGCATCGGCATCGAGATCGCGCTCAAGGCTTGGATGGCGCTTCATGCGCAAGCGGAGGCCTGGCCATTTTTTCTCGTGGCGGATCCTGCCTTCGTGCAAGCCACCGCCCGCGCGCTCGATTTGGCCGTGCCGGTCGCCACGGCGGCGCCGCGCGAGGCCGCGCGGATTTTCGCTTGCGCGCTGCCGGTTCTGCCCTTACTCGGCGTGACGCGCGGCGCGCCGGGGCGCCCCGATGTTGCCGACGCCGCCGCGACCATTGCCGCGATGGAGCGAAGCGCGGAACTCGTGGCCGCGGGCGAGGCGGCGGCGGTCGTCACCAATCCCGTGTCGAAGGAAATCTTGCATCGCGCGGGGTTTAAACATCCCGGCCAGACCGAATTCATGGGGGAGCTGGCCCAGCGCTTGTTTGGCGCCGCGGGGTCTCCCGTGATGCTGCTCTGGTCGCCCACGCTCGCCGTGGTGCCCGCGACGATCCATGTGCCGCTCGCCAGCGTGCCCGGCCTGGTGACGGAGAGCCTGATCCTCGATACGGTGCGTACCGTGGCGCGTGATTTAATCACTCGTTTCGGGATCGCGCGGCCGCGTATCGCCGTCACCGGCCTGAACCCCCATGCCGGCGAAGGCGGGGATATGGGCCGGGAGGAGATCGAGATCATTGCGCCGGCCCTCGCGCGTCTGGCTGGCGAAGGCTATGCCGTGAGTGGCCCGCATCCCGCCGATACGTTGTTTCACGCGGCGGCCCGCGCCCGCTACGATGTGGCCGTCACAATGTATCACGATCAGGCGCTCATCCCGATCAAGACGCTGGCTTTCGATAGCGCCGTGAATGTGACGCTGGGTCTGCCGTTCGTCCGGACCTCGCCCGATCACGGCACCGCTTATGACATCGCGGGGCAGGGCGTGGCCGATGCCTCCAGCCTGATCGCGGCGCTTCAGCTCGCCGGCCGTCTCTCCGGCCAAGATAGGGCCGCATGTCCGGCCAGCTAGACGATCTTCCGCCGCTTCGCGAGGTCGTCGCCACCCATGGCCTCGCCGCGAAAAAGACGCTGGGGCAGAATTTCATCTACGATCTCAATCTAACGTCCCGCATCGCCCGCGCGGCCGGGCCGCTCGAGGGCGCGCGGGTGGTCGAAATCGGCCCCGGTCCCGGCGGACTGACGCGGGCCTTGCTCGCGGGCGGCGCGGAGGTGACAGCGATCGAGCGCGACGAGCGTTGCCTCGCGGCCTTGGACGAAATCGCCGCGCATTATCCCGGACGCTTGCGGGTTTTGTCGCAAGATGCGCTCGCCACCGATTACGCCACGCTCGGCCCCGCGCGGATCTGCGCCAATCTGCCGTATAATATCGCGACGGTTCTGTTGACGGGCTGGGTCGAGAGCGAGCCCTGGCCGCCGTGGTTCGACCGTCTCGTGCTGATGTTTCAGCGCGAAGTCGCCGAGAGGATCGTCGCGACCCCGCGCGAGCGCGCCGCTTATGGGCGGCTGGCGGTTTTGTGCAACTGGCGCTGCACCACGCGCATTCTCTTCGACGTGCCGCCGCAAGCCTTCATCCCGCCGCCGAAAGTCACGTCCAGCGTGGTCGAGCTGGTGCCGCGCGCGAATCCGTCCCCCTGCGATCCCAAAGCTTTGTCCGCCGTCACCCAGGCCGCTTTTGGCCAGAGGCGGAAAATGCTGCGGCAATCCCTCAAAACGCTGGGCGTCGATGCCTTGGCGCTCTTGGCGGAAGCGGGGCTCGATCCGTCTTGCCGGGCGGAAGAGATCGAGGTCGAGGGCTTCGCGGCTCTCGCCCGCGCCTTGACCGGCTTGCGTGGCGCGGCGAAGGCCCCATCTGAGGGATAGACGATTTTAGGGGGACGACAGCATGTATATCGCCATGAACCGCTTCAAGGTTTTGAAGGACGAAGCCAAGGACTTCGAGGCCATGTGGCTCGGCCGCGAGTCGCATCTCGATAAAAATCCCGGCTTCGTCGCCTTCCACATGCTGCGCGGCCCCGAGCGCGAGGATCACATCCTCTATTCCTCGCATACCGTCTGGGCCAACAAAGAGGCTTTCACCGCCTGGACCACCTCGGAACATTTTCGCTCGGCGCATAAGAATGCCGGGAGCGGAAAGCGCATGACGCTGGGACACCCCGAGTTCGAGGGGTTCGAGGTGATTCAGTCGCTGGAGAACCTGGCGTTGGCGGGCAAGGCGGCGGAGTAGGGGTAGAAACCCTTGGGCCGATGAGGTCGATCCATTAGCCCTCCAGGGCGAGGGAAATGAAGCCGCTTCAACGCTTAATGGGCAAAGAGGCCCCTCACCACCACCTTTTCGGCAGCTCCACCTTTGGCGCCGCGCTCTCAATCGCCGCGCCGACCGTGAACAGCGTCTCCTCGTCGAAGGGCCGGCCGATCAGCTGCAAGCCTAGAGGCAACCCTTGCGACGACAGGCCCGCTGGCACGGCAATGCCGGGCAGGCCTGCCATGTTGACGGTCACGGTGAAGATGTCGTTGAGGTACATCTCAATGGGATCAGAGGAGCCCTTTTCCCCAATGCCGAAGGCGGCCGAGGGCGTGGCGGGGGTCAGGATGGCATCGATGCCATCGTGGAAGACGGTCTCGAAATCGCGCTTGATCAGGGTGCGGATTTTCTGCGCGCGGACATAATAAGCGTCGTAATAGCCGGCCGAGAGCACGTAAGTGCCGATCATGATGCGCCGGCGCACCTCCTTGCCGAAGCCGGCGGCGCGGGTCTGTTCGTACATGTCGGCAATATCCTTGCCGGGCACGCGCAGGCCGTAGCGCACGCCGTCGTAGCGCGCGAGATTGGACGAGGCTTCGGCCGGCGCCACGATGTAATAGGCGGCTAGCGCATATTTGGTGTGGGGCAAGGAGATCTCGACGATTTCGGCGCCGGCATCTTTCAGCCAGGCGATGCCTTGATGCCAGAGTCCGTCGATCTCGGCGGATATGCCGTCGATGCGATATTCCCTGGGAATGCCGATCTTCTTGCCCTTGAGCGAGCCGCCAACGGCCGCCTCGTAATCCGGCACCGGGACGTCGACCGAGGTCGTGTCCTTGGGGTCGTGGCCGGCCATCGAGCGCAGCAGGATCGCGGCATCCCTCACATTGCGGGCGATCGGGCCCGCTTGATCGAGCGAGGAGGCGAAGGCGACGATGCCCCAGCGCGAGCAGCGCCCATAGGTCGGCTTGATTCCGACGGTGCCGGTGAAGGCGGCGGGCTGGCGGATCGAGCCGCCGGTATCGGTGGCGGTGGCGCCAAAGCAGAGTTTGGCCGCGACGGCCGCCGCCGAGCCGCCGGACGAGCCGCCGGGCACGAGCGGGGCGGTGTCGCCCGCGCGCCGCCACGGCGAAATCACCGGGCCGAAATAAGAGGTCTCGTTGGACGAGCCCATGGCGAATTCGTCGAGGTTCAGCTTGCCCAGCATGACCGCGCCATCGCGCCAGAGATTGGCCGAGACGGTCGATTCGTAGGGCGGCTTGAACCCTTCCAAAATATGGCTCGCCGCCGTGGTCTCGACGCCCTTCGTGCAATAGAGATCCTTGATCCCCAGCGGAATGCCTTCGAGCGGTCCGCCCTCGCCCTTGGCGAGACGCGCGTCGGAGGCCGCGGCTTGGGCCAACGCCTGCTCCGGCGTCTCCTTGAGGAAACAATTGAGCGCGCGCGCGGCCTCGACCGCGCCGATATGCGCCTTGGTGAGGTCGACAGCGCTAAAGTCCTTGCGCGCCAGGGCGTCGCGGGCTCCAGCAAGGGTGAGATCGGTCAAATCCGTCAAGCGAACAATCTTTCCTAAAAGCTCGAAGTTACTCGATCACCTTGGGGACCACGAAGAAATGATCCTCCACGCCGGGCGCGTTTTGCGTGATGAGATCGGCGATATTGCCGTCGGTGACGACATCCTTCCGCTTCTTCATCGGCATCGGCATGACTGACGTCATCGGCTCGACGCCCTCGATATCGACTTCGCCCAGCGTCTCCACAAAGGCGAGAATCGCGTTGAGCTCGCCTTGAAGCACGCCGATCTCTTCTTCCCGCACCGCGATCCGCGCGAGATGGGCGATGCGTTTTACGGTTGCTTGGTCTACCGCCATGCGAGAGCATCCTGACGCCGCGCAAAGGCGGATGATTTGAAAGTTGGACCTTTATCGAAGGGGCGGTCTATAGCAAGCCCGCGCGGCAGGCAACGTTAGCGCTTCTCATGGGGGAGGACAGGCATGGTCGCTAATCTCATCGAACTCGGCGAGCTCGCCCCGCGGCTTCCCCGGCTGGCGCGCCTGCTCGGGGTCGATCTCGGCACGAAGACGATCGGGCTGGCGGTCTCCGACGTCGAGCGGCGGCTCGGCAGTCCGGTGAAGACGATCAAGCGCACCAAGTTTTCCGCCGACGCCAAGGAACTGGTGGCCTGCGCCGATGAGTTCGAAGTGGCGGCGCTAGTGATCGGCTTTCCCCTCAACATGGACGGCTCGGAGGGGCCGCGCGTGCAGGCGACGCGGGCCTTCGTGCGCAATATGGCGGCGCTGACGCCGCGCCCCTTCGTGTTTTGGGACGAGCGGCTCTCGACGGCCGCCGTCACGCGCAGCCTGATCGAGCAAGATGCCTCGCGCGCCAAACGCGCCGAAGTCGTCGACCGCATGGCCGCCGCCTACATCCTGCAAGGCGCGCTCGACCGGCTGGCCAAGATGGTGCGAGATGCCGGAGCTTGAGAAGCGGATTGGCCCGTCCGCCTGACTTGGGTTAACATCCCCAAAGCCAAGCTCGTTTTCGCGCGTCGGCGCGCCTCGAGGATCTGATGCCCAACGCCCGCTCGTTTTTGTCTGCCCGTGAGACGGCCCGGTTGATCGCGGCGGAAAGCTTGACGGCCGTCGAGGCCGTGAGCGTCTGTTTGGCGACCATCGCGGCGCGTGATCCGGCCGTCGGCGCTTGGCAAGTTCTCGACCGGGAAAAGGTTCTCGCTCAGGCCAAGGCCTATGACCGGGAGGCGAGCCTTTCGGGCAAGCCGCTGCCGCTGGGCGGCGTGCCGGTCGCGGTCAAGGATAATCTCGATACGTCCGATCTTCCCACCGCCTACGGCTCCAGCATTTACGACAACCATCAGCCCGTGGCCGATGCGGCCTGCGTCGCCTTGGCGCGCCGCGCCGGCGCCATCGTGATGGGCAAGACGGTGACGACGGAATTTGCTTATTACCGGCCTGGCAAAACCAGCAATCCGCATAATAGCGCGCATACGCCGGGCGGCTCGTCGCAGGGGTCCGCCGCGGCCGTGGCCTCGGGCATGGTGCCGCTGGCGTTGGGGACGCAGACGGCGGGCTCGGTGATTCGCCCGGCCGCTTATTGCGGGATCGTCGGGTTCAAGCCGAGCTGGGGGCTCATTCCTCGCCAGGGCGCGAAGATTCTGTCGGATTGGTTGGATACGGTCGGCGTTTTTGCCAGGGATGTCGAGGACGCCGCTTTCTTCGTGGCGGGTCTGACGGGTCGCAATGCGTTGCGTCCAGATGGCACCGGCGGTCCCTTTGAAGTGGCGGTGCTGCGCCCACCTTATCCCGCCGAGGCCGAACCCGAGGCGATTGCCGCGCTCGAACGGGCGGCCGGGGCTCTGAGCGCGGCTGGCCATGGCGTCAGCGATCGGCCCACCCCGCATTCGTTGCAAAATCTGCCCCGCTTGCAGCGGCTCGTCATGGCCTACGACATGGAAAAAGCGCTGGCCTACGAACGGCGCGTCTATGAATCGAGCCTCTCCTCGATTTTGAAGACCTATCTCGACGAGGGCAAAGGCATTTCGCCCCGCGCCTATGATTCCGCCATGGCCGCGACGCGGGACGTGCAACGCGACATCGACTCCGTGTTTGGCGCCGCGGATGTGATTCTCGCGCCCTCGGCGGCCGGCGAGGCGCCCGTGGGGCTGCATGCGACAGGCGATCCCGCTTTCAACCGCATTTGGTCTCAGCTTCAACTGCCCTGCGTCACTGTTCCCACGGGCCTTGGGCCGAATGGTCTGCCGGTGGGCACGCAATTGATCGCGCGCTTCGGCCAGGATGCCCTTTTGCTGGCGGTGGCCTTGGCGCTGGAACAAGCGCTCGCGGTAGCTTAAATAAACACCGAACCATCGGGGAGCCGGACTATGTCAAGCCAATCCGTCGAGAGCTGGACTCACGACCATCATTTTCTCGGCGAAGCGCATGAGCGCAACGAGCGCCGGACGATGTTCGTCGTCGCGCTGACGGCGGTCATGATGGTGTTGGAAATCGGCGGCGGCGGGGTTTTCGGCTCCATGGCGCTGGTCGCGGATGGCTGGCACATGGGCACCCATGTCGCCGCGCTCGGCATTGCCGCCTTGGCCTATCGCTATGCACGGCTCCATGCGCGGGATCCGCGCTTTAGTTTCGGCACGGGGAAGCTCGGCGAACTCGCCGCTTTCGCCAGCGCCATCATCCTCGCCATGATCGGTTTGTTCATCGGCTTCGAAAGTCTCACGCGGCTCTTCGCGCCGGTGCATATCGCTTATACCGAGGCGCTCCCGATCGCGGTTCTCGGGCTCTGCGTCAATTTCGCGAGCGCGGCTCTGCTGCATGGCGGGGAGGGGCACGATCACCATCACGGTCACCATCATCACGACGATCGTGACGATCACGGCCATGCGCATGACGATCACCATCATGACGACGAACATGACCATGATCACGTCCATCATACCGACAGTAATTTCCGGGCGGCCTATGTGCATGTTCTCGCCGACGCGCTGACATCGATTTTGGCTATCGGCGCTTTGCTCGCCGGGCGGTTTCTCGGTGTGGTCTGGCTCGATCCGCTGATGGGGCTGGTGGGCATGGTGGTGATCGGGGCTTGGGCTTTGAGTCTCGTGCGGACGGCAGGCGCGGTGCTGCTCGATGCCGTGCCCAGCCAGGCGCTGGCGCGTTCGATCCGGGACAAGCTGGAGGTCGATGGCGACAGGCTGGTCGATCTCCATCTCTGGCGGCTGGGACCCGGCCACACCGGGGTCATTGCCTCGATCATCGCCGTAAATCCCGAGGCGCCGGCCGTCTATAAGGGCCGGCTGGCCGTGATCGAGGGCCTATCGCACGTGACGATCGAAGTGCATCCCGGCGGATAGTGAAACGCTGGGTTTCTGATCGCGGGCGTCCCTTCTCCCACGAGTGGGAGAAGGGGGATCTCCCGCCTCATTGGCCGCTCCCTCAAGCCGTCACCACCTCGTCCTCGTAATCGGTGGCCACCGTTTCGTCCGGGGCGCGGTTTGGCAGCAGCGCGGAAAGGATGCCCGCGACACCGACATTCAGCACCAAGGCGATGAGGCCGTTATAGGCGGAAAAGCCGAGGCCGAAGACGGCATGGACGGGGGTCCACGAGGCGACGCCGGCCGAGAGCAGGGTGCCCGTCACCATGCCCAAGGCCCAGCCCACCAGCAGCGCCCAGCCGCTGAACCAGCGCGTGAAGAGACCGAAAATCACCGCCGGGAAAATCTGGATCATCCAGACGCCACCAAGAAGTTGCAGGTCCAAGGCGAACTTCGTCGGCATGACCAAGATTACGATCAAGGCCCCGACTTTGACGATCAAGCTCATCAGTTTGGCGAGATCGGCCTCCTCGCGCGGGCCGATCCCGGAATCGACGAAAGGCCGCCAGATATTGCGGGTGAACGTATTGGCCGCCCCGATCGACATGATCGCGGCGGGAACCAGGGCGCCAATCGCGATCCCGGCATAAGCGAAACCCGCGAACCAAGCCGGAAACATTTTGGCGAACAAAGCCGGCACGACATCCTGCGGATCTTGCACCTCGATCCCCGCCGCAAGCGCCATATAGCCCATGATGGCGATGAGGCCGAGCACCAGCGAATAAGCCGGCAGCATGAAGGCATTCTTGCGGATCGCCGTGCCCGACGAAGCCGAAAGAATACCCGTCATCGAATGCGGATACATGAACAAAGCCATGGCCGAACCGATGGCCAGCGTGATGAAGGGCATGATCTGCGCGGGCTGCAACTCGAGCCCTGCGGGCTTGCCGGTCAGCGCGGCTTTTTTGGCCAGCGCCGCCGCGGCCGCATCGAACACGGCGCCATAACCGCCGAGCTTCATGGGCACCACGATGATCGCCGCGATGACGAAAATATAGATCATGATGTCCTTGACGAAAGCGATCAACGCAGGCGCCCGCAATCCGCTCTGATAGGTGTAGATCGCCAGGATCACGAAGGCGATGCTCAACGGTAGATGGCTCAGCCAGCCCGTGCCCTCGAAGCCCAGCGCGCCGATCACCTTTTCCATGCCGACGAGTTGCAGCGCGATATAGGGCATGGTCGCGACAATGCCGGTGACGGCCACCGCCAATTCCAGCCAACGGTTGCCATACCGTCCATAAACGTAATCGCCGGCCGTCAAATAGTGCTTGGCGCGCGTCACCGCCCAGAGCCTCGGGAAGGTCGCATATAACAAGGGATAGATGAGGATGGTGTAAGGCACGGCGAACAGGCCGTAGGCCCCCACCGCATAGACGACGGCCGGCACCGCAATGACGGTATAGGCGGTATAGAGATCGCCGCCGATGAGGAACCACGAGACCCAGGCGCCAAAACGGCGCCCGCCGAGCCCCCATTCATGCAGGGAATTCAGATCGCCCCGCCGCCAGCGGCCCGCGACGAAACCGAGGACCGTCACGCCCAGAAAAAACACGGCGAAGACCGATGTGGCGGTCCAATTCAAATGGTCGATCACGCCGTCACCCCTTACTTGCCGCCATCGAGCCGGAACACCGCGTAAATGAAAAGCGCGGAGACCGGAACCAGGGCAAATAGCGCCCAATAAAAGAACGGGAAGCCGAACAGGCGCGGGCTGTCGCTGTTGTAAAGCGGGACGGCGATCGCGAGCAGACAGGGGATGGCGAGAAGAATATTTTTCACGGGCACTCTTCGGGAGGTGGATTGCGGGGCAAGATCGGGCGGGCGCCAACCTATTCTCAATTTGCTTTTACCTGGCAAGGAAAAAGACAGAGGGGAGCTCCTTCACCATTTCGAGAAATAAACCTTGGCTACACAACCTAAAATAGTAGACTTCAACATTCACCACTGTTTTAAATAGGTTCCCCAGAGTTTCCGTAGGGTGTCCTAGAGTTTGGCAGCGGTATGGAAGTCGATGCGTTTATTGCCTGCTGGACGGCTCGCGAAGGCGGGACCGAGCGGGCTAATTATCAAATGTTTCTGTCCGATCTTTGCGATGTCTTGGGTGTCGCGCGGCCCGATCCCGATGGGACTGGCCGGGACGACAAGGATTATGTTTTCGAGCGCGCCGTGCGCCCGCGCGATGGCGATCTCTTTTCTGTCCCCAAGCGTATCGATCTTTACAAGAAAGGCGCTTTCATCCTGGAGGCCAAGCAATCGCGCCTGCCGGGCAAGAAAAACGCGATTCCGGGTCAAGTGATCCTGCCCGCACGCGAGCCCGAATATCTCGGACGGCGCGGGATCGCGCGCGGTTGGGACGTCATGATGCAAAATGCCCGCAAGCAAGCGGAAGGCTATGTCTTCTTGCTCGAGACTTCCCATCCGGCGCCGCCCTTCATCATGACTTGCGATGTCGGCCATTGTTTCGAGATTTTCGCCGATTTTACGGGAACGGGACGCGCCTATAGCCAATTTCCCGGCCGTCAGGGGTTCCGGATTTACCTCGAAGATTTACGAAAGCCCGAGATCCGCGAGCGGTTGAGCCGGATATGGAGCAATCCCTATTCGCTCGATCCGGCCAGGGATGCCGCCCGCGTCACGGCCGAGATTGCCAAGCGCTTGGCCCAGGTGAGCAAATCCTTGGAAGCGCGCGGCTTCAATGCCGAGGAGGTCGCGCATTTTCTCATGCGCTGCCTTTTCACCATGTTCGCTTCCGATGTCGAATTGCTGCCGCGCGATTGTTTTAAAGCTCTGTTGCGCCGGAGCGTCGAAGACCCAATTCATTTTCCGCACCGGCTGAAGACGCTTTGGGAGCAAATAGACCGGGGCGAGAGCTTTAGCCATGTCATCGATGCGCCGGTGCGGCAGTTTTCCGGCGCGCTATTCAAGAGCACCTTTGTCTTTCCGCTCGGCCGCGAGGAGATTAGCGAGCTTCTCGCGGCCGCCAACCGTAGATGGACGGAAGTCGATCCCGCGATTTTTGGGACTTTGCTGGAGCAGGCGCTCGAGCCAGCCGAGCGTAAGAAGCTCGGGGCGCATTTCACACCGCGCGTCTATGTCCAGCGGCTTGTCGAGGCCACCGTGATGGAGCCTTTGCGCGCGGATTGGCAGATGGCGTTGACCAAGGCCGAACAGGCGAAGGAGGATGGCGACGAGAAGGGCGCGGTGACGATCGTCCGCGCGTTCCACCGGCACCTCTGTGCCACGCGCGTGCTCGATCCCGCCTGCGGCACTGGGAATTTTCTTTATGTCGCGCTGGAACTGATGAAGAAGCTCGAAGGCGAGGTGCTCGAGGCGCTTGCGGAACTTGGCGAGCCGGAAAACATGGGGCTGGAGCGCGAGACCGTCGATCCCGCGCAATTCCTCGGGCTCGAGCTCAATCCGCGTGCGGCCGCCATTGCCGAATTGGTCGTGTGGATCGGCTATCTCCAACAGCATTACAAGACCCGTTCCGGTCATCCCTGCGAGCCCATTTTGAAGGTCTTCGACAATATCAATTTCGGCAAGCGCAGCGGCTACGATGCCGTGCTGACCTGGGATGGTTTTCCTGCCGTGCCGGGTGCCGGCGTGAAGCTGGCCAAGGTCTATCCCAATGCCAAGACACCTCAATGGCCGGAGGCGGAGTTTATCGTTGGAAACCAACCGTTCATTCCGAACCGGGAAATGCGCGGCCTTCTATCCGATGGTTATGTCGATTGCTTGCGCCGTCTGTATCGTGAGTTCACCCACCCGGCGGATTTCGTGCTGTTTTTCTGGATCCAAGCGACGAGCGCGGCACCCACGGTGCGCCGGATTGGTTTTGTCTCCACCAGCCGGATCCGGATGAAGCTGAATAATATCGTGCTGCGCAACGCCTTGGGAACGCAATGGCACATTCGTTTCGCCATTCCCGATCACGCCTGGCCCTCGAGCCACGAGAGCGCGCGGATCCGAGTGGCCTTCATCACGGTTGCCCGGCACAAAGGGCCGAGCACCTTGGTGCTCGCGCCCGACCACGAAGTGATCGGCGGCGGGTTGATGCGCGGGCTTCCCGGTTACGTCCGGGTCTCCACGGATATGATCGCACCGGATTTGACGCAGGGGCCGGACGACACGATCCTGATCCGGTTGCGCTCCAACGAGGGGCTCTGTCATACCGGCGTGAAACCCTATGCGCGGCGGCTCCATATCGATGCCGCGATGCGGGACAAGCTTTTCCCCGACGAAGTGTCGCGCGCGCGCCATGTGCCCGCGATCATGAATGGCTACGATATCGGTCAATCCTGGCGCGGGCTCTACGTCATCGACGTCAACGAATTGGAGCAGGACGATCTGCGCCGGCGCTTTCCCGCCGCCTATCAATATATTCTCAGATACGTGAAGCCGGAGCGGGCATTGGACCGCAATCCGCGTCTGCGGCGGGAGTTCTGGCGGTTTGAATCCAATCGGATGCAGATGCGGCGCGCCATGGAGCCGCTGTCGCGCTATATCGCGACGATGGAAAATTCCGCGCAGCGGCAGTTTGTCTTTCTTCCCACCAATGTCATCCCCGATCAGAAGCTGCGCGTGATCGTCGACGACGATGCTTATACGCTGGCCGTTCTCTCCAGCCGCCATCACACCGTCTTCTCGATCACGGGAGGCGGGCGTGTCGGGCGCTATAATACGCCAGTCTATAATACCGATTGTTTCATGCGCTTTCCCTTCCCCCACGCGAGCCCGGCCTTGGCGGGCAAGCTGCGTGCCCTCGGCGAGGAATTGGATGCCACCCGCAAAGGCGTGCTGGCAACCCATCCCGGCATGACGCTCACGCGCCTTTACGCGGTGCTGGATAAAGTGAAGGCCGGCGCCGTGCTCGAGTCCCACGATCGCGAGGTGAAAGCGCGCGGTCTCGTCTTGATTCTCCAGGAGTTGCACGAGGACATCGACCGCTTGGTGGCGGAAGCCTATGGCTGGCCGGCCAGCCTGACGGACGAGCAAATTCTCGATCGCCTCGCGGCCCTCAATGCGCAGCGGGCGGTGGAGGAAGCGGCAGGTCACGTCAGATGGTTGCGGCCTTCTTATCAAATCCCCCGCTTTGCCACGGGCACGGCGGCTAAATCCGGCGGACGCGATCTCGATGATACCGTGGTGGCGCTCGCCAAGGGCATGCCGGCCTTTCCAACCGATCGTTACGAACAGCCTCTCGCCGTCGAGGCTCTGTTGCTGGCCGGGGGGGACGCCAAAAATGCTGCCGAACTCGCCCGTGCCTTTAAACGCGGCGGCAAGCGCATCGAGGCCCGTGTCGCCCAAGTGCTGACGACGCTCGCGCGCTACGGCCGCGTCGCCGCGCTCGATGGCGGACGCTATGCCGCGCGAAAGGCGGCGTGAGAGGAATCCTTCTCCCATTCATGGGAGGAGGTGGCGCGGCGAAGCCGTGTCGGATGAGGGTGGTTCAGTTTGGTTGAATCTTGCGGATTAAACAACCAAAATGCGTGCTCGGCCAGGCCCTCATCCGTCCCTTGCTCAGGCAAGGGCCACCTTCTCCCGCAAGCGGGAGAAGGACTAGGGACCCCTCACTTCGCCAAGACCTCGACGTCCCGGTCGACGGTGGAATTGACCTTGAACGTCGTTTGATAGGTTCTCGAATCGTGGCGAGCGATGGCGACATATTCGCCCTCGGCGAGGACGAGGGAGGGGAAGGCGCCGATCATTTCGCGGATGACGTCGCCGCCCGGCGTGAGGATCGTGAAGGCGGTATTCGCGAGCGCTTCTCCCCCGAGCGTGCCCACCAGTTTCAGGGTCATGACGGCCGAGCGGTGGCGTAGCGTCGCATCGGTGAGCTTGCCCGCTTGCACCTTGAGATCGGCGCTGACGAGGGAATTGGTTTTGTTGCCGACGCCCGATGGCTGCGTGCCGCTATAGCCGGCCGTGTCGAGCAGCGTCGAGACGACGTGATAATTGCCCTCGGGCAAGCCAATGAGATCGCCGGCCTTGGCATGGCTAAGGACGAGTTTGGCTTCCGAATTGCCGGCTTCGGGCACGTAAATATCGATCGAAAGTTTCGCGGGATTAATGGGCTGGTCGCCCAGCATGCCGACGATGCGCAGCGCGCCCGCGTTCAACACCATGCGTTCGCTGGAGGCTTTATCCGTGACCGTCACGCGGCGCACGGCGCTGGCGAGATCGAGCGACGCATGGACGATATAGGTGCCCTCGGGCAAGGTGAGCGTGGGGGCGGCGTCCCGCGATTCCACGACCAAATGGTGCCTGCCGCCGGTGCCGGCCTTGTCGTCGAAGACGCGCCAGATCAGCGGCGCCATGGCAATGGGTTGGGCGTCGTGGGCGGAAAGCAAGGCGGAGAGATAGAGCTGGCCGGTCTTGACCGGCGCCGGCAGCGCGGCGCCACCCGTCGCTTTCGCGGGCTCCTCGGGCCGTTGCGTGCTTCGATTGGGGTTTAAAAGGCCGGGCGGCAGGGGCGTCGCGGCGGGCGGGGCCGGGGCGAGCGTTTGCGCCGCCACCGGGGCGATCGCCAGGGCGAAGGAACCAGCCAGCGCCCATCTCCAAGCCGCGCCTCTCATTTCGCGGCTCGCAAAAGGCTTCCGGCGGCGGCGGCGAGATTGGCCAGCCTCAGCGGTTCGAAGCGGAAGGTCACGACGTGATGGCCGGGATCGAGTTGGACCCCGCGAAACAAGATATTGGCGCGCAAGACCGGCGCGGGTTTGCCATCCACTTGCGCGGTCCAGCCGGGATAATAGAGATCGTGCAGAACCAAGATGCCGGGCGCCGCCGTCTCGGCCGAGATAGTGACGGCATTATCCTCGTAGGACGTGATCGTGGCCAAAGGTCTCGCGGCCGGCTTCTCGCTGGCCGGGACGGTGGCGGCCTGGAGCAGCGGCGCGGCCAAGGAGGCGGCGTCCGCGGTATCGATGAGAGCTTCGTTGGGCGGGTCGAAATCTGGCATGGTTTCATCCGAAAGCACCGCGTTGTGATCCACCGCGCTCACATGGGGCGCGATATACGCGCGCGGGGTGAGGTCATTGATCAGCCGGTAGACGTAAAAGCCCTGGCCCGCGAAGAGGAGATCGGCGGCGGGCCTGGGGAAATGCCGGGGCAGTTTATCGATGGGACGGTCGAGCACGAGATAATCGAGGCCGAGCAAGGACGCGAGCCGTCCCGTATAGCCCCGGAATAGGCCGGGAAATTGACGCTGATCGATCTCGGTGGCGCTTTCATGCGGGCCGACGGCGCGCTCATAATCCGAAATACGCAGCGGATTATAGCCGATGGTATCCTCTAGTTTCAGCACCATCGAGGCATTCTGCCAGGAGCCGTTCACGCCGATCAATTCGATGCGCGGACGCTCGCCCTTCGCCGCGCGGCGGGCCAAATCGGCGCGGAGCACGGCGAGCCCGGCCGCTTCGGCGGGGTAAAGGCCGCTATAGGCGCTGTATGTCGAAATGGGTTCGGCATTCACGGCGCTGGCGGTATTGAGCGCGAGCAATTCGCCCGCGGTGACAGCCACGAGAACCGTGGCGATGAAGGCGCGGCGGTTGGGTTTGCGAAAGACGAGAAGCGTCATCGCCACGGCGCAGCCCGATAGGCCCGCGAGGCTCACTTGGGTCAAGGTGTCGCGGGCATGGCCATAGCGATGCGCGAAAGCGAGCCCGCCGCCAATGAGGAGAGCGCAGCCGAGCAGTGTCGCCGCCGCCGCGCAATTGATTACGAGCGGAGGGAGCGGGCTTCGCCCGGAGAATTGGCGGCCGGTGACCGGGAGCCAGCGGGGCAGGGGAATTGGAGAACGGGGAAGGCCGTCCGCGATGAATCTCTGCAGCACATAGCCCGCGCCAAACGCCAGCGCGATGGTGACGGGAAAGCTCGCATCGGCCGGGCGCCGGTAAAGCGAGACGCCGGGAACCCAATCGAAAATAAGCCCAAAAACCGGGGTGTAGCGGCCAAAGGCATAAAGCAGCGCGGCGAGGCAAAGGGCGGTGAAAAAGCGCGCCCCGCGCTCGAGCAAGCGGCCGGCAGCCAGGCCGTGCCAAATCAGGAGAACGCAGGGCACGGTGCCGATGAACAAATAATCGATCGTGCGGTCGGTCTTGTCGGTCCAATCGTTGCCGGCAATGAGACCGGTGCCCGGACCCCAATAATCGTAGACTTTGTCGAGCGTACCGAAGACGTCGGGGGCGATCAGCGTGAGCAGGTTGACGGGGTTCAACGAGCCGCTCAGCGCGACCCCATAGGTAATGCTCGGCCGGTTGGAATCATGCACGAACTGGAGGGTGAGGAGAATCGGCACGATCATGCAGGCGATCGTGACCAGGCCCGTGCAGAGAAGGATGGGGGACCGGTTGAGGAGATAGTTCAACGGCGCGCGGCTGCCGAGAGCTTCGCGCAGAACCGCGCCCGCCAGCGCGACACACAGCAGAAAAGCGACTTGATCGCGGCCCAGCGCCATCAACGTGATCGCGAGCCCCGCAAGCACGGCCCATGGCAGCGACCGCCGTTGCAGCGCGCCTTGGAGCGCCCACAAGGCCCAAGGAAAATAAATATAGGAAATGATCATCCCAGTATGTTCGAGACGTCCGGCCGCGGACCCACCCATGACGAAGACGAGCGCCGCCAAAAAGGCCGCCGCGGGATGCCAGCCCCATCGCCGCCCCAGCATGAGCACGCCAAGGCCGCCCAGGAAAAGATGGCCGAGAATGACGGCGTCGAACGTCGTCATGGAAGCGCCGGGCGCGATCAGCGCGAACAGCATCATGCTCGGCGTGAAAATCAGCGATTGCGGATCGGCAATCGAGGGGTAGCCGGAAAAATGATAGGGGTTCCAGAGCGGAAGCGTGCCGTGCCGCAACGCATCCGCGAGGAAGCGGAACATCGGATAGAAGTGATTCTTGGAGTCCCAGGGCACGACGGTGTTGCTGCCGGCCCAGTGGCAAAAGCCCGCCGCCAAGAGCAAGAAAAGTCCACCAGCTGTCAAAAGGAACGTTCTGGCGCTCCAAACCGCGTGCGTTTCGCGCATGCTTAAAGCGGCGCGGGCGGCGTGGCCTTGCCGCGTGCCGGTTTCGGGCGATACAATTGTGTCGAGGAGAGTCATGCGCGTGCGTTTGGCTGGTGGCGGCCGGGCAGAACGCCGGGCCATGTCTTTCTCGACGATCGTTGGTCAGGCCGTTGCAAACTCTGGTCTCCACGCATCCCAGGAAGATGTCCATGCCGGTGACGTCTTGCCGCCGCCGAGCAACCGGCCCTACTCATGCCGCCTCAATGTGGCGGCGATGCGTTAAGGACATACTTCTTATATTTTAACCCAGGCGATAGACGAGAACGGCTGAACCGGCAATGAATGAGACTTTGAATCTGCTTGAAAATCGGCGCTCTGCCCCGGCCATGGTCCTGCAACCGCCGGGTCCGGACAGCGGGGAACTGACCCGGCTGCTCACCATCGCGGCCCGCGTTCCCGACCATGGAAAGATCGTGCCTTGGCGTTTCATCGTCTTCGAGGGCGCGGCCCGTTTGGCGGCAGGCGAGATTATCGCGCGCGTTTATGCCGGGGCCAATCCCGGCGCGGATCACAAAAGGCTCGAAATCGAGCGCAAGAGGTTCGCGGCCCCCGTGGTCGTGGCCGTGGTTTCGAGAGCCGGTCCCCATCCGAAAGTGCCGAAATGGGAGCAGATGCTCTCGGCTGGCGCCGTCTGCATGAATCTCACGATCGCCGCGAATGCCCTGGGTTTCGCCTCGGCCTGGCTGACCGGATGGTATGCCTATGACCGGGACGTGCTGACGCGCTTTGGCCTGGCGGAGCATGAAAAGATCGCTGGGTTCATTCATATCGGCACCGCGCCCGGCCCGCGCGAAGATCGTCCCCGCCCGGCCCTTGCCGGGATCGTGACCCATTTTTCCTCCTGATTGGTCTCATCCCATGCTATTTTACGAACCTGGCGCGCGCGACAAAGCGATCCTTCCCCTCGATCCCTTCAAGGCCTTGATCGCGCCGAGGCCGATTGGCTGGGTCTCGACGATCAATGCGGCGGGGGCAGTCAATCTCGCGCCTTATTCGTTTTTCAACGCCTTTAGCGAACGCCCGCCCATCATCGGTTTCTCCTCGGCGGGCCTCAAGGATTCCGCGTCCTTCGCGCAAGAAACCGGCGAATTCGTCTGGAACATGCCAACTTTTGGCTTGCGCGACGCCATGAACCACACCGCCGCCCCTTTGCCGCCGGGGCGGAGCGAATTCGACTTCGCCGGTCTCGAAATGGCGCCCTCCGTTCTTGTGAAACCGCCGCGTGTGAAAGCGAGCCCGGCCGCGCTCGAATGCGTGGTGATCGAGGTGAAGCGGTTGACCGACCGCCATGGCGAGCCGGTTAACAATTGGCTCGTCCTCGGCGAGGTCGTGGGCGTCCATATCGACGAGGCCTTTATCAAGGACGGGGTGGTCGACATGGCGGCGATGCAGCCTATCGCGCGTTGCGGCTATGAGGATTATGTGGTGGCGGACCGGGTTTTTTCGATGAAACGCCCGCCCCGGTTGCGGCCAGACGGGACGCTGGAGGGCTGACAAGGATTTGTGTTTCATTTTGAAGCAAAGCGGGCGCTGGCCTTAAGGTTTGCTTCACGCTTCCAAACAAACTGTTAATTTATAAAGTTAAATCAATATCTTGTGCTTAATTGTCCCTTTACCATACTGGGCCAAAGTCACCGGGATCGAGAGGTCCTTGGTGGTGTGGGCGCAATGATTGTAAGCCAGTTTCAAGCCTGGGCGGAAACCGCTTCGCCGCCAAGCCGAGCCGATGGTGTCAGCGCCTTGGCGCGGGCGCTGTTATATTCCAACCTCGATCCGGATCAGAGCCAAGCGGCGGTTGTGGCGCTGGCTGGCTATTTGGACGATCCCTCGCCGCTCGTCCGGCGCGCCCTCGCCGATGCGTTCGCCAGTGCCATCGATGCACCGCGCGCCATCGTGCTGGCCTTGGCCGAGGATGAGCCTTCAATAGCGTCGATCGTCTTGAGCCGTTCGCCGGTGCTTGGCGACGCCGAATTGATCGATTGCGCGGCGGCCGTCGACAGCCCGGCGCAGGCGGCTATTGCGTCGCGTCCCTATCTTTCCGCTCGGGTCGCGGCGGCGCTCGCCGAGGTGGGAAGCGCGGCGGCTTTGGTTGCTCTCGCCGAAAATCTCGATGCCGATCTGCCCGGCTTCGTCATGAAGCGCATGATCGAGCGCCATGGCGATCATGCCGATCTTCGCTCGGCTTTACTGGCGCGGGGCAATCTCCCTATCGAGATTCGTTTTGAATTGGCCGCGATCACGGCTCGTGAACTCACGGTTTTCGTGGCTGGGCGGGGCTGGACGGCGAGCGGGCGTATCGAGCGCGCGGCCCGCGAGGCGACGGAAAAGGCTGCCATTGCCATCGCGGCGGCTACGGACGAGTCCGGCGAGCGGCCGGTGAGCGAGGCTGGCCTCGGCGCGCTGGCCGCCTATTTGCGCAACTCCGGCCGGCTGACGCCAGCTCTTACCCTTCGCGCTTTGTTGAGCGGCAATCGCGAATTCTTCAATGCCATGCTGAGCGAACTCAGCGGCATGGCCGTCTCACGCGTCCAGGGTCTGACCAGAGCCTACGACAGTATGGGGTTTGCCGCGCTCTACCGGAAATCTGGACTGCCGGCCGCGCTTCTGCCAGCTTTCCGCATTGCCTTGGCGGCGTTGAGGGACTGGGACTCCAGAGGGTGCGATTGCTTGTATCTGCCCCTGGTTATTTACGTTCACGACCAATGCGCCATGGCCAACGGCGAGGCATTCGATAAGCTGCTCGTCTTATTGCGCCGGTTCGAGGCCGAGGCCTCTCGCGACGAAGCTCGGACACGGAAATTGGCAGCTCTCGCCGCCCAAGAGAGCTTTGTGGCGCAAGATACCTTTATTTCAGAAGAGACATTTGTTCCAGAGGCGATTCACGTTGCCAGCGAGCCTTGCCTCGCGGAAGAGCCTTGTCTTGCCCAGGGGGATTCGCTTATCGAAGAGCCTTCCCTCATCGAAGAGCCTTCCCTCGCCGAAGATCCTTGCCTCGTTGAAGAATCTTGCGTTGCCGAAGTAACTTGCCTTGCCGGAGAGACCGGCGCCGAATGGGATTCGATCCCCGGAACGGATATTTTCACCCTAGTAGATTCGTTTGATGCCGCCGGGACGGAGGCTCTCTCGATCTCGTTCCCCGAGACGGGGGAGGAGACCGCGAGCCGCGTTGATTACGAAGACCCCGGTCTCGCCGGACGGCCTCATTGGTTCAAGGCCGCCAGGCATGCGGCCGATGCCAAGCCACGAGACTGGGGCAGGTCGAAACGCAAAGCGCAATGGGTCAATGTCGACGCGGATCTGGCGCAATTCGAGGCCGAGCTTTTCGCCGCCTAGGGCGTCTTCCGCTTTGGTGGTCTCACCAAAGCGACAGGAACTCGCTCTCTTACCGAGGAGTGAGAGCATGTCCTCGATCGAAAAAGTCCGCAACTTTTCGGGGACATGCCCTGAATCATCATCGCGATGCGTTGGCCCCAGGCCGGAGCAGCCCGCGTGCCGTTTCGAAAATATTCATTATATTTTCATTTTTCGGCAATTACCTGCGAAGCGTTCGATAAAATTTTCGAAAGTTTAACGCGTCCGAGTCAATCTTACTTCGCGGCCGGATCTCCTGGGCCGGGATCTGCTCATGCGGGCACGCTTTGGCGAATCCGGCGGCTCTGGCCGTTATCCCCACGCGCTCGAACTCGCGAGGCGCCAGGGGACGGGAATGGCGCGATGACCGCACGGCTTGATCTATATGACCACGTGAGCGACCTGCTGGATCTGAGCGTTGGCAAGATTGCCGCGGCGAGCGAGGCGCTGACCTTGATTGCCGCCCGGATGGAGTCGATCGGTCTTCTCATTATCTCGGCCCGGAAACCCGATTCCGACCGTTTGGGGATCGACAAAAATCTGTCTCTCTTACAATCCGAGATCACGGTCGCCGCGAATGATGCCAATTTCGAGGGCGGAACGTGGTTTCTGCCGTCGAAATCCCAGGCCGGGGCAGGCACTGTTGGGTCGGTGGGGCTGGCGGGCTTGTATTCGCTCTCTAATCCGTCAACCGCCGAAACCAATATTCTTGGCTTCAGCACGTTTGGAGCAAGCGACTCGGATTTGCGGCACATGACGCAATCCTTGGCCGATGCCTTGTCGGGCTTGAGCACCGCGCAGACCTTCCTGGGCTATCTGTCCGGCACGCTCGATGACCGCGGCGGCCATAATTTCGTGTTCTCCGCCAGGATCGGATCACTCGTCGATGCCGATATGAACGCGGAGTCCACACGGATCGTCGCGCTCGAGATGCAGCAGCTGCTCGGCATTCAATCTCTCAGCATCGCCAATGACAATGCGAGCATCATATTGAAGCTGTTTGGTTAGGTGTCGTTGTCCAGAAACTGAAGTATGTCCTCGATCGAAAATGCCGGCCGCTTTTTCCGGACATGTTCTAATCCATCAGCCCCGTCAATTTCGCGTAATACAGCAGCATCACCGTCTTCGCGTCTTCAATTTCGCCCGTGCCGATCATGGCGAGCGCGGCCTCCAGGGTCGTCTCGAAAACTTCGATATCTTCTCCATCGTCCGCCAAGCCGCCGCCGTTCGTGATCCGGTCGCTTGGCTGGTAGGGCGCGACGAAGAAGGTGATCCGTTCGGCGAAACTGCCGGGGCTCATATAGGTCTGAAACAACCGGCGCGGCGGCCCCGAGAGTTTGATGCCGGTCTCCTCCTCGGTCTCGGCGATGACGCGGGTCAGGGGATCGGCGCCTTCGAGCTTACCGGCACAGGCCTCGATGATCGCCTCGCTGCCCTCTCTCAAGAAGGCGACGGCCCGGAATTGCTTGATGAGAATGATCGTGCCGCGCTCGCGGTCGTAGGGCAGGATGGTGACGCCATCGCCGGTATCGAGAATGTCGCGGATCAGGGTTTCGGTTTCGCCTGTCGAGCGGCGGCGTTGGATGGTGATCTTCTCGAACACGCCGAAGCTGCGCGCCAGAATCTCCCGTGCGATAATGCGGACCCGATCGCTCAACCGGCGCTCCCTCTATTCAATAGCCGAATTGTTCGCGTAAAATGCGTTCGTCGAGGGAGTGGCCGGGGTCGTGGAGCAGCACCAGGCGGGTGTCGTGATCCATCCTGACCTCGACATGGACGACATCGCGGACCTCGAAATGGTCGGCGACAGCGGAAACGGGCCGTTTGACCGGCTCGCGAACGTCGATTTCCACCCGCGCCGTGTCGCGCAACAGCGCACCGCGCCAACGCCTGGGCCGGAATGCCGAGATCGGGGTGAGGGCCATCAAGGAGGCGTTGAGCGGCAAGATCGGCCCGTTGACCGATAGATTATAGGCGGTCGAGCCGGCGGGCGTCGCCACCAAGACGCCGTCGGCGATCAACTCGCTCAACCGCTCCTTGCCATCGATCGAAATGCGCAATTTCGCGGCCTGGAACGTTTGCCGGGAGAGGAACACCTCGTTGATCGCGCGCGCGACTTCGACTTCGCCCGATATGACGGTCGCCTCCATGATCAGAGGATGCACGATCGAAGGAAGCGCCTCGTCGAGCCGGTCAAGCAAGCCGGTCTCGTGAAATTCATTCATCAAAAAACCGACGGAGCCGCGATTCATGCCGTAGATCGGAGTGTTGCGCCCCATGAAGCGATGAAGCGTCTGCAGCATCAAGCCATCGCCGCCCAGCGCCACCACCACATCGGCGTCGTCGAGTCCCGCGTTTCCATAGCGGTCGGCAAGCGCCGCGCAGGTGGCGGATGCCTCTGGTGATCCCGACGACAGGAAGGCAATCTTCTTGAAGCGATGTTCATGGCTGAGGGCCATGCCGAATACCTCCCCGGAGACTTGGGCCGGATGTTCGAATCGGTTCAGAGTTGCCCCGCAAAAGGCGAGGCCAGGACAAAGCCGGGCCAGGACAAAACTGGGCTCAGACGAAACCGGGCACCAAGCCTGTTCTCATAGCCGCAACGCGAGGCCGGGGTAAAGCGCGGTGCCGGCCAATGTTTGGCTCGATCGCCGGCGCCGGTAATTTGCGGGTTCATCGAAACAGTGCGATCAAAGTCAGAGGACGTCGTGGATTTCAAAGGGTTAGGCGGCCCGGCCCGGCTTTCCCCCGGCGTCCGCCGTAAATCTTTGGGAACGCGGTGGCTTGCTCTAGCGCCGTTCACTCCTGCGGACTCACCTAAGTGATATAAAATCGCTCTCTTTATAATAAGTTAGAGTGTTTCCTCAATCACAAGATTCTGCAACTTTTGTGGGAAATTCGTTAAACTCGGCGGTTCAAAATATCCCAAGGGGCAGGAAAGGCCGCGAACGCATGACTGATCAATCCGGCGCTCCCGTCCGTTCCAAGCCCTGGCCGCTGTTTCTGTCGCTGCAATCCTATCATCCGCGCTTCATCACGGGCGATTTGATCGCGGGACTGACGCTGGCGGCAATTGCCATCCCCGAACAAATGGCGACGGCGCGTCTTGGTGGCTTCGCGCCGCAAATTGGCTTCTTTGCTTTTCTCGCGGGCACATTGGCCTTCGCGGCCTTGGGCAGCAACCGGTTCCTCTCGTGCGGGGCCGATTCCACGATCACCCCGATTTTCGCCGGCAGTCTCGCCTTGATGGCCAGCGCCGGCTCGCCCGATTACGCCTTGTTGGCCGCCGTCCTCGCCATGCTCGTGGGCGTGCTCCTGATCGCGGCCGGCATATTCCGGCTCGGCTGGATCGCCGATCTTCTGTCGGTCCCGGTCACGGCAGGCTTTCTCGCAGGCATTTCGATTCATATTCTGCTGTCGCAATTGCCTGGCGTGCTCGGATTGCCGGTGACGGATGGCTCGATTCCCCAGCGCATTTGGACATTGGCGAGCCATCTGGCGGAAGCCAATCCCTACACGCTGGCGATTGGTTTTGGGGTTTTGGGTCTTGTTGCGATAGCGGAATGGTGGGATGCGCGCATTCCCGGCGCCTTGATCGGCCTGGTGCTGTCCAGCGCCGCCGTGGCGTTGCCGGGGCTTCAAGGCCATGGCGTCGCGGTGCTCGGCGCGCTCGACCTTGGCTCCCTCACGTTTGCGTTGCCTCTGATCGAGCCGAGCCGGTTCGTGCAACTCGTGCCGCTGGGTCTCATCATCGCGGCTGTCGTCATGGTGCAGACGGCGGCGACGACGCGCGCTTTTCCGTCAAGCCCGGACGAGCCGCCGGATGTAGATCGCGACTTCGTGGGCGCTGGCTTCGGTAGTGTGCTCGCGGGCCTCATGGGCGCCTTTCCCGTCGACGCCAGCCCGCCGCGCACAGCGACCGTCTCGGAGACCGGTGGGCGCTCGCAGCTTGCCGCGCTGACGGCGGCGGCGATCGTCGCGTTGGTGTTGATGGCGGGCGGCTCGCTGCTGCGGGGCATTCCCCAAGCGGCCCTTGCCGGGGTTTTGCTGTTTGTCGGCTTGAAAATCATCCGGTTCCGGCAGATCGCTAGGATTGCGCGGCAATCGCCGGGGGAATCGCTGCTGATTGGCGCGACCGCGGCGGCAATTATCGCGCTGCCGATCGAGCAAGGCGCCGGAATCGGCATCGCGCTCTCGCTGCTGCAAGGTCTCTGGAGCACGGCGCGTGCCCAGGTGCTGGTGTTCGAGCGCGTGCCAGGGACTTCGATTTGGTGGCCGGCGAGCCCGAATCTGAGGGGTGAGCGGGAGCCGGGGATTCTCGTGGCGGGGTTTCAGGCGCCGTTGTCCTTCCTCAATATTTATCGCTTCCGCCGGGATTTGTTGGCTCTGCGCACGGCGACGCCAGGCTTGCGGCTGATCGTCTTGGAAGGGGCGGGTCTCATCGAGATTGATTTCACCGCCGCCCAAGTGCTCCGCGGTATCGTTGAAGATTTGCAAGAGAGCGGCGTGGATTTCGCCATCGCCCGCCTCGAATCCCCCCGCGCGGAGGACGGCATGAAACGCTTCGGCATCCTCGATTTGCTCGGCCCTGGCCATGTCTTTCAAAGTGCGGAGGAGGCCTGCCGCGCTCTGCGCGCGAAATGACAGCGGGGCGTTTGATATAGGGGCGACGAGCCAAGCGATCCGGGCGAAGTCTTCGTTGAAGGCCTGTAAATTGCAACCGGTTGGGTCATGAGTAAACTGTCACCGGAACTTTGTAAGTTGCGTAACTTCGGCACGCCGATGCCAAAATCGTGGTTTGTAATCGCTCAAGTCTCGTTCATAGTGCGGGAAACGTTGCCGGGCCGATGAAGGATTTTTGCTCGATGTTCACGCATACATTTATGCCGTAGTTTGGATCTATTGTGTGCATGAGTGTGTCCACGGACTGTGGGGGATTGGTTTTTAATGCCGTCCCGCTCTTGACGGCGACCGAAAAAGAGTCCGGCATGGATATGGTAAAACCCTAACGGGAGACAAAAGCACGATGAGAGTGGACATGCCAGACCATATGCCTGGTATGCCGGATCGCGATTTGATCGATCCCTTGCGATCCCTCGGGTTCGTCCGCCAGGCTAAACGGCGAATCCAGTCGCAAGACACCGCCCTCATGCGATATATCTTCAACTTGACGAGAGGGGGCAGGGGGGAAGTCGGCGCTATTCTCGTGAGTAAACTCGGGAACGGCTGGCTCTATCTTTTCCTGTTCCCGGTCATTTTTCTCGAATTGCAGGAGCGGCGGCTCGCGGGGATTTTGACGGCGGCGGCGAATATCGGCGTCTCTCATTCAATCTATCCGTGGATCAAGCGGCGCTACCGGCGCATTCGCCCGTTTCATGTCGATTCGTCTCTTATTTCCCTTTTGCCGACACGCGACGAGTTCTCGTTTCCAAGCGGACATACGATGACGCTTGCGGCGGCCCTCATGCCCGTGGCCTATCTCAACCCGGGATTTTGGGTTCCCAGTATTTTCATGATCCTTTTAATGGCATGGGCCCGGATCGCATCCGGACATCATTATCCCACCGATGTTTGCGCCGGCGCTTCGATGGGCGGTATCATTGGTTTGGTCATTTCGATTTTTTTCTTAAGGGGTTAGGGAAATTCGCCGGAAATCTTCATCCAACGGCAGAGAGGTCCGGTTCGTGCTCATCGGGGAAAAAACTTGCGTGTTCTAATCGTGACAGATGCGTGGCGGCCCCAGGTGAATGGCGTCGTCCGGGTCCTCGAGTCTCTTGCCGAGGCGGCAAAAGAGCAGGGGGTCGACATCGTTTTCCTGACACCGGAAGGTTTCTGGTCGATTGCCGTGCCGACTTATGCGGAAGTGCGCCTCGCTTTGACGACCTGCGGCCCTGTTGGGCGGCGGATCGAGGCAGCTCAGGCCGATCATATTCATCTGGCGACGGAAGGCCCGCTCGGGTTGGCCGCCCGCCGTTATTGCTTGCGCCATGATTTGCCCTTCACCACCAGCTTTCACACGAAATTGCCGGAATATATTGCGGCGCGCGTGCCGGTCCCGCTCAGTTGGTCCTACCGGCTCTTGCGTGTGTTCCACAATGCCGGCTCGGGTGTCCTGGTCTCGACGTCGAGCCTGGAGGCTGACCTCAAATCGCGTGGGTTCAACCGCCTGATGCGCTGGCCGCTCGGGGTCGATAACGTCCGGTTCCGGCGCCGCGACGGGTCGGTCTTAAACTTCCCCCGGCCACTCTTTTTATATGTGGGCCGGATCGCGATCGAGAAAAATCTCGCCGCTTTTCTCCGTCTCGATTTGCCCGGCACGAAGGTTGTCGTGGGCGATGGGCCGGCGCGCGCGTCACTCGAGGCGAGTTTCCCCGACGCGCGTTTCCTGGGAACGCAGACGGGCGAGGATTTGGCGGATATTTATTCCAGCGCCGATGTCTTCGTGTTTCCAAGTTTGACCGACACATTCGGACTTGTCTTGCTGGAAGCCATGGCGAGCGGTTTGCCGGTGGCTGCCTTCCCGGTCGCGGGGGCGCTGGACGTCGTCGACCAAAGCGGCGCGGGGGTTCTCGATATGGATTTGAAACTCGCCTGCTTGGAAGCGCTCAGCATTCCCCGTTGGAAGCCGCGCGCCCGGTCGGAGGCTTTCAGTTGGGATGAAAGCGCCAGCCATTTTATTGCAAACCTCTTGGCGGCGAATCCGGCGTAATAGACGGCCTCCCCTTGCTCGCCCCGGTCATCCCGTGATGGGCTAGAGCGCGCTCCGCTTTGGTGGAATCACCAAAGCGACCGGAACTCGCCCTCTTTTTAAGAAGTTAGAGCATGTCCTCGATCGAAAAAGTCCGCAGCTTTTTCGGGATACTCTAAGCAGCCGCGCCCGGTTGGTCCAATTGCGTTGGGGCATGGCGCCGGCGCCGGCGGCAGGAGCGCAAGGCGCGTAAAAAGCTCGTCATCCAGTTATTGGCATCGTGGCGGCGGATACGTTTCATAAGCGCGCGGTGGCGCTCCAACCGTTCCTCCTTGCGCATCTCGATTGCGCGGCGCATGGCATGCGCCACTTCGTCGATGTCGTAGGGGTTGACGATTAAAGCTTCTTGAAGATCATCCGCCGCGCCGGCGAAGCGTGACAAGATCAACACGCCGGGGTCGGCGGCGTTTTGAGCGGCGACATATTCCTTCGCCACGAGATTCATCCCATCGCGCAGGGGCGTGACGAGCCCGATCCGGCTTGCCCTGTAGAGCCCAGCAAGCACGTCGCGCGCCACGGTTCGGTGGATGTAACGCAAGGGGGTCCAATCGAAGTCGCCGAATTTTCCGTTGATTTCGCCCGAGAGCGCCTCGAGTTCGTGACGAATGTCGATATAGGCTTTGAGATCGTCGCGGGTCGGCGATGCGATTTGGATCAATGTCGCGGGCTTGCTGCCGCTGGGATAAGATTCGAGAAGCGCCTTAAAGGCTTTAAACCGTTCGGGTAAACCTTTGCTGTAATCGAGCCGGTCGACGCCGATCACGTAAACACGTTGTTCGCCGCGAACGAGAGTCCGCTCAATCCGCGTCTTCGCTTCCGGGCTTTTTGCCATGGCGCTAAAGGCATCGACGTCGATGCCAACGGGAAAGACCGCTGCTTTCACGTATTTGCCCATAACGCACAACGTGTCGGGGGATACCATTTCGCCGCCAAGGAAATCGCATACGAAGCGGCAGAAATTTGCTTGATCGGAGATTGTTTGAAACCCAATCAGATCATATTCGAGCAAGGAATTCATCAACCATTCGTGTTCCGGCGTCGCCATGAAGATCTCGGGTGGCGGAAACGGAATATGAAAAAAGAAGCCGATCTCGTTGCCGACGCCGCGCGCGCGCAAGCCTGCGCCGAGCGGGATTAGATGATAGTCGTGAACCCAGATGAGATCGCTCCGGTTCAAATTCGGCGTCAGAATATCGGCGAAACGCGCATTGACCCGCCGGTATCCCTCGGCCGCCTCGCGCGTGAAATGCACGAGATCCAGACGATAATGATGGACCGGCCACAAAACTTCGTTGGAAAAGCCGAGGTAGAATTCGCGGTAGTCCCGTTCGGTCAGCGCCATTGTCATGAGGACGCAACGGTCGTATTTGACACAAGCCGGCGCAATCTCGCTCTCATCGGCGACGATTGCGCCATTCCAGCCGAACCACAGCCCCCCTCGTTTGCGCAATGCGTCGAGAAGGCAGACCGCAAGGCCGCCCGACGTGTTCTGGCTGGGATCGGCGACGCGATTAGAGACGATGACCAGGCGCCTCATGTTCCGGTCACACCGGGATTCTGTTCGTTCATTGCGCAATGACACAGGGCACGCTGTGTCATTGCGCGTTGACTGTTCGCGGAGCTGTCGCAAGTTCGTCGAACCAATCGCGAAGCTCGACAATGTTTGCGACCCGGAATTTCGCGGCTGTTGGACCGCTGCCGATCTTGATGGAAATGCCGTCACAGGCGTTGACGGCGGCGAAGCCGGCTTCATCGGTCACATCGTCGCCCGCAAAGATAGGTTTGCGGCCCTTGAACGGACGCTCATTGAGAAAGGCCTCGATGACGGCGCCCTTGTCGAATCCTTGAAGCCTGATTTCATAAACCATTTTTCCGGTCATCAGGTGGAGTTCCGGATGATCGCGCACGATTTGCTGGGCAAGCGCGTGGCACCGCTTTTCGAAATCAGGCCGGAGCCGGAAATGGAGAGCCACGGCACCGGTTTTCCGTTCGATGAAGATGCCAGGTTCTTCGCTAAACGCCGCTTCCATTTCTGCCGCGATCGCATCCATCATGCCCGGATCGATAACCGGCGTATGCAGGTAGCCCGCCGCATCGCGGCGTTGAAGCCCATGAACGCCGGCCACAGGCAGTACGAGGGGGTGCAACAAGCGGTCGACGACGTGAATGTCCCGGCCCGACACCAGCGCGAGCGCCCGCCCGACCTTGTCCCGCAATCGTTCGATAAACTGAAGCGTTGCCGCATCGACGCGCACATCGTCTGGCCGATCCTCAAGCTCGACAAGTGTTCCGTCGAAGTCGAGAAAGACGCAGTAACGGCCGAGTTCATCGATTGACGGCAACATTTGCGCGCTCCAAATTATCTCCAGGTTTCGCGTCATGCGCCCGGCATCTCGAGGCTTGCGCCCTCCGGAACCCGTGGGCATTCCCGGCTTAGGCGTTCTGGTCCGGCCGTTGGTGCGTATCGATAAGCGCCGCCTCTCCAGACGCACCTTGGTTTCGTCGAACCTGTGACGATATACGAATCTGATTGCGCATTCATTGGGGCTCAATGCCCAAGGCTGCTCATTTGTTCCATTTTGTCGTGCCGGCGAACGGGTCGCGGAGGCCGGGTTACCGCCAGGAAGATCTCCCGGGATCCGCTTACTTCTTGAAATTCGAGCTGCATTGCGTGGCGGCCCTGCGTGGCCGCTATGAAAATAGCCTTTTAAAACTCTTCCATGGATGGAATTTGAAAGGCAGGCGGGGGGCTAACTAACCCAGCTCTTCACACGCTCATTTCTGCTCCGGACCGGCTCCCGCGTTTCGCTTGATCCATTCGTCGCGTTCGTAATCCCTTAAGGCCGCAATCATTGCGCGGGTACTCCGCCCGGCAACGCTTTCCCGAAGCCCGTGGTGTCAGTCTTCCCGCTCGCAGGCCGTCCTGGATGATCTCAGAGCGCCCCCCTCGATGTATGCAACGATTGCCGGCTAAGGCGGCTGCTTTCGGCATGACCCGGTAGACGCTCGCGCGGCCGGTGCCGAGAGCCTTGGCGATCTCCGGCAGCCCAGCGCCATCCGCGGCGTCGACCGTCCGCTCGCGACCCTCCGAATTATGGAGCCAATCGATTTAGAGATCACAAAAATCTAATTGTAACACCAGCTTTCACATCCGCCATTGAGTATCCAGGCCGCGTGCTTGGCGGTTCGCTGAAGAATACCTGCTTTCCTCGAATGACATTAGATACTTACGGCACCTATATAACAAATAAAATACAAATATTAATATTTAGTTAACCGGTATAATACGCTTACTTGCGTGCGGCCTTGTTTTTTTAACCTATAACTTGCTCTCAGTTTAGTAACCTTAACGTCTTATCAACCAAGAATTCAGCCGCCCTTAAGTCGCTCAAGGCCGAATATAGTAAGAGAAGCGCGGGTTCAGCGAGCAGGCGCGCTTCTTTCGACCGAATGTGGTCCCTCAGGATAACCTGATAAAGTACGATCAAGCGTTCCAAGCTATCAATTGAAGGCTTATCCCGTTGACTCAGGTTGCGCTACATGTTGTGTTTTGAATGATCGGATTCGCCCGGTCGCGGGGACGACCGTAAATGGCCAGCGCGCTTTCGCTTTCGCAATTTCAGCAAGCGT
>JBEKFQ010000012.1:0-71901 GCA_050013235.1 Beijerinckiaceae bacterium
CAAGCCCCGCGAAACAGGCCAAGAACCCTTCCATCGACCCACCCTCTCAAGCCAAAAAGCCTGAGCGGTGCAGAATCGATCACCAAATCACACGCAAGCGAATTCGATATGCGATTCCCCTGCCTCTGCCCCGCCCCGGCATTGACTTCCCGGCCTCTCGCGCCCTACACCAAATTTCATCTCGACGGTCCCGTCTCGCGACGGGTCAAGAGGGAATGTGGGGCCCATCTCTCGGGCCGCGAGCCACAGCTGCCCCCGCAACTGTATGTGGGAAGCTCGGACACCAATTCAGCCACTGGATCGCCCCGGCTCGCCGGATGGTTTGGGAAGGCGGCGTTCGAGCGATGATCCACGAGCCAGGAAACCTGCCGTCACCATCCGCGCGTGCTCCCGGCGGGGTGTCCAGGAGCCCTCCGGCTGTTTTCCCCTCGGGAAAAAAGCGCGCATTATCGCACCCCTGCGCCACCGCGCGGGAGCAACCATGACCCTTTCGAGCGAGCTTCGAGACCATCTTCCCGGAGAAGCCGCCGCGCCGATGCGGCTCTATGTCTGCACCACCTGCCGCGAGGCCGGTGACGATGCGGACGACTCCGCCGCTCGCGCCGGCGCGCGGCTTTATGCAGCATTGATCGCCGAACCCGCCGATCCCGCCATCGCGATCGTCCCGGTCGAATGCCTCAGCGTTTGCACGCGAAGCTGCGCCGCGAGCTTCGCGGCGCCGGGCAAATGGACCTATGTCTATGGCGATCTGCCTTCGGCACATGCCGCCCGGATGCTTTTGGACGGCGCACGGCTTTACGCCCAGGCCGGGGAGGGCCTGATTCCCTGGAAGCAACGCCCCGCCGCGCTCAAAAAAGGCGTCGTCGCGCGCGTCCCGCCACTGCCGGGGGTCTCGTGAGCACCGCTTACATCAAGGACGGCGCCGAGATCTACCGCCGCTCCTTCGCGATCATCCGGGCCGAGGCCGCGCTGGCGCGGTTTAGCCCGGAGGAGGAGCGCGTCGCCGTGCGGATCATCCACGCCTGCGGCATGGTCGACATCGCGGACGAGATCCAATTTTCCCGCGGTGCCGCGGCGGCGGGCATGGCGGCGCTGGCCGGCGGCGCGCCCATCCTCTGCGATTCCGCGATGGTGGCCGATGGCGTCACCCGCGCCCGTTTGCCCGCGCGCAACGAAGTCGTCTGCACCCTGCGCGAGCCGGAGATTCCCGCCCTGGCCGCGCGGCTCGGCACGACGCGTACGGCGGCGGCGATGGAGCTGTGGCGCCCGCATCTTTCCGGCGCCATCGTGGCGATCGGCAATGCCCCGACGGCGTTGTTCCGGCTGTTTGAAATGTTGGACGCCGGCGCGCCGCCGCCCGCTCTCGTCGTTGGCATTCCCGTCGGATTCGTCGGCGCCGTCGAATCCAAGGACGCGCTGATCGCCCGGATAAATCTGCCCTTCGTGACGGTGCGCGGGCGGCGCGGGGGCAGCGCCATGGTTGCCGCCGCCGTCAACGCGCTCGCGAGTGTCGCCGAATGAAGGACGCGGGATGACTCTAGGGCGCCTCTATGGCATCGGGCTTGGACCCGGCGATCCCGAATTGATGACGCTGAAGGCGGTCCGCTGTCTCCAGGCCGTGCCGGTCGTCGCCTTTTTCGCCAAGCGCGGCCGGCGCGGCCATGCCCGAACCATCGCGGACCACGCCATGCCCGCGAATTGCGAGGAAGTAGCGCTGGAATATCCCGTGACCACGGAAATCGCGTTGCAGGATCCAGCTTACGCCGCGAGCCTCGCGCCGTTTTACACCGAGGCCGCCGCCACGCTCGCGCGCCATCTGGCGGCGGGGCGGGATGTAGCTCTGCTCTGCGAGGGCGACCCATTGTTCTACGGCTCCTTCATGCATCTCTACGTCAGGCTGCGCGGCGCGTTCGCCGTCACCATCGTCCCCGGCATCAGCGGCATGTCCGGTTGCTGGAGCGCGGCCGGCCTGCCGATGAGCTGGGGCGACGATGTCGTCACCATCTTGCCCGGTACCCTGCCGGCTGCGGTGTTGGAGGCCAAACTCCGCGCCAGCGATGCCGCCGTGATCATGAAAATCGGCAGGAATTTCCCTAAAATCCGCGCGGCGGTGGAGGCGGCGGGGCTGATGGCGGATGCGGTCTATGTCGAGCGCGGCACGATGGAGGGCGAGACCGTGATGCCGCTGGCGGACAAGCACGATGGTGTTGCGCCATACTTTTCCATCATCCTGCTTCCCGGTCACGGCCGCAGGCCCTGATGCGCGGAATCAAGGGATGGTTCATCTCGTTCGCCTTCGTGATGTTCTGGTCGAGCGGCTTTATCGTCGCGCGGTTGGTGCGGCCCTATGCCGAACCGCTGAGCTTCGTCAGCCTGCGTTTTGCTTGTGCCGCCGCGCTGATGGCGCTGATCGCTTGGGCCGGGAATGCGCCCTGGCCGCGAACGTCGCGGGGCTGGTTCAACAATCTCGTCGCCGGCACCCTGATGGGCGGGGCCTATATCGGCGCCACGTTCTGGGCGGTCAAACATGGTTTGCCTCCCGCCATAGCGGCCTTGCTCTCGGGGCTTCAACCGCTGCTCACGGCGGCATTGGCGACGCCCTTGCTCGGCGAGCGCGTCGGCGCCCAGCGCTGGGCGGGCATCGTGCTCGGCTTCGCGGGCGCGCTGCTCGTGCTGGCGCCCAACTTGTCCGGCGTCAACACCGCGTTACCGCTCGGCGTCATCTTCGTGGGTCTGCTGGCGATGCTCGCGATCACGTTCGGCACAATCTGGCAGAAACGGACGGGCGGCGTGGTGGATTTGCGCAGCGGCGCGACGATCCAATTGCTTGGCGGCCTCATCGTCACCGTGCCTCTCGCGCTCGCGTTGGAACATGGCCATGTTCCGCTGATCCTGCCGGTCGTGGCAGGCCTCGCCTGGGCCGTGCTCGCGCTCGACATCGCGGCCGGGCTGTTGCTGCTGTCCCTCATCAAGCGCGGCGCGGTGGCCGCCGTCACCTCGCTGTTCTATCTCAGCCCGCCCGTGACCGCGCTAATGGCCTTCGGCCTGTTCGGAGAGAGTTTGGCTCCGATCCAATTCGCCGGTATGGCGCTCGCCGCGATCGGCGTCGCGATCGCCAGCCGGGGGTGAGTTATTTCAGCTTGGACCAATCGTACTGGTAAAGCTCGCATAACGGGGGCTTTTGCACAGGGGTCAAGGCGGTGAGAATATCCTGCGCGCCCGCGAGATGGCGTGGGTTCGCCGTATCGAAAATCTCGTCCGTCGCGGAGAGGATGATGCCTCCGCCCGTCAGCCGGTCGACAACGGCGGAGGCCGGCGGCACGACCTTGGGGGCGATGTCTGGCGGGATATACGTCATCCAGGCGAGATCGAACACGCCGTAGGGCTTCGGCAAATCGACCATGCTACTCGGATAGGCCCGGCCGAATTCGGCGTCGAAAGATTCGATGAGCGCGATGAAGACCTTTTTCCAGACCCCATGGTTGACGATGGAGGGATCTGGCTTGTCGACCCATGAGGACTGAAAAACAATGTGCCGGAACGAAAATTTGGCTCCCATGTGTCCCGAAATATTGACGGCGGTAGGACTATCTTCCATGGAATTCAATAAAAAAAAGTGATAGCCGCTCGAGGGTTCGGGCTCGCCATCGTCGTTCCTGGAAACCCGCGCTTCGACGGCGGAGACGAAATCATGCCGGAGCGCGTTGAAATCCTCCGGTTCATCCGTCCCCCCAAGGATCCAGTTGGAAAATGCAGGGTGCAAGGGCTCAATCCGGTCGAGGAAGGTGAGATAGCGCGTGGCGATCTGCGACGGCGTATCGCGCCTGATATTCCAATAGGCACCTAGGGTTTGAAGCTCAGGAATGGGGATCAGCATAATTTTTGGAGTCCTCTCGCCCATGGTGTTTCTGGCGGATAAGGCCATTGCGCATCGCCAGGATAGCCGAGATGCACGACCCTGACACGGTGGCTTTGCCGATATTTAGCTTCCTCGCATTCACGGCTCCGCGCGCCATTCAGTCTGAACAGCTCTCCCCATCACTCTCCCTCGTAAACCGCCACCTTCGCCGCCAACCGCGCCACCGCCGCGTGATATTCCTGCGCAAACCGTTCGATCCGCGCCGCCGCGGGCACAATCGCATCTACGCTGGCGATGCCTTGGCCCGATCCCCAGATGTCGCGCCAGGCCTTGGCGCTGCTGCTGCCGGCGAAATTCATCTTGGACGGATCGGCTTCGGGCAAAGCATCGGGATCGAGCCCGGCGTTGACGATGGACTTGCGGAGATAATTGCCGTGAATGCCAGTGAAAAGGTTGGAATTGACGATGTCCGCCGACGTGCCCTCGACGATGGCCTGCTTGTAATCTTGCGCCGCGCGGGCTTCCTCCGTCGCGATGAAGGGGGAGCCGATATAGGCGAAATCGGCACCGGCCGCCTGAGCGGCGAGGATAGCCGCGCCATTGGCGATCGCGCCCGAGAGCGCCAGCGGGCCATCGAACCATTGCCGGATTTCCTGGATCAAGGCGAAGGGCGAGAGCCGCCCGGCATGGCCGCCGGCGCCGGCCGCCACGGCAACCAGGCCATCCGCGCCCTTCTCGATGGCTTTGCGCGCGAATTTGTCGGTGATCACATCGTGGAAGACGGTGCCGCCGTAGCTGTGGATGGCCTGGTTGACCTCGACCACCGCGCCGAGCGAGGTGATGACGATGGGCACGCGGTGGCGGACGCAGAGTTCGACATCGTGCATCAGCCGTTCGTTGGATTTATGCACGATCTGATTCACCGCGAAGGGCGCGCTGAGCCGGTCGGGATATTTGGCATCGTGCTCGCCGAGTTCCCCTTGGATGCGGCGCAGCCATTCGTCGAGCACCTCGGCCGGGCGCGCGTTCAAGGCGGGAAAGGCGCCGACGATCCCCGCTTTGCATTGCGCGATCACCAGCTCCGGCCCCGAGAGAATGAACAGCGGCGCCCCGATGACCGGAAGCCGCAGGCGGCCCTTAAGGGTTGCTTCAAGAGTCATGCGGCAAGATCCTCTGGTTCGATCGGGTTTCTTTCATCTCGATAGAAGCGTTATTTCGCGGCGCCTAAACCCGGACGAAGGAGAGAGGCCGCGCCCTCTTGCGGATGCCTCACGATTTGGTATGTAGGTTACCGCATACGTCAAGGCACGCTCTTTTTTGGCCAGCCGCCGCGCGCGGCCGGCCCCGGGGGAGCCCTGGCGAGCCGAGGGCGCCGGCAAGCCCGGTTCTTAAGACAGGGAGGTCAGGGATGCGGGAAGAGCGGATGCTTTTCCGGGATCGAAGCGGGAGAGAGGCGCGAGGCGCCCGCTCCACGCTCGCGGCTCCGCTTGGAACCTCCACCGGCCTTTGGCCAAAGCGGGCAGCATGACGAATCAAACCGGCCTGAATCTCGGGGAATGCGCGGTCCAAGACATTTGGGCCAATTCGGCGCGCCAATTCTCCCAACGCCCCGCCATCGATTTCATGGGCCGCCGTTGGACCTATGGCGAGGCCGATGCCTTGGTCGATCGCACCGCCGCGGGCCTTCAGGCCTTGGGTGTCGTGAAGGGCGACCGTGTCGGCCTATGCTTGCCGAATACGCCTTATTCCGTGTTTTTCTTCTTCGCGATCCTCAAGATCGGCGGGACCGTCGTCAATTACAATCCGCTCTACGTGGCGCGCGAACTCGATCATCTGATCCGCGACTCCGGAACCACGGTCATCGTCACGATCGATATCGAAGAAATTTACGGCAAGCTGAACTCCGTCGCGAAAGCGGCGGGCGTGCGCAAGATGATCGTCTGCTCGCTCGGCGGCGCGCTGCCTGCGCTCAAATCCGTGATCTACAACGTGATGAGGTGGAACCATCGCGTCCGCAAGCTTCCCAACGACGGGTTCCATATTTGGTTCGAATCGCTGATCGCCGGCGGCGGAACGCTGAAGCCCGCGGCGGTCGATCCCACGAACGATATTGCCGTGCTGCAATATACCGGCGGGACGACGGGCACGCCGAAAGGCGCGATGCTGACGCATGCCAATGTCGTGGCCAATTGCGGCCAAATCGACGCCGTGGCGTCGGGCTTGCAGCCTGGCGTGACCCCCGGCGGCGAGCGCCTGCTTGCCGTGCTGCCGCTGTTCCATGTTTTCGCCATGACCTGCTGCATGAATTACGGTTTCATGATCGGGGCGGAAGTCGTTCTTCTGCCTCGCTTCGTGCTGCGCCAATGCATCAAAACCTTGGCGCGCCGGAAAATCACGATTTTCCATGCCGTCCCCACGATCTATTCCGCCATTGCGAAAGAGGCCCCGAAGACCCGGAGCGATCTCTCGTCGATCCGCTTGTGCATTTCGGGCGGCGCGCCGCTTCCCGCCGAAATCCGTCAATCCTTCGAACGCGTGACCGGCTGTTCGCTGATCGAGGGTTATGGCTTGACCGAGGCCTCGCCTGTCGTCGCCTGCAACCCGCCCAACACATCGGCGCGCGAAGGGGCCGTAGGCCTGCCGCTGAAAGACACGATCATCGAGCTGCGCGATCCCGAGACAGGCAAGCGGATCACCCGCGTAGCCGAAAAAGGCGAAATCCTGGTGCGCGGCCCGCAAGTGATGCGCGGCTATTGGAACAAGCCCGCCGAAACGGCGGCGGTCTTCGACGACGGCGCGCTCTGCACCGGCGATATCGGCTATCTCGATGCCGACGGGTATCTCTATGTCGTCGACCGGATCAAGGACGTCATCCTCTGCGGTGGCTTCAATGTCTATCCTCGGGTGATCGAGGATGCGCTCTATCAGCATCCGGCGGTCGCGGAGGCGATCGTGATCGGAATTCCCGACGAATATCGCGGCCAGGTGCCCAAGGCTTTCGTCGTCTTGCGCAACGGCATGACGGCAACGCCCGAGGCGCTTCAAACCTTTCTCGAGGATTATGTCTCGAAAATCGAGCGGCCGAAAACAATCGAGATCCGGACCGTGCTTCCGAAAACCTTTGTCGGCAAACTCTCCCGCAAGGAATTGGTCGAGGAAGAAGCGGGAAAGCCGGGAGCAGCCGCGAAATGATCCGCCAAGGCAAAAAGCCGGATTTAAAACCATCGGCCCCGGCCGCGCCGGAGCGCGAGCCGCAAGATTATGTCCTGCCGGAGGTTGCGCCAGGCCGCAAGACCAAACGCGACGGGCAGGCTCTGGGAGAGGACGATCGCTTTCTGACGGTCACGGAAATCGCCAAGGAGTTGGGGATTACGGCGCGTGCCTTGCGTTTTTATGAAGACAAAAATCTGATTTCTCCGCGCCGTGTCGCCAATACGCGGGTCTATACGAATCGCGAACGGGCCCGGATGATTCTCATCCTGCGCGGCAAAAGGCTGGGGTTTAGCCTTCGCGAAATCAAGGATTATCTCGATCTTTACGATGCCGATCCCACCCGGATCACGCAAACCAAAGCCTTGCTGAAGAAGATCGAGACCAGAACGAAACAACTCGAGGAACAACGCGTCGCGGTCGACCAGGCCCTGAAGGGATTGAAGCAGCTCGAAAACGACGCTCTCGCCGTCCTCGAATGGGCGGAACGCCGCGGCACCGGAGAGAAGCCGGGGCCAGGATCCGGTAAGACACGTCACAATTCCCTTCAGAGCGTCGCCACGGTTTCGGCCACGCCCACCGTCGATCATCAGGAGCCCAAACTATGACAAACGCCGTTATCGCGGGTTATGCTCGCTCGCCGTTCACGCTCGCGAAAAAGGGCGGATTAGCCAAGGTGCGCCCCGACGATCTCATGGCCGAAGTGGTGCGGGCGCTTGTCGCGCGCACCGGTGTCAAGCCCGAGGATATCGAAGATCTGCTGCTCGGCTGCGCGTTTCCGGAAGGCGAGCAAGGCCTCAATCTGGCCCGCCTCGTGGCCTTGAACGCCGATTTGCCGCTGTCGGTCAGCGGCGCCACGATCAACCGCTTCTGTGGTTCGTCCATGACGGCCATCCATGTCGCGGCGGGCTCGATCCTACTTGGCGCGGGGGAGGTTTTCATCGCCGCCGGTGTCGAGAGCATGACGCGCGTGCCGCTCGGCGGCTTCAACCCGCTTCCCAATCCCGCTTTGAACGCCAGGCTTCCCGGCGCCTATCTCGGCATGGGCGACACGGCGGAGAATGTCGCGCGCCGTTGGGATATCAGCCGCGCCGCGCAAGAAGCGCTCGCGGTGCGCAGCCACAAGCTTGCCAAGCACGCCCAGGACGAAGGCCATTTCAGAGACGAAATCGTTCCGGTCAAAACCGGTAACGCGACCGTCGATCAAGATGGCTGCATCCGCGGCGACACGTCCCTCGAAGGATTGGCCGTGCTCAAGACCGCGTTCGACGCCGAAGGCTCGGTGACGGCCGGCACGTCGTCGCCCTTGACCGACGGCGCCTCGGCGGTTCTCGTGACCAGCGAAGCTTACGCGAAAGAGCACGGTCTCGTGCCGCTGGCCCGGATCGTCGCCGTCGCCGTCGCGGGCTGCGCGCCCGATGTCATGGGCATCGGCCCCGTCGCCGCCACGCGCAAGGCCCTGAAGCGCGCCGGTCTCACCATCGATCAAATCGATATCGTCGAACTCAACGAGGCTTTCGCGGCGCAGGCCCTGGCTTGCATCGCCGATCTCGGCATCCGCGAGGAGACGCTGAATATCGACGGGGGCGCGATCGCGCTCGGTCATCCGCTCGGCGCCACCGGCGCCCGCATCGTGGGCAAGGCGGCGAGCCTGTTGAAGCGTGAAGGCGCCCGTTACGCCCTTGCAACGCAATGCATTGGCGGCGGCCAAGGCATCGCCACGATTTTGGAGCGGATCTAATGAACGAAATTAGAAAAGTCGCCGTTATCGGCTCCGGCGTCATGGGCGCCGGGATCGCGGCCCAAGTCGCCAATGGCGGCGTGCCCGTGCTTCTGCTGGATATCGTGCCGAAAGAGGCGCAAGATTCCACCGATCCCGTCAAGCGCAATGCGGTTGCCGCGGGCGCCGTCGAACGGCTGAAAAAGGCCGATCCCGCGGCCTTCATGTCGGAAAAAGCCGCCAAGCTGGTCAGCATCGGCAATATCGACGACAATCTCGCGGAGATCGCCGGTTGCGACTGGATCGTCGAAGTCGTCATCGAACGTCTCGACATCAAGCAATCGCTCTATCACAGGATCGAAGCGGCGCGGAAACCCCGCACGCCGGTGTCGTCCAATACCTCGACCATTCCTCTCGCCAATCTGATCGAAGGCTTGCCCGAGAGTTTCAAGAGAGACTTCCTCGTCACGCATTTCTTCAATCCGCCGCGCTACATGCGGCTGTTGGAGATCGTCACGGGCGAACAGACCGACCCGGCCATCTCCGCAAAAGTCGTGCAATTCTGCGATTACGTACTCGGCAAGAGCATCGTCGATTGTAAGGACAGCCCTGGTTTTATCGCCAACCGTCTCGGCGTTTACTGGATGCAGACCGCGGTGATGGAAGCCATCGACGGCGGCCTGACCGTCGAGGAAGTCGATGCCATCATGGGCCGTCCGTTCGGCATTCCCAAGACCGGCGTGTTCGGCCTCATCGATTTGGTCGGCCTAGATCTGATGCCGCATATTACGGCGAGCATGAGCGCGACGTTGCCGGAGAGCGATCCGTTCCACGCCACCGTGCGCGAACAACCCTTGGTCACGAAGATGATCGCGGAGGGTTACACCGGGCGCAAAGGCAAGGGCGGGTTCTATCGCCTCGAGCGTGGCGAGGGGGGCCGCAAGGACAAGCAAGCCATCGATCTCACCACCGGCGAATACCGGGCGGTGCGCAAGGGCGATCTGCCGGAACTCGCGGATGCGGATAAGCGGCCGCTGAAATTTCTGCAATCGGACACGAAGGGCGGCCGTTATGCCGCGCGCGTCATCTCCCGCGTGCTCGCCTATGCCGCGAACCTCGTGCCGGAAGCCGCCGACGAGATTACCGCGATCGACGACGCCATGCGGCTCGGCTATAATTGGAAACTCGGGCCGTTCCAACTCATCGACAAGATTGGCGTGGAATGGCTGAAGGCGCAGCTCGAGACCGAAGGCATTCCCGTTCCGGCCTTGGTCGCCAACGCGGGGGCCAAGACATTCTACCGCGTCGAGGACGGCAAACGGCAATATCTCGGCCGGGACGGCGTCTATCGCGATCTCGTCCGCCCCGAAGGCGTGATCATGCTGGAGGACATCAAGCTGGTCTCCAAACCAGTTCTGAAGTCAAGCTCGGCTTCGGTTTGGGATATCGGCGACGGCGTGCTGTGCTTCGAATTCACCAGCAAGAGCAATTCGCTCGACCAATCCATCATGAATCTTTTGGAGAAAACCGTCAGGACGGTGAAGGAGCGGTATAAAGCGCTCGTCATCTATAACGAGGGCACGAATTTCTCCGTCGGGGCCAATATTGGGGTCGCGCTGTTTGCCGCCAATATCGCGGCTTGGAGCGAGATCGAGACGATGATCTCAAGCGGGCAGGCGATCTACAAGCAGTTGAAATACGCGCCTTTCCCGGTCGTCTCGGCGCCGGCCGGCATGGCGCTCGGCGGCGGCTGCGAAATTCTGCTGCACAGCGATGCCATCCAGGCCCATGCCGAAACTTACGCCGGCTTGGTCGAGGTTGGCGTCGGCCTGATTCCGGGCTGGGGCGGGTGCAAGGAAATGCTCAACCGGTGGAAGACGCTGGGCGGTCTGCCCAACGGTCCGATGCCCGCGACGATCAAGGTTTTCGAAATGATCAGCACGGCGGCGGTCTCGAAATCCGCGGCACTCGCAAAGGAAATGCTGATCCTGCGCAAGGACGACGGCATCACCATGAACCGCACCCGTCTTCTCGCCGATGCCAAGGCGAAGGCCCTGTCGCTGGTGGAAGGCTATCAACCGCCGAAGCCGTACGAGCCGATCAACCTGCCGGGCGCGGCCGGCAAGGCCGGCTTGGATTCGGCGGTCGCCTCGTTCCACAAGCGCAAGCTCGCGACGGATTACGACGTGACGGTCTCGGGCGCGCTCGCCGAAATTCTCACCGGCGGCGCGGCCGATCCAACCGATCCCGTCAGCGAGGACGATCTTCTCAAGCTCGAAAGACGGGCGTTCCTGCGTTTGATCAAGACGCCGGAAACGCTCGCGCGGATCGAGCATATTCTCGAAACGGGCAAGCCGCTCCGCAACTGAACCGCTTTATCCATATCTCCCCAAGGAGTAACGGCGATGCAAGTCTTTAAGGCGCCTTTGCGCGACATGCGTTTCGTGGTGCACGAACTCTACGATAGCGAGGAACTCAGCACGGCGCTCGGGTTCGAGGACGCGACCACCGATCTCATCGACACGATCCTCGAGGAAGCGGCGAAACTGTCGGAACAAGTTTTGTTCCCCCTCAATGCCTCCGGCGATCTCGAGGGCTGCCATTATGAAAACGGGGTGGTGCGCACGCCGAAGGGCTTCAAGGAGGCCTATAAACTATTCTGCGAAGGCGGCTGGACCTCGGTGGCGTCGGGGGAAGAATTTGGCGGTCAAGGGGTGCCGGAAAGTGTCGCCAAGCTGGTCGAGGAAATGACTTGCGCGGCCAATATGTCGTTTGGGCTCTATCCCGGCTTGACGCATGGCGCTTATATCGCGCTCGAGGCCTACGGCTCGCAGGCCCTGAAGGACACGTATCTCCCCAAGATGGCGGATGGCGCCTGGAGCGGCACCATGTGCCTCACCGAGCCGCATTGCGGCACCGATCTCGGTCTGCTGCGCACCCGCGCGGAACCGCAAGAGGATGGCAGCTATGCCGTCACGGGCTCGAAGATCTTCATCTCCGCCGGCGAGCACGATTTGACGGAAAACATCGTTCATCTCGTGCTTGCGCGCCTGCCCGGCGCGCCCAAGGGCGTCAAGGGCATCAGCCTGTTCCTCGTGCCGAAATTCGTGCCCACGCCCGAAGGCAAGCCCGGCCCGCGCAACGGCGTCAGTTGCGCCGGGATCGAACATAAGATGGGGATCAAGGCCTCGGCGACCTGCCAGATGAACTTCGACGAATCGAAGGGCTGGCTGGTCGGCGAAAAGAACAAGGGTATGCAGGCGATGTTCACGATGATGAACAGCGAACGCCTGTCCGTCGGGATCCAAGGCCTCGGCGTCGCCGAGGCCGCCTATCAAAGCGCCGTGTTCTACGCCAAGGACCGCTTGCAAGGCCGCTCGTTGTCGGGGACCAAACATCCCGAAAAATCCGCCGATCCGATCATCGTGCATCCCGATATCCGGCGCGGCTTGATGACCATGCGCGCCCAGATCGAAGGGTGCCGCGCCCTGGCGGGCTGGGTGGCCCGCGCGCTCGACCGCGCGGCCAAGTCTAGGGATCCGCGGGTGCGGCAAGAATCGGACGATTTCGCGCAATTGATGACGCCCATCGTCAAGGCGCTGTTCACGGATTTCGGCTTCGAAAACGCCAGCCGCTGCGTCCAGATCTACGGCGGGCACGGCTACATTCGCGACCATGGCGTCGAGCAATACGTCCGCGACGCCCGCATCGCGATGATCTACGAAGGCACCAACGGCATTCAGGCGCTCGACCTCGTCGGCCGCAAACTCCCCGCGCATGCCGGGCGCTATCTCCGCTCCTTCTTCCATCCGCTGGCCGAGTTTGTCGAAGCCAACAAGAACGATCCCGCCATCGGCGATTACGCCAAGAATCTCGGCGCGGCGCTGATCGCCTTGCAGATGGCGACGGGTCATGTCGCGCAAGAGGGCATGAAGGATCCGGAGGAAGCGGGCGCCGCGGCAACCGAATATCTCCGGCTGTTCGGCCTCGTCGCGCTCGGCTTCATGTGGGCGCGGATGGCCAAGATCGCCGCCGCGAAGTTGCCCACGGCCAACGGCGATGCCGGCTTCTATCAGGCCAAGCTGACGACGGCGAAGTTCTATTTCGACCGGATTCTGCCGGAAGTGGGCTCGCTGCTGGCGGCCATCAAATCTGGCAAGGCTTCGATGATGGCGCTGGACGAATCGGCGTTTTGAACGATCGGCGAGGGCCGAACGATCGAGAGGACGTCGAGGCGTCCTCTCTCGCTCCTTTTCCCGAAGGCCTTACTCCGGGACTCCGCGATCACGGGTTCACCCGGCGGCGGCGGTTTGGCAGCCCCCCTTGTTCCGCGATTTAATTACGCGCCTTAATCCCGCATCTTGGCCCTTGAGGCAATTGCCGGCCATGCGGCCATGGCTTATGAGACGAGCGACGGCCGGACGGACCGGACACGGAGCTTGGGATGAACATCGAGAAAATTAGGGTTGGCAGCAATCCTCCCGAAGACATCAACGTCATCATCGAGGTGCCGATTGGTGGCGAGCCGATCAAATACGAGATGGATAAGGACTCCGGCGCGCTTGTCGTCGACCGTTTCCTTTATACCTCCATGCGTTACCCCGGAAACTACGGTTTCATCCCGCATACGTTGTCGGACGATGGCGATCCCTGCGACGTCATCGTGTGCAACACCCGCGCGATCGTGCCGGGGGCCGTCATCAACTGCCGTCCGGTCGGCGTGCTCTTGATGGAAGACGAATCCGGCACCGACGAGAAAATCTTGGCCGTGCCTTCGCCGAAACTGACGCGGCGGTACGAGAAGATCCATGAATATACCGACCTGCCGGATATCACCGTGGAGCAGATCGAGCATTTTTTCGCGCATTACAAGGATTTGGAAAAGCCGAAATGGGTGAAGATCATCGGCTGGGGCGATTCCGCCAAGGCCAAGGCGATCATCCAGGAATCGATCGATCGCGCGAAGGCCGGCAAGGGCTGAGCCGGCGGAACCGAGCTGGCAGAGGGACTTTTGGCAGCCATCCGTGCCGCCCGAAGGCCCTCCGCAAACTCCCGCTTGTCGCCGCGGACCAAGTCGGCCGGAAGCATGTCCCACAAAAGTTGCGGACTTTCGTGATCGGGGAAATGCTATAACTTCTTGTAAAGAGGCGGAGTTCCTATCGCCTGGGTGAATCCGCCCGGGTGGAACGCGCTCTAATGGTAGCTTCCCGGCGCATCCCGGTCCCACCCGTTTTGGTTGGCGATCAGGTCGAAGAGTTCGCTCTTCCGCGCCTCGGCCGACTCACGCTGGGCCTGGAGTTCCTCCTTGGTCGATTTGTTCGCCCCCAGCCAAACGGTCCCCGCGATGATGGCCGTGATCGCCCCGAAGATCACCGTCGCCGTGCCGTAAGCCGTTGCGATGGTGAGCACGGCCCCCAGAGTCGCCAGGCCCATGAAGATCGCCGCGCGCGCGAGGATGATCGCTTGCTGGCAAGATTCGATCTTGGCCTCGAGATCCTCGAGCGCCGCGTCGATCCGGTCGAATTCGGCATTAAAATTGGCTGTTGGCGGCGCAATCACGCGTCACCGCCACAAAGAGACGAGGCATGGAGGCCGGCCTGGCCGCCGCGTCGCGATTCCGGCGTGATCGCCAGGTTCGCCGGGAAAACCACCTTGGAGCGTGTCCCGAAAAAGTTGCCGGCTTTTCTGATCGAGGACATGTCCTAACCCCATGGTAAGAGAGCGCTTGCCGCCTTGGCGAGCCCACCGGAGCGGCAAGCGCTCTGGGCTCCACTCTTGCGGCCTCGAGAATATTCTCGAGCAGTGTTGCAGCGCACGCATAGCAAGCCGCCTCCAGTCCGGCTAGACTATCTTATTGATGGGTATGTCACGGAAAAACTTCGTTTTGTTTTTTCAAGAGGTGCCTGCTTTTCGAAAAGAAGCGCTCGTCGCCCGGCGAAGCCGGCCAGGCCGACCGGCGTTTTGGGAAATCCTCGCTCGTGCCTTCCGCTGCCCGCCGTTTCGATGATCATGCCAAGGACGCCGCCGTTTTACTCGGCTGGTTCGGCATGACGATTCTGATGATTGGCGCCCCCCTGATGGGCGTGCTGTCGCGCCGCGCCCTTTTCATTCTTCTTCCGATTGGCGCGGCATTGCTGTTTTCGGCTTTCGTCATGTCCATGCCGAAAATCGGGATTTCGGCCGTCAAGCGCGCGATCTCGTCGCCCCTCGGGCTTGCCGCTTTATTCCTAGGCGGATGGATGGGCCTGTCCTTACTGTGGACGCCGTTTCCAAGCATGGCCGGACCACGATATGCGGCGGCGGTCAGCGTCATCGCCATCACCGTGCTCATCATCGTTTATTTGCCGGAGCGCCGCGCCCGACCGTCGCTTTATCTCCTGCCCGCGGGTCTCGTCGTGACGGGGGCTTTGACGCTGGGGATGAGCCTGTTCGGGCCGGCCTCGTTTCGCGGCGGGTCGGAATTCGATTCCTCGCTGCTCGAGCGCTCGGTTTTGACGCTCGTTCTCTTGGTGTGGCCGGCCTTGGGGGCGCTTGGTGTTTTCGCGCGTTGGACGCTCGCCACGGTGCTCGTCAGCCTCATTGCGCTGGTGATCGTGCTGACCTCCGCGCAGATCGCCCTGGCGGCTTTCGCCCTTGCCGCCGTCACCTTCGCGGCCGGCGCCGGCAATCCCAAGCGCGTCGCTAAAATCGCGGCCGCCGCCGCCGGTATCTTGATTCTCGTGGCGCCCTTGCTGCCCTTCGTCTTGGCGCCGCTGGCCCTTTCGACCGGCATGACGGGGCGGAGCACCGTTGCGGCCATGACCGATTGGCGCGATCTCGTCACGGCCGACGGATGGCGTCTCGTCACAGGTCATGGGTTCGATACGGCCCGGCGCGGGGTCGTTTACGGCTATCTCCCCGCGCATACGCCGCGTACGATCCTGTTCGAGGTCTGGTACGAGCTGGGGCTCCTCGGCGCGGCCGGTCTCGCGGCGGTCTTCGTTTTGGGACTGACCGCGGTGGGCAATACGGCGGCGAATGTCGCGCCGGCCCTTTTGGCGGGAATTGCCGCGACCGGCACGATCGTCATTGCCGGTGTCGCCACCGGACAACTCTGGTTCCTCATCATGACAGGCCTGGAGGCTGTCGCCTTTGGCTTGCTCGCCCGCTCGTCCCGAACCGGGCAGCGGCCGGTCGCCACGACCCTTATGGCAGCCTCCGCGCCGGAGAAACCCAGCGGATCGCGCATCTTGCCCCGGATTTGATCGAAATCCACTTGCGGCCTTGGGCGAAGCGGTTTTAACATCAGCCCATGGTCGCGACTCTGATCAACATCCGCAACGCACGGGAGTCCGATGCCCAGGGCATCGCCGACGTCCACGATGCGGCTTGGCGGGATGCCTATCGCGGGATCATCCCTGGGCGGGAACTCGAGAAAATGATCGCCCGGCGGGGACCGCAGTGGTGGCATCTGGCTATCGTCCGTAAATCCCGCCTGGTGGTTTTGGACTTCGACGAGACGATCGGCGGCTATGCGAGCTATGGCCGCAACCGCGTCCCCTCGATGCCCTACGGCGCGGAGATTTTCGAACTTTATATCGCTCCCGAGTTTCAAGGGCTGGGGTTCGGCCGCCGCTTGTTCGAAGCGGCCCGGCACGATTTGAACGATCACGGCTATAGCAGCGTGATCGTTTGGGCGCTGGCGGACAACGAGCGCGCCATTGCCTTCTACGAGCGCCTTGGCGGGCGGCTCGTGCGCGAAGCGCAGGAAAGATTCGGGCCGGAGATGCGCACCCGCGTGGCTTTCGCCTTCGAGTAGAGGGATTGGCATCCGCTCCGGCGCTGATTTGGAAATTTATTCTTTATCAGTGACTTAAGGGAGAAAAGCGTCTCAGCGGCTTTTCGCCTGCGGACGGCTGCCCTATAATCGCCTTCCGCCCTAGAGCGCGTTCCGCTTTGGTGGGCTCACCAAAGCGATAAGAACTCGCTCTCTTTTTATGAGGTTAGAGCATGTCCTCGATCGAAAAAGTCTGCAACTTTTTCGGGACATGCTCTAGGGGAGGCATTCCGATGAAACGCCGCGCTCTCATGACTTATGCCGGGGCTCTTGCCGCGGCCGCCGTTTTTCCGCGGATTGTCCGGGCCGCAACTCTCCCCACGGAAATCCGGATCGGCTATCAAAAGAGCGGTGTCCTCGCCATTGCGAAACAGCAAAGGCTGATCGAAAGCCGTTACGCCCCCAAGAATATCGCCGTGCGCTGGGTCGAATTTCCCTATGGTCCGCCGTTGATGGAGGCCTTGGGCGCCGGGCGTTTGGATTACGGTTATACCGGCAATGCCCCGCCGATTTTCGCCCAGGCGGCGAAGGCCTCGTTTCTCTATGTCGCGGCTTTTCCCGCCCATGGCGGCAACGTGGGGCTTGTCGTGCGGGCGGATTCGCCCATCAAGCTTGGCGGACCTCAAGGGCAAGACGGTGGGTGTCGCGCGGGGATCGAGCGGTCATGATCTCCTAGTCGCCGCCGTCGAGAGTGCCAATTTAAATTATAGCGAGATCAACCCGGTCTATCTTGCCCCGGCCGATGGCGCTTCGGCTTTTTCGCGCGGCGCTATCGATGCCTGGTCGATCTGGGATCCGTTCCTGGCCATTGCCGAATCCGCGCAGCCGGTGCGCCGTTTGCAAGTCGCCGATCGGGCCGCTTTTCAAAACGCCTTCTTTCTCGCCAACCGCGATTTTACCCAAAAATACCCCGATGTCGTGGCGGCCATCAACGACGATGTGGCGAAAGCGGCGGCCTATGCGCGGGATCATCTCGACGAGGCCGCGGTGCTCTTCGCGAAGGACACCGGCGTCAATCTCGACGTCGAAAAGACGGTGGTCGCGCGCACCGGCTTTCTGGTGACGCCCATCACCGGAGAGATCGTCGCGCAGCAACAAGGCGTCGCCGACCGGTTCGCCCGGATCAATCTCATCCCGGCGTCCGTCACGGTGGCCGATCTCGTTTGGAGATGGACGCCTGCGGGATGAAACGCGGGCCGCCGGGCGGTTAACGAAGCGTGAATCCAACCTCTTCATTTTAAAGCGAATGCGGAACGTTTTCCTCACGGGCAGCAGGTAAAGTCACTCCGCGGCGATCTTGCCGTGGGGCTGGCGCATGGTGTTTCCCTCATCCCTGAGCAATCCGGTTGGGCTTCTGCTGTTGGCGGCGGCGGGTCTGGCCTTGGCCGGTGCCGGCTTCATGCTGCGGGCCGTCATGGACCGTCCGGCAAAGCGCGCGTTCCAGGCCGAAAGCGAACGCCTTCACGATGAAATTTGGGAGCTGCGCGAGGCCGCCGCCGCGCGCACCCGCGCCGAGGCCGCCAATGAAGCGAAATCGCGATTTCTCGCCAATGTCAGCCATGAGATCCGCACGCCGCTGAACGGGATTCTCGGCATGGCGGAGCTTTTGGCGTCCACGCGGCTGGAGGCGGAGCAGGCCGCCTATGTCGCGGCCATCCGCAGCTCCGGCAGCGCGCTCGCCTCCTTGATCGACGAAATTCTCGATTTCGCCAAGATCGAGGCCGGGCATTTGGAACTCGCCTGCGAGCCTTTCGATCTCGTCGCCTTGGTCGAGGGCGTGGCCGAGCTTCTGGCCCCGCGCGCGCAGGACAAGAGCCTGGAAATCGCCAGCACCTTGGCGGCGGGCGTGCCGCGTCTTGTGATGGGCGATCCCGTGCGTTTGCGCCAAATCCTCCTCAATCTCGCGGGCAATGCGGTCAAATTCACGGGGGAAGGCGGCGTCGGCCTGCACGTGTGCCCGGTTCGCGATGACGTTTTGCGCTTCGACATCATGGATACCGGCCCCGGCGTGCCGGAGGAGCGGCGCGAGGCCATTTTCGAGGAATTCGAACAGGCTGGCCGTTCCATCGAGGACTTGCAGGGCGGGACGGGGCTCGGCCTTCCGATTTCCCGCAGGCTCGCGGAGCGGATGGGCGGCACGCTGGAACTCGTCCCCCACAAGGTTGCGCGTCTGGTGCTGCCGTGGGATCGAGGCGCCCTGTTCACGCTCGAATTGTCCTTGCCCGCCGCCCCCGGCGCGGTCGAGCCTTTACCGGCCCCCTCGCTGCGGGGCAAGCGCGCCCTGATTGCCGCCGCCTCCCCCTTCGAGGCTCCGTTTCTTGGCGAACGGCTGAAGGAGTCGGGCGCCGAGGTGGCGCTGGCGGGCGACGAGGCCGAGGCCCTGGCCTGGCTTGGCCAGAAAATCCCTTTCGATATCGTCTTGGTCGATTGCGCTCTGGGCGAGGCCGTGACCCGCGCCATCGGCGAGGCCGCGCGGACGGCGGGCGCCAGCCAGCGCTTGCTTCTCTTCTCCCCCTTCGAACGCCGGGCCTTTGGCCAAACCCATGCCACGGGCTTTGACGGATGGCTGGTGAAACCCGTTCGCCGCCAGTCGCTGTTCAACCGGCTCGATCCTTTCGCGCCCCCGCCGCCGCAGAATTTCGTGCCGGGCGGCGCGGACTCGGGCCTCCCGGCCGATCTCCTCCCGCCGGCCAGCGGGCTCAACGTCCTTCTCGCCGAGGACAATAGTATCAACGCCTTGCTCGCCACCCGCCACCTTCAGCGGCTTGGCGCTTGCGTGACCCATGCGCCCGACGGTCTCAGCGCCTTGGCGCTGGCGGAAGCCGCCATGGATTTGGCCGCGCCCTACGACACGATCGTGCTCGATATCCGCATGCCGGGTCTCGACGGGATCGAACTCGCCCGCCGCATCCGCCGGGCCGAACAGGCGCGCCAGACAGCCCCTGCCCGGTTGATCGCTTTGACCGCCGATACCCAAGACAAGGAGCGCCGCGCCGCGGCCCTGGCGGGGATCGACGAATTTCTGAGCAAGCCGGTGAGTTTCGCGCAGCTCGAACAGGTCATGGCGGGCGCCTTGGACTCTCGCCCGATTGCCGCGTCTGCCTAATCCGCTTTAATTAGCGCTTGCAACGGACCGGTGATTCGCGCGTTAGCTCTTCGAGAGATAATAGCGCGTTCCCATAAGGACTTTCCGTCAATGCCCTCGAAGCTCGATCAATTGAAAACCATGACGGTGGTGGTTGCCGATACCGGCGACATGGACACGATCCGCGCCTTCGAGCCTATCGACGCCACCACCAATCCCTCGCTCATCCTGAAAGCCGCGGGGATGCCGGCCTATGCCCGGTTTTTGGACGAGGCGATCGAATGGGCGCGCAGCCATCATCACGTCTCGAGCGAAATCGTCGACCGGCTCGCCGTCAGTTTCGGGGTGGAACTCGCCACGATCGTGCCCGGCCGCGTCTCGACCGAGGTCGATGCCGATCTCTCTTTCGATACCGAGGGGACCGTCGCCAAGGCGCGCGCGATTATCGCGGATTATGCCAACCGGGGGATCGATCAATCCCGCGTCCTCATCAAGATCGCGGGCACCTGGGAAGGGATCCGCGCCGTCGAAATCCTGCAAAAGGAGGGGATCGACTGCAATGTCACGCTGATCTTCTGCCTGGCCCAGGCGATCGCCGCGGCGGACGCCGGCGCCTTTCTCATCTCGCCCTTCGTCGGCCGCATCATGGATTGGCACAAGGACAAGGAGGGCAAGACTTTTTCGCCTGAGACCGATCCCGGCGTGCTCTCCGTGCGTCAAATCTATGCCTATTACAAAGCCTACGGCATCAAGACGACCGTCATGGGCGCGTCGTTCCGCAATATTGGCGAGATCGAAGCCTTGGCCGGCTGCGACCAATTGACCATTTCGCCGGCGCTGTTGAAGGAACTCGCGGAGACCCAAGGCAGCCTTCCGCGCAAACTCGATCCCGAAAAAGCCGCCGCGCTTGCCCCGGCCAAAATCGAGATGAACGAAAAAACCTTCCGCCTCATGCTCAACATGGACGCGATGGCGACCGAAAAGCTCGCCGACGGAATCCGGCAGTTTTCCCGCGATCTCCAGTCGCTGCGCGAATTGGTGTCGAACCGGCTGCAAGAGGCGGCTTGAGGGGGGCTAAGCGGTGTCCCTGAGATGAAAGGCCGCGATCTCCTCCTCTCCCCCTTGTGGGGAGAGGCTGGGAGTGGGGGTCCGTGCCGTGCTTTATTCGTCGAAGCAGATGGGGAGAACCCCCATCCCTAACCCTTCCCCACAAGGGGGAAGGGAATGACGCTCCGGTGTATTCCATAAAAGTTCCGGATTTGCGTGATGAAGCAAACACCCTACCCCTCCACCCCATCCTCCTTCCAATCAAACGCCCGCCGCACGGCCTTGTCCCAGGACTTGAGCAGCGCCTGGCGGGCGTCGTCCGCCATATCGGGCTGCCAGCGGATTCCGACCCGCCAGTTCGCCTTGATCTCGTCCGTGTCGCGCCAATAGCCCATGGCGAGGCCCGCGGCATAGGCGGCTCCTAATGCCGTCGTCTCCGTCATCTCCGGCCGCAGCACCGGCAGATCGAGAATGCCGGCCTGGAATTGCATCAGAAAATCGTTTTGGGACATACCGCCATCGCAGCGCAGCTCGGTGATCGCAATGCCGGAATCCTTCGCCATGGCCTGCAGGACGTCGCGGGTCTGATAGGCGGTGGATTCGAGCGCCGCGCGGGCGATATGGCCTTTGTTGGCGAAGCGCGTGAGCCCCGCGATGATGCCGCGCGCGCTCTCGTTCCAATGCGGTGCGTAAAGTCCGGAAAAGGCGGGCACGAAATAAACGTCGCCATTGTCGTTCACGCTTCGCGCGAGCGCCTCGATCTCCGCGCTCTCCCGGATCAGCCCGAGATTATCACGCAGCCATTGCACCAGCGCACCCGTAATGGCGATGGAGCCTTCCAGGGCATAGACGGGTTTTTGGCCGCCGCGTTGATAGGCCAGCGTCGTGATCAGCCCGGCTTTCGAGGCGACCGGCGTTTCGCCCGTGTTCATCAGCACGAAGCACCCCGTGCCGTAAGTGTTCTTGGCGTCGCCGGGTTGAAAGCAAGCCTGACCGAATAATGCCGCCTGCTGATCGCCGAGAATGCCGGCGATGGGCACGCCTCCGAAGGGATCGCGGATCTCGCCGTGGATCGCGCTCGACGGGCGGATCTCGGGCAGAACCTCGCGCGGAATATCGAAGGCCCGCAGCATGCTCTCGTCCCAATCCAGGGTCTCGATATTCATCAGTTGCGTCCGGCTCGCATTGGTGACGTCGGTGACGTGCCGGCCGCCCTCCTTGCCGCCCGTCAAATTCCAAAACAGCCAGCTGTCGATGGTGCCGAACAGAATGTCCCCGGACGCCGCTCGGGCCCGCGCGCCCGCCACATTGTCGAGCAGCCAGGTGAGTTTCAGCCCGGAGAAATAGCTGGCGAGCGGCAGGCCGGTGATGGCGCGAAACCGGTCCCCGCCGCCATCCCGCGCGAAAGCCGCCGCGAGCGGACCGGTCCGCGTATCTTGCCACACCAGCGCATTGTGCAAGGGCATGCCGGTATGCCGGTCCCAGATCAACGTGGTTTCGCGCTGGTTGGCGATGCCAATCGTCGCGAGATCGCGCGGCGCCAGCCCGGCATTCGCGAGAGCTTCCTGCATCACCAGCCGCGTATTTCGCCAGATCTCGTTGGCATCATGCTCGACATGGCCGGGCGCCGGAAAGATCTGCCGGTGATCGCGCTGGGCCATCGCTTTGATGTGGCCCCGCTTGTCGAAAATAATGAAGCGGGTGGACGTCGTGCCCTGGTCGATCGCGCCGGCGTAACCGCCCATGGGTCTTCTCCCAAACTTTTATGAGTTCATGCTACCAGATTGCGCCTTTCGAGATAGAGGCTCAACCGGTTCGCTTGTTCCGTCGTGAGGCGCAGGCCGAGCTTCGAGCGGCGCCACAAAATATCTTGGGCCGTGCGCGCCCATTCGTGTTCGATGAGATAATCGGCCTCGGCTTTCGTCAAGCCGGCCCCGAAATTCTCGCCGAGATCGCCGAGGGATTTCGCCGCTCCCACGATCGTTTCCGCGCAAGTGCCGTAATCGCGCACGAGCCGTCTCGCCAGCCGCTCGGGGAGAAAGGCATGGCGATGGCGAAAAGCCGCGAAATAGCTCTCGAAATTCGCGCCGGGCATGTCGCCGCCGGGCAGCACCGTTTGCGCCGTCCAGGCGGGCGCGAGACGCGGCAGATAGGGCGCGAGTTTTTCCAGCGCATGTTCGGCCAGGCGCCGGTATGTCGTGATCTTTCCGCCAAAGACGGAAAGCACGGGAAGCGCGCCATCGTGGTCCGCGACATCGAGCACATAGTCGCGCGTGACGGCCGAGGCATTGGCGGCGGCATCGTCGAACAGCGGCCGTACCCCGGAATAGCTCCAGACGACATCGGCCGGTGAGACCGGCGTCTTGAAGAAACGGTTGACGCTCTCGCAGAGATAGGCGGTTTCGTCCGGCGAAATGTGAACCGGACCCGGCGCGCCGTCATAGGCCACGTCGGTCGTGCCGATCAGAGTGTAATCGGTCTCGTAGGGGATCGCGAAGACGATTCTCTTGTCGGGATTTTGCAGGATATAGGCGTGCTCGCCGTCGAAGAGCCTCTTGGTGACGATGTGGCTGCCTTTGATGAGCCGGACGGCGGCTCGCGAATTCTGTCCCAAGGTCCGGCCAAGCGTCTCGCCGACCCACGGGCCCGCCGCATTGACCACGAAGGCCGCGCGGACGGTTTCGCTCCGGCCTGTCGCTTCGTCCCGGATCGCCGCCGACCAGGCGCCGCCGTCGCGGTGCGCCGATTGGACCAGGGTCCGGGTTCTGATAGTGGCGCCGCGCGCCCGCGCATCCATGGCATTCAGGACGACAAGCCGGCTGTCCTCGACCCAGCAGTCGGAATAGACGAAGCCCTTGGTCAGCCGGTCCTGCAACGGCGCGCCGAGGGGCGACCCCTTGAACCGCACGCTTTGCGATCCCGGCAAGGTCTGGAGCCGCGCGAGATGATCGTAGAGAAAAAGGCCCGCGCGCAGCATCCAGGCCGGGCGCAGCCCCTTGTCGTAGGGCAGCACGAACCGCAGCGGCCAAATGATGTGCGGCGCCATGCGGAGCAAACGCTCCCGCTCGGCCAAGGCCTCGTGGACCAGGCGAAATTCGTAATATTCGAGATAGCGGAGGCCGCCGTGGATCAGTTTGGTGGAGGCCGACGAGGTGAATTCCGCCAAGTCGCCTTTCTCGCAAAGGAGAACGCGAAGACCGCGCCCCGCCGCGTCGCGCGCAATCCCCACCCCATTGATCCCGCCGCCAATGACGAGAATGTCGTAGGTGGAGCTGTCCATGACACCCATCTCGCGTGTTTCCCAGCGGCAAGCGTAAGCCTATGTAGTTCGCAAATCCCTTAACGGAGCGCCCCCTCACCCCTCCCCGATCCAGCTCTCGCCCGACAGATCCTGGCGGGCCTTGTCGAGTTCTTCGGTGTAGCGGCGCAGCAGCGTGGCCTCGTCGAGAAAGCCCACCACGGTCTTGGCGGCATCGCCCGATGTCACGGCCAGAGCCTCGCTTTCGCTGGCCTCGAAGAGGCGCGCGGCCTCGCGGATGTTCATGCCGGGCGTCAGGGTGGTCTCTTTATCGCGCAGCAGCACCTGCAGCGGCTGCGCGCCTTGTCCGGTCTCGGTGGCGGCGCTATGGGCCTCCGCGATGGAGACCATGCCGACATAGCCCCCATCCGGGCCTGTCGCCACGACCCAATAGCCCGAACTCAGGGGGTGCGCGCCGGTAAAATCGGCGATGGTCATGGCGGCGGGAACGGTTTCGACTTGGGCGCGCATCAACCGCTGGACCGTCAGGCCCCTGATCCAGCCGACATCCTGGCCGCTTTTGATCGATTCCCCGCGCAGATGCAGGCGCCAGGTCGCGAAGGAATAGCCAAAGCTCCGGCGCACGATGAAGGAAACCAGCGTCGCGGCGGCGAGAATGAGAATGCTGAACTGGAAATCCCCGGTCGTTTCCAGCGCTAGGAAACTCATGGTTAAGGGCCCGCCGATGACAGCGGCCGAAAGCGCGGCCATGCCGGTAATGGCGCAAGTGGTATCGTCCAGCGGGAGGCTTGGAGCAAACATCAGGATCAGGCCGAAGAAGATTTTTCCGGTGAGCGCGCCGAGGTAAAGCGAGGCGAAGAACAGGCCGCCGCGAAAGCCGCTGCCGATGGAAAGAGCCGAGGCCAGCGTTTTAAGGCAAAGGGCCGTGGCCAGCACGGCGAGGGGCGGGGGCACGCCATGGAGCAATTCCGTCAGCGCGCCGTGCCCGGCGGACAGGACGTGGGGCGTCAAGAGAGCCATGGCGCCGAGCGCCAATCCGCCCATCGCGGGCTGGAGAAAAGCGGGCAAGCGGCTGCGCTTGAAGAGATCCTCGACCACGGTCACGAGACGCATGATGGCGATGCCGAGGGCCGCGCAAATCAGCGCGAGAACCAACACGGCCGCGATGACGCCGCCTTGCAGGGTCACGCTCGAGGCGATTTGGCCGATAAAGCTTTCACCCATGCCAAATTGCTGGGCGACCAGCCGCCCCGCGATCGCGGCCGCGATCACCGGGGCCAGCCCAAACGGCGTATAGCTGCCGATGATCAACTCGAACGCATAGAAGGCGCCCGTCAGCGGGGCGCCAAAGGCGGCGGAGATCGCGCCCGCCGCTCCCGCGCCGACAAGCGTGCGCATATCCGCCCGGCGCAGCTTGAAAGCGGCTCCGAGGCGCGAGGCAAAGCCGGAGCCGAGCTGCGTATAGGCCGCCTCCAACCCCACCGATGCGCCGGACCCGTTCGATAAAAGCGTCTGTGCTGCAATCAAGAGGCTATCGGCGAGCGACATGCGGCCGCCGTGCAGCGCATTGGCCTCGATGGGATCGACGGGGCGCCGGGGCCGCCAACGCAGGAGGAGCCGGCTCGTCAACCCAAGCGTCAGCCCGCCAGCCAGGGGGATCAAAGCTTGCCAGGGCGAGTGAAGCGCGCTCAAGGCGCTGAGCGCGCCATCCACGCCGAGACCATAAAACCAAATATGGAGAAGCCGTGCCCCGTTCGAGAGCAAGATAGCACCGGCCCCGGCCCCGGCGCCCGCCAGGATGGAGAGCAGGATGAGACCCGCCTCGCCCTGCCGGATCAGCGCCCGCAGCCGGACGAGGACAAGACGCCAATTGCCAGGCTTCGCGAGCGACGCCGATGCCTGGGAGAGACTCACGGGACGCACCGCATGTTGGCGCCAGACCGTCCTGTAAAGTCGTGCACGTTTCCCTCGCCGGCTGGCGGGGCAAGCCCCCGCGAAGCTGAGATAGAAAATTGTTCTATAAAATCAAAGCCGCGTTTAAGGTCTAACCGCGCCCTCTGTATAATGCGTCGTGAAATTTTGGCACGGATTTTTCTTTGTCCGCGCAAGGTTCTTTCGCCTTTGGTCTGGTCGCGACCGTCTTGCGAAGACTGCCGTCTTGTGAAGGCTGGCGTCTTGCCAAGAATGCTGCACCGCCGTACCAGAGGGGAAAGGCGCGTCCCCTGGATTGGACGGAGCTCGAAACCTGGATCAGGTGCGATGAACAAAATCTTTCCCGACGCCGTCTCCGCGCTCAAGGATGTTCTCGAGGACGGCATGACCGTCATGAGCGGCGGCTTCGGCCTGTGCGGCACGCCGCAAGTCTTGATCGATGCGGTGTATGAGCTCGGCGTGAAGGATCTGACCGTGATTTCCAACAACGCCGGCGTGGATGGCGCCGGTCTCGGTATTTTGTTGGAAACGCGGCAAATCAAGAAAATGGTCTCGTCTTATGTCGGCGAGAATAAATTGTTCGAGAAACAATATCTTTCGGGCGAGCTCGAGCTCGAGTTCAATCCGCAGGGCACGCTCGCCGAACGGATCCGCGCCGGCGGGGCGGGCATCCCGGCTTTTTTCACCAAGACGGGCGTCGGCACGATCATCGCCGACGGCAAGGATCTCCGCGATTTCGACGGCGAGACCTATGTGATGGAGCGCTGGTTGCGCGCCGATGTCGGCCTCATCCATGCCTGGAAAGCGGACAGGGAAGGCAATCTGGTCTTCCGCAAAACCGCCCGCAACTTCAATCCGATGATGGCCACGGCATCGAAAGTCACGGTGGTTCAGGTCGAGCATCTCGTCGAGACCGGCGAGATCGAGCCCGACGCGGTCCATACGCCCGGTATTTTCGTGCAACGCATCGTTCATGTGCCCGGCGTCGCCAAGCCGATCGAAAAGCGCACGACCAGACCCAAAGCAGCCTGAGGAAACGCCATGCCCTGGACCCGAGACCAGATGGCGGCCCGCGCCGCCCAAGAACTCCGCGATGGATTTTACGTCAATCTCGGCATCGGCATTCCGACGCTGGTGTCGAATTTCATTCCCGAGGGCATGCATGTGCAGCTGCAAAGCGAAAACGGCATGCTCGGGATGGGGCCTTTCCCCTTCGAGGGGGAGGAAGATGCCGATTTGATCAATGCGGGCAAGCAGACCGTCACCGAACTGCCGTCCACGAGCTACTTCTCCTCCGCCGATAGTTTCGCGATGATCCGTGGCGGCCATATCGATCTTGCCATTCTCGGCGCGATGGAAGTGGCGGAAAACGGCGATCTCGCGAATTGGATGATCCCCGGCAAAATGGTCAAGGGCATGGGCGGCGCGATGGACCTCGTCGCCGGCGTCAAGCGCGTCGTGGTGGTGATGGAACATACCGCCAAGGGCGAGCCGAAGCTGCTCCATCGCTGCACGCTTCCCCTCACCGGCTCCGCCGTGATCGACATGGTCATCACCGATCTCGGCATGTTCGAGATCGACAAGCACGGCAAGGGCGGCATGGTGCTGAGGGAACTCGCCGATGGCGTGAGCCTCGACGAGATCAAGGCGAAGACGCAGGCCACCTATACGGTCGCGCCGGAGTTGGCGGCGAAAGCGGCTTAGAGTGCGTTCCGCTTTGGTGGAATCACCAAAGCGATAAGAACTCGCTCTCTTACCAAAGAGTTAGAGCATGTCCTCGATCGAAAAAGTCTGCAACTTTTTCGGGACATGCTCTAGGCCACCGCGATCGCCAAAGGGGGACGGGCGGCGGGCGCCTCGTCATTCCAGGACCTCGCGCTGCCTATTCCGGCATGCTCCGCCATCCACGCATCTAAGGCTTCGTCCCTCATGGGACGGCCGAAATAGAACCCTTGGACCACGTGGCAGCCAAAGGCCCGGAGCAGAACGGCCTCTTCGGCGGTTTCGACTCCTTCAGCCAAAACATCGATCCCCAAGGAGCGCCCGATCCCGAGAATGGCCTTGACCAAGATTTGATCGCCGGGACGGTCCTTGAAACCCGTCACAAAACTCTGATCGATTTTGATCCTGTTGACCCGCATGGTGCGGAGATAAGCCAACGATGAGCATCCCATGCTGAAATCGTCGATTGCAAGCCGCACGTCCATGGCGGCCAAGACCGTCAGCGCCGCGATAATCGTTTGGCTGTCGGCCAGGGCTTCCTCGGTGATTTCCAATTCCAGCAGACGAGGATCGATCCCATGCGTGGCGATGCTGTGCCTGACCAAGTCCGGCACAGCATATTGATCGAGTTCGCGAGGGGAAACATTCACGGCAACCGTGACGTTTGAAAAACCGGCGTCGGTCAAGCCGCGGATTTTCCGGCAAGAATGATCGAGAACGAAGCCCGTCAATCGATCCAGCACCCGCGTGCGCAGAGCAGCGGCAACGATGAGCGGCGGCGCGATCCAGCCGTGGAAGGGATGGTTCCACCGGACCAGGGCTTCCAGCCCCACCAGACGTCCGGTCGCGGTTGCGATTTGCGGTTGGTACCAAACTTCCAATTCGCCATTGGCAAGGGCACCGGGGAGATCGTGGTCGAGATTCCTGGTCATCTTCGCCGCTTCGAGCAACGAGGAATCGACCTGGCGCCAGCAATTCCGTTCGGACGCCTTGGCCGCGTAAAGCGCAAGATCGGCATTGGCCAAGAGGTCTCCGCTGGTCCCGCCGTCGCCCGGGTAGGCCGCGATGCCAAGACTTATGCCAATATTGACGGCATGTTCGCCAATGAGAAACGGACCATTCACCTCCGCCAGGACGGCTTCCGCCATGGTCTCGATATCGTCGTTTCCAGCTTCGCCGGAGACTGGAGAAATCACCGCGAACTCATCGCCGCCTAGACGCGCCGCGACATACGTGCCGGAAAAAGCGCGGGGGAGGCGGCGGGCAACTTCCTTCAAAACGCTATCGCCGGCGCCATGCCCCAACGTATCGTTGACCGATTTAAAATCGTCGAGGTCGATCAAGAAGAGCAACAAGCGAGACTGCTCCTTGGCGGCACTGTCGAGCCATGCGTCCAATTGCCGGGAAAATGCGGCCCGGTTGGCGAGGCCGGTCAAGGAATCGTAATTGGCCAGTTGATACAGGCTCTTGACCGCCGCCTGGGTGGCGGCATGTTGTTTTTCGACGGATGCGGCGAGTTGAATGGCTTCCGCCGTCATGTTCACCCTGGCGATGAAAGCCAGTTGCAGACGCGCCGCCGTCACCAACAAAAACAGCAAATAAAGTAAGAGGTCAAAGCACATCATGGCATGATAAGTATTATTCATTTCTAGCATTTTATAGGCGACCGTCAAAACGATAGGAATATTAATGAGCATGGAAAGAGGCTTATAGGCGGCTCCCTGGACCACCGCGCCGGACGTGACGCCCACGAGAATGAGAATCAGCGGAATGGCGTTATCGATATTCGTGCCGAGGAAAAAAGCAGGGACGAAGGCAAAGCCGAAGCCGCTCAAAGCGCCACCAACGAGCGCTCTTTTGAGATAAAGGCGCGCCTTGCCGCCCGTTTTGTCTTTCTGGACCTGGTACGTTTTCGACAGAGTATAGCGGAAAAAATAGATCACCAGCATCGCGGCAAACCAGCCCAGCGAATGCAGCGGGACTTGCGCGTCAAAAGAAATACCGGCGGCTGAAGCGATGAGAAGCACACTCATGGGCAAGGCTTCTAATTGACCTTTGCTCAAAGTATCGGCTTGCTCGAGGGATAATTCGAGGCCGGGCACGGCCACGTCGTCGAATTCGTTTTTCGCAAGCATACTAAAACCCTAGGTTCGGCGACGTACCGTAAGATGCAAGCGTGCACGAAGCGTTAACATCCAAGCCGCGAAGAAAGCGAGATTGGAGGTTAAGTATATAATATTTTCGATATAATATTACTTCGTAATATATCGTTTCAATGAATGCTTTGCCTCAATCCCCCGCCAGCACCATGTCGTCGCGGTGGATCAATTCGGCCCGGCCTGGCGCGCCGAGCACGGTTTCGATCTCGTGGGATTTGCGCCCGATGATCTGGGCCGCCTTGTCGGCGCTATAGGCGATCAGGCCACGTCCGATCTCGCCGTCTTCCTCGAGGCGGATCAGCACGCAATCGCCGCGCTTGAACGGCCCCTCGATCCGCAGCACGCCCGCCGGCAACAGCGAATTGCCGGCTTGGATCGCGCGCGCGGCCCCCGCGTCGACATAGACCGTCCCGCGTGGCTCGATCGATCCCGCGATCCATTTTTTGCGCGCGGTGATGGGGTTGGAAGGCGAGAGAAACCAGGTGCAGGGCGCGCCGTCGCGCAGGCGCTGGATGGGATGCAGCACGCGTCCGTCGGCGATCACCATATGGGCGCCGCCGGTCGTCGCGATCTTCGCCGCCTCGATCTTGGTGCGCATGCCCCCGCGCGACAGGATCGACGCCGCGCCCCCGGCCATGGATTCGATCTCCGCCGTAATTCGCGGCACGACCGGGATCAGGCTCGCGTTGGGATCGCTGGCCGGCGGCGCGGTATAGAGCCCGGCGACATCGGACAGGAGAACGAGCAGATCGGCGCTGGCCATGGTGGCGATCCGGGCGGCGAGCCGGTCGTTGTCTCCGTAGCGGATTTCCGAGGTCGCGACGCTGTCGTTTTCGTTGAGGACGGGCACGGCTTTCAGCGCGAGCAGCCGGCCGATGGTGGCGCGGGCGTTGAGATAGCGCCGCCGCTCCTCCGTATCGCCATAGGTCACGAGAATTTGCCCCGCGATCATGCCGGCGTCGCCGAGCACTTCGGCCCAGGTGCGGGCGAGCGCGATCTGGCCCACGGCGGCGGCGGCCTGGCTGTCCTCGAGCTTGAGAGCGCCGCCGGGGAGCCCCAGCACGCGCCGCCCCAGCGCGACGGAGCCGGACGACACCACCAGCACCTCCGCGCCCCGCGCGCGCAAGGCCGCGATATCGGCCGCGACCGAGGCCAGCCAGTCGCGGCGCACGCTATCGCCGTCGATCAGCAGCGAGGAGCCGACCTTGATGACGACGCGATTGAAATTGGCGAGGCGAGGGGTGGCCTCGCCAGCTGTTGGCGATTGCGCGGGATCTAGGGCTGCCATGCCTCGACCTTCACTTTGGCCCCCTCGGCGGCCTTGCTCTCGTCGATAATTCCCATGATCGCGCGCAAAACCTCCGTCACCTTGGTGCGCGCGGCGGCCGAAACGCGCATCGGCGTATGGCCGCAAGCCCGGCGCAGCCGCTCCACCTGCTTTTTCAGATGTTCCGGGTCCACCGCATCGATCTTGGACAGGGCCACGATCTCGCGCTTTTCCGCGAGGCCGCCGCCATAGGCCGCGAGTTCGGCGCGGACGGTCTTGTAATCCTTGCCGGCGTGTTCGCCCGTCGCGTCGACGAGATGCAGGATCACCCGGCAGCGCTCGATATGGCCCAGGAACTGGTCGCCGAGGCCGATGCCCTCGTGCGCGCCCTCGATCAGGCCGGGAATATCGGCCAGCACGAATTCGCGCCCGTCGACCGCGGCGACCCCGAGCTGGGGATGCAAGGTCGTGAAGGGGTAGTCGCCGATCTTGGGCTTGGCCGCGGAGACCACCGACAAAAAGGTCGATTTGCCGGCGTTGGGCAGGCCGACGAGACCCGCGTCCGCGATCAGCTTCAGCCGCAGCCAGATCGTGCGCTCCTCGCCCTGCTCGCCGGGATTAGCGCGGCGCGGGGCCTGATTGGTCGAGGTCTTGAAATAAGCATTGCCGAAACCGCCATTGCCGCCCCGGCAGACGCGGATCGACTGGCCGGGCTCGGTCAGATCGGCGAAAGGCTCGTCCTCGTCCTCGTCGAAGAGTTGGGTGCCGACCGGCACTTTGAGGATCGCAGGCAAGCCTTTGGCGCCGGCCCGGTTCTTCCCCATGCCGTGCATGCCCGTCTTGCCCTTGAAGTGCTGCTGATAGCGGAAGTCGATCAAGGTGTTGAGACCCGCTACGCATTCCACAACGACGTCGCCGCCCCTGCCGCCATCGCCGCCATCGGGTCCGCCGAACTCGATGAACTTTTCCCGCCGGAACGAGATACTTCCCGCCCCGCCGTCACCGGAGCGGACATAGACTTTGGCGGTATCGAGGAATTGCATGGACGGGAAGCCTAGGGGTGCTGAACAGGTTTTCGGGGGATGAGGGTGTCATATAACGGAAGAGGGGAAAAATGCCAGCTTCGCGAAATTTTCGCGGCGCCTGTTGCCTCCTCCGGGGGCAACAGGACCGGTGTATATACAGCAATTGACGCAATTCGATCGAGGGACTAGTTCTACTGCGTCAGTTTTCGTTTTAGGGCCGGGCTGTCATTCCGGGGCGAGCCGGAGGCGAGAGACCGGAACCCATGACAACGTGGCTGATCGAGGAACACAAAAGATCCGGCTGCGGCACGGTTCTGCTTCTTACGGCATCCGCGTTTTCCTGGGTTCCGGGCTCGCCTCCGGCGCCCCGGAATGACAGCGCGGCCCTTGGGAGAGATTCGTGACCCAGCGGAACTAATGTGACACTCGTCATCTCCCGAGGAGCCGGACGGCCATGCCGCTCACGCGTGTTTTCAAATCTGGCAACAGCCAAGCGGTGCGCATTCCCGCCGAATTGGCTTATGCCGACATGAGTCTCGACCTGACGATCACGCGTTCGGGCGACGTCATCACGATTTTCCCCGCGCGCCAAAGCCTGAAAGACGCGGTGGCGATTTTGCGCGATCTGCCGAAGCCGGGGAACGTGGAAGTGCGAGAGGCCATCGAGGTGCCCGATCGCGAGCGGATCTGACGTTTGGCCTATCTACTCGATACCAATATCGCCATCCACGCCCGCGACGGCACGGATTGCGTCTTGGACAAACTTGCCGAGCATGACGGCGCGGTGCTGCTCTCGGCGCTGAGCTTCGCCGAACTTCAGCGCGGCATCTATAAAAACCCGGCTTACATGGCGTTGCGGCAGGTGCGTTTGGAGGTGTTGATCCGGTACATCCCCCTCCTACCCTTCGACGCGACCGCCGCCGAGGTTTATGGGCAGATCATCGCCCGGTGTGGATGGATCAAGGGCCGCGATTTCGACCGGATGATCGCCGCGCATGCCATCAGTACGGGATCGATCTTGGTCACGGACAACGAGGCGGATTTTCGGGATATTCCGGGTCTGTCCCTCGAGAATTGGACGGTTGGAGGATGAAGGAGAGCCGCCGCCGGCGACACCAGCGCGAATAGGAGCCTTTGTTCGAAATTCTCTTACGCCGTTTTTGCAAAACAATCGCAATTGAAGCGTATAGATTCCGGTTCTTAGCATTGGAGGTTCACAGGTGTCCGAAATTTCCGCATTAGATCAGATCGTTAATGAAGTCCGCGCGGCCGCCAAGGAAATTGGCGCGCTCGTCATCGAGTCGGCGCTTGCCGGGGATCGGGACACCTTTCCCTCGGCATCCGTCGAGGCCGCGGATTTTCCGGCTCTCATCCGGCATCTTCGCCCCCGCCTGGTCTATCTCGTTTCGGCGGAATTCGATGCCGGCGACGATCTGCTCGACGCGGTCGAAGAGGAAGACGAGAGCCTCCTCGAACTCCCCGCCGTCAAGACGGTCGTGTCCAAATGGCGCGCGCGCGATGGGCAAACGAGCCGGGTCGCTCTCGCCGTCATGAGCGACGGCGTCATTCACGACATTGTCGAGGATGCCGATTGGCTCGCGGAGTTTGAAAGCGAGGCCGAAGATCTCATGGAGGAGATCGAAAAGGCTCTCGAAGCGCGCGATCACGGCTAAAAGCGCTGAAAGGGCGCGTACCGGGCCTCTTGGCTCCGGCGCGGCCCGGCTTGACGATTACGCGCCCGGGGATGTCATCGCCGTCTTCCGGGCGCGCCAAAGCCTAAAAGAGGCCTTGGCGATTTCGAGCGGATGACCCCATCCGGCCCAGGCCTCGACATCATTAGCCCTCGCTTAACACAATTGCCTTATTTTCCCGGCGATGGTGGATCAGACGAGGAATGGGAATAGGATGCTTGCGATCGCGAAACGATTCCTGCGATCGGGGTCCGGCCGCGCGTTCCTGCTGCATCTGGCACTCTGCGCCATGCTTTCGGCCGCGGTCGGGGGCGGGTTTTATTATTCCAGCTTGAATTGGTTCGTCGCGCATAAAAGCGAGGAGAAAATCACCGCGCTCCGGCTCGTCGACGCCTTCGTGACCAACTATTCCGCGCTTCGATCGCAGTTCGCGGCAGACGCCCCGGTTCCCTCGACGTTTCGTGCCCATTCCATCGAAGGCTTCAACAAGCAGCTCGGCGCCGACGATGTTTTCCGCTTGCGCTGGGTCGGCCGTCCCGGCCGCGAAATCGCAACCGGGCCGGCGGACGCCTCGATGGCGAAGACGATCGAGGCTTTCGCCACCGAGACCAATCCGAGATCGAAGTCCGAGTTCCTGACCACCGATGGTCAAGTGATGTTCCGGACGGTCTATCCGTCATTCGCGCATGAGCAGAGCTGCGTCGTCTGCCACAACAAAATGCAGCCGGGCGCGCAATGGCACCTCGACGACCTCATGGGCGCCTTCGTCATCGACGTGCCGGCTTCACCCTTCCTGCGTGCGATCTGGATGGAGAGCGCCGGGTTGGGCCTCGGCCTGTTCATCGCGCTCGGGATCGCCGGCCTTATCATTTCGCGGCAGCATTTCCGGCAAATTGCGGAGCGTGAGGTGGCTGCGACCGAAATCGGAGACGCGCGCCAGCTCGCGGCGCAGATCGCCCATATGGCGCGGCATGACTCGCTGACGCAATTGCCCAATCGCGTCGCATTCTCCGAGCATATGACGTCGGTCCTCGCGCGGGCCCGCGAAACGGGCGAGAGCTTCGCCGTCCTCTGCGTCGACCTCGACCGCTTCAAGGAGGTCAACGACGTTTTCGGACACCCGGCCGGCGATGCTCTGTTGCGCGCGGTCTCCGAGCGGCTGCAAACGGCGGCCGGGGGCGCCATCCTGACGCGGATTGGGGGCGATGAATTCACGCTGATCTCGACCGGCGGCCAGCAGACAGCGGAAGCGTTGGCCGGCCGGTTGCACGCGTCGGTCGCCACCAGCCTCGATGCCGCGGGCCAGCAGATGCGCACCAGCCTCAGCATCGGCATCGCGATATACCCGGACAACGGCTCCGGCGAGACGACCCTGATCGCCAACGCGGATGCCGCGCTCTACCGGGCCAAGGCGGATGGGCGCGGCAGAACCCGGTTCTTCGATGCCGAATTGGACATGCGGTTGCGCGACCGACGTGAGTTGCAACATGAAATGAGCCTGGGCCTTTCGCGCGGTGAGTTTATCCTCCATTACCAGCCGCAGACGCCGATCGACGGCGAATTCGCCGGAATGAAAGCCCTCATTCGCTGGAACAATCCAGCCCGCGGCATGATGTTGCCGGGAACGTTCATTTCGCTCGCCGAGGAGACCGGGCTAATCATTCCGATCGGCGAATGGGTTTTGCGCGAGGCCTGCCGCGAAGCAGCCTCATGGCTGCGTCCACTGCGCATTACCGTCAACCTTTCGCCGGCCCAGCTTCGTCATCGCGATCTTGTCGAGCTCGTCCTCTCGATCCTGAAGGAAACCGGCTTGCCGCCAGGCCGGCTCGAGCTCGAGATCACCGAGGGGCTTTTGGTGGAGGATTTTTCGCGCGCCGTGATGATCCTGCGGCGCCTCGAGGAGCACGGCGTGCGCATCGTCATGGACGATTCCGGAACGGGATATTCTTCCTGTCTAAGTTGCGGCCGTTTCCCGTCGACAAGATCGAGATCGATCATTCCCGCATAGCGAATGCGCCGGCCTTGCCCACGGCCTGAAATCGCCAGCGCATGCCGCGGCCTTCCTTTCCCAAACTTTTTTTAGACCCCCGCGAATAAACCGCCGCCCCGTCCAGTCTTGCATCTTGGGAACCAACTCCCGGGGAGCTGACCATGACGGACGGACAGGATCACGACACCGGCGGCCCCAACCGCCGCCATCTCTTGGAATGCATGGTTTGGGCGGACACCGGCCTGCTCTGGACGGTGAGCGGCGGGGTGCCAACCTCGAAGCTGATCGGCGGGGCCGCGCTCGCGGCGGAGTCCTCGAGCTTCAGCTTCCTGCAGATCAGCGACAGCCATATCGGCTTAAGGGCGAAAACGCGCTCGGCAACATGCGCGATGCCTGATAAAAAACGCTGTCATCTCCAGCGCAAGGGAGCTCATCATGGCGAAAGTCGCGGTTGTCTACCACAGTGGCTACTGTCACACGGCGAAACAGGCAAAGGCGGTCGAGGAAGGTGCCGGCTCCGTCGCGGGCGCCGAGGCTCTTCTCCTGCCCATCAGCGCGGAAGGCGAGCTGGCGGCGGGCGCTTGGGAGCTTCTTGCGAGTGCCGATGCCATTCTTTTCGGCTCGCCGACCTACATGGGCGGCGCCTCCTGGCAGTTCAAGAAATTCGCGGATGCCTCGTCAAAGCCCTGGTTTGGCCAAGTGTGGAAAGACAAGATCGCCGGCGGCTTCACCAATTCGGCCTCGATGAACGGCGATAAATTCAACACCATCACCTATTTCGTGACGCTGGCGATGCAGCACAGCATGGTTTGGGTTGGCACCGGCCTGCTGCCCGCCAACGCCAAAGCCAACAAGCATGGCGATATCAATTATGTCGCGGGCTTCACCGGCGCGCTGGCGACCTCGCCGTCGGATTCGTCGCCCGATGAATTTCCCAATGCGGGCGACCTTGAAACAGCCAAGCTCCTCGGCCGGCGCCTCGCGGAATTCGCGGTGAAGCTGCGGGGATAAGCCTGCCCCTCACCGCTCCGTCAGCTTCAGCTCGATCCGCCGGTTCTTGCGCATGGCTTCGTCGGTATCGCCCGGCTCCACCGGTTGATATTCGCCAAACCCGGCCGCGACCAGGCGATGGGGATCGACGCCTCTGCCGGCGAGATATTGCACAACCGCGATGGCGCGGGCGGCGGAGAGATCCCAGTTGGACGGATATTGCGTCGATTTGATCGGGCGTTGATCGGTATGGCCGTCGACGCGCAGCACCCAGGCGATTTCGGGCGGGATTTCGCGCTCCAGCGTGATGATCGCGGCGGCGAGTTGATCGAGTTCGGCATGGCCCGCCGGATTGATCGCGGCCTGGCCGGACTCGAACAGGACTTCGGATTGGAAGACGAAACGGTCGCCCGCGACCTTGATGCCGGGCTTGTCGCCCAAAATCTCGCGCAGGCGGCCAAAGAAATCGGAGCGGTAGCGCGCGAGTTCCTGGACCTTTTGCGCCAAGGCCACATTGAGACGCGAGCCGAGATCGGCGATCTTGGCTTGGGCCTCCTTATCCTTGCCCTCCGAGGCCGACAAAGCCTCCTCGATCGCCGCGAGCTGGCGGCGGAGCGCCGCGATCTGCTGGTTCAAAATATCGATCTGAGAGGCGGCGCGGGCCGAGATCTGCTTTTCCTGATCGAGCGCCGATTGCATGGCGGCGGCCTGTCCGCCCGCGCCCGCGGCCTGCGCATTGGAGGTATCGATCATGCCTTGCAGGCGCGCGCGTTCCTTTTGCGCGGATTCGAGTGTCACGGTCAGGGCGGCTAGGCTCGTTTGCGCCGCCTGCTTATTGGCGCGCTCCAACGCTAGCAGGGAGGTCAGTTCCTCCACCTGGCGGTTCAGTTTGGTCAGAGCGGTATCCTTGCCCGTGACCTCGCGGGCCAGGAAGAATTGCGCCAGCATGAAAACCGACAAGAGGAAAATGATCACCAGCAGCATGGTCGACAGGGCATCGACAAAGCCCGGCCAATAATTCAAGGCGCGTCCGGCGCGCCGCGCCCGGCCCAAGGCCATCAGTGGCGCTCCGGCGTGGACGCGAGGCGGCGCAGCAGAGCCTTGATTTCGGCATTCTGCTCGGCTTGGGCCTCGACCCAATCGCGGATCTGTTGCTGTTCGACGCGCATGTGCTGCACCAGCCCTTGAACGCCCTCGGCGAGATTGGCCAGAGCGGTGGTGTTGGCGCGCAGATCGACGGTGGCTTCGATCCGCGGCAGGGCTCCATGCGTGGGATCGAACGTCGTAGCGGTCAAGGCATCCTCGAGCTCGGTGTAAAACCGGTTCTGCGCCTGGCCGCCTTGCAAATCGAGAAACCCGAGGACCAGCGAGCCGGACAGACCGAAGAGCGAGGAGGTGAAGGAAATACTCATGCCGGCCAAAGGCGCGGCCAGGCCGTTTTTCAGATCGTCGAACATGACGCCGGCATCGGCGCCGGTCTGCATCGATTTGATCACCCCGCCAATGGATCCCACCGTTTCGATCAAGCCCCAAAATGTGCCGAGCAGGCCGAGAAAGATCAGCAGGCCCGTCAAATAGCGGGAGACTTCGCGGGATTCGTCGAGCCGCGTGCCGATGGAATCCAGAATGACCCGGAGCGTGACCGTCGAAATCGACGCGCCCGGCGGCTTATCCCCCAAAAGTGTGGCCATGGGCGCGAGCAGGATGGGCTGTTTGACATGGGAGGCCGTGCCCATCGGCAGCGCATTGACCCAGCGGACCTCGCGGAACAACTGCGCGACTTGCCGGATGCCGAGCAGGATCCCGACGAAGAGAACGCCGAAGATCAAGCCGTTGAGGCCGGGATTGGCCATGAAGGCCGTTCCGATTTTCTTATAGAGAATCAGGATGATGAAGGCGATCAGGATGAGAAAGAAGATGATTCTCACCAAAAAAATGCGAGGCGATGAGAGCCGGAAAGGATCGGTGTCGGCACTGGCCATGAACGCTCCCGCAAATTTCTTATATTACTTCCCGTATTCGCCAGCTTTGGCGGCCGGAAGCAAGCCCGATAAGCCGCCGCTAAATTGCGGCCTGACCGGCAAATGGCAAGCATTTTCGTGGGGGAGGTGCCAATGCGACAGCGAACATCAATTTCCCCCGGTTGAAAAAAGCCGCCGATGCTGTGATGGTTGCGGCCGCGCGGAGAACTCCAGCGCGTGACCTCGCCGAAGGAACGGCCGTGAAAGTTCAGTATATCACTTGCGCGAAATCGTCCTCGGTCGACAGCAAGACGAACCAGCTCAGTCTGTTTCATGTGCTCGACGAGATCGGCGCGCCGTCTTTTCCGCTGCACTTGCAGAGCGTTTGCATCGCCGCTCTGTTCGAGCGGGAGCCGGACGATGCCTTGGTCCAATCCTATTCCTTGGTGATCAAGCTGGACGGCGGTCTGCTCGCCTCGTTCACGATGACCATCGATTTCACCGGCGCGCGCCGCAACCGGAGCGTCAATACGATCCAAGGCCTGACCATCCCCGCCACCGGCGCGGTCACCATCGCGATCGTCCAAAAGGGGAAGATCTTGGCGGAATGGCGGGCGCTTGCGCTGCTGACCGGTGTGGCGGGCTCGCAATCGCACGCGGAAGCCCCGCCCGCGGCGGCGAGCGAGTCGATGCCTGTGGTAAAAACAGCGGCGATGTTGAACTGAACCGGCGTCGGGCTCTGGCCGGTCTTCAGTGACGAGACGCTTCCGTCCTTGCGAGCGCAGCGCAATCCATTCTCCGGCGCGTTACCCTGGATTGCTTCGCTTCGCTCGCAAGGACGGCGCTCGAGCGCCTTACGCGCCCTTCACCAAATTCAGCAACGCTGCCTGAATCGGTTCGTTGCCCGCGCAAACGGAGCCTTTGGTCAACATGTCTTGCCCGCCGTCGCAATCGGTGGTGAAGCCGCCGGCCTCCTTGACCATGACGAGGCCCGCCGCGATGTCCCAGGATTTGATGCCCCGTTCCCAATAGCCGTCGTAGCGACCGGCCGCGACATAGCACATGTCCAAGGCGGCCGCGCCGAGGCGGCGGACATTGGAGACCTTGCCCATCACGGCATTCAGCTCTTGGCTAAACTGGGCATGTCCGGCGCGTTTGCCGAGATGCGGGATGCCGCAGCCGATCAAAGCGTCCGGGAGCTTGTTGCGGCCGGAAACCCGTAGGCGCCGGTTGTTGAGATAGGCGCCCTGACCACGCTCGGCGACGAACATGTCGTCGACGGCGGGATTATAGACCACGCCCGCCACGATCTGCCCCTCGCGCGCCAAAGCGATCGAGACGCCGAAAATCGGGATGCCGTGGAGAAAATTGGTGGTGCCGTCGAGGGGATCGATATGCCAGGTATGGCTTTTATCCGTCCCTTCGATCTCGCCGCCCTCTTCCATGATGAAGCCATAGCCGGGCCGGGCCTTGGAGAGTTCCTCGAAGACGATCTTTTCGGCCTTTTGGTCGGCGATGGTGACGAAATCGCCGGGGCCCTTGACCGAGACTTGCAGATTCTCGACCTCGCCAAAGTCGCGCTTCAGGCCACGGCCCGCCTTCAAGGCGGCGGCCGTCATCACATTCATCAAAGCGGATCGGATCATCGGGGTCTCGGATCAGGCACAGGACAGAGGGAATTGGAGAGGTGGTGATGCACGCCCCGTCCGCTAATCGCAAGCCCTTGCTGCCGCGCGGCTGGCCCGGCGGCGGCTCTTAGTCTGTAAGAACTTGAAAAGGCTTATGAAATGAATCAAGAGAGATCTGCCGCAAAGATCTTGAGATCGTCGAGCGCGCAATGGGCCAACGCCCCTTCATGGGTCGCGCGGAGCGCCACGCGGGGCGCGGCGCCGCACAGAAACGCCTCTTGCCAGCGCGGGGCGCAGAGACACCAGCGGTCGCCGGCCTTCAATCCGGGAAAACCGTAAGCGGGCATGGGAGTCGAGAGATCGTTGCCTCGCGCTTTCGAGAAGGCCAGAAATTCGTCGCTCATCAGGGCGCAGACCGTGTGGCTGCCTGGATCTTGCCGGCCGGTATTGCAGCAACCATCCCGGAAAAACCCGGTCAGAGGCTGGGTGGAGCAGGATTCCAGCGGCTCGCCCAAGACGTTGCGCGCGCTCCGGCCGCCGCCGCCGCCATTCCCTGCTTCGTCCCTAAACATGGCGCGTTCTCCGGAGACAGGCTTTCAAACCACAGCATGCGGCGTGAGTGGACTGATTAAAACCCCCATCTTTAGAGTATGTCCCGAAAAAGTTGCGGACTTTTTCGATCGAGGGCATGCTCTCACTCCTGAGTAAGAGAGTATATCCCGGAAAAGCTGCGGGCTTTTCCGGTCGAGGGCATGCTCTAACCTCTTAAAAAGAGAGCGAGTTCCAGTCGTTTTGGTGAGTCCGCCAAAGCGGAGCGCGCTCTAGAACTCCTGCCAATCCTTGTCCGGCGCGGCCTTGACCTGAGACGTTGTCTTCATCGCGGGCCGGACGGATTTGGCGAGTTTCGCTTGGGCGGCATGAACCGGATTTTCGCGCGCGGCCGGGCGGGTGCCGCGGGTCTCGATCTGGAATTTGCCGACCATCGTGGAGAGATCTTGCGTCTCGCTTTTGAGGGCGTGGGCGGCGGCGGTCGATTCCTCCACCATGGCCGCGTTTTGCTGGACGACTTGGTCCATTTGCGCGACGGCGGTGTTGATCTCCGCGATGCCCGTGGCTTGTTCTTGGCTCGATGCCGAGATTTTGCGCACCAAGGCATCCATTTCCGCGACTTTGGCGATGATGTCCTTCAGGGCCAACCCGGTCTTGTCGACGAGCACGACGCCGCTATCGACTTGCACGGTCGAGGCGGAAATGAGCGATTTGATTTCCTTCGCGGCTTCGGCGGAACGCTGCGCCAGGGCGCGCACTTCCGAGGCGACCACGGCGAAGCCACGCCCGGCGTCTCCGGCCCGCGCGGCTTCGACACCGGCGTTGAGGGCCAGCAAGTTCGTCTGAAACGCGATCTCGTCGATCACGCCGATGATATTGCTGATTTGGTTCGAGGAGTCCTTGATCTTGCCCATGGCCTCTACGGCCTGCTGGACGATGGCGCCCGAGGTTTCCGCCGCGCCGCGCGTGGTGACGACGACCTTCGCCGCTTCCGCCGCGCCCGTCGCCATGCTCCGCACGGTATCGGTAATGATATTCAGCGCGGCCGCGGTTTCTTCCAGGCTCGCGGCTTGTTGCTCGGTGCGGCGGGAGAGATCGTCGGAGGCATGCGCGATCTGATCGGAGCCGGTGCTGATGCCGGTCGTCGCGGCGGCGATGGTGCGCAAAGCCTCCTGCAAACTATCCGCCGTGGCGTTGAAATCGGCGCGCAGCTTTTCGTATTCGGCGGAAAAGGCCTGGTTCAAACGGTTTGTGAGATCGCCTTTTGACAGCCGCTCGAGACCAGCCGCGATCGAGGCGACCACGGCTTCCTGCTGGCGCTGAATTTCGACGCGCGCGGCCTCGTTGGCGGCACGTTCCTGCTCGGCGCTGGCGCGCTGACGCGCGGCCTCGGCCTCGGAGTCCCGCAGTTTGAGACCATTGTTCTTGAAGATCTGCACGGCCTTGGCCATGGCGCCGATTTCGTCTTTATTGCTCAGAGCCGGGATTTCCCTCGCGAGATCGCCATTCGCGAGTTTCTCCATCGCATCGGTCATCGCTTTGACAGGTCCGCTAATGCCGCGGCCGATCACCCAGGCGGCGGCGATCCCGGCAAGGATGCCGCAGAGACTGATCAAGAGCATCCAAAAAGAGGACTGGTTCAGCGCCTGGTTTGCATTGCGGATATAGCCGTCGTTTTTTTCGTTTTCATGCTGAACCTGAACCTCGCTGGCGGCAATATATTTATCTTGCGCCGCGTTAACGGCGGCAATGGCTCGGCGATATTCGTCTGACGCGGGATCGGCGCCCTTGTTCTTGAGGCCGATGATTCCATCTTGGGCCTTGATGTTTTCCAAGGCCGCCTCATAGCTCGCCATCATCATTTTGCGTTCGGCTTCGCTTTTCGCGTTCGTGTCGACCGCAACGTGATTTTCCGTGAATTTTTGCAAGACCCGGTCACGATCCGCCAGGGCTTTCTTATCCCCCGTGGCGACATAATACCAAGCAAGGGCGCGCGCGCTTCTCAAGCTGAACATTTCGTCTTTGATCGCCCGGACGAACTCATTGGTCCGCTGCACGTCGGAAACCGCGCGATTGGTTTCGGCGCCGAACAGATTGGCCGTCCCGGCGATGCCGATCATCAAAACCATGACCACGGCGAAGCCGGCGGCAAGGCGCGTTCCAATCTTAAAATTCCGGAGATGCATGAAAACTTCTCAATTCGAGGCCGTGGTGCCTAAAAATATAGCGGTCACATGTGAATTTTTCGATAACGTCCTCAATGGGTTGTACTTGTGGCACTATAAAATAGCGCTCAACGATTGAGTAGCGATGGAGTCGCCGGACAATCTAACCTACTGTTGATTGATCTTAGATACGAGCACAACCAAAGCCCAAGCATGCGAACTTTGGATGCCATATATGAGCGATTAATTCAGGTCTCGTAACTCGGAAACAATGCGTCAAAAGCAACCGGAAACGAAAATATGAACTTGAACAGTCCGGTTTCCACAAAGACTGGACCTGGTATTTGATCTTCAGTTTCGTGTCCGCTGTTCCGCGGGCAGGCTTCCCATGGAATAGGCTTACCGGACCTCGATCAAATCCACCGGGCCGCCTTGGACCTCGTTGTCGAAGACGGCCACGACGAGGCGTCCGGTGCGCCAGGCCAAAGTGTCGAGGGCGGTGCGGCCGGGATAGAGCGGCGGCCCCTCCTCATGGGGACTATGCCCGTGGACGACATGACGGTGGCCATGCCCATCGGGAAAGCCGCTGGCGTAGCGCTTCGTCATCAGCACCTTTTCGTTTTGCGCCGCGAGCGGCAGAGCGGGATCGACGCCGGCGTGGACGAAAACGCGGTGCTGATCGACATAAAGAAAGGGCAAATTCTCGATCCAAGCGAGATCGCCGCCGGGCGAAATACCGGTGCCCTGATAGGAGGCGAGCGTCGCGTCGCCGCCGTTGCGGATCCACCAGGGCATGAGAGACGGGTCGCGCGCGGCTTGCGCCATCATGTCTTCGTGATTGCCCTTCAGGCAGGTCCAGATCACGCCCGCGGGCGGCCCGGCCCGGAGCCGCTGGAGAATCTGGAGGCTCTCGGGGCCGCGATCGATATAATCGCCGAGAAAGACCACGCGCGTCTTGTCGTCCGCGCCGGCATAGGCGCCGATCGCCTCCAGCGCCTTGGCGAGAAGATCGAAGCGGCCATGCAAATCGGCGACCGCGAATGTCAAATCCCTGGCCATCTCGTCCTATGTCCCGGCCCGCCGGGCCGTTGCAAATAGCCCGCTGCCGATCCGCTCTGGCAAAAGCTGGGCAAATTTGGGCGGGATTCCACCTTCTTTAATTTCTAACCACGTACTTTAATCTCTACCCACGCAACGCCGCGATCCGCGCCTTCACTTGGCGCAATTCCGGGACGGTGAGCGCCAGAAGAGCCGGGTCGTCGCCGTCTTGCGAATAACCCCGGTAGATTTTCGCGAGCCGGCGCAGGCCTTGAAGCTGTGTCTCGACATAAAGCGCGTCGAACCCCGGGCCTTCGAGCGCCGCCAGCCGCGCCAGGGCGGCCTCGCCCTCCGTGGCAATAGCGCGATCCGCGGCAATGGCTTGCGCGCCGGAAGTCCGCAAAATGCGGGGCAAGCCGGACAGGATCGTTTCCGCGCCTTCATCCACCGAAGCGCTGACGACGGCGGCACTGTCGAGCGGGTCCAGGCTGACACGCGTAGGGGCCGCCGCGGCATCGAGTTTGGCGCCGGCGCGCGCCTGGTCCCCGGCCTCCGCTTGCGCGAACCGGCGCAAGCGCCGTGCCGCGGCTTTGCTTTGCGCCAGGAGGCTGGCGCGTTCGAGGAACCAAACCGTGGGCCGCGCCTTGGCGAGCAAGCTCACCGTAAGCGCGGAGGGCGCCGGCGGCGCGCCATAGGCCGGCGAAATAATCGGCAGCGATTGCGCGGCGGCGGGCTGCAAAGCCCCAAACAGCACGCCAGCGAGGCTCGCGAAAAGACTTAAGCATTTGGTGAGTTTAGATAATTTCATCGATAGAGCCTTTCCCTAGGATCCGGGTTTCCGTTATTCCCGTCATTTTCCCGGCGCCGCTGGAGCCGCGTCCTTCGGCAGAAGGTCGAGGGGCGCTGGCGTGACCGGCGCGAGGCTGGGCGCCTGGGTGACAGGGGCATTCGCATCCTTACGCAAAGGATCTTGATGCGATGTATCTTGATGGGCCGCATCCGGAACCTTGGCGTCTTTCGCGGCCGTTTCCGGCACTTTCGCGGCGTTCAGCTTAATGCGTTCCGCCGCCTTTTTGGCAATTTCAGCGGCCTTCCGCGCCTCTTCCGCCGCTTTCTTGGCCGTTTCCTCGGCCTTTTTAGCGGTTTCCTCGGCTTTTCTGGCATTCTCCTCCGCGACACGCCCGGCGTATTCGGCCGTGAGCGCCAAGGACCGGGCCTGGGTGATTTGCGCGGCGCAGAAGCCGTGTTCGCTCTCGCCTTTATAATCGTGGCAGGTCATGTCCCGCTCGGCGGAAAACGCCGCCTGCTCGGCGATGATGGCCTTGACCGCCTCCTTGTCGTTCCCCGCCTGCCGCAGCAGAACCTTGAAATTGGCCCGCAAGGCGGCTTCGGCCTGAAGCCGCTCGCGCTCGAGCGTCTTGACCTGTTGGTCTGGGATCGAATCGCCAGGCGGGCCCCAGAGCCCGACCGGACTGACCCGGCAATCCGCGGCGGTAAAGTCGCAACTGGGACGGGGACTCGAGACCAGAACGGCGCCATCGAGAACATCGGCCGTGAAAGGGCAGGCCTCCAAGGCGAAGCTCCAGCGGACGGCGCCTTCGGGATGGCCGAGGAAAGCCGCCGCGACCGGTTGCTCCGCCTCGATATTCACCTCGCAATATTCGCCGGGCTTGGAGAGTCGCTCGCCCGGCAGGGTCAATCTCGACAGGACGATGTTTTTACCCGCCCGATTGAACCGCATCATCCCCTTGGAACCATCGAAGGTCAGGGTTTGCCCCAAGAGGGCGTCTTCCGGCGGCGGGGTCGCCGGGACCAGCTTGGCGGCCTCGGTTGCAGCGCGAGGCGGAGCCTTGCGCGCCTGGACGGGCGCCTTACGCGCCGCGCCGGGCAATTGGAGCTGCGCCGCCGCGCCGCTGGTGAAAGCGCACAAGAGAATCACGGCAAAAGCGTGCGTGTTTCTGGTCTCGGCCAAGATCATCCCCGAACCACGATCATTGCAACCACGCTTACCCGCGCCGCTCCGGTTCGAATCTCGAACCGCGAATGGCGCGATCATGCCCTCTCGAGAGCCGGCGGGGAAGGGTGATTGACATGTCCCGCCGAAAGACGTCCGGTTTTCCACGCGCCGGCGCCAGGAGCGATTGACCCGTCGACCCTGCTGGCTTTAACAGGGTGCACGGTCTAAAAACGAATTTTAAACCCGGTGCCATCGGCTTGCGCGCAAAAATGGCCCTCTTATATACGGACGGCCTTGCAGTCAGAAACGGCAATACCAATCTGAACCATATCGGGGACCGGGCGCGCCGACGTCCGCCCACAAGCTGGATCGCTACGGGGTCCGGCGGGTCTTGCGACACGAAAGGAATAAATGGAAATGGCTAAAGTCATAGGCATCGATCTCGGGACGACGAATTCTTGCGTCGCTGTCATGGAAGGCTCGGCCCCAAAGGTCATCGAGAATGCCGAGGGCGCCCGGACGACCCCTTCGATCGTCGCTTTTACCGATGACGGCGAGCGGCTGGTCGGCCAGCCCGCCAAGCGCCAAGGCGTCACCAATCCGGAACGGACCTTTTTCGCGATCAAGCGCCTGATTGGGCGCACGTTCGAAGATCCGATGACCAAGAAGGACATCGGCCTCGTTCCCTATAAGATTTCCAAGGCCAAGAACGGCGATGCCTGGGTCGAGGCCGACGGCAAATCTTATTCCCCCTCGCAGATTTCCGCCTTCATTCTGCAAAAGATGAAGGAAACCGCCGAGGCCCATCTCGGCCAGACCGTGACCCAAGCGGTCATCACCGTCCCCGCTTATTTCAACGACGCCCAGCGTCAGGCCACCAAGGACGCCGGCAAGATCGCCGGCCTCGAGGTGCTGCGCATTATCAACGAGCCGACGGCGGCGGCGCTCGCCTATGGCTTGGACAAGAAGGGCTCCGGCACGATCGCGGTCTATGATCTCGGCGGCGGCACGTTCGACGTCTCGATCCTCGAGATCGGCGACGGCGTGTTTGAGGTGAAGTCCACCAACGGCGACACGTTCCTCGGCGGCGAGGATTTCGACAACCGCTTGGTCGAATATCTCGCGGAAGAATTCCGCAAGGAAAACGGCATCGATCTCAAGAAGGACAAGCTGGCCCTCCAGCGCCTGAAGGAAGCGGCCGAGAAGGCCAAGATCGAGCTGTCCTCCGCCAGCCAGACCGAAATCAACCTGCCCTACATCACCGCCGACGCCACGGGTCCGAAGCATCTGACGCTGAAACTGACGCGGGCCAAGTTCGAGGCGCTGGTCGACGATCTCATCCAGAAGACCGTCGAGCCCTGCAAAAAGGCGTTGAAGGATGCCGGCCTGACCGCTGGCGAAATCAATGAAGTGGTGCTCGTCGGCGGCATGACCCGCATGCCGAAGGTGCAGGAAATCGTCAAATCCTTCTTCGGCAAGGAGCCCCACAAGGGCGTCAACCCCGATGAAGTCGTGGCCATCGGCGCCGCCGTCCAGGCCGGCGTGCTTCAGGGCGACGTCAAGGACGTGCTGCTCCTCGACGTCACGCCGCTCTCGCTCGGCATCGAGACGCTGGGCGGCGTGTTCACCCGCCTGATCGACCGCAATACGACGATCCCGACCAAGAAGAGCCAAGTGTTCTCGACGGCCGAGGACAATCAGACCGCAGTCACCATCCGGGTGTTCCAGGGCGAGCGCGAAATGGCGGTGGACAATAAAATCCTCGGCCAGTTCGACCTTGTCGGCCTGCCCTCGGCGCCGCGCGGCGTGCCGCAGATCGAAGTGACCTTCGATATCGACGCCAACGGTATCGTCAATGTGACCGCCAAGGACAAGGCGACCAACAAAGAGCAGCAGATCCGCATTCAGGCCTCGGGCGGCTTGAGCGACGCCGACATCAACAAGATGGTGAAGGACGCCGAGGAGCATGCCGCCGAGGATAAAGCGCGCCGCGAACTGGTCGACGCGAAGAACCATGGCGAGGCCATGATCCACTCGGCGGAAAAATCGCTGGTGGATTACGGGGAGAAGGTTCCCGCCGCCGACAAGAGCGCGATCGAAAGCGCCATTGCCGCGCTGAGGACCGCACTCGAAGGCGACGACGGCGAGACGATCAAGGCCAAGACGAGCGAGCTCGTTCAGGCTTCGATGAAACTCGGCGAAGCCATGTATAAAACGCATGGCGCTGAAGGCGCGGCGCCTGAGACGGCCGAGAAGGACGATGTTATCGACGCCGAATTCAAGGAAGTCGGTCCCGACGACCATAAGAAGTCGGCTTAATCGCTGAACACGAGGGGCCTGCGTCCGGCAGGCCCCTCTGGCTTTTGCGGCGGGGCGGGCCATGGCATGAGCATGGGCATGGGGAAACCGGAAATTTCCGCCGCGCCTTTGTTTTATTGTCCGTCACGCCCCTTTTATGGCACAATTTAGTTTTGGCGGAGTCCGGGCTGCGGTTTAGCGCCCCAACCTCCGGCGTTCCACGGTTTTCAAGTGTCTTGCGAGGCCTGGAAAGGCGGCGGGCGTGAATCAAATGGGCCAAGACCAAACCTGCGCGGGATGCGCGGGTTCGCGCGGGAATGAAGTCTGATGGCGAAGACGTGTTTTTACGAAGTTTTGGGCGTGTCCAAGACATGCACGGACAACGAAATGAAAGCGGCTTTCCGGAAGGCGGCGATGCAATATCATCCCGACCGCAACCCCGGTAACAACGATGCCGAACATAAGTTCAAGGAATTGAACGAAGCGTATCAAACGTTGTCGGATGCGCAAAAGCGCGCGGCCTATGACCGCTACGGCCATGCGGCCTTCGAGCAAAACGGCTTTGGCGGCGGCGGGGCGGACGGGTTCGGCGCGTCCATGTCCGATATTTTCGACGATCTGTTCGGCGATATGATGGGCCGGCGCGGCGGCCAAGGCGGGCGCCAGGGCGGCCCCGGCCGCGGGTCGGATCTGCGCTACAACATGGAAATCACGCTCGAGGAGGCCTTCAAGGGCAAGACCGCGAGCCTCAAGCTCCCCACCAGCGTCTCCTGCGAGCCGTGCAGTGGCAGCGGCGCGCGGCCGGGCGCCAAGCCCAAGATTTGCACCATGTGCGGCGGCCAAGGCCGGGTGCGGGCGCAACAGGGATTCTTCGCGATCGAGCGGACCTGCCCGCAATGCCAGGGCCGTGGCGACATGATCGACAATCCGTGCCCGAATTGCTCCGGCACCGGCCGGGTGACGCGCGAGCGCGCCCTTTCCGTCAATATTCCGCCGGGCGTCGAGGATGGCACCCGCATCCGTCTTGCCGGCGAGGGCGAGGCCGGAACGCGCGGCGGCCCGTCCGGCGATCTCTACATCTTCGTCTCGACCAAGCCGCATCCCTTCTTCCAGCGCGACGGGGCGGATTTGTTCTGCCGCGTGCCGATCTCCATGGTCCAGGCGGCCTTGGGGGACGAAATCCTGGTGCCCACCATCGATGGCGGCGAGGCCAAGGTGAAAATCGGCGAGGGCACGCAGTCGGGCAAGCAATTCAAGGTTCGCGGCAAAGGCATGCCCGTGCTGCGCTCGCGCGAGGTCGGCGATCTCCACATCCAAGCGACCGTGGAAACGCCGCAAAATCTGACCCGGCGCCAACGCGAACTCCTGGCCGAATTCCAAGCCGAGTCCTCGACGAAAACCCAGCCGGAAGCCTCGGGCTTTTTCGCCAAGATGAAAGACTTTTTCGAGAAGAATTTATAGGGAAAGCCGGGGCAATATTTTGCCGCGCGCAAGATTGTCTCGCGCTTGTGATAAACGGCCAAATATTCCCCTCCTTCCGTCGTCGAAGCGCGGTCTTGTTGGTTTTGCGTCCTGAAATGACCGGGAACCCTTGCAAATGATGACGGTTTCTTGACGTCAGCCATTTAATGGGCACATTAGAGACTGATCGAAGCGGTCCGGTGCATCGGGGTGCCGTGCCAGATATCGAATTCAATTGGGAGAAGGGTCCCGTTGTCCAAAGCGTCCGTTGCGGGCGCGCGGGCGCTGGAACTTTCGTCCCGATCCGGTCTTTCCCGCCTCGAGGTGCCAACGTTTGCGTAGTCATTCCCAGCGTCCGCCCCGAGGGTTGCTAACTCCCCGGTTCGAGGAGCGTCTCGCGGACGAGGCGCGTTTCATCAAAACCTGGTTCGACAATCCGATCCTGACCGGGGCGGTCTCGCCCTCCGGGCGGTTTCTCGCGCGCACCATGGCGCGCGCGGTCGATCCCTCGGGCACGGGCCCGATCATCGAATTGGGGCCGGGCACCGGTCCGATCACCCAGGCCATGCTCAGCCGGGGGGTCGAGGCCTCGCGGCTGGTGCTTGTCGAATTCGATGCCGCCTTCTGCCGGCTTTTACGCAAGAGGTTTCCCGGCGTGCAAGTGGTGCAGGCCGATGCCTATAATCTCCGGGAGAGCCTCGCTTCCGTGCTCACCGCGCCGGCCGCCGCGGTCGTCTCCAGTCTGCCGCTGCTCACCAAGCCGGAGGGCCAGCGCCTCGCTTTGCTCGAGGATGCCTTTGCCCTGATGGCGCCGGGCGGATCCTTCGTGCAATTCACATATGGCATGACCTCGCCGATCCCGCGCCGCGCCGCTGTGGATTTCGAGGCGGAGGTCTCCGCGCCGGTCTGGTTCAACCTTCCGCCCGCTCGCGTCTGGGTCTATCGCCGGACCGGGGCACAGGCGCGGACGCTCGAACTGGCGCCGGATGTCCATGCCCGCGAACCGCAAATGACCCTGGCCCGCACGAGCGACGGATTCCGACCGGTCCGGGATCAGAGGGGAAGCCTGTTCCACCGGGTCGCGGCCCGCGCCAAGCGGCAGCTCCCAAGACGCCTGCCGTGATCTCCGGGATTACCCCCGAGCTGCGAGACAAACTGATCGTCGCCCTGGATGTCCCCTCGCCGGAAGAAGCGAGCGATCTGGTGGCGCGGCTCGGCGACAGCGTCAGCTTTTACAAAATTGGGCTGGAACTCGCCTATGGCGGCGGCCTGCCGCTGGCGGAGCGCTTGGCTGGCGAGGGCAAAAAGGTCTTTCTCGACCTCAAACTGCATGACATTGCCACCACCGTCGAGCGGGCCGCGGCCCAGGTCGCGCGGCTCGGCGCGACATATCTGACGGTCCATGCCTTTCCCCAAACCATGGCGGCGGCGAAACAGGGGGTGCGCGATAGCGGACTTCTGATTCTCGGCGTGACCGTCATGACCTCTTACGACGATCAAGATCTCAAGGCGGCGGGTTACCTCTTCGGCGTCCGCCATCTCGTCGAACGCCGGGCCCTGCAGGCTCGCCAAGCGGGAATCGCCGGCTTGATTCTTTCAGCCGAAGAACTCCCCGCCATTCGCGAACTGGTCGGGCCAGACTTGCGGCTGGTGACGCCGGGCATCAGGCCGGCCGGCGCCGGAGCCGGGGACCAAAAGCGGGTGATGACTCCCGCCAATGCCCTCCGCGCGGGGGCCGATCACCTCGTGATCGGACGGCCGATCACACGTGCGGCCGATCCGCGCGCCGCCGCCGATGCAATTCTGGAAGAGATGGCGGGGGCATGAACCCCGACGGCGGACGCGCATAAGTCATCCGCCTGGCACGCCGGTGGACGGACACCGGATGATTTCCCGGACGGAAACCGCGTCCACCCCCGTCCTTTCTGAAAATTGCCAAAAAATCTCGCCCGTGATCCATCCCGCCGGCTTGCCGGCGAAAAACGTCCGCCAGTTGAAAGTGCCGCTTAAATAAGCGACCCTAGGCTCGATCACACGAGACGGCGCGGCGGCATCGGCCGGAGGAGAGACGATGAAGGACGTGACATCGCGCGGAGCGGTCTATTTCACGGTAGGCGCCCGGCGCTATTCCGCGACGGCGCGGACGCTTCACTGGCTCACGGCGGCGCTGATCTTCACGGTCGTGCCGCTCGGCTGGATCTTCGCCGAATTTAGGAAACCGGTGGGCGGCGCCGCGCTTTATGCCTCCCTTCACAAGACCCTGGGCCTGATCGTCTTGGCGCTGATTCTCGCCCGGCTGGTCTGGCGCCTCGCGCATCGACCGCCGGCGCTTCCGGTGCGGATGGCGGATTGGGAGAAGGCCACGGCCATCGCCAGCCATTGGCTGTTGTATTTCATCTTCATCGCGATGCCGGTCAGCGGCTACGTCGCCTCCGCCGGCGGCACGCATCCCATCAGTGTCCTGGGGTTCTTCGAGGTGCCGAAAATCCCGGTCAGCCATGCCGTGGGCGAAGCGGCCGAGGATATCCATGTCCTCGGCCAATTCGCCGTCTATCTCCTGGTGATTCTGCATATCGGGGCGACGGCCTGGCATTTCGCGGTGAGCCGGGACGCGATCCTCGATCGCATGCTGCCGCGCCAGATCAACGCGGACTGAGGACCATGCCCTACAATCTCATCATGCCCGCCGGCGGCCCGGCCCTGCGCGACGCGGCAACGCCGCTGGCCGTCAATTTCGGACCGGTGGCGGCCGATTACGGACGCTATCGCGCGGGCTTTCCGCAACGCTTCTTCAAGCGGCTGTTCGACGACGCCTGGGTGCGTCCGGGCGACCGCGTGCTCGATCTCGGCACCGGCACCGGCACGATCGCGCGCGGCCTCGCGCTACGCGGCTGCCAAGCCACGGGTCTCGATTTCGAGCAGAACCTCTTGACCGAAGCCATGCGGCTCGACCGCGAGGCCGCCACCGGCGTCACTTACGTCCAGGGCAAGGCCGAGGACACCGGCCTGCCCTCACGGAGTTTCGAGGTGGTGACGGCCGGCCAATGCTGGCATTGGTTCGACCGCCCCAAAGCGGTCGCCGAGGCCGCCCGCGTGCTGGTGCCGGGCGGACGGCTGATCATCGCCCATTTCGATTGGCTCGGAATGCGCGGCAATGTCGTGGCCATGACCGAGGCTCTGGTGGAGCGCTATAATCCGGACTGGCAGCTCGGCAACAATTCCGGCATCTACCCCGACTTTCTCGCCGATTTGTCGGAGGGCGGCTTCACGGGGCTCGAAACCTTCTCTTTCGACGTGGACGTCTCCTATACCCACGAAGCCTGGCGCGGCCGCACCCGCGCCAGCGCCGGCATTGGCGCATCGCTCCCGGCGGAGGAGGTCGCGCGGTTCGACGCCGAACTGGCCGAAGCGCTAAGGGAAGGCTGGCCGACCGAGCCGCTGGTGGTGCCGCACCGGGTGTGGGCGCTGAAGGGGGAATGGGCGGGGTGAGGGGGAGGGGTGGGGGTGCGCAGCGAGGATCGGCTAGAACTTTAATTGCCGCAGGTTCCAAATTGGGGTTCATGCGATTTTGACCACAGCGGTCGGTGAGGTGCGGACTATAAGAACAGATGAAAACCGACGTGCCACAGACATAGCAATATTGCGGGAGGCCAATGTCTTGGTTGTTTGTTCTTTTGTGTGAGCTATGACAATCCAATTAGCGGAGCGGCGAACATGTCTTTGCTCGATATTCTTTTAGACAAAATAACAGAAACGGACCTCAACAATCTCATTTCGACTGGTGTCCCAGAGTCCCCTACGATTGACTATAAGCGAGATACCTACGGAAACTCGGATAGAGGCAAGCACGATTTTCTCGCCGACGTATCGTCCTTTGCAAATACCAACGGCGGCGACATAGTTATCGGAATCGACGAAGCCAGCGGGTTGCCTATTGAGGTCAAACCATTCACAGGCGACATCGATGCCGAAGTTCTACGCCTCGAAAGCATCGCCCTTTCTGGTATCGAACCCCGACTGACCAATTTGCGCATTCGTTCGGTTCCCGTCATCGGCGGGCACGTCATCATAGTGCGAATACCGCGCAGCTTTGTCCCGCCACACCGGGTCATCGCGCAAAACAGCAGCCGATTTTACGCGCGAGCCGGGACAAGGAAGTACGAACCAAACGTCGACCAGCTACGCCATCTCTTTATAGATGCGCCTCACATGCTGGAGCGCATCCGGTCGTTTCAGGCGGATCGCCTTGTGAAGATCGCGGCTGGAGACACGCCGATTCCTCTTGGTCAGCTTGGGAAAGTGGTTCTTCACGTCATTCCCCTCCCCTCTTTCGCGGACGGGCGCATGGCCGATATTGTGTCCGAACTTGCGAAAGGAACTCACGTCCCGCTTCCGCTTGATGAGGTGGGTCTCCCCTCTCAAAACTCGGTGAATTTGGACGGATATTTGAATTACTCCGTTAGCGCGCCCAACACTCGCAAAGGCTATTCGCAGTTTTTTCGGAATGGAGCCATAGAAGGTGTCGGCGAGCTAAGAAGCGACGACAACGTAAATTCGCGTTTCATAACCAGAGACCTGACGAATCTTGTTGTGTCGCGGGTCCGACAATACCTTGACGTGTTGAAAGCCTATGATCTAGGCCTTCCGGTCTACATTTTCCTGTCTATTTGTAACGCCACTCGTGTCGTCTACCGATATGCTGATGCCTCTGGCATGGGGTGGCATGATAGCCCTCCCTTATCTCGCGAGATTGTCTCTTTGCCTGAAATCTACATCGATAACTTTGACGTTGACGTTATTGATGTAATGCGACCAGCCTTCACCACCCTTTGGAACGCGGTCGGTTTTTCGAGCTGTGACAGATACAACGACGTTCCGAAGTGGAAAGGCTCGAGTCCATATGCGCTATGGTGGCACTAGCATAGGGGCAATGCATTCCGCGCGATCCACGCCGTCGAGATCCATGCGGATATCTCAGCGATCCTCGCCTTTTTAAAAAGGCCGAAGATAGCCATCCCGGACCCCCTCAAGAAATCGCCGATCCAATGAGGAAAGCCCCGAACGTGCCGAGCGTCACGGCCGTTGCCTTGGCGACGTAAGGCGCGGCTCCGACGCGCGCGAGACCCGCGCCGCCCGCGATCCAAACGCCGCCGCTCGCGATCGCAAGGGCCACGATTGCCGCGAGATGACCTATCATGGTTGCAGGACCGGCTACGACGGGCGGCATCAGGCCGAAGGCGATGACGAGGCTCTTGGGGTTCAGCAAGGTGGTGATGAAAACGGTTCGCGCTCGCACGGGACCGTTTATATCAAAACGTTTCGCGCCGCCCCGCCAAAGCGACAGGGCGGTCCAAAACAGCCAGGCCGCGGCGGTGAATTTCAACGCGACGATCATCATCGGCTTATTTGCGAGAACCGGACCCGCGAGCAGCACCAGCGATCCCACGGCAAGGATGTAACCCGCCGCGACCGCCACCACGAGCGGCAGCGCCCGACGGCCGGCGAGTGCGCCGGCCGAGGCCAGCAGCGCGTTGGTCGGGCCAGGCGCCGCCAGCAACACGAGGGACGTCGCGGCAAATGTGACGGCGTCGAGCATTTTTTTCGCGATCCTGGATTTGTTGCCGGCGCGCAATCTCGACCCTAACGCCGCGGCGGCTGTTGTTTCGTTGGATTACAGTGACACTTTACTAAACCCCGAATCCGTGGTCACCGCGCGGCATCGCGCCGTGCCCGGCGGGGCGATAACGTCTGTCGCGAAATATCGTGTTCGAGCAGTTCGCGGATATAGCGCGTGTAGGGAATCCCCCGCGCCTTGGCTTTGTCTTTCACGGCGTCGAGCAGCGGTTGCGGCACGCGCATATTGATTTGCGCCGCCTTTTTCTCGAATTCGAAATGAACCGGTTTGAATTGCGAAAAGTCGTAATCCGACAAATCCGCTTCATCGACGAACTTTTCGGCTTCTTCATCGGACTTCAAAACCGGAAACGGCTTAAGATCCTTTGGAGCGCTCATCAACGTGATCCCGGCCGAATGCGAATATTCAGTGAGGACGCGCGGCGAGGACGCGGACCTACCCATTGATTGCTTGGCTGACCCTCGCTCCCGGAATTTCGTGTGTCAAGGACGGCGCAAAGCGCCGCCAGCTCCGCTGGTTTCATCCTTGACACACGAAATTCCGGGAGCATCCTCGCCACCAAGCGATCAATAGGTTATCTCGCGCAGTCGCGCCTGACCACGGCCTGACCTTAAATCGCCGCGCTCGCGGCGAGAGCCGTAGACCACCATAATCCGGCCCGGACGATCCCCGCCGCGCCCCCGTCCCGGTCCCCCGTCCCGAGCTCGAAAGGAGGCTAAGGACCAACTACGCCGTGAAGCGTGGCTGTGATAGCATCCGCGCGCGGTTGGAAGGTTCCTGCTTAAAGGATCCATGCCGCGAGGGGGGAAGAAACAATGGATATGATCACGGCATTAGCGGTCAGTATTGGCCTATTGGGTGGCGTCGCGACATGGTTGTTCCTTGGGCCGCTCGGCACGCTTGGACTGTCGATCTGGGCCGCTTTCATCGGCTGGGCGACGTTTTATCATTGCGGCGGCAAGGAAGCCGGGTTGCAGAAGGCCATCGTGAACAATCTGTTCGGCGCGGTCGTCGCTTGGGTTGCGTTGTTGCTCATCACGAAGGTCCCGCTCGCCGGTTCGCTCGGCCTGCCGGTTTGGGCTGCCATCTGCGTCGCGATCACGGTGTTCGTTCTTGTCTACGCCGCGAAATACCCGCTGTTCAGCGACATTCCCGCTGGGGTGCTTGGCTATGCCGCTGTCGTCGCGATGGCGCTTGCCGGTGGCAAGCTCGACGCACTGACGGCGGCATCGTTTGCAAATCCGCTGATCAGCATCGCGATCTCGTTGGTGATCGGCGCGTTGTTCGGCTACGTCTCCGAAAAGGCCGCGGGCGCGATCGCCAAGTAAGAGGCTAGAGCGTTTTCCACCTGGGTGAAACCGCCCAGGTGGAAAATCGCGGTTGAGGCCTGATTAAATCTGCCGCTCGATCATCATGCTCTTGATCTGCGAAATCGCCTTGGCGGGGTTCAGCCCCTTGGGGCAAGCCTTGGCGCAATTCATGATCGTGTGGCAGCGGTAGAGACGGAAGGGATCCTCGACATTGTCGAGCCGCTCGCCGGTGGCCTCGTCGCGGGAATCGATCAGCCAGCGATAGGCCTGGAGCAACACGGCGGGACCGAGATAGCGGTCGCCGTTCCACCAATAGCTCGGGCACGAAGTCGAGCAGCAGGCGCAGAGGATGCACTCGTAGAGGCCGTCGAGTTTCGAACGGTCGGCGGGCGTCTGCCGCCATTCCTTCTCGGGCGCGGGCGTCTTGGTCTGGAGCCAGGGCTGGATCGAGGCGTGCTGAGCGTAAAAGTTGGTGAGATCGGGCACGAGATCCTTCACCACCATCATATGCGGCAGCGGATAGATTTTGACCGCGCCGGTCACCTCGTCCATGCCCTTGGTGCAGGCGAGCGTGTTGGTGCCGTCGATATTCATCGCGCAGGAGCCGCAGATGCCTTCGCGGCAGGAGCGGCGGAAGGTCAAGGTCGGGTCCACCTTGGATTTGATCCAGATGATCGCGTCGAGGATCATCGGCCCGCAATCGTCGCGGTCGACGAAATAGGTGTCGATGCGCGGGTTCTTGCCGTCGTCCGGGTTCCAGCGATAAATCCGGAATTCCTTCAGATTCGCGGCGCCCGCGGGCTTCGGCCAGGTCTTGCCGGTGCCGACGACGGAATTTTTGGGAAGTGTGAGCTGGACCATGGGTTCCCTCGATTGGCTCGACTTGACGCGGCACCTCCCTTCGCCCGCAAGCGGGCGAAGGACAATCGCGTTGATTTACCGTTGTTTTCCGTCGATTCAGTACACCCGCGCCTTCGGCTCGATATACTGCATCTCGTCCGTCATCGTATAGCTGTGCACCGGCCGGTAATCGATCGAGACCGACTTCGTCTCGGGCTCGATGGAGGCCAGCGTGTGCTTCATCCAGTTTTGGTCGTCGCGTGCGGTGAAATCCTCGCGGGCATGGGCGCCGCGCGATTCCGTGCGATTGACGGCGCCGTCCATGGTCACCACCGCCTGGACGATGAGATTGTCGAATTCCATCGTCTCGACGAGATCGGAATTCCAGATCAGCGAGCGGTCGGTGATGCCGATCTGATCAGTCGCCTGCCAGACCTCGTGGATGAGCTTGGAGCCCTCTTCCAAGGTTTCGCCGGTGCGGTAGACCGCGCAATTGGTCTGCATGACGCGCTGCATCCGCAGCCGCAATTCGGCGGTCGGTATGCCGCCCTTGGCATTGCGGAAATGATCGAGCCGCGAGAGCGCGAGATCGGCCGAGTCCGCCGGCAGTTCCGCCTGCTTGGCGCCGGGCTGCACGAGTTCCGCCGCGCGCAGGCCCGCCGCGCGGCCAAACACCACGAGATCGATCAGCGAGTTGGAGCCCAGGCGGTTGGCGCCGTGGACGGAGACGCAGGCCGCCTCGCCGATCGCCATCAGGCCCGGCACGATCACGTCGGGATCGCCATCCTTCTTGATGAGAACCTCGCCGTGGAAGTTCGTGGGGATGCCGCCCATGTTGTAATGGACCGTCGGAATGACCGGGATCGGCTCCTTGGTGAGATCGACGCCGGCAAAGATTCGCGCGCTCTCGGAAATGCCGGGCAGCCGCTCGTGCAGCACGCTCGGCTCGAGATGGTCGAGATGCAGGAAAATGTGATCCTTGTTCTTGCCGACGCCACGGCCTTCGCGGATTTCCATCGTCATGGCGCGGGATACCATGTCGCGCGGCGCGAGATCCTTCACCGACGGCGCGTAACGCTCCATGAAGCGCTCGCCCTCGCCATTGGTGAGATAGCCGCCTTCGCCGCGCGCGCCTTCGGTGATCAGGCAACCCGCGCCGTAAATGCCGGTCGGATGGAATTGCACGAATTCCATGTCCTGCAGCGGCAGGCCCGCGCGCAGCACCATGGCATTGCCGTCGCCGGTGCAGGTATGGGCCGAGGTAGCGGAGAAGAAGGCCCGGCCATAGCCGCCGGTGGCGAGCATCACGAGTTGCGCCCGGAACCGGTGGATCGTGCCGTCGTCGAGCTTGAGGCAGACGACGCCGCGGCAACGGCCGTCCTCCATGATCAGATCGATGGCGAAATATTCGATGAAGAATTCCGTATCGTTCTTCAGGGCCTGGCCGTAGAGCGTGTGAAGCATGGCATGGCCGGTCCGGTCGGCGGCGGCGCAGGTGCGTTGGGCCGGCGGACCCTTACCGAAATCGGTGGTCATGCCGCCGAACGGGCGCTGGTAGATCCGGCCATCCTCCGTGCGGGAGAAAGGCACGCCCCAATGCTCGAGCTCGTAAACCGCCTTCGGCGCGTTACGGCAGAGATATTCGATGGCGTCTTGATCGCCCAGCCAATCCGACCCCTTCACGGTGTCGTACATGTGCCATTTCCAATTGTCCGGCCCCATGTTGGCGAGCGATGCCGCGACACCGCCTTGGGCCGCGACCGTATGCGAACGGGTAGGAAACACCTTGGAAATACAGGCCGTGCGCAGACCGGCCTGCGAGCATCCGACGGTGGCGCGAAGCCCGGCCCCGCCCGCGCCGACCACCACGACATCGAAGGTGTGATCGGTGATGGGATAGGCCGCGCCGCCAAAAGCTGGGGCTTTGCCGCCGTTTAGGGAACCGTTCGATGCCATGGAAACGCCTTTCAGCTCAAGGGGATTGCCGCGCCGGCAGGTTGCTCGAGAAGCTTTTGCCCGGAGGGCAGTTCAAGCAAAGCTAATCTTCAAAAGCGCATAGACGCTGGCGAGACCAACAGTGGCGCAGAAGGAAAGATTGGCGACCAAGGCCCAGCTCTTCCAATGCGTGTCTTGGATATAATCGTCGATGATCGACTGCATCCCGATTTTCATGTGGTAAATGCTGGCGCTGACGAAGAGAAGAAACAAAATCGTGGGGCAGGCCCTGCCGAGTTCCGCGTGCGCCTTCACGAAATCCTTGTGAACCAGCGTCACGAGGATAAAGACAAAGGCGATCGACAACGGGATCAGCACGATGGAGGTCACGTGCATCGCCCAAGCGGCCCGGGTGCCAGACCGCGCGGTCCCGAGGAACCGGATTTGGCTGGCGGCGGTTTTCAGGGAACTGGGATCATTCGCCATGGCTAGAAGGTCCTGACATCGAAAGTCACGTGCTCTTTTTATAGTCGTTTTTGATCGCCGGAACGTCACCGCCCCGCCGGAAGCGCTCAGGCGACGGCAAAAGCCACGAGCCACACAAGAACCGTCAACGTAATGCCGCCGGTCAATGTCGCCTTGGCCAGAAATTCACGGCCTTCGGCGTCCATCCCATGGCCCATATCCCAAATCAGATGGCGGAGGCCGCCGAGGAAATGGTGGAACAAGGCCCAAGTGAAGCCGAACAGAACGACAAGGCCAGGCGCTGAGCCGAGCACCGCGGAAGCCACCTCAAATTGCGCCCGACCGCTAGCTAAGGCGATGAGATACCAGGCTAAAAGCAACGTCCCGGCATAGAGCGCGGCGCCGGTGATCCGGTGCATGATGGACATCGTCATCGTCAACATCGGACGATAAATCTGCAGGTGCGGGGACAGCGGGCGCCGGGCCGCGAGGTTCTGCGTATGCGTATCGATTTCAGCCATGAGATCGCCATCATCCAAACGTCGAGGAGTTCCCCTTAAAACGATCCTTGCTGCGCTGCAATGGCGAGATTGCCACGCTTTCGGCCGGCAAAGGAAAATTTTGCCTATTTTTGGGCGCCGGGAACGAAATGAAAGGCAGGGAACGGAATAAAAGGCGACGAAAAAAGTGAAAGGAAGGATGTTTCGCGACAACGGCCGCTGCCGCCGGGCGTCGCGCCGGGATTACAGGAATCGTCCCGCACGGAGACATCTGGCGGAAAATTTAAATCTTTAGGGGGAAGCGGAAGATCGCGCCACCGGCGGCGATCGCAACGGCGATCCGCAAGGCCGTGCAAGAGACATCCAAATCCAGGCTGCTTCAGCCAGTGGCGATGCCATGTGCTCGTAAAGAGAAAACCTTAAGACGCCACCGTCGTTGGAACTTCAACCGGAAACCGGCCACGCGCACCTCCAAGGCTCGTTCTTCTCGAGACGAGACCTCTCACGCGCACCAGCATCCCTGCATTTCGCGGATCAGCGCGCGGCTTCCAAGGCTGCTTCGCGAACACACAAGATTTTCATATATTGCTTACCGGGCTCGGGAGCCACGGAGGTCGGCGCCAAAAGAGCCTGGCCCATGAAACCGCATTGCTGCGGCGTACTCGCTTTGGCCGTGGCAATGACGTCGATGGCGGTGTGCTGATCACAATCCGCGCCGCTCGTGTTTATCGAGCAGATGAGAACCAGAACATTCAACATATGCACCCCTTTCCGAGCGGGTTGCGCGGGGTGCTTGGAGACCGGTGGCGGCCGGCATCCAAGTCCAGCGTTCGCTCGAAAAGAATTGGAGCAAATCTCTTGCCATAAATCGTTAACGCTTTCTGCATTTGGTACGCAAATTGCGTTAAATTTGACAATGTGATGACATAGCCACACAACCGCATTGCGGCATTTAATTATCGCACCGCAATAACTTATTGTAAAACATAAACAAAATTAGATATTCCCGGCCAAGACAGGTGTTCCGCCAAACTTTTTTCTCGTAACGCCGAGCTTCAGCTTTTCAGGCTTTTTAACCCGCGAGGGGGCATGTTCCGCTGCTTCCCGCTGGATTCGCGGCCCGGCGAGCCTCCCCCAATGGACAGAGGCCTATAGGCACTGGCGTCATTCCAACAACATCTGCATCCCGCGCTCGTATTGGCCGGTCAGGCGGTCGAATCTTTCGGCCAATTCGTCGCTCAAGGCGGCGACCATGGCTTGACCCTGCCCGGCCTGTTCGCGAAAAGGCCCCGAATCCGGCAAGGCGGCCTGAAACCCGAGCCAAAGCTCCGAAGCTTGCGCGAGGTCCCGGCGGATCTCCGGCGTGCTGAGCGGGATCGATTTGAGATAATCGATCCCTTCGGAAAAGGCCGTCATCGCCGCCTCCATCGAACCGGGCGCGGGCCTCGCGGCAGGATCTTCGATCAAACCCGGCAGCAAGGCGAGCTTGGCCATTTTTTGCGCCAGCATGCGCTGCCGCCCCGAGACATTGATCACCCGCAGTTTTGTCGCGAGCCCCGCCGTTTCGAGATTGGCCGTGAGCCGTTCCGCATTATCGAGAAGCGCCCCGGCGAGGGCGTCGATCTCGGGCAATCTGGCGCGCGACGCGGGCTCGCCGGCGGCAAGTTTGAGACGCGCCCAAGGCGTGGCGACGGAATCGATGAGATCGCCGAAGGTCGGGGGGGACAGGCCCCGGCGCAGAATGCCGATATTCTCGTCGATCCGCGCGGCGGCGTCCTCGAGCTGAGCCGCAACACCGGTGGGCGCAAACTCCATCGCGCGCAAGGCATGGAGTTTGACCAGCCGTTGCGACAGCATCCGCAACTGCCCCGCCCGGTTCACGGCATCGCCATAAAGAGCGGCGTGAATCACATGTTGCGATACTTGGCCGAGGCGCTGCTTGCTTTGCATCGCGGCGCTGCGTAGCGCGCGATAGGCCTCCTCCTCCGGGATCTGGCGGGCGCGCATCAGGATCCCCTTGGCCCGGTCGATCAATTTGCGCTCGTCGAAGCGATTGTTGATCTCGGCCAGTTCCGCGCGAAGCCGCTGCTCGTGGCGAAACCGCGCCTGGGCCACATGGATCAAGGCGCGCAGCCGGTTCGGGGCATAGCCATCGATCGCGTAAACGTGGATTCCGGCGAGAAGGGATTGTTCGATCTTGCCGGCGTCGGGATCGCAGGTGAAGACCAGAACGGGCCGCGGCGCGGAGGCCGCGAGCGTGGTTAAATTGGTGAAAAGTGCATCGTCCGGGTGCTTTTCATAGCAAACGACCACATCCGCTGCACTGCGAATAACCTCTTGCACAAAGCAGCGGCTCGCCGATTCGCCCACGACATTGACGCCAGCCGAGAGCAAATCACCCGGTAAATCAGGATGATCCGCCGCCCGGGGCGCGACGACGAAGGCGGAAATCATATCGAAAACAGATGGTACGGCGTGAGCATGGCAAAGACGCTGCAAGGATGACGCCACGGCGAAGCGCGACACCGGGCGCTCTCGCATAGGAACGGCCGCTTTGGCACAGGAAATGCTGATAGGACGCCGGGTGCAGCGCCGCGCCCGGCTTAATATGCACGCAAAGTCATGCCCGCAAAGACGTGGGTAGTCATGTGCCTCCCATCCGCTGTCACGCGGTTGCTTGCGTTCGGAGGGCATCATGTCCGGAATTCACCGGCCCAATCAGGGCAACGCGCGCGAATCCACGCGCGTGGCGGCGTCTCGCTCGCCATCGTGTTTTGCTGGTTCCAGCGACGCCAAGCTCCGCGCCATTCTCGCCTCCCTTCGCCATGCGCTCATCGCGGCCGCCCCGCAATCCGGCGAGCCTGCATCCTCGCGCGACGCCGCGAACGCCGCAGGTTTGTCCCAAAACTTCTAGAAGCGCGCGCCGGCGCCGCCTCTCGACGCCGGTTCCGGTTCCTCCCAATCCTCCCGGAGACTTACGTTTCATGACCTCCCAAAAAGCGACCTCGATAGACCTCTTCAGTTTCAAAACGCCGCAAATGCGCGCGTTTCATTTGTCCTGGCTGGCGTTTTTCGTCTGCTTTTTTGCCTGGTTCGCCGTGGCGCCGCTCATGCCCGTGATCAAGGGTGAGTTCAAACTCACTGCCGATCAAATCGCCAATATCAACATTGCCGCCGTCGGCATTACGATTTTGGCGCGCATGGTGATCGGGCCGCTCTGCGACAAATACGGGCCGCGCTTGGTTTACACGGCGTTGCTGATCTTTGGCGCGGTGCCGGTCATCGGCATCGCCTTCGCGACGTCCTACGAGACTTTCCTGGTGTTTCGCCTCGCCATCGGCGTCATCGGGGCCTCGTTCGTGGTCACGCAATTCCACACCTCCGTGATGTTCGCGCCCAACGTCGTCGGCACGGCCAATGCGGCGGTTGGCGGCTGGGGCAACGCGGGCGGCGGCGTCACGCAAAGCGTCATGCCGATGGTTTTGGGCGCGATCATGGGGCTCGGCGTTCAATCCTCGTTGAGCTGGCGCCTCGCCATGATCTTGCCGGGCGTCTTGATGCTCGGCGTCGGCTACCTCTATTGGAGGTTTGGCCAGGATACGCCGGAAGGCAATGTCGTGGAGCTGCGCGCCAAGGGCGTGGCCATCGAATCCGGCAAGAAGAGCGGCTGGGCGAGCTTCCAGCAAGCGATGAGCAATTACCGGGTCTGGATACTCGCCTTGGCCTATGCCGCTTCGTTCGGCATCGAGCTCTTCATTCATAATGTCGCGGCGAGCTATTATGTCGACCGGTTCGGTCTCAGCCTCGGCGGCGCGGGCCTCGCGGCCGGCAGTTTCGGCCTTCTCGCGCTGTTCGCCCGCGCGCTAGGCGGCATGACATCGGACAGAATCGCCAAGACCTTCGGTCTCGATGGCCGGACCTTTCTGCTCGCCGGGCTACTGATTGGCGAGGGCCTGGGCCTTCTCGCCTTCGCGAAAATGTCCGCCGTCACGCCGGCGATTACCGCCATGCTGGCCTTCGGCCTCTTCACCCATATGGCCTGCGGCGCCATTTACGCGCTCGTGCCCTTCATCGATCGCAAGGCCTTGGGCGGGGTCGCGGGCATTATCGGCGCGGGCGGCAATGTTGGCGCGGTGGCGGCCGGCTTCCTCGTGAAGGGCGTCGGGCATTTGCCCACGGCGCTGTTCATCATCGGCTGTTCCGTCGTCTTCTGCGCGATTTGCGCGGCGGCGATCCGCTTCAGCCCGGCGCACAAAAGCGCCGAGCAAGAGCTGTTCGACGAAGCGGTGGCGCAACGTGGCGGCAGCCCGGAAGGCGTCCCCGCGATGGCCTGATCGAACACCGCCGCGAAAAAGCTCCGGGCGACAACGCCCGGAGCTTCGTCATCCCGGGAAGCGCCCTAGAAACGGCGCCCTTGCATGAAGCGCTCGAAGGCCTCCCGGTCGCGGGCGCGCAACAGCTCTTCGCGATAGGCCGAAAAGTCGCGCTCGGCCGCTTGCAGCTTTTGCCGTTCGGCCTCGATGCGCGCGAGTTCGCCCTGCCGCCATTCGTCGAAGGCGAGATTGCCGGACGATTTCGGGCCGAAATTCGCCGCGAAGGGCAGGCTGCCATTGGACAGAAGCGTGCTCGTGGCCGCGACCAACCCCTCCCATTTCCGCCGGGCGAAGGCAAAGACACTGCCCTCCTCGCCGCTGGCCTGGTGCCAAAGCTTGAGCGCGAGAAACGCAAGACCCAGTTCCCACCGGATCACGAAAGCAATCACGAGAACGGCGATCTCCGGTCCCGCCCATTTCCGCCGCCGCCGCGCGCGCCGGTCCTCGCCGCTTGGCTGAGCCCAATTGCCGTGTTGCGCCGCATCGCTCCAACCGCCCATGATCGTCTCCATCATCGCGCAAGCCGCGCCCAAAGCGCCGGCTCGATACCCCAAGAGATCTGAAGCCGCCTTCGATTGCGCAAGGCCCCCCGCCCGGGATTTCGTGCAAGAGAGGGCAGAGCCGCCATATTGCCAGCCGCCCCATCTCCTGATTGATGGGAGCGCCGTTTCCAGGACCCGCCATGCAAGCACCGCATATTCATCAGCTCCGCGTCTATTACGAGGATACGGATTTCAGCGGCTTTACCTATCACGCGAGCTATTTGCGGTTTCTCGAGCGCGGGCGGACGGAGTTTTTGCGCGATCTCGGCATCGTCAATTCCGAGCTTCACCGGACCGGAGGCGGCTTGGCCTTCGTGGTAAGCGCCATGACGCTCGATTTCCTCAAACCCGCGCTGATGGACGATTGGCTTCGCGTCGAAACAGCCGTGCTGGAGCTGCGTGGCGCCCGCATGACGATGGCGCAGGCCATTTTTCGCGGCGAGCTTTGCCTGCTCCGCGCGAAAGTGACCGTCGCGGCCGTTCGCGCGGGCAAGCCGGCCCGGCTTCCCGCGGCATTGCAAGCGAGTTCGACCAAGCCGCTCCCAATTGACGAAGCGTGATTAAGTTTCGCCATGACATTGCGATGACGCGCCGCGCCATCCCGGCCGTTCAAATGGCTTCGCGTTGCGTATAGAAGCTGCGGTCTCGCGATCAACGCGGCGTAAACAAACCGGTTTGCTCGCGCGATATCAAATGGCGTCATTTTAATCATCGAGCGCGTCGGTGATTTCTGGTCTATTTTGTGAATTTGCTTTAAGGAATTGCAAAATGCCTGGATTTGAAGCCCGGCGAGGAGAAACCCATGCAAAATCTGACAGCCGAAGGGCGTTCGCTGGTCGAGGGCGTGGCGCAACGAAACAATGTCAGCTTCGACGCGGCGGCAACCCTGCTGGCGGCGCTCGATCGCGGCAATGGGACGCAGGCGCAATTCAACCATTTCGAGCTCGGCGGCATGGGCCAATGGTCGCAGGGCGGCATGATCATGATCGGCGACATGTTCAACAATGGGTTGAAATATAAGGTCGATCAGCTCTGCAACGAATTGTCGAACCTGATGCGTTCGCATCAACTCTACGAGATCCGGGAGAGCTTTTCCGCGACCGGCGACAGCTGGTGGCCCTCGTCCTTCGGTAGCCCGGCCTCGAGCGGCAGCCAGAACGACATGAGCTATGCCGTGTTCCCCAACATCCACCGTCTCGCGCTGCGGCGTAATGGGCAGGTCACCCTCTACGATACCGGCAACCACCAGATCAGCGGCTTCTCGCAGCAGCAGGGCGGCAACGACCAAAACCTGACCTTCACGAGCCAATACGGCACCGTGCGGCTCTACGATCTTGCCTTGATCCCCCAGGGAGCGGACCAGCAGGCCCAGCAAGCCCCGCCAGTTTTCGCGCAGCCAGCCTTCACACAGCCAACCTTCGTGCCGCAAAGCAATCCGCCCCAGGCGCCGGAGCATCCCGCGTCGGCCGCGGGAAACGACGACGACATGTTCGCCAAGATCGAGCGGCTGCATGGCCTGATGCAGAAGGGCATTTTGAGCGAGGCCGAATTCGCCGCCAAGAAAAAAGACCTGTTGGACCGACTGTAAGGGCCCGGCGTTTTCCCGCCGCGCGCGGTTTTCGCACTTTCAATCGCGCCGGTAACCTGCCCTTAAGATTACCCGGCGTTTAACTAAATCGCGTGAGAGTATGCTCCGGCGCGGGTCAAGCCGTCAAAATGACCGATTTCCACGTAAGGACATCTTACCCGCGCTCGTGCGGGGGACTTTCTGCCAAGGAACGAAATCATGAATCCTGCCGATGTCGCATCCTCTATCGCGGCTGCTCCCGTCGCGGAGGTCACCGTGTTCGGCATGTTTTTGCAGGCCTCGCTGATCGTCAAGATCGTGATGATCGGTCTGCTGAGCGCCTCTGTCTGGTCTTGGGCGATCATCATCAACAAATCGATCCTGTTCGCCCGCACGCAGCGCGCCATGGATAAATTCGAAAACGTGTTTTGGTCCGGCACCTCGCTGGAGGAACTTTACACCACGCTCTCCTCGCGCCCGGCCACCGGCATGGCGAACCTGTTCGTCGCCGCCATGCGGGAATGGAAGCGCTCGGTGCAAACGGTCAATTCCACCTTCATGGGGCTCCAGGCCCGGATCGACAAAGTGCTCGACGTCTCGATCTCGCGCGAGGTCGAGCGGCTGGAATCGAATCTGTTGTTCCTCGCTACCGTCGCCTCCGCCGGTCCCTTCGTCGGTCTGTTCGGCACGGTTTGGGGCATCATGACCTCGTTCCGCTCGATCGCGGCCTCGAAAAACACCTCGCTCGCCGTCGTGGCGCCGGGCATCGCGGAAGCTTTGCTGGCAACGGCTCTCGGTCTGTTCGCGGCCATTCCCGCGCTCGTCGCCTATAACAAGCTGCAAGGCGATGTCGCGAAGAAGCAGGCGCGGATGGAAGCGTTCGCGGATGAGTTTTCCTCCATTCTGTCGCGCCAAATCGATCAGCATGGCGTCCGCGACCGTGCTGCGTGATCTTGGCCGCGTAAATTTTAGGGAATTTTGACCAATGGGCATGGGTGTAGCGGCGGGACGAGGTGGCGGAGGGCGGCGCAGGCGCGGCCAGCCGCGTTATCGCGCGATGGCCGAAATCAACATGACGCCCTTCATCGACGTGATGCTCGTGCTGCTCATCATCTTCATGGTGGCGGCGCCGTTGCTGGCGTCGGGCGTGCCGATCGATCTGCCGCAGACCAAGGCGGCCGCGTTGAACATCGACCAAAAGCCGATTTCGGTCTCGATCGACGAAAAGGGCGGGATCACCGTCAATGACGAAGCCGTGCAGCCCGGCGATCTCGGCGAGAAGCTGAAGGCGCTCGCCAAGAGCGGCGCCGACGAGCGCATTTATGTCCGCGGCTCGAACCAAGTGAATTACGGCCGCATCGCGGAAGTCATGTCGATCATCACCTCGTCCGGGTTCAAGCGGGTCGCCTTGGTGACCGAGCCGGCCAAGACCTGACCGGCGCGGGGCTAGAGCACCATGGCGCTCAAGAACAACCCCGGCTTTATCGCTTCCTGCGCGGTCCATGGCGCGGCGCTGGCCTTGCTCATGCTGAATTTCACCCCGGCGCCCAAATTTAACGACGCGGAAGAGACCGTGCCCGTGGAAATGATCACGGCGAGCGAACTCAACCAGGTCACCAACGGCGAGAAGACGGCCAAGCCCCTGCCGGTGCCGCAGCGCCGCGCGGACAAAATCGCCGCCGTGACCGAGGCCAAGCCCTTGCCGCCGGTCGCGGAAGCGAAGAAAGACATTCCCTTGCCGCCCTCGCCGGCCAAGCCCCAGGCCGACCCCGGCCAAGACGACAAGCCCGTGCCCACGCCGCCGCAACGGGTCGCGGCTCTGTCCCCGGAAAAGCCCGCGGTCAGCGAACCGGAGCCGCCGCGCCGCCCCGCGCCCGAACCGCCCAAGGCCGTCGAGGACAAGCCCCCGCCGCCCGATGCGGAAGCGGTCGAGCCCAAGCCCGTGCCCCGCCCCAAGCCGGAGACCAAAACCGACGTCCCGAAGCCGCCGGAGAAAAAGCCCGTGGGGAAGGAGGTCAAAACCCCGGAACCGCCGAAAAAGCCCGAGCCGAAATTCAAACCGGACGAGCTCGCCAAGCTGCTCAAGGAGACGAAAGACGACAAGCCGGCCGCCAAGCCCAAGGCTGGCAACGAAGCGAAGGAGCCGCCGCATCGCGATTTCGACCCGAATAGCATCAGCGCCTTGCTCGATCACGATACGCCGCAGCGCAAGGCTTCGACGGGTCAAAAATTGACGCAAGAGGCCTCCCTCGGCCTGCCCACGGCCCATGCCGCCACTTTGTCGCCCTCGATGATGGCGCAGCTCGATCAGATCTTGATCGATCAATATCATGGCTGCTGGAGTTATTTTGGCTTGGGCGCGGCGCAAACCTATGTGCCGGAGGTACGTGTGCATCTCGCCCAGGATGGATCGCTGAGCGGGACACCCACCCTGCTCAATCCGCCGGACGACCCTAACCTGCGCAGCCTCGCTGATAGCGCCCTGCGGGCGGTGCAGAAATGCAACCCGCTCAAAATACCCGAGCGGTTCGCCCCGTATTACGACCAATGGGCAAATCGCAGGGTCCGCTTCGACCCGCACGATATGTTGTGAGCGTGAAGGCACAGGCCGACCGGGCCGCGTCCCTTTTCCCGCTTGTCACAAAAGGAACGACTGTAACGGCCATTCATTCAAATCGCGGCGCCTTCATCCGTCACGGGACCACCATGACCCATTCCGCGGCTCGCGGGAGAAGAAGGCGTCTGCAAGATCAGGACTGAGTTCACCATGACACCAATATTTTCCCGCCGTCAGGCAACCCGCTTGCTTGCCGGACTCGGCGCTCTTCCCGTCGTCGCGGCGCCGCTCGGGCCGGTTTTTGCCCAGGAGCGTTCGCTCGACGTCCGCTCCGGCGGGGCGTTCAAGCCGGTCCCGATCGCCGTCACCGGTTTCGGCGGGGATAGCGGCGGCCAGGTCGCCTCGATCGTCGTCAATAATTTCAACCATTCGGTGTTCATCACCCCGATCGGGCCGGAAAGTTTTGGCGCGGCAGCCGTCAATCCGGATCAAGCGCCCGTCATGGACCCATTCCGCGCGGTCAATGCGCAATATGTCCTGACCGGCCGCGCCAACCGCGAGGGCGGCCAGGTGAAGACCGCCTTCCGCCTATGGGACGTCTCGACCGGCGCGCAAGTGACGGGGCAGCAATATACGACGGATGCCAATAATCTGCGCCGTGTCGCCCATATCGTGTCCGATGCGGTCTTCACCCGCGTGACCGGCGAAAAGGGCTTTTTCGACACCCGCGTGGCCTTCATCGACGAATCCGGCCCCGCCGAGCACCGCCGCAAGCGCCTCGCCATCATGGATCAAGACGGCGCCAGCGTGCGCTACATCACACGCGGCGACGAACTCGTGGTGACCCCGCGCTTCTCGCCCTCCTCGCAAGACATTACCTACATGGCGTTCGGGAACTCCAACCCCCGCGTGCTGTTCATGAATATCGAGACCGGCCAGAAGGAGGTCGTGGGCAATTTCCCCGGCATGACCTTCGCGCCGCGCTTCGCGCCCTCCGGCGACAAGATCATCATGTCGCTGACACAGGGCAACGCCACCAATCTCTACACGATGGATTTGCGTAGCAAGCAGACGTCGCAGCTCACCGATACGCAAGCCATCGACACCTCGCCGAGCTATTCGCCCGACAGCTCGCGCATCGTCTTCGAGTCGGATCGCGGCGGCACCCAGCAAATCTACATCATGGGGGCGAGCGGCGGCGCGGCGCAGCGCATCTCGTTCGGCGATGGGCGCTATTCCACCCCGGTCTGGTCGCCCAAGGGCGATTACATCGCCTTCACCAAGCAGAGCAAAGGCGGATTCGGCATCGGCGTGATGAAGCCCGACGGCAGCGGCGAGCGGATTCTGACCGAAGGCTTCCACAACGAAGGCCCGACCTGGGCACCCAACGGCCTGTTCCTGATGTTCTTCCGCGACCCCGGCGGCAGCGGCGGCTCGCGTATCTTCATGACCGACGTCTTCGGCCGCCAGGAATTCCCGGTGCCGACGCCGTCCTTCGCGTCCGATCCGGCGTGGGGACCGCTGTTGGGGTGAGGGCGGGGCGGGCCGGCGGCGAGCTGGCAACGTGAAAACCGCTATGGCTCGAACGCCTTCCATGTTACGGTAGCGCGCTACCGGAGGTGCGGCAATGGCGCAAGCCAAGCAAGACGATGCCAAGCAAGACGATGGGCTGACTAAGTTCCAGCGCTATCGCGAGGCCAAGCGTCACAAGGGCATGAAGCTGCTGCGGATTTGGGTGCCGGATCCCGCAGCCGAAGGGTTCCGCGAGGAAGTCGCGCGGCAGGCCGCCTTGCTGCGCGGCGCGCCGGAAGAGGCCGAGGCTCTACGCTTTATCGATTCCTTCGGATGGCCTGAAGTGTGAAACGCGGCGATATTGTCGTTGTGTCTCCACCCGGTGCCTATGGAAAGCCGCGCCCGGCCATCGTCGTCCAATCGGATGCACTCGATGGAGCCGATAGCGTCCTCCTCGCGCTCTTGACGAGCACCCTGCGCGATGTCCCTTTATTCCGCCTAACCTTGGTCCCGGATTCGCGCAATGCCCTCAAAGAGGTCTCGCAGGTCATGGTGGACAAGATCCTGACTGTACCACGGAATAAATGTGGCGCCATTATTGGGCAGATAGATACCGCATCCCTTGTATCGCTCAACCGGATGCTGTCGTTCGTTTTCGGACTGGCGGATTAGAGCATGTCCCGAAAAAGTTGCAGACTTTTTCGATCGAGGACTTGTAAGAGGGGCAAAACCCCGGGCGATTAAGCTGTCGCGGCGCGGGTTTTGATTATTTCGGGCAGCATCGCGATGCCGGCGTGGTTCGGCGCGCCGAGCCTCGCGCCGACATAATCCCAGAA
>JBEKFQ010000013.1:0-70816 GCA_050013235.1 Beijerinckiaceae bacterium
AGCCCCGCGAAACAGGCCAAGAACCCTTCCATCGACCCACCCTCTCAAGCCAAAAAGCCTGAGCGGCGCAGAATCGATCACCAAATCACACGCAAGCGAATTCGATATGCGATTCCCCTGGACCCATTGGGCGGCACAGCATCTCCTTCCCTATTTCGGTGCTACGCCCGTCAACGAACGAGTCGTCATAGACGGCAATTGGGTCTTTGCCGCGGGCGTGACATCCGGGATTGACGGTGCTTTGCAACTGGCGGCGATGCTGCGAGGTGACGCCGTGGCGCAGCAAATTCAGCTTTACATGCAATACCACCCCGAGCCTCCGTTCGACAGCGGTACGCCCGATCGGGCGCCGAAGGCCGTTCTCGAGGCGGCCAGGAACTCCGTGACCAAACTGACCGAGGACAGACTTGAGACCGCCAAGAGAGTCGCGGACCGTCTCGGGGTGAAATTGCCGGAGCTATCGATCGTCTCCTAACTAGTTTGGCATACGCAGATCATCTCCCCTGGCGCCCTCGGTCCTCCAGAGTCGCTGCCGGCAAAAGCACACGCGCGGGGTCGGAGCCCAACGTCTGACTTCGTGGAGCGCGCGCCCTAAGGCTTGCCGGACGAGAAGCTCAGGTGCTTTGACCAATCTGGCGGCGTGCTTCATCGGCAAGCGGATGTAGGGTGCCGCCGGGAGGCTGCCCGACGAGGCTGTAGCCTATACCGTGATCAACCCAAGCAAATCCGTTGATATTCCCACTGACGAGCGGCGACATTGGAGTGTTTTGCTCGATCGCCATCGGCCTCGCGAGCATGACAAGCCGTGTCCCATGGTCGTCGTCGTACATGTAAAGCGCCGCCGGTCCGTGCGCTGTCGGGACCAACCGACCGCCCATGAAGCGATATCCGGAGCGGGAGAGGTCTGGGACCGACACTGTTCGCCCGAATCGCTGCGACACCCAGGAGACCAGCTCCGCTCTGTCCGATGCGCGGAGCTCGATCGGGCGGATGTGATCGGGAGCATAGACGGCGAAGCTGTTTGCTGCTTCCAATGCCAGGGAGGCAATGCCTTCCGTCGGTCGCTGCGATGCGCCCTTCAGCGTCCAACCGCCGGTACCGCCTAATAACACGAGGGCCACAGATGCCGCTACCGCAACCCACGGGGGAATCCCGAGCGGTCGCCGCTGCATTTCAATCATGCGAGCCAAATTCAGCCGCGAGGGCAGCGGCTCCTCGGCTATCGGGGTCAGCGCAGCGCGCAGCCTTTCGCGCTGCTCCGCATAGCTAGAGATCTTTGCGGAAACCTCAGGGTGTTCGGCGAGATAGGCGCGCACTTCTGCCAGACGCTTTGGTTCAAGCTGGTGATCGACATAGCCGTGGAGGTCGTCGTCGGAGATGGGCCGCATTGTCATTTCACTATCCTTAGCTGCAATTGTGCGGTGTCAGGCCGCGCTTCCCCAGTCGTCAGGGCCAAAAGCCGCTCGCGTGCACGCGAAAGCCGTGACATGACCGTGCCGATGGGGACGCCGAGCACCTTGGCCGCCTCGGCGTACGAGAGGTCTTCGACTGCGACCAACAGCAATACGGCGCGCTGGTCTTCGGGCAATTTTGCTAAGGCGCCCAGCGTTTCCTTGTAGAGCAATTGCTTCACCTGCGGCGCCGCGACGGCGATTGCGCTTTCGTCCGCGTCCTCCAATGCAACATCGGGCGCGCGGTTGGCGATCCGACGCATCCGCGTTTTGAAGAGATTTTGCAGGATGGCGAATACCCAGGCGCGTGGGTTGCCGTCAGTCCGCCGCTGGCCCCAGTGCGCGATCGCGCGTTCCAGGCAATCCTGAACGAGATCGTCGGAGGCTGATTGATCTCGAAGCAGCGCGCGGGAATAGCGTCGCAAGGCTGGGATCATCGGCTCGAGTAGGCGCTCTATGTCGCTCATGATCGCGGGTCCGTTTGAATTCGTCCAAGAGGACGTCGCCGCCCGGTCAGGTCGGCAAGCCTATCACCGGGCTTGAAGCTGGACGACCCTGCCCGGCTGAGCGACTGTCCCTTCCGTGATGACGAAATAGCGCCGCTCCGTCTTCGCCTCGCCCTGCACGATCTGACGGATTGGACCCAAGGCATTGACGATCGCGGAGCCGGCCGGGTTGCTCATGAAGGCAGCGAGGGGCTGGGTCTCGCCCGCGCCGTTGGGATCTGCCGCTAAGCCCAGGAGATAGGGCTTCTTAGGCTCTAGGCCAGTGACCGAGGCCTGCACGACCTGAATCAAGCCTTGATCGAAGAGGGTGACGCTGGTCGACTGTTTTGACGGCGTCGCCGTCGGCGCTAGCGAAAGATGCGCGGCGTTGCCGGCGAGGCCGAGAGGTTGCAGATTCTGTAGGCCGTCGCCCGCCGACACCGCATTGGGAACATAGGCGATGGCTTGCGGCGCCTGGCCGATCGGGATCTCGCCGACGACCTTGTTGGCGGCCGTATCAATCACGGCAAGCGCATCCGCGTTCTCGAGGCCGACATAAATTCGCGTCCCATCTCCCGAAGGCCATACGCCATGTGGCAGGTTGCCCACCGGAATCGTCGCGACCTGATCGAAATTGTCGGTGCGGAAGACCTTCACCGCGTTGAGGCCGCCGACAGTGACATATGCGAATTCGCCCTTGGCGTTGTGAACGAAGTTCACGTGGTTCGTAATGGGTCCGGTGTCGAGCGTGTTGATCAAGTCGAAGGGCGGCCGCGCGTTAAATATCTGCGTCTTGCCTACGTCCTTCAAGGTGAACCAGACTTGCTTGCCGTCGGGCGTCGCGGCAATGTTCGGGCAGAAGGGACTCGCCTGCTTGACGCGTGCGACGATCTGGTGATCGACGACGGTTACGACGTCGACCTCGGGATTGAAGGACGAGCACACATAACCGTATTCGCCATCGGGCGAGAAGATCTGCATGCCGGGTCCGGGCGGCGTCACGATCCGGGTTTTTTCCTCAAAGGTAGTTGCGTCAAGCACGGCAATGTAGTTCTCGCCGCGCACCGTCACCCAAACCTCTTTGCCGTCCGGAGTGTAGAACGCCTCGTGCGGAGAGCGCCCGACATACGTCGTGTGCTTGATCGCGTTCGTGCCTGTGTCGATGAAAGTGACGGAGTTCGAGCCGATCGAGACGACCGCAAGCGTTCTGTGGTCCGGCGAGAAGCCCATGCCGTGCACGAGGACCTGCCCCTTGTAGAGCGGGCTGAAGTTTGTCGGGCTCGGATCGCCTAAGCGTATGACGCCGAGGAGCTTGGAGTCGGCGGGGTCGGTGACCGAGACGGTGTTAGAAAACTGTTCCGCCGCATAGACGCGGTCATGATGGCTAATCGGAACATCCGGGTCGCTCGCGGCGCCGGGAGACTGTCCGGCGAACGCAGATGGCGAAGAGGCCCACGTTAGGGCCGCGAGCAAGGCTGCGAAATGACGAGTCTTCATGGCTGTTTGCTCCTATGCATGTTCATGGACGGCGACATTTGCATTGATCCCTGCATCGCCTGCGGTGTAGCGGAGGGCGTGTCGCCTGGAGGAATCTGGGTGGGCGCGGACGTGTCACGGGGCAGCGGCTGGCCAAGCGCAAGGCGCATCGCGGCGATTTCCTGCTGCTGATCGACGATGATTTCTTGCGAGATGCGGCGCAGCTGCTCGTTTTTTCCGTAGCGCAACTCGGCTATCGCCATATCGATAGCGCCTTGGTGGTGGGGTATCATCATAGCGGCGAAGTCTGCATCGACGTCGCCCGTGGGCTTGACGCTCATGCCGGACATCATCTTGTCCATGGCGGCGCCGTTCTCCGCGAGGAAGGGCGCTTCCGCGGTTTGCGCTCCGGCATGGATCAGCGCGAAAACGCTTAAGAATGGGGCCGATCCTAGGAATGCAGCGAGCAATATCGTGCGCTTCAACATGGTTCCCTTCTCCTTGGGCAATGACGCGGCGTCTCGAAAAGAAAAGACTCTCGGGTCGAAGTATTATTCCGTTAGGGAGCGAAATATTTTTCGTGGGCCGAACGACGCGCGCGGCCAGACCAAAAACGTCCGCATGGTCCCGAGACCAACCGTGCCAACGACAACGCCCCGAGCCATCGAGTCTAGGTGGGTGGAGCCGAGATCGGCGCCGCCTGGTCGAAGCGCTCCAACGAAGGCCGCGACTATATCTCGGTCAAGCTGGACGATCCGAGCTTTACCGCTCCGATCTACGCCAACCTTTTTGCCGGCGAAGAAGGCGACGGGTACAGCCTCATCTGGTCCCGCAGCCGCAAGTCCAACGGCAATTGAACCACCCTCGCCAAAATGCCCCGCTCGGATTTCCGGGCGGGGCTTTAAAGCGCCGCGCGCTTAAAAATGTGCTGATTTCGCTGCTTACAGGTCAGGCTGCAGCGTTTTCGTCTCAAGAAAAATAGTAAATATCTGTTTTGCCGAAGAAATTCGAATATGTTGTAGCATTCGACTTCGGGCTAGGGCCAAATCACGGCGTACCGGCATGTTGGCCTTCAAGTCGATAGGATTATTGGCGGTATGCCTATGCACGACATCGTGTTGCGTCGGAACTTGCGTGTCCCCGCAACCAAATCGCTCAAAAGCCCGCATCCGGAAACGGAGCGGGCTTTTCGCGTTCGGGGGAGCAAGCGAAGGGAAGAAGGTTCAACCGAAAAGAACAGACGTCGCATTTTCATCCGTCGCCGTGGTCGATGTGGCCGAGGACAAGGACGACGTCGATGTCGAGTTCGTCGAGGACGCGCCGAAGAGAAGCTGGGCTGTCGATTTTGTCGACGCCGAAAATAGCGCGGTTACGTCGAGCGGGGACGTCGTTGTCGAACCGGTCAGCACGGACGTTGCGGTGTAGGTGCCCGTCGATGTCGGCGGGTTGATGTCGTACATCACCGAGAAACGTTGAATGAGCGATTTGAGATAGCTCGGATCCTTGAGCTTCGAAAGGTCGAACTGGCTGCTGATTTGCGCGGCCTGCACATCGATATTGGCTTGCGAGGCGGACGAGGATTCGCCCATCATCGTCTGGAATACCGTGACCAGTTTTGGATCGGCGAGAATGCTATAGGCGCTGGTAATATTGGGCGCTTGGAACTGGAAATAGAGGGCCAATGAAATGCCGGGGTTTTGGTTGCCGGCTGTGGTCTCGATTTGCTGATCGAGATAACCATTGTTCACCGCCGCGAGCTGCGCGCGCGTCTGGACGTTCCCCGATTCCTTGGTGATCAAACCATTCGTCGAGAAGTTGAAGGAAGCGGCGAGCTGCGCGTAGTTGTTGCCCATCGTATTCGCGACGCTCGACGCATCGGATAGGTTGCTGGTCAGCACCTGCTTCAGCGTCGCCGTCGTTGTCGAAGTGGGGATGTCGTAGGCTTGCTCGAGATAGGCGACGAGTTTGGGATCGCCGAGCAAGCCGTCGACGGACGACACGTTTGCGATCGCGGTTTCGTAATAACCGGTCGCGGCTTTCGCGGCGGTGAGATCGGTGGCTGTGGTTCCCGCATTGGTGAAATAGGCCGAGGTCGTCGCCGAGACATTGGCTGTCGATTGGGCGGTGTAAGACCCGGTGGTATCACCGCTGGAATTGAGATTATAGGCCTGGTTCAGCGCGAGAAGCCCGGCATCTGGCGACGTTGTGGCAATCCCGTTCGTGTTTTCGAGAATGGACTGCAGCGTCGAATCCGAGGTGGACGGGCTGAGGCCGTAGGCGGTCTCGACATAGTTGAGAAGCTGCGAATTGCTTTCGAGCTGGCTGACGGAGGTAATGCTGCCGATATTGGCTTTGTAATAAGCCGTCGCTGCATCGGCCGCTGTCGAATCCGTGCTTTGATGCTCCATGTATAGATTGACGGTGGATTGCTGCTGGCTGGCCGATTGAAATTGCGTGACGGTGCCTGCCGTCCCCGTCGTCCCGAAGCTGAAGGCCTTGGCCATTTTGAGAAAACCGGCGTAGGGCGAGGAATTGGCAAAGCTTGAACTCTTCGACGTATCGCTGGTGAGCGCGTCTTCGATATCCGTCGTCGTCGTGGAGGAGGGGAGTTGATAGGCGGTCGTGAGATAGGACACGAGTTTGGGGTCGGCGACCAATTGGCTGGCCGAAGTGATGCTGCCGATCTTCGAAAGGAAATAGCTGGTGGCCGTGGCGCCATTGGCTTGCGATGCCGCGGCCGTTCCGACCTGGCTCAAATAGGCTTCTGTCGTCGCTTGAATATTGGTTTGAGTCTCCGCTTGTTCGACCGAGGCGGCGGATCCATCCGAATTGACGGTAAAACCCTGCCACAGCGCGAGATAGCCGCTATCGGCTTGTTCGTTCACATAGCTCGTGGGGCTCGCCAAATTGCTTTCGAGCGTTTGTTCGAAGCTGGTGGAGGCCGTCGAGGCGGAAACACCATAGGCAGATAGTGCGTAGCCCAACGTCGTCGAGTTGCTTTCGAGGCCTTGGAGCGTGGTGATGGAGCTGATCGCGCTCGAATAGTTCGAGGTTGCGGTGGTGGCGGCCGTCGAGCTCAGCGATGTCGTGGCGGAAAATGTCGCCTCGGTGTCCGCTTTCTGGGTGCTGGTTTGGAGCTGCGTCGTTGAATTCAGCGTTCCCGTCGTGCTGAAGTTGAAAGCCTTGGCAAGGGCAACGTAATTGCCGCCGAGTTTATTGGCGACGCTCGACGAATCCGAAAGATTGCTTTCGAGAACTTGGGTGATCAACCCCTTGGCGTAGGTCATGCTGCCCAAGCCGAAGGCCTGGGTGACATAAGACAGCAGGCGGTAATTGTTGACGAGATCGCCGACGGTTTTCACATTGCCGATATTGGCGTTGTAATATTGCTCGGCCTGGCTGACGGCGGGACTCGCGGCCGTCTGCTTCAACGTCTGCGCGAGGTTTTGGCCGTAAAGTTGATAGCCGAGATAAGTCGAAATCATCGGAGCCCGGGGCGATCTAAAAAAGCGTGCCGGGAAAACTTGCCGGTTCCCAGTTAATATTTCCTGAAGTTTGCTCCATTATAGGACGCTCGATCAGGGCATTTGCTTATTCGAGGCGCTGCTTTCCGGGTCTCGCCGCCGGAGGCCCGGAAGATGGTGCGCTCTTTCAATGAGCGCCCCGCAGGCGCCTATTCCCATGGCGTGGTGGGCGGAACGTGGGCGGTAGGGGCTTCCGCATCCACGGTGCCGAAATCGGCCGGGCCGACGATTTCGAGATATTCCATATCCTTGGAATAATCGAAGAGATAATGGGTGATGCCCGGCCGTTGATGCACGCAATCCCCCGCTTCGACGAGTGTGACTTTATCCTCGTACATGAATTTCGCCCAGCCGCGTGTCATGATCACGATCTGGAAATCGGCGACATGTTTGTGCCAGCCGGTGCCGCCGTCGGGCGGGGAATTGGCGCGCACGAGATGCGCGATGACCTTGCCGCCGGTCGCTTTCGCAATGCCGAGATCGCGGTATTCGAAGAAGTCGCGTAAGCCCCCCAGCTTAAACGGCGTGTCGCTTTCCTTCACATGAGAAAAAAAGTTGCCGCGTTCATCGGGTGTCTCTGCCTTCGACTTTTCGAGAACTGCTGCGTCCATCGCCGTCAATCCTTGGGCTTGGGGAACAAGGTTCCGCTCGTTTGAATTCGCGCGGCCATTCGTCAGGACGTGGCCGCCAGGCGTCTTCAGCGAAAATCGAGCCAGGACAAAGCGACGCGCTGCTCAGAACGTGAACGGGAAACCGGCGGCATCCAGTGAAAACGGCGCAACTTTCCTGGGCTTGTTGCCCAATAAATTATCCATGGGGGCCTTGGAGCCTGTTCCGAAAAAGTTGCGGGTTTATCGCTTTGTGCCTTCACCGAAGCGGAACGCGCTCTAGAACTCGACTTCGAGTTCTTCGAAGACCTCCGGTTCGAGCAAGGCTGCGGCGATCCATTCCTGCATATGCGGCGTCTCGACGATCGTGTCGCGATAGGCCCGGCATGTGGCGTCGAGTTGGACATGATAGGTCAGAAACCGCGTCGCCACGGGCGCGAACATGGCATCGGCCATGGAATAATCCCCGAGGAGGAACGGCCCGCCGTATTGATGGAGGCAATCGCGCCAAATGGTGGTGATGCGGTCGATATCGTCTTGCGCCTTGGTCCAGATTTTGAAACCGGGATAATCCCCCTTGAGGTTCATCGGCAGCGCGGCGCGCATGGGCGCGAACCCGGAGTGCATCTCGCCTGAAATCGAGCGGCAGCGGGCGCGTTTGCCTTGATCGGGCGGCAGGATGCCCGCATAGGGCCTGATCTCGTTCAAATATTCGCCGATCGCCAGCGTATCCCAAATGGTGAGCCCCTGATGCGTGAGGCAAGGGACGAGCGTCGACGGCGAGAGGAGCAAAAGCTCCGCCCGCATGGCGGGGTCGTCCGGGGAAATAACTTCCTCCTCGAAATCGAGGCCCGACGCTTTGGCCAGCAGCCAGCCGCGCAGAGACCAGGACGAATAGTTTTTGCTGCTGATGGTTAGGATTGCTTCGGCCAAGACAGCCTCCTCTCCGGGATCGGGCTGGGCGCCCACGTCTGATTTCATGGCTTGCATGTTGCATGCCGCGCAAGCTCGACCGGCTTTCGTGGTTAAATCCATGATTCATTTTGTTTTTTAAATAAAACGAAGCCGCCCTGCGCTTTGATGGATGAGTGCCGCCGGTTGACGGTCTCATGAGTAGGACATTTCCATGATCTACGCGGCGTATGAAGCTCAAACGGCCATATTCGATTTGATGCGGCCGTTTGCCTCGATCATGGCGGCAAATCTGCGGCTTCCCTGGCCTGGCGTCATTCCGCGGCAACTCCGGGGGATCGCGGGTCACCTCGATGTCTTTACCAATCTACGCGTCACGGGCGTGCGGCCGCAATTCGCGCTGGAGCCGGTGCCATCGGGCAACGATCTGATCCCGGTCATCGAGGAAAAGGTCATTTCGACGCCCTTCGCGACGCTGATGCGGTTTCGCATGGAAGGGCGGACGGAGCAGCCGAAGGTTCTCGTGGCCGCGCCGATGTCCGGGCATTTCGCCACCCTGTTACGGGCAACCGTGCAAACGCTGGTGCGCGATCACGATGTTTATCTCACGGATTGGCATAATATCCGGGACGTGCCGCTGGAGGCCGGCCCGTTCGATTTCTCCGCCTATGTCAACCATGTGATTCAATTCATGCAGCATATCGGGGCGGGCACGCATCTGGTGGCTGTTTGCCAGCCAACCGTTCCCGCGCTTGCCGCCGCGGCCATCATGGCCGAAAATGACGATCCCGCGCAGCCCGCGAGCATGATCCTCATGGCCGGGCCGATCGATACGCGGATCAATCCGACAGCCGTCAACAAGCTTGCCTTGGAAAAGCCGATCGAGTGGTTTGAAGACAAGCTGACGGACCGGGTGCCGCTCTATTACAAGGGCGGTGGCCGCCGCGTTTACCCTGGTTTCATGCAACTGACGGCGTTCATGGCCATGAATGGCGAGCGGCATCAGAAGTCCTTCAAGGACATGGCCCAAGCGCTCGCCGATGGCGACGATGCCAAATATAAAACCATGCAGAATTTCTATGAGGAATATTTCGCCGTGATGGATCTACCGGCCGAGTTCTATCTCGAAACGGTCAGAGCCGTGTTCCAGGACCATGAGCTGCCGAAGGGCCTATTGAAGGTCAACGGACGCTTGGTCGATCCCAAAGCGATCCGCAAGACGGCGGTGCTCACCGTCGAGGGCGAACGGGACGATATTTGCGGTCTCGGCCAGACGCTCGCCGCCCAGGAGCTTTGCTCGAGCGTCCGTGCTTACAAAAAGACCCACCACGTTCAAACCGGCGTCGGCCATTACGGCGTCTTCAGCGGACGGAAATGGAATCAGGAGATTTATCCCAAGGTGCGGGATACGATCCAGATGGCGAGCTGAGGGCGGCCCCTCTCAAGGCGTGGCGTCTCCGGTGAGGTTCTCACTCGCGCCCATAGGCTTTGAACGTCAGGAAGGCGCCAACCGATAAAGTGACGACCGCCGCCAAGGGCAGGACGCTGGGGGTTTGGACGGCTCTCATCGCGATTTCAGCGAGCCGCGTCGGGAAAAGTATTCGTGAAAAGCCGCCGGCGACCGCGAACCAGCCGAGCACGGTCACCACCACCGGCCAGCCGCCCGTCCATTGATTGTGAAAACGCACGATCGCGAGCCCCGCGACGAATAACGGAAAGCCCGACATGAAGACGAGCGCCGGATTATGGAAGGCTTGGTCGACCATGGCCGGCCAAATGCCGAGGTTGAGGAAAATCGAGATGCCGCTTGCAACGAGCGTAGGACCGAGCAGGGCCGCGATCGTCTTCGAGTTTGTCATAATTCGATCTCTCCAGCCAGACTGGTTCAAGCGCAATGTACCGGGAAATTAAGCCGGGGAAAGACTGCGATTTGGCGCCGGCAATGACAAGTGGCGCGGTTCTCGTGAATTTCGCGCCAGCGATAAAGGCCAGCTTCTAAACGCCTGGTTTCGCCCGCTGGCTTCCCGCGAGATAGCGCGTCAAGGCGCCCGCGAGATAGTCGAAGGCGGCGCGGATGGGTTTCGATTCCCGTAAGTCCTCGTGCATGACAAGCCAGACTTCGAGAGAAAAGGGTGGAAACCCGGCGTCGACCGCCACGAGACCGGGGGTGGCGCGGGCCAAGGGTATTTGAATGCCGCCGATGCCAATGCCTGCCTCGACGGCGGCGATTTGGGCGAGTTGATTATCGCTGCGAAAGGCAAACAGGCCGTGCTCATGCATGAACTTTGGCAGGCCCGCGCCTCGTATCATGCTATCGTCTCGGTCGAAGCCGATGAACGTATGGGTGCGAAGTTCCTCGATATTTTGTGGCATGCCATGCCGCGCGAGATAGGCGCGGTGGGCAAAGAGCCCGATTTCGACGCGTCCGAGCTGCCGGGCGAGCAGGGCCTGTTGGCCTGGACGCACCATGCGCACGGCAATATCGGCATCATGACGCAGTATATCCTCGAGCTGATTGCTGAGCGATAATTCGATATCGAGTTCGGGATGCTTTTCGCGCAGGCCGGCGAGCATCGGCGGCAACACGCGGACGCCCATGACTTCGCTGGCCGTAATCCGCACGGTGGCTTGACCGCTGGCGCTCGAGGCCGTGCGTTGAAGTGCCAGGGAGGCCGATTCCATCGTCTCGAAAAGCGGGAGAAGGATCTCCGCCGCTTGGGTAGGACTGAGCCCGGCGGGTGAGCGCGTGAACAGCGGGATGCCGAGCAACGCTTCGAGCGCGGCGATATGCCTGCCAATGGTCGGCTGGGTGACGCCAATGGACCGGGCCGCGGCCGAAAGGCTGCCATGCCGCAAGACGGCGAGGCAGGAACGGTAGAAATCCCAGGGGACCGATGGCGTCATACGCATTTGTATAACGACTCCCCGGTAACAGGCAATTTCCGTATAGGCGGAGATCTAGGATTGTGGGTCGTCAAAGGCTGAAGGCCCATTGCCCTAATTCTAGGATCCATCGAAATGTCTGAACGTGCTTATACCGCCACCTCTCGGATAGCCCTCGTTCTTGGTCTGACTGGCGGAATTGGCGGGGCGACCGCCAAGGCGCTGGCTGCCGGCGGCTGGCAAATTCGGGCCATGGCGAGAGATCCGGAGGGGGCTCGCGCGCGTACGAAGCTAGCCTATCCCGTGCAATGGTTACGCGGCGACGCCACGAACCCCGGCGACGTTGCGCGTGCCGCCGAGGGCGCGGCGCTGATCGTCCATGCGGTCAATCCGCCCCAATATAAGAATTGGCGCGGCCTGGCCGTGCCGATGCTGGCAAATACGATCGCGGCGGCACGGCAAAGCGGCGCGCGCATTATCTTTCCCGGCAACGTCTATGTTTTCGGACGGGATGCCTGGCCTTTGGCGGATGAAAACTCTCCCCGGCATCCCTTCACCCGCAAGGGCGCCGTCCGGGTGGAGATGGAACGCATGTTGCGCGAGGCGGCGCCGGAGGTTCGCTCGCTTGTCGTGCGCGCGGGCGATTTTTTTGGGCCTGGAGCGGGTGGTAGCTCGTGGTTCGCTCAGGTCATTGCGAAAGGCGGCCGGAATCTCCGGAAAATTGTCTATCCCGGACAGACCGGCGCAGGCCACAGTTGGGCCTATCTCCCGGATCTCGCGGAGGCCATTGCCAAGCTCGCCGCCCTCGAGGACCGTTTGGCGGACGCGGAAGTGGTGCACTTTGGCGGTCACTGGATCGAGCCGGGCCGGGACATGGCCGAGGCAATCCGGCGGGTGCTGCGCCGGCCTCGTCTGCCGCTGCGGAATTTCCCCTGGATCGTGGTCTATCTCGGCGCGCCCTTCGTGGGGTTTCTGCGCGAGCTGATCGAGATGCGTTATCTCTGGGACGTGCCGCTGCGGCTCGATAACAAGAAGCTCGCCGGCTTGATCGGCGTCGAGCCGCATACGCCCCTGGACGCCGCGATAGCGGCTTGTTTCGAGGGGACGGACGCTGTTTGAATTTTAGGGTGGAGACAAACAAAAAGCGGCCCCAAGGGGCCGCTTTCAATCTTTACCGGATGCCCCGGTGATTACGCCGGTTGGCGGGGGCCACCGGTGCCGCGCGCGGGCGGACGTCCGCCGGGGCTGCGCGGGCGCGAGGCGGCCGGACGGGTACCGTCGCCGCGATGCTGGCCCGGAGCACCATGCTTATGGTCGAAGGCCGGACGGCCGGGGCCACCGGTACCACGGCGCTCGCTCGCCCGGTCGTATTGACGCGGCGGGCGGGCCGGGCGGTCGTCGCGCGGTTCGGGCGGAACATGCGCCGCGCCGCGCGGATCGCGCCGGTCCTCGGACGGAATGGTCTGGCGCGTCAGTTTCTCGATGCTACGCAGGAAGGGGCGCTCGTCCCCATCGCAAAGCGAAATGGCCCGGCCCGCCGCGCCGGCGCGCGCGGTGCGGCCGATGCGATGGACATAGGATTCCGGCACGTTGGGCAGATCGAAATTGACGACATGGGTCACCGCGTCAACATCGATGCCGCGCGCGGCAATATCGGTAGCGACGAGGATCTTGGTGCTGCCCGCCTTGAACGAGGCCAGTGCCCGCTCGCGTTGCGCCTGGCTCTTGTTGCCGTGAATGGCGACAGACGGAATGCCTGCCTCTTCCAAATGGCGCACGACCTTGTCGGCGCCATGCTTGGTGCGGGTGAAGACCAGCGCGCGGTTCATCTCTTCCTGCCGGATGAGATCGGCGAGCACATGGCGCTTGCGGGCGGTCTCGATGAAGATCACCTTTTGATCGACGCGCTCGGCCGTAGTGGCGACCGGGGCCACCGAGACTTTGACCGGATCGCGCAAAAGGTCGCCCGCCAGCGTGCCGATTTCCTTCGGCATGGTGGCGGAGAAGAACAGACTTTGCCGCGCCTTGGGGAGAAGCGGCGTCAGCCGCCGGATCGCATGGATGAAGCCCATGTCGAGCATCTGATCGGCTTCGTCGAGAACGAAAATCTCGACATGGTCGAGCCGGATCGTGCGTTGATCGAGATGATCGATCAGGCGGCCGGGAGTCGCGACCAAAATATCGACGCCGCGCATGAGGCGGTCGATCTGCGGACGGATCGAAACGCCGCCGAACACGGTGGCGATGGAAAGGCCGAGGTTCTTGCCATAGACCCTAAAACTCTCGGCGATCTGGCTGGCGAGTTCGCGCGTCGGCGAGAGAATCAAGGCCCGGCAGGTGTTGCGCTCGGGACGAACCCGGTCGGCCGAGAGGCGATGGAGAATCGGGAGGGCAAAGGCGGCGGTCTTGCCGGTGCCGGTTTGGGCTATGCCGAGCAAATCCTTGCCGGCGAGAACATGGGGAATCGCCTGGGCCTGGATCGGCGTCGGCGTGACATAATTTTCGCTCTCCAGCGCCTTAAGAATCGGCGCGGACAAAGCAAGATCGGAGAATTGGCTCAAGAATGATCTTTCAAGGCATGATGACCGCCCAGCGAAAGGCTGGCCGTGTCAATGAAGGGGATGCCGTGCGTGACCGGCTTCGGTCGGGGCGGCGCCTGGCGGTTCGAAAAGAAGCTCTCGCTTTGGGTTTAAAAGCATCGTTTTGCTTAAAAAATAGCAGAGAAGCATCGATCGATCACGCGGCCAGCGAGCCGTTACCGCAGACGCGGTGGTTTCTATGTGGAGACATTTCTCTAAAACGTCAAGCGTTTAATGTTTCATGTCGCGACATTGCGAATCGTCGAATGCAGTTGCCACGGTGGGTGGATCAATTTTTATACGTCATAAAATAATTACTAAAAATATACTTATTAAACGTTCAGCGAACGAAAGGAGGTGATCCAATGTCTCTAAGTCATGCCGTGAGCCAATGGAAGATCTCCCCTGCCGCCGGGATGCGCTCTCCGGAAAAGCCGGTCACGATCGCGTGTGGTCAAGGACTACCGGCGGACGTCCGTCCCGGCGGCTCCGGCATGCGACTGTTTATCGCGACGGGATCGCGGCTCGTGGTCTACCCCGCCGCGGCTTTGCCGGTCATCGCGCGCCGCAACAAGGCGCAACTCATGATTTTGAACCGGGAGCCGGCACCCCCCGGCCGCGAGGCCATCTCGTTTTACGCGGCGATACCCGGTTCATTTTCGCGGCTACAGTCCCGCTTTCGAACTAAGGTTCACGAAAAAAACACTGATCTTTCGATAGGTCACCTAGGTTTCATCCACAAAAACCCGATGATCCCCGCTGTTGCGAGCCCGCGTCAATGCTATCGTCGGGCATCTTATCCGCGTTTGATTCGTTACCATTGCGGCGGCGCTGGTGCGGCGAGATTATTTGTGTATCTGAGGACGTGTCCCGTGGGCATCAAGGATCCGGCATCTCCCTTTAGTGACCTCCAACCTGGCGAAAATTCCGCCGAAGGAATGGAGCTCGTCGAGATTTCGGGGCGGATCAAATGGTTCGACGTCTCGAAGGGTTACGGGTTTATCTCGCAGGATAGCGGCGGCGCCGATGTCCTCCTCCATGTGACGACCTTGCGGCGCGATGGATTCCAATCCGCCAACGAAGGCGCGCGCATCGTTTGCGAGGCGCTGGTGCGGACCAAGGGCCTGCAGGTTTTTCGCATCGTCTCGATGGATGATTCGACGGCGGTGCATCCCGCGCAACTGCCCTCGCGGACCCATGTCCAGGTCACGCCGAGTAGCGGCTTCGAGATCGTGATCGTCAAATGGTTCAATCGCGTCAGGGGCTTCGGTTTCGTGTCGCGGGGCGATGGCACCGACGATATTTTCATCCATATGGAAACGTTGCGCCGCTATGGCATCGCCGAATTGAAGCCGGGCGATAGTCTTCTGGTCCGCTTTGGCGATGGTCCCAAAGGTTTGATGGCCGCCGAGGTGCGGTTGCTCGAAGCAGCCTTGCCGTCGTCGCATTAGCATGCTTTGACCCCGCGGGATGGGTTAGAGGGTCAGGCGGAATGGCAATATCGGGGTCTCACTGGCGTTTTGGCGCTCTTATCCTCGCGGCATTTGCCCTAAGCGCTAGCCAGCCAGGGGCAGGGCGGGCCGAGGGCGGGCTCGAAACGCTCGAAATCGATACGGCGAGCGGTCCGCGCATCCTGCAAGTCGAAGTGATGCGGACGGAGCAAGAGCGCGAACGCGGTCTCATGTTCCGGAAATATCTGCCCAAGGAACGCGGCATGTTGTTCGACTTTCCGGTCGAGCAGCCGGTCATGATGTGGATGAAAAACACCTACATCCCGCTCGACATGGTGTTCATGGATCACAATGGCCGCATCGTCGGCATCGCCCGCAACGCCGAGCCTTTGTCCGAGACGATCATCCCGTCCGGCGCACCCGCCGCCGGCGTGCTCGAAATCAATGGCGGCGAAGCCGCCGAGCTGGGGCTAAAGACGGGCGATGTCGTGCATCACCCGCTGTTTAAGAATTAACACGGGTCGAGACCGGTTTATCCCATCCCTTCCCGGCGCAAATCGGGGGAGGGCGGTGTACAAACCGGCCTAAGTCAACTAGAAGCTCCTTCGCGCCGCTTTGGTCCCCGTGAGAACGGGAAAACCGGGGCGGCCGGGCCGGAACGGGGTATAGCGCAGTCTGGTAGCGCGGAAGTTTTGGGTACTTCAGGTCGGAGGTTCGAATCCTCCTGCCCCGACCACCGTTTCCCGGTATTAAGAAATTTCTGGTATGAAAGACTCAAGGTTGGTTCGAGCTTGAATCGGAACATGTGATGACGGCGCGAATCTTTAAGCCCGCCCGCGCGGCGACTCAGTCCGGCGGCACGAATAGCAATAGCTGGCGTCTGACCTACGAGCCGGAAGCGGCGCTCGAGGTCGAGCCCTTGATGGGCTGGACCAGCTCGGGCGATATGAATCGCCAGATCACGCTGAGTTTCGCGACCAAGGAAGAGGCCATCGCTTATGCCGGGCGCAACGGCTTGGCCTACCGGGTCGAGGAACCGAAGCCTACGGTCCAAAAGACCTTTTCCTATTCCGATAATTTCAAGTCGACCCGGCTTGGACAGTGGACGCATTGATCACGCGTTTGGGTCCTGCCTTCGGCTCGAGTTTACTTTGGCCCCGTAGCTCAGCTGGATAGAGCAGCCGCCTTCTAAGCGGCAGGTCGCAGGTTCGAGCCCTGCCGGGGTCGCCATCTCTCCGTTTCTCAAACCCTCGGGATGGTTTCCATTACGGCACCCGCGCAAATCCCTCATGTCAGTCACAAAGACGCGCTTCGCGTCTGGGTGCGCGTCGCGCTTCTGAGCTTCGGCGGACCGGCTGGGCAGATCGCGGTGATGCACCGCATTCTCGTCGAGGAGAAGCGCTGGATTTCGGAGCGCCGGTTTCTCCATGCGCTGAATTATTGCATGCTGCTGCCCGGTCCCGAGGCGATGCAACTCGCCACCTACATTGGCTGGCTCTTGCATGGCACCCGGGGCGGCCTGATGGCGGGCGGCTTGTTCGTCCTGCCGGGTGCCGTGTCGATCATGGCGCTCAGCTTGATTTACGCGGGCCTTGGCAAGCTCGCCGTGGTCACGGGCCTGTTTTTCGGTCTCAAGGCGGCGGTTTTGACGATCGTGATCCAGGCGGTGCTGCGCCTGGGCGCGCGGGCGCTGAAACATCCGTTGCTCAAGGTTTTCGCGGCGGTGGCTTTTGCCGCGATTTTCTTTTTCGATCTTCCGTTTCCTCTCGTCATCGCCGCCGCGGCCTTGGCGGGTGCTCTCGGTGCCGGGCATCCCGCTTTCGCGCGGGACGTGCCGGCGGACGACGATGGCGAAGTTCATGTCGTCGGCGACACGCCGGACGCCCGGGCCAACGTTCCGGCCGGGCGGACGATCAAGACCGCGTCGCTCTGGCTTTCGATCTGGTTGTTGCCTCTGGCCGTGCTTTGGATTTTTGCGCCGGGCAGCGTCTTTTTCGACATTGCCGCCTTCTTCAGCAAAATCGCGGTCGTCACCTTTGGCGGGGCCTATGCGATTCTCGCCTATGTCGCGCAACAGGCGGTTGACCATTACCATTGGCTCAGCCCCGGCGAGATGATGGATGGGCTCGGCATGGCGGAAACGACGCCCGGCCCGCTGATCATGGTGTTGCAATTCGCCGGTTTTATCGCGGCCTTTCATGCGCCGGGAACCTTGCCGCCCCTAGCCGCCGGCGCGCTCGGCGGCTTGCTCGCGGCTTGGGTCACCTTTGCCCCCTGCTTTCTCTGGATTTTCGCCGGGGCGCCCTATATCGAGCGGCTACGCGGAAACAAGGCCCTGAGCGCGGCCTTGACCGCGATTACCGCGACCGTGGTGGGGGTGATCCTCAATCTCGCGATCTGGTTCGCGATCCATTCGATGTTTCGCGAAAGCGCGGCGGTGCGTGGGTTCGGGCTACATTTCGACCGCCCGGTTTTGTCGAGCCTCGATCCCTTGGCGCTGGCGCTGACCCTTGCGGCGGCGCTCGCGGTCTTCCGGTTCCGGATCGGGATGATGAGCGTGCTGGCCGGGGCGGCGATCGCGGGGATGGCGATCACCCTCGCGGTCCATAGCGGTGGCTAGAGCGCGTTCCGCTTTGGTGGAATCACCAAAGCGATAAGAACTCGCTCTCTTACTAGGAAGTTAGAGCATGTCCTCGATCGAAAAAGTCTGCAACTTTTTCGGGACATGCTCTAAACCACCGGCCCGGCGGGAAGGATGCCTTCGCGCATCAAGGCGCGGCGCAGCGGGCCGATCAGCCTGACGGCGATGGCGCCGGCGCCACGGATCGCATCGATCGGCGCGAAATCCGTCATGATCGAGCGGTTCAAGACATCGACGCCGCTCGTACGCAAGGCAATGTCGCGCCGCCGCCCGCGCTCGTAGGAGACGAGAGCGGGAAGAGTACCAAAATCTTCGTCCTTGGTCCGCGCGGCCTCGAGCGTAGCCAAGAGTTGGGCAATGTCGCGGAGCGTCAGGTTCAGTCCCTGCGCCGCGAGCGGGGGAAAGGCATGGGCGGCTTCGCCGATCAGCACGATGCGATGACCGACCAGCCGGTTGACGCGCAAGCCGCCCATGGGAAAAAAGCCGCGCGGCTCTTCCAGCGTGAACCGGCCGGCAATGTCGTGGGTCTGTTGCCGAAGCTCGCTCGCAAAGGCGTCGGCGTCGAGCGCGCGCCTCCGGTCCGCCTCCTCCGGCGGCATCAGCCAGACCAGCGAGGAACGATGGGGATGGTCCGCCGTGCCTTGCAGGGGAACCAGGGTGCACGGCCCGCCGCGGGTGTGAAATTCGGTCGAAATGCCGTCGTGCGGCTTTTCATGGGCGAGCAGGGCCGTTATCGCGACTTGGCGGTAGCGCCAGGTACGCACCGGGATTTTTGCAGCTTCCCGCCCGAGCGAGCGGCGGCCATCGGCGGCGACGAGAAGCTTGGCCCGGTACAGCCGTCCCTCGCGATCCCTCACGGAAACCGCCGTGGCGGAGAACTCGACCTCCGAGAGGAGGGAGCGGGGCAGTGTGATGCTTGGCAGGCTCGCCGCCACGTTGGCGAGCGTTTGCACCAGCCGTCCGGTTTCGATGTTCAGGCCAAGCGCATCGAGGCCGATTTCCGGTGCGTCGAGAACAATCGGCGGCACGGGGAGAAACGGGCTGGTATCGTCCACCATGCGGATGGCGCGGACCGGTTGCGAGCCCTCGCTGAGTTGGTCCAAGAGTCCGATCTGACGGAGAAAACGAAGGGAGCCCTCGAAAAGCGCGACGGTGCGCCCGTTGCCTTGCGGTTCGATCAGCCCCGCGCAGATCACGGAAAAGCCGGCGCGCGCCAGAGCGATGCTTGCCGCCAAGCCGGCCGCGCCGGCGCCCGAAACGATCACATCGGCCACGGCCGTTGGCGTGGCGGCGGAAAGACTGGACATTTCCTCGGGGCGTATGGGCAGATTCACCGGCCACTCCATCATGATACGAGAAGCCAACTGGAAATGGTGCCGGGCGCCCGCAAAGCCAAGCCGGCCAAACGTCTTGCCGTGTCTTTTAGTCTTAAGAAGAAAGTTAGTTCTTAGAAAGAAAGTTCCGCCGGTCCAAGGCGATAAAGGCGTCCTTGGACCAGCGAACCATGAACGCGGCAGTTAGCCCCGGTTGTCCGAGGGCACGTAGTCGCGCTTGGTGTAGCCGGTATAGAGCTGGCGCGGACGGCCGATCTTTTGCTGCGGATCCTCGATCATTTCTTTCCATTGCGCAATCCAGCCGGCGGTGCGCGCGACGGCGAAGAGCACGGTGAACATCGAGGTCGGGAAGCCCATCGCCTTGAGCGTGATCCCGGAATAGAAATCGATATTCGGGTACAGCTTTTTGGAGATGAAATATTCGTCGCTCAAGGCGATGCGCTCGAGTTCGATGGCGACGTCGAGCAGCGGATCGTCCTTGATCCCAATCTCGGCCAGAACCTCATGGCAGGTCTTCTGCATGATTTTGGCGCGCGGGTCGTAGTTCTTATAGACCCGGTGTCCAAAGCCCATCAGCCGGAATGGATCGTCCTTGTCCTTCGCGCGGGCGATGAATTTCGGAATATTGTCGACCGTGCCGATTTCCGCGAGCATTTTCAGCGCGGCTTCGTTGGCGCCGCCATGCGCGGGCCCCCAAAGACAGGCGACACCTGCCGCGATACAGGCGAAGGGGTTGGCGCCCGAGGATCCCGCCAGACGCACGGTCGAGGTCGAGGCATTCTGTTCGTGATCGGCATGGAGGATGAAGATACGATCCAGCGCGCGCGCCAAGACCGGGTTCACCTTGTATTCCGCGCAGGGCACCGCGAAGCACATTTTGAGGAAGTTCGAGGCATAGTCGAGGCTGTTGTCGGGGTACACGAAAGGCTGGCCGATCGTATATTTATAGGCCATGGCGGCAAGCGTCGGCAGTTTCGCGATCAAGCGCATGGAGGCGACCATCCGCACCTGCGGATCGGAAATATCCGTGACGTCATGGTAGAAGGCCGATAAAGCTCCGACGGATCCGACCATCACCGACATCGGATGCGCGTCGCGGCGGAACCCTTGAAAGAAGCGCGACATTTGCTCGTGCACCATCGTGTGGTGCCGGATGCGGCGATCGAAATCGGCCGCTTGTTCCGCCGTCGGAAGTTCCCCGTAAAGCAAGAGATAGCTCGTCTCGAGGAAAGACCCGCGCTCGGCCAATTGCTCGATCGGATAGCCGCGATGGAGCAAAACCCCTTCGTCGCCGTCGATAAAGGTGATTTCGGATTCGCAGCTCGCCGTCGACGTGAAGCCGGGATCGTAGGTGAACATTCCCGTCTGCGCGTAGAGCTTGGAGATGTCGACGACCGAAGGGCCGATTGACCCATCCTTCACAGGCATGTTGACCGATTGGCTACCAATGGTGAAAGAGCCGGTCTTGTAGGTCATGAACGTGCCTTCTTATGGGGTTACATTAGAGGGCGCTCTCACGCTGGAAAGAGTTAAATTTTCCGGGACGTGTGGTGCGTTGCAGCACGATTAGCCTATCGTTAGGGGGGGTACAAGCGCCGGCTCGCTTTGTATGGCCTCATCAAGGCAGATTTTTTCGTGAGAGCGTACATTTTTTTCGTGACAGACAGATTTAAATGCGAAGCCCGGCCGCGGTTCCGGGCACCGCGCGCTTTGTCAGCCGGCTTGATCGCGCAGCCTGCCTAAGCTTTCCTCACGTCCCAAAACCTCGAAAACGTCGAAAATTCCGGGAGACACCGCCCGCCCCGTCAGCGCTGCGCGCAATGGTTGCGCGACATGACCGAGCTTCGTTTTGGTATCCGCGACATAGAGGCGGACGGCCTCCTCGATGGCGGGCGCCGTCCATTCCGGTAGCGCGGTGAAGCGGGGCAGCAGCGCTCCGATATGGCCGCGGCCGCCGGCCTCCAGGATGCCTTCGGCCTTTTCGTCCATGCGGAGCGGCCGGGCCGCGAACAGAAAGCCGGCGCCATCCAGCAGTTCCACCAGAGTCTTGGCGCGCTCTTTCAGGCCGGGCATCGCGGCAAGAAGTTTGGCCCGCAAGGTGTCGTCGAGCTTCAGTCCGTTGGCATTGGGGAGATAGGGCAGGGCCGCTTCCAAGGCGTCGAGCAGCTCTTGATCGCCCGAGGCCCGGACGTAATGGCCGTTGATATTCTCGAGTTTCGCGAAGTCGAATCGCGCGGCCGAGCGGCCGATCCCGCCGAGATCGAAGGCCTCGATCATTTCCGGCAGCGTGAAATACTCGCGGTCGCCCTGCGACCAGCCGAGCCGGAGGAGGTAATTGCGCACCGCCTGCGGCAAATAGCCCATGGCGCGATAGGCGTCGACGCCGAGCGCCCCGTGACGCTTCGAGAGTTTGGCGCCATCGGGCCCATGGATCAGAGGAATATGGGCCATGGCGGGCACCTGCCATCCCAAGGCCTGGTAGATTTGCGTCTGGCGCGCGGCATTGGTGAGGTGATCGTCGCCCCGGATGATTTGCGTGACCCCCATATCGTGGTCGTCGACCACCACGGCCAGCATATAGGTCGGCGTGCCGTCCGAGCGCAGCAGCACGAGATCGTCGAGATCCTTGTTGGCCCAGGTTACCCGGCCCTGCACCTTGTCCTCGATCACCGTCTCGCCTTCGAGCGGCGCTTTCAGCCGGATCACCGGAGCGACGCCTTCGGGCGCCTCGGCGGGGTCGCGGTCGCGCCAGCGCCCGTCATAGCGCGGCGTGCGCTTTTCCGCCCGCGCCTGCTCGCGCATCGCCTCGAGCTCGGCGGGCGTCGCATAGCAGCGATAGGCCTTGCCGCTGGCAATCAGGATTTCCGCGACTTCGCGATGGCGCGCGGCACGCTGGAATTGATAGATTGTCTTGCCGTCCCATTCCAGGCCGATCCAGGTCAGGGCGTCGATGATCGCGGCAATGGCTTCGGGCGTCGAGCGGTCGCGGTCTGTATCCTCGATTCGCAGCAGCATCTTGCCGCCGGAATGGCGGGCATGAAGCCAATTGAACAACGCGGTTCGCGCGCCGCCAATATGCAGGAAGCCGGTCGGCGAGGGGGCGAAACGCGTAACGACGTCCGCAGTCATGAGGCATTGATCCTATCGAAGGGGTGAGGCGGCGATTCAAGCAAAAAGCTATAGTCCCGCCTTGCGTCGTGTAGCATGGTTCGTCTCAAAGAGAAGAGGGGCAAGCAGGGCTCCTTGATATGTAGGGAAAGGCCGGTATGAGCGACACGGCGGGCCGGTCCCTGACGGGCAGAGCGCTGGCGGGCGGGGCCTCCGCGGCAAGCGGGGGGCTGTCCGGGCGTTGGCGTCTCGCTTTTGGCTTGCTGTGGGGCCGGTTTGCCCGGGCGTTCGAGAGCGAAGTCGAGCATCGCCGTCTGTTTCTCTGGTTTCCCGTGGCCTTGGGCACCGGCGATATCTTCTATTTCGTCGCGGACCGCGAACCGCCGCTTTGGCTTTGCGCCGGCCTTTGCCTCGGCTTTGCCGTGCTCGCCTACGCCGCGCGCGCGCATCGCAAGGCCTTTTGCTTGTTCGTGGCGGTCGCGGCTTGCGCCGGGGGCATGGTTTCCGCTGGCTGGCGCTCGGCGCGGGTCGCGGCCCCCGTTCTCGACCGCATCCGCATTCTCGATGTCGAGGGCTATATCGAGGAAATGGATTTTCGCCGCGAGGGCGCGCGGTTCATTCTGCGCGTCGCCGCCGCCGATGGGCTCGATCCCGAAAAGACGCCTTATCGCATCAGGCTCACCACCCGCCGCGCGCCGCCCTTCGAGGCCGGGACTTATGTCCAGGTGAAAGCGCGCCTGCTCCCGCCCTCGCGCGCGGCGCAACCCGGCGGCTATGATTTTGCGCGCGACGCCTGGTTCGCGCGGATCGGGGCGGTGGGCAACGTGCTGGGACAAATCGAGCTGGCGCAAGCGCCGGACCCGCCGGATTTGATGCTCTCCGCCACCATGGCCATCGATCGCGCGCGCAATGCCTTGGCGCGCCGGGTCGATACGATCATCGGCGGCGATACCGGCGCCATCGCCGCCGCGATGGTGACGGGCAAGCGCGATCTCCTGTCCGACGATGCGAAAAACCTGATCCGCGAGGCCGGAATTTTTCACGTCATCACGATTTCCGGCGTGCAGATGACGCTGGTCGCGGGGATTTTCTTCATTGGCTTGCGGCGTCTTCTCGCCTTGAGCCGGACGCTCGCCTTGCGTTACCCCATCAAGAAATGGGCGGCCGCCGCGGCCATTTTGGCGGCCGTTGTCTATGACATCGCGACGGGGTCGCGGATCGGCACCGAGCGCGCCTTGTTCATGACGGTCATCATGCTCAGCGCGGTGCTGATGGACCGTCATGCGCTGTCGATGCGCAACCTCGCGCTGGCCGCTCTGTTGGTGCTCTTGTTCGAGCCGGAAGCGCTGCTGGGGGCGAGTTTCCAGCTTTCTTTCGCGGCGGTCGGGGCCTTGGTCGCGGTCTACGAGGCCCGCGCCGCTGCTTTCGAGGGCGGGCCGGCGGACCGGGTCGTGCCGGAAAACAAACGCGGCGGCTGGTTTACGCACTGGTTGGGCACGCATTTTGGACCCGGCAAGGGCCTCGGGCCGGTGCTGTTCGCGACCTTTTGCGCCACCAGCGCCATGGCTTCCTTCATGGCCTACGACTTCCACGAGATGAACCCTTATGTCCTCATCGGCAATCCGCTCACGCTGATCATTATCGAAATCTTCGCGGTGCCCGGCGCGCTTTTGGGGACTTTACTCTATCCCTTCGGCCTCGATGCCTTCGTCTGGCATTATGTCGGCGCGGGCATTTCGATCATCATGGCGGCGGCGCGGCTCGTGGGCTCGCTGCCCGGCGCCAGCCTGCATCTGCCCGCTTTCGCGCCCTGGTCCCTGGCGTTTCTGAGCCTCGCGGTTCTCTCCGCCGTGCTTTGGCGCAGCGCGTTGTTGCGCGCCACCGCCATCCCTTTCGCCTTGGCCGGGCTGGCGGGCGCGGCGGCGGGCATGCCATTCGACATCGCGGTCGCCCCGTTGGGCGATGCGGCGGCCGTGCGGCTCGGAGATGGGCGTCTCGCGGTCTTGGGTGAGCGCCCCAGTGCCTTCGCGGCGGAGCAATGGCTGCGGGCGGATGCCGATGGCCGCGCCGTCAAGACCGCGATCCAACACGCCTCGTGCGACAAGACCGGTTGCACCGGAATTCTGCGCGACGGCCGCGCGGTCGCGCTCGTCTTGGAAAAACCTGCTTTTGCCGAGGATTGCTTGCGGGCGGCGGTTTTGATCACGCCACTCTTCGCGCCGCGCGGCTGCGCGGCGGGGCTGATCATCGATCGCGATACCTTGCGCCGGACAGGGGCGGTGACGCTCCGGGCCAAGGAGGGCGGCTTCGAGATGCGGACCGCGCGGGCCGAGGGCGAGGACCGCCCATGGTCGCCCGCGCCACCGGCTCGCTGGGGCGCGGCGGCGAAAGACGACCCCGAGGCCGGCGAGGACGTCAGTAGCGTCGAATGAGGCTGACCAGCTTGCCCTGAATTTGCACGCGGTCGGGCCCGAAGATGCGAGTCTCGTAAGCGGGATTGGCGGCCTCGAGCGCGATGGACGCGCCGCGCTTGCGCAGCCGTTTCAAGGTCGCTTCCTCATCGTCGATCAGCGCCACGACAATGTCGCCGGTCTCGGCCGTATCCTGGCGGCGGATGACGACCGTGTCGGAATCGAAAATCCCGGCCTCGATCATGGAATCGCCGCGTACTTCCAGCGCGTAATGCTCGCCGGCGGGAAGCATGTCCGGCGGCAGCGCGATCGTGTGGCTGCGGGTCTGTAGCGCGGTGATCGGCGTGCCCGCCGCGATCCGGCCCATGACCGGAATGGAAATGAAGGCGCGGCCGTCGTCCTCTTGCGCTTGCGGTGCCATCGGGCGGACGCGGCCGAGCGTCCCCTCGATCACGCTGGGCTCGAAGCGTTGCTTGCGGGTCTGCCCGGCGGGTGTCGAGGATTCCGGCAGGCGCAGCACCTCGAGCGCCCGCGCGCGGTTGGGCAGGCGGCGGATGAAGCCACGCTCCTCCAAGGCGATGATGAGCCGGTGGATGCCCGATTTCGAGCGCAGATCGAGCGCATCCTTCATCTCGTCGAAGGAGGGCGGAACCCCGGATTCCTTCAAGCGCTCGTTGATGAAGCGGAGCAATTCAATCTGTTTTTTCGTCAACATCCGCAACGCTCTCGCTTGCCAAGAAGGGGTGAACCCCGTCCCGAATCCATCTACAGTCTCTATACACTCGATCATGGGTTTAAACAAAGAGTGAACAGAGCCAATTTGTTCGTTTTGTGTTCTTTTCGATTGAAACGGCAGGAGAGATCGTCCGATGCGGCAGGCCAGTGCGAGGTTGGAGGTGGCGACGAAGGGTAAGGGCCTCATCGATATCAGCCGCGAGGTCCATGCGTTCGTGGCGCGCGAGCGGATCGGCCAGGGCCTGCTGACGATCTTTTGCCGTCACACCTCCGCCTCCCTGCTGATTCAGGAAAACGCCGATCCCGATGTGCAAGAGGATCTCAAGCACTTCCTCGAAACCATCGCGCCGGAGGGGGCGGGCTACATCCACGATACCGAGGGCCCCGACGACATGCCCGCCCACATCCGCGCCGCGCTGACGCAGACGAGCCTCTCCATTCCCATCGAGTCCGGACGCCTGGTGCTGGGGACGTGGCAGGGGATTTATCTATGCGAGCACCGCAGCGCGCCGCATAAAAGGTCGATCGCGCTGCATGTTCTAGGGGAATGAGGGGCGTCCCCTACCAGCCCTGCTCGAACCGTAAGATCCGGCACGCCTGTCCCGCCTCCGCCGCAGGCGCGCGGGGTTCGCGGATCAGCAGACATTGCGATTGCGCGAGAATCCGCAGCATCGAGGAATCTTGCTGGGCGTCCGGGACCACCACCGGGGTGCCGTCGTTGCGTAGCGTGAGCGCCGCCCGCATATAATCCGCGCGCTCGCCGTTGGCCTTGAGCGGCGCGCCGGATATCGCCGGCTCGCCGCGGTCGAGGCCGGCTTTGGGGTCGCCCGCCAAGGCGCGGATCAGGGGGATGAGAAACAGCACGCCGCAGACGATGGAGGAAACGGGATTGCCGGGCAGGCCGAGGATCGACATCGAACCCGGTCCGGAATTGGGACCGAGCCGTCCGTGGATCAGCGGTTTGCCCGGCCGCATGGCGATGCGCCAAAAGCCGAGCCGCATGCCCTCTTTTTCAAGCGCGGGTTTGACGAGATCGTAATCGCCCACCGAGGCGCCGCCCAGCGTCACCAGAACATCGGCCTTGGCGTCCCGCGCGGCGCGGATCGCGGCTTTGATGGCGCGGGCCTCGTCGCGCACGATGCCGAGATCGAGCACCGCGCCGCCAGCGGCTTGCACATAGGCCGCGATGGCGAAGGAATTTGAGGCGACGATCTGGTCCTGCCCCACCGGATCGCCCGGCGCCACCAACTCGTCGCCCGTGGCGATGATGGCGACGAGCGGCTGCCGGGTGACGGGCAGCTTGGGATGGTTCATCGCGGCGGCTAGCGCCAGTTCGGCCGCGCCCAGGCGCCGTCCGGCTTTCAACAGCGTCTCGCCCACGGAAAAATCGAGACCGGCCTGGCGGATGTGGCGGCCAAACTGCGGCGGTTCGGTGGCCCGGATCGTAGCGCCATCGGCCACGGCGCATTCCTGGATCAGAATCGTATCGGCGCCCTCCGGCACCGGCGCGCCGGTAAAGATGCGGACGGTTTCTCCGGGCCCGAGACGCCCCTCGTAGCGAGATCCCGCCGCGCTCTCGCCCACCAATTTGAGCGGCGTCGAGAGATCGCGGACATCCCCGGCGCGCAGGGCATAACCATCCATGGCGGACATATCGGCGGGCGGTTGGGTCAGTAACGCCTGGAGATCGCGCGCCAGCGTCCGCCCACGCGCTTGATGCAGCGGCACGAGTTCCGTCTCCAGCGGGGCGAGGCCATCGAGGATACGGGCGAGCGCTTCGGCAACCGTCAAATAATCGCTCATGGCGCGGTCCAATCGCCTGATTTACCGCCGGTTTTCTCGAGCAAGGCGATCCCCTCGATACGCATGCCGCGATCGGCGGCCTTCAACATGTCGTACAAAGTCAGACAGGCGACGGAAACGGCGGTCAAGGCTTCCATCTCGACGCCAGTCTGGCCGGTGACCTTGGCGAGCGCGCGGACGGTAAAGCCAGGCAGCGCCGCATCCGGTTCGATATCCACCGCGACTTTGGCGAGCGCGAGGGGGTGGCACAGCGGGATCAGATCGGATGTCCGTTTCGCCGCCATGATCCCCGCAATGCGCGCGGTCGCGATGACATCGCCCTTCTTGGCCATGCCGGACAGCGCAAGTTCGAGCGTCGCGGCTTGCATCACGATCCGCCCCTGCGCGACCGCCACGCGTTCCGTCGCCGCCTTGGCCGAAACATCGACCATATGCGCCGCGCCGCCGGCATCGAGATGGGTGAGCTTGGTCATGGGGGAATTGGTTTCCTAGGCGTAAGTGGAATTGGTGAAGGTGCCCTCGGGGAGCGTTTGCAGCGCTCCGGCCTAACGAGTCCCTCGCCCTTCGAGACGCGCTTCGCGCCCTCAGGGTGAGGGTGTTGTGGGATTTGAGACGGTTATCTCTTTTTCCTCATCTATTACTTCGCCGCGTTCGTGCCCTGTAGCAGAGCGCGCGTTGCCGCCGTCACATCCTCTTGCCGCATCAGGCTTTCCCCGACCAGGAAGGTTTCGATGCCGGAGCGGCGCAGGCGCAGGCAATCCTCATGGGTGAAGATCCCGCTTTCCGCGACCAGGACACGATCCTTGGGGACCAATTCGGACAGGCGTTCGCTGACACTCAGCGAGACCTCGAACGTCCGCAGATTCCGGTTGTTGATGCCGAGCAGGGGCGTCTCGAGTCTGAGCGCGCGGCGCAACTCGTCCGCGTCGTGGACTTCCACCAGCACGTCCATGCCGAAACCTTGCGCCTCCTTGAGCAGCTTGGCGGCGGTGGCGTCGTCGAGGCTCGCCATGATCAAGAGGATGCAATCGGCGCCATGGGCGCGGGCTTCGGCCACCTGGTAGGGCTCGAAAATGAAGTCCTTGCGCAGAGCGGGGAGCGCGGTTGCCGCCCGCGCCGCGTCGAGAAAGGCGAGATCGCCCTGGAAGGACGGCTTGTCCGTCAAGACGGAGAGGCAGGCGGCGCCGCCGGCCTCATAGGCCTTCGCCAGCGCCGGAGGATCGAAATCCTCCCGGATCAACCCCTTGGAGGGACTGGCCTTCTTGATCTCGGCGATCAAGGCGAATTCGCCCGCTTCGTGCTTGGCCTGGATCACCCGGACGAAGCCGCGCGGCGGCTCCTGCGCCTCGGCCAGCGCCAGGATCCGCGAGAGCGGGACTTGGGCGATCGCCTCCGCGATTTCGCGGCGCTTATAGGCTTCGATCAGTTGTAGAATATCCACCATGCTTCACCCTGCCGCCGCGCGAGGACCGCTGTTCGAGGCCAAGATCAACCGCTCGAGCACGGCTTTGGCTTGGCCGCTGTCGATCGCGCGCGCGGCCATCGCGACGCCTTCGTGAAGATCGCGCGCTTTGCCCGCCACGGTCAGAGCCGCGGCGGCGTTGAGCACCGCAATGTCGCGATAGGCATTCTTTTCGCCGGCAAGCACGCCGCGTAAAGCCGCCGCATTATGCGCGGGGTCGCCGCCCTTCAAATCCGCCAGGGCGGCGCGGGCAATGCCGTAATCCTCCGGGACGATGGTGAAGGTTTCGGGCGGGCCGCCGCCGATGGAAACGACGGTGGTCGGGCCGGTCGTGGTGATCTCGTCGAGCCCGTCGGACCCATGGACCAGCCAAGCGCGTTCGGTGCCGAGATTGCCGAGCACATGAGCCAAGGGCTCCAGCCAAGCGGGGGAAAAGACGCCCACCAGCAACCGCTTGACCCCGGCCGGATTGGACAGCGGCCCGAGCAGGTTGAAAATCGTGCGGACGCCGAGATCGGCGCGCACGGCCGCAAAATGGCGCATGGCGGGATGGTGCGTTTGCGCCGACATGAAGCCGATATTGGCGTCCGCGAGGCAGCGCTCGACATCTTCCGCGCCGCCGCCGACCCGCACGCCCAGCGCGGTCAGCACGTCGCTGGAGCCGGAGCGCGACGAGGCCGCGCGATTGCCGTGCTTGGCGACCGGCACGCCGCAGGCCGCCACGATCATCGCCGCCAAGGTCGAGACGTTATAGGTGCCGTGGCCGTCGCCGCCGGTGCCGACGATATCGATGGTGCCCTCCGGCGCCTCGACCCGCAGCATGCGCGCGCGCATGGCCGAGACGGCGCCGGTGATTTCCTCGATCGTCTCGCCGCGCACCCGCAACGCCATGAGGAAGGCGCCCATTTGCGCCGATGTCGCCTCGCCCGAGAGAAGATAATCGAAGGCGGCCTCGGCCTCGCTCCGCGACAACGCGGCGCCATCCGCGATTTTCGCGAGAACGGGTTTGAGCGAATTCATCAGGCGGCGCCAACGCGAGCTTGTTCGTTCCAGCTGAGCGCGAGATCGAGGAAGTTCTTCATGATAGTCCGGCCGTTTTCCGAGGCAATGCTCTCGGGATGAAACTGCACGCCGTGAATGGGAAGGGTTTTGTGCGAGAGCGCCATGATCAGGCCATCGGTCTCGGCCGTGATCTGCAAGACTTGCGGCAGGCTCGCGCGTTCGACCACCAGCGAGTGATAGCGGGTGGCGCGGAACGGTCCGGGGATCCCGCGAAAAATCGTTTCGCCGCGATGGCTGATTTCGGCCACCTTGCCATGGACCGGCAGGGGCGCGCGAACCACCTTGCCGCCAAAGGCCTCGCCAATCGCTTGATGCCCCAGGCAAACCCCGAACGTCGGGATCAACGGGCTGGCGCGGCGTAAAACCTCGAGGCAAATGCCGGCGTCTTTCGGCTCGCAGGGGCCTGGCGAGAGAACGAGCGCATCGGGCCGCCGCGCGATGAGCGCATCCACGGTGATCTCGTCGTTGCGCACGACGGTGACCTCGGCCCCCAGCGCGCCGAAATCATGCACGAGGTTCCAAGTGAAACTATCGTAATTGTCGATGAGAATGAGGCGAGGCCGGGTCATCGGGCTTTATGGTTCTAGAGCGCATTCCGCCTCGGTGGAATCACCAAGGCGATAAGAAATCGCTCTTGTTTTAAGAAGTTAGAGCATTTTCTCGATCACAAAAGTCTGTAACTTCGGTGGAAAATGCTCTAGCCGCCCGGCGAGGTCAAGGGGCGGCTCCATCTGTTATAGGTTCCTCTTGGTGTTATAGGTTCCCCTTGATCGTCACGTGTTCTTCGTCACCCTCTGTTTCAAGTGGAGAACGATTCGTGACGCGGAGATTCTTTATGCTGAGGGATATCGATCCGACCCGGCGCGACGTGATGCTCGCGGGCGCGGCTTTGACCCTTGCCGCGGGGGCGCCAGCGGCAAGCTCGGCGCAGACGGTCCCGGCGCCAGCCTTCCAGGCCGTGGCGACGGTTCACGGCACGGTCCGCGAGGATATTTCGCGCACGGGCGGGCGGGCGATTACCGATTTGCCTATCCCCGGCGTTTTGATCTCGAATGGCCGGGACGTCGTGCGCACGGATCAGTCCGGCCGCTATTCGCTGCCGGTCGAGCCGGGCATGGCGATCTTCATCATCAAGCCGTCGGGTTTTGCTCCGCCGACCGATCTGGTGACGCATATTCCGTTGTTTTCCCATATCCACGAGCCCGAGGGGACGCCGCCCGGTCTGGAATTGCGCTATCCCGGTCTCGCGCCCACCGGCCCGTTGCCGGACGCGCTCGATTTCGCGCTGATCCGCGTCAACGAGCCCAGCCGCTTCGATGTCGTGATGTTGACCGATCCGCAGCCGGAATCGACGGCCGAGATCGAATATGTCCGCGACGACGTGGTGGCCGGGCTGATCGGCGTCGACGCCGCCTTCGGCATTACGGCGGGCGATCTGATGTTCGACGATCTCTCGATGTTCAACCGCTACAACAAGATCATCGGGCGCATCGGCATTCCCTGGTGGAGCGTCGGCGGCAATCACGATTTGAATTACGAGGCGCCCGACGCCCGCCGCTCGCGCGAGACCTGGAAGCGCGTCTTCGGCGCGCCCTATTACGCGCATGAATATGCCAATGCTCTGTTCATCATGCTCGACAATGTCGATTATCTCGGGCCCGATCCCGAGAAGCCCGGCAAGGCCGGCAAATATCGCGGCTTCATCTCGGCCGATCAGCTCGCCTTCATCGCGGCGCTGTTGAAGGAGACGCCGGCCAACCGGCTCGTCGTTCTCGTGATGCATATTCCGCTGACGACCTATCTCGGCCCGGACGAACCCCACCAGACGACGGTGAACCGGGCGGAGCTTTTGAAGCTTCTGGAGGGGCGCCCGAGCGTCAGTTTCGCCGGCCACACCCATTCGACCGAACATCATTATTTAGGCGCCGCCGACGGGTTTCCGGATGCCGTCCCGCATCACCACCATGTCTTGACGGCGGTCTCGGGCTCGTGGTGGAGCGGGCCGCTCGATCATCGCGGCATTGCTTGCGCGGATGCCTATGACGGCTCGCCGAACGGCTTCCACGTTCTTTCGATCGACGGCACGAATTACACCACCCGCTTCGTCCCCGCCGGCGAACCCGCGGGTAAACAGCTGCGGATCAGCCTGGAAGTGCAGACGCACGAGGACGACCGCGAGATTTTGCGCACGCTCACCATGTCCGAGCTTTTGCGCTCGCCGGTTACGTCCGATCAGGCCGCGAGCGCCTATCTTGTCGTCAACGTCTTCGATGGCGGCCCCAAGACGGTAGTGACCTGTTCGCTCGATGCAGGCCCGGCGGTGACGATGAAAAAGATCAGCCGCCCCGACCCTTTCGTCCAGCAGATTTACGCGCGCTATCCCGAAACCATTAAACCCTGGGTCAAGCCGGTCCCGTCCTCGCACATCTGGTCGGTGAAACTCCCAGCCGGATTGCGGCCGGGGGCTTATGCGTTGAAGGTCAAGGCGGTGGACGAATATGGGCGGGAGCATCGCGACGGGATGGTGCTGGAGGTGGTGTAGGGGGCAAGCTGTCCGCCGCAATCCGCCACCGTCATTGCGAGCGCAGCGAAGCAATCCATGCCAGCCCCCTGCACGAAGATGGATTGCTTCGCTGCGCTCGCAATGACGGGCGGGATCATGCGAGTTGACTGGAAAGGCCACGCCAATAAGCGGAATCGATCGCTGGGTTGATTATGCTAAGCCCTCAGCTTCCCTGCCGGGCGATGTAGGCCGCGATGTCCTCGGCCTCGCTGCGTGTCAGCGACATATTCGGCATTTTGGGATGCGGATCGAGCAGGAAGAACGCGAGCTTGGCTTTGTCGAAGCCGGGGCGCTTGGCGATGCTCTCGAATGTCGGCACATTGTCGGAGCCGCGCTTTTGATCGGGTGCCACGATGTGGCAGGACGCGCACCAGCGCTTGGCGACAATCTCGCCGTGGTCGGCATCCGCGGCCTGCGCGATCGAGCCAAGGCTCGCCGCCAAGACGATCCCCGTCACGGCAATTCCCGTAAACGTCTTCGCCACTGCAAACGTCTTCGCCACATCGAGTTTCATGTTTTGCTTTCCCGTTTGACCGGACCGGACGTCCCTTGCAGGCATGAGCCCGGTTCGACACTCATTCCGTCGACGTGGCCGCTTAGGCTATGCGCACAAAGTCCGGCGCGTCAAACGCCAGGCCCGTTCTTTCCCGCCCGCGCGAACCGCACGGCCTCCTCGGCGGCCCGGAACAAAGCCCGCGCCTTGTTCTGGCATTCGCGCTGCTCGCTTTCGGGATCGCTGTCGTAGACGATGCCGGCGCCGGCTTGGACATGCATCATGCCGTCCTTGACGACGGCCGTGCGCAGCACGATGCACGTGTCCATCTCGCCCGAGGCGCCGAAATAGCCGATACAGCCGGCATAGATGCCGCGCTTGTCCGTTTCCAACTCGTCGATGATCTCCATCGCCCGCACCTTTGGCGCGCCCGACACCGTGCCGGCCGGGAAGCCGGCGGCGAGCGCCGCGATCGTGTCATGGGCGGGATCAAGCCGGCCCTCGACATTGGAGACGATGTGCATGACATGGCTGTAGCGCTCGATGGCGAAGCGCTCGGTCACGGTCACCGTGCCGGTGGCGGCGACCCGCCCGACATCGTTGCGGCCGAGGTCGAGCAGCATCAGATGTTCGGCGCATTCCTTCTCGTCGGCGAGGAGGTCGGCGGCCAGGGCCTCGTCCTCGGCCTTGGTCTTGCCGCGCCAACGGGTGCCCGCGATGGGCCGGATCGTCACCTTCCCGTCGCGGACCCGCACCAGGATTTCAGGGCTCGAACAGACAATCTGGAACGTGCCGAAATCGAGATAGCAGAGGAAGGGCGCGGGATTGACCCGCCGCAACGAGCGGTACAGCGAAAACGCCGGCAGGTTGAAAGGCGCGGAAAACCGCTGCGACAGCACGACCTGAAAAATATCGCCCGCGCGGATGTACTCCTTGGCCTTGTCGACCATGGCGAGGAAGCGGGCGGGCGGGGTGTTCGACTTTGGCTCGATGGGGTCGTGGGTGCCGGCGCTTGCACTGGCGCCATGGGCCAACGGACCTTCCAAGGTCGCGACGATCCCGGCGAGGCGGGCTTCCGCATCGGCATAGGCCTTGTCCGCCGGAAGATCGTCGCGCGGACGCACCGGCGTCACGATCGAAATTTCGTCGCGCACCGTATCGAAGACGACCATGATCGTCGGGCGCAAGAAGATCGAATCGGGCACCCCGATGGGGTCGGGCTTGGCCGGAGCCAGCCGCTCCATTTCGCGCACCATGTCGTAGCCGAGATAACCGAAGACGCCGGCCGCCATCGGGGGCAGATCGTCCTCCGCCGAGGGAATGCGCGAGTCCTCGATCAGCGCCCGCAAGGCGTCGAGCGGGCGCGTCGCGCAGGGCACGAAGGCGTCCGGCTGGTTCAGCGCATCGCGCGCGATCTCGGCCAGGCCGGCCGTGGCGCGAAACACCACGTCGGGATCGAGGCCGATCATCGAATAGCGTCCACGCGAGGCCCCGCCCTCGATGGATTCCAGCAGAAAGCACCGGCCCCGCCGGCCGGCCGAGAGTTTCAGGAAGGCGGAGACCGGCGTCTCGAGATCGGCGATGAGCCGGGTCACGAGCAAGCAGGGCTCCCCTTTGGCATAACGGGGCTGAAAAGAGTCGAAGCCGGGTTCGATCATGCCGGCGTCACGATCCGCCGCCGCCAGCGTCGGCGCCAGATACCGCTGCCAGCGCCCTGGTATTGACCTTGACGTCGAACTGCTGCTCCAGACGGCTGAGATATTCGCCGAGCGCGTCGTCGAGAACGCTGCTTTTCACTTGGTCCATCAATTTCTTGAAGTCCGGGTTCTTGTCGTCGAGCGGGGGCACCCGCGCGTCGAGAACCTGGAACACCAGGCGTCCGCCATCGGGCAGGGCGGCGGAACCGGCCTTGTGGTTGGCGACCGCGAACACCGCGGTGGAGACGTTGGCCGGCAGCGTGGAGGCGCTGTCACGCTTGACGTCGCCGGCATGTTGCACCGGCAGCTTGCCCTCGGCGGCGGCGAGGGTGCTCAGCGCCTGACCGCCGTTCAAGGCTTTGACCAGGCTATCGGCCTTGGCGGACAGCCGTTTGGCCACTTCGTCCCGGTGCCAGCCCGCCTCGACCTTGGCCTTTGCATCGGCAAGCGAAAGTTGGCGCGCTGGTTCGATCCCGGCGACCTCGAACCAGCTGTAACCGCCGGTCGTGGTCGAGATCATATCCGTATCCGAGCCCACCTCGGCCGCGAAGGCGGCCTTGAGGAGAGCGGGACCCTCGACGAGGCCCTCGACAGGCTTGTTCGCCTTGTCGTGTCCTTGGGCATCCACCGCCTCGATGGTTTGCGCTTTGAGCTCGGCACTGGCCGCGGCCTCGGTCAAGCTTTTGCCGGCCGAGCGTTGCTCCTCGATTTTATCGCGTAGCGCTTTGGCCTCCGCCTTGGCGCGGATGATGGCGATCTGATTCCGAAGCTGCGCGGAAACCTCCATCAGCGGCTGCTCCGTGCGCGGGAAAATTTTGACCGCGCGGACCAGGACATAGCCGAATTGCGTTTTGACGGGTTGGCTGACGGCGCCTTCCGCCAAGGCAAAAGCGGCGTCGGCGATCGGCTTTTCCGGAATCGCGTCCTTCGCGACCGTACCGAGATCGATATCCTTATCCGACAGCTTGCGCTCGGCGGCTAGGGCCTGAAAACTGGTTCCAGAGGCGAGCTTGGCCTCGGCCGCCGTGGCTTCGGCTTCGCTCGGGAAGACGATTTGCTGCAAGCTGCGCTTTTCCGGCGTCACGAAGAAAGCGGCCTTGGTGTCGTCGTAGCGCTTTTGGATATCGGCATCGCTCACCGCATCCGGCTTGACGAGATCGGCGGGGGTGACGGCCAGCGTGACGAGCTTGCGATATTCCGGGGCGGTATAGGCGCTCTTGCGATCGTCGTAATATTTTTGCAGCTCCGCATCGGTTGGCGGGGCGATGTCGCCCGCCGCCAGGGGCGCGAGCACGACAAAATCGACTTGCCGCGTTTCCGTCTTGTAGCGGTGGATCGCGTCTTCCATCAGTTTGGGGACTTCGATCCCAGAGATGACCGCATCCGATACATATTGGCGCAGATCGATGGCGCGCTGCTCGTTCACGAACCGCGTCTCGCTGAAGCCGTTCTCGCGGAGAATGGCGTCGAACCGGGCCTTGTCGAACTTGCCGTCCGGCCCCTTGAAACTATCGTCCGTGCGAATCGTCTTGGCGATATCGGCATCGCCGATCGCCAGACCCAGCTTCTGGGCTTCTTGGTCGAGGACGGCATCCGTCAAGAGCCGTGCGAGCACCTGCTTGTCGAGACCCAGGCGCCGCGCCTCGTCGTTGGTAATCGCGCGTTTGGCGTTTTGCTCCACCCGCTTCAGTTCGGTCTGATAGGCATCGCGATACATATCGACGGTAATACGAGCCGAGCCGGCGCGGGCGAGCTCGTTGGGATCGTAGCCCTTGAAAATGTCGCCGATGCCCCAAAAGCCGAAGCCGACAATGGTCACCCCGAGTATCAGCGCCATGACGAGGCGCCCGAAGATTCCCTGCGACGCGATGCGCAACCGATCCATCATGACGAAGCCGTTTCTCCGGTTACGTATTTTCTTGCGCGGACGCGCGGGTGGAATTCTTGCGCGGACGCGCGGGCGGTTGCCCCGAGACCGCTCTAAAACGTGTTTCGGCTCGAAAAGTCCATAAAATTCTCAAATCGGACGGATTCACGCCGGGGCTCCTAAGGATGCGTGGTCGTGTGTCTTAAGAATGAAGGCAGGGGAGCGGCGGATTGCCGCTTCTCTCTTTGCGGATTTATCGCTCTGGTGTTAACGGGGGCGAGCTTGTTTGAAAATGTGAAAGGCATGGAGCCTCGCACGAGGCCCTGCTCTAGGAGGCGAACCAACGATGTCGCGACGACCGCAACCTCTTGTGGCCGGCAATTGGAAGATGAATGGCTTGATCGCCGACCTCGGCGAAATCGAAGCCGTGCGTGACGCCGTTGTGGCGGGACGCGCCGGCTGTGCCGAAGTTCTGATTTGCCCTCCCGCGACTCTGATCGCGGCGGCGGCCAAGATCGCCCAAGGGACGGGGCTGAAGATCGGCGGCCAGACCTGCCGGTCCGAATCTTGCGGCGCCCATACCGGGGACATATCCGCGTTCATGTTGCGGGATGCCGGGGCGAGTTACGCGATCCTCGGTCATTCCGAGCGCCGCGCGAGCTATGGCGAAACCAATACGGCGGTCCGGGCCAGGGCTGTTTCCGCGGCGGCGGCCGGGTTGACCGCCATTGTCTGCGTCGGGGAAACCAAGGCCGATCGTGAGGCTGGGCGCGCTTTCACGGTCGTCGGACGGCAGTTGCTGGGCTCGATTCCGGTTAATCCGGACGTCAGCCGGCTGGTCATCGCTTATGAACCAGTCTGGGCGATTGGCACCGGCTTGACCCCCACCGTCCAAGATGTTGCCGCCATGCACCGCTTCATGCGCGCCGAGGTCGACCGCCTGGTTCATTCCGGCGCCGGCGCGATCCGGCTTCTTTACGGCGGCTCGGTACGCCCTAGAAATGCGGCCGAGCTCATGGCGGCCGAAAATGTCGATGGCGCCTTGATTGGCGGCGCGAGCCTCGACGCCAATGATTTCATGGCCATTGCCAGCGTCTACCGGCAAGACGTCAAGGCCAAGGTGCCGGCTTGATGAGGCACGAACTGGCTGTTTCGCGAGATAGTGGATTGCGATCCGGCTTCAGTTCTCCTAGAACGGCGGCGCGGCTGGTTTCGAGCCATGCCGCCTCCATTGCTTTCGCGTCGGCATCGCGTCCCGCTTGGCAATGCGATTGGTTTTTGTCGAACAATCCAGCGCCCGCTTCGCGGCGGTTGGCGCTGATGTGGGTTTTCTAATCGATGCAGACGGTTTTGATCGTTGTACACCTTATGATCGTGGTCGCGCTTGTCGCGGTCGTCTTGCTGCAGCGTTCCGAGGGCGGGGCGCTTGGCGTCGGCGGCGGCAGCGGCTTCATGACCGGGCGCGGCCAGGCCAATGTGCTGACGCGCGCGACAGCGATTCTCGCGGCTTTGTTCTTCGTGACGAGCCTCGGCTTGACGGTTCTCGCCGGGTTTGGACGCGGCCAGCATTCCATCCTCGATGGCGCCGCGCCCGTGACGCCTGCCTCGGAGGGGCAGCCGGCGTCGCTGCCACCGAAGGGCGAGGGCAGCGTTCTCGACCAGCTTCGCAAGATCGAGGATCAACGGGCGAACCAGCCCGCGGGTCAGGCACCGGCGGCGCCTGCCGCGCCTGCTCCGCCGCGCGGTCAATAGAAGCGTAGATTTTAGGTCGTTTTCGTAAAACGAGTTCACGCATTTGTGTGGACTATGTGTGGTTCCGTGGATTTGGGCTCCCCAAACCCGGCAAAAGCCGATAGAGCTTGTGGCCCATGGCGCGGTACATCTTCATCACCGGCGGCGTGGTTTCCTCGCTCGGCAAAGGGTTGGCTTCGGCGGCCCTTGGGGCCCTGTTGCAGGCGCGCGGCTATACGGTCCGGCTGCGCAAGCTCGACCCCTATCTCAACATCGATCCGGGCACGATGAGCCCCTATCAGCATGGCGAAGTCTTCGTCACCGATGATGGCGCCGAGACCGATCTCGACCTCGGTCATTACGAGCGCTTCACCGGGCGTCCGGCCGTCCGGCAGGACAATATCACCACGGGCCGGATCTATCAGGACATTATCGCCAAGGAGCGGCGCGGGGATTACCTCGGCGCGACCGTCCAGGTCATTCCGCATGTGACCAATGCGATCAAGGAATTCGTGCTCTCCGGCAACGAGGGGTTCGATTTCGTGCTGGTCGAGATTGGCGGCACCGTGGGCGATATCGAGGGACTGCCGTTCTTCGAGGCGATCCGGCAGATCGGCAACGATCTCCCGCGTGGGCACACGATCTATATGCATCTGACGCTGCTGCCCTATATCCCGAGCGCGGGCGAGCTGAAGACCAAGCCGACGCAGCATTCCGTCAAGGAGCTGCGCTCGATCGGAATCCAGCCCGACATCCTGCTCTGCCGCTGCGACCGGCCGATCCCTGGGGAAGAGCGCCGCAAGCTCGGCCTGTTCTGTAATGTCCCGGAAACCGCCGTCATCGAGGCGCGCGACATCGACTCGATCTACGACGTGCCGATGGCCTACCATGCGGCCGGCCTCGACCGCGAGGTGCTCGCGGCCTTTGGCATCGAGCCGGCTCCAAAACCCAATATGACGCGCTGGAACGATGTGTCCGAGCGCCTGCGCAATACCGATGGCCATGTCACCATTGCGATTGTCGGCAAATATACCGGCATGAAGGACGCCTATAAGTCCTTGATCGAGGCTTTGACCCATGGCGGCCTCGCCAACCGGGTGAGCGTGCGGATCGACTGGATCGAGTCCGAGATTTTCGAGAGCAACGATCCCGCCGTTCATCTCGAAAACGTCCATGGCATTCTCGTGCCCGGCGGCTTCGGCCAACGTGGCGCCGAGGGTAAGATTCTCGCGGCGCGGTTCGCCCGGGAGCGGAAGGTGCCCTATTTCGGCATTTGCTTCGGCATGCAGATGGCCGTGATCGAGGCGGTGCGCTCGCTGACGGGCCATCCCAACGCTAATTCCACCGAATTCGGCCCTGCGGAGGAGCCGGTCGTCGGCCTTCTCACGGAATGGATGCATGGCGACGAGCTGCAAATCCGCGCCGCCGAGGGCAATTTGGGCGGCACCATGCGCCTCGGCGCCTACAAGGCGATCCTGAAACCGGGCTCGAAAATCGCCGGCATCTATGGCTGCACCGAAATTTCCGAGCGCCACCGCCATCGCTACGAGGTCAATACCGCCTATCGCGCGGAACTCGAGGAGGCGGGCGTGAGCTTCTCCGGCATGTCCCCGGACGGGCTGCTGCCCGAGACGATCGAAATCCCGGACCATCCCTGGTTCATCGGGGTGCAGTACCACCCCGAGCTCAAATCCCGGCCGTTCGATCCGCACCCGCTGTTCGCGAGCTTCATCGCGGCGGCGAAGGAGCAGAGCCGGCTGGTTTAGGGGGTGGGGAGATTCTACGGCTGTTTTTCCAGGGCATCGACCCGGTTGGCAAGGTCTTCGAACGTCCCTTCGATTCGTGCCAAGGAATTCTCAATCGAGGGCTGAACGTTGGCTAAAGCGCCGCCAAGCTCCATCTTGATCATGACTTCGAGATCGTCGCGCATTTCGCTCTGCCGCCGTTCGACACGCCTCGTCAGTTTGTAACCCGAAACGACAAGCTTCATCACTTCCCCGACTTCTTTGCGAAGCAGGCGCGTCTCATCAAGCATGCGCTGATGCTGTTTCGCCAGAAACTGAAGGTCCACGTTCGTGTTTGGCATCGTCTCGCTCGGTTGACGTCGTGGGCCATCATAGATGCAGACGACGAAAGCAACAATGCTGCCCATATTTTGAAAGGCGGCTATCTGCCGGTTTGACTTTAGGAGCCGGTCCAAGGCGTCTCCCGTACAGCTTTAAGGGGGCCGGTGAGGCGCAAGCGTTAGCGCTGGATCTGAGCTGTACCGTTTGCATTCATCAAAGCGATGCGGCACCGGAAAATCGATAGGAGTGTAGAGCCTTGATCGATACCCGTTTTAATTTCATTCCAAAAAATTAAACCGGCATAGTCCTTGGCGCGATTCCAAATCGCTTGGGTTTCGCTTGTCACGACAATTTCTGTCTGCGCAAGCGTTATTAAAAACGAGTCGGTTCTATTTTTTGGAATTTGTTTATTTGAGCGGGGCCTAATTGCTATTGAATCAAGTGATTGCAACTCGGAAGGAGAGATAAAGCGCCCTTCGTCAAGACCGCTGAATGGCGGGCCGTCTAATCCAAAATATCCACTCGGCATGCCTCTTTCCAAAAGCGCGCCGAGCAGTTGTTTGATGTGAGGCTCTACACGCGGATGGGCTAACGCTTGTCTATATTCCGCTTCCAAATCAGGCGTGAACGCGATTTGGAATTCAGTGCCGTGAAGTTCTTTGGTTGGATCTAGATTAATCCCAGCGAAGTGATTCACTGCGCAGCTGTCGATGAACACCAGTCGTTTTTGATAGGTGTCCATCGACGCACCTCGGAGCTTCTTCCCCCTCAGCTACACCCGCTCGTCCCGCCGCAGGTGTCGCACTTCAGGCAGGTGCCGTTCCGCACGAGCGTAAAGTTCCCGCATTCGCCGCAGGCTTCCCCCGTATAGCCTTTCATCCGGGCGAGGCTGCGTTTTTCGGCGGCGCTGGGGGTGGGCTCGACGTGCGCTTCGCCGAGTTCGGCCTGGAGCGCGGTGGCGACGCTTTTCAACTCCGTCTCGACATCGGTTTTTAGCGCTGTCGCGCCCTGGGTAGCATAGGCCTGCGTCCCGCCTTGCACCAGCATGAGCTTATCGGCCTTGGAGCGCACGAACCCCTTGGACACGAATCGCGCCGTGCCGCTTGGCGCGTCGCCGCCGGAGACCGGCGCCTTGCCTTGGGTCTCACCGCTACCCAGCACGTCATGGCCGATTTCGCTCGGATCGACATGGGCGAGGTCGTTGCGTCCGAGGTAGGAGATGGCGAGTTCGCGGAACACATAGTCCAAAATGGAGGTCGCGTTCTTGATGGCGTCGTTGCCCTGCACGAAACCCGCGGGCTCGAAGCGGGTGAAGGTGAAGGCGTCGACATATTCTTCCAGCGGCACGCCATATTGCAGGCCGACCGAGATGGCGATGGCGAAATTGTTCATCAAGCTGCGGAAGGCAGCGCCTTCTTTATGCATGTCGATGAAGATCTCGCCGATGCGGCCATCCTGATATTCGCCGGTGCGGAGATAGACCTTGTGGCCGCCGACGACGGCCTTTTGCGTATAGCCCTTGCGCCGGTCGGGCAGGCGCTCGCGCTCGCGCATGCGTTCGATCCGCTCGACGACGCGCTCGACGATCCGTTCCGCCACCGCGCTGGCGCGGGCCGGAGCGTTGGACGCGACCAGAGCCTCGACCGCATCGCCGGCTTCCTCTTCTCCGTCATCCTCGATCAGCTGGCTGTTCAGGGGCTGCGAGAGTTTCGAACCATCGCGGTAAAGCGCGTTGGCTTTCAGCGCCAGCCGCCAGGAGAGCATGTAAGCCTCCTTGCAATCCTCGACGCTGGCATCGTTGGCCATGTTGATCGTCTTGGAGATCGCGCCCGAGATGAAGGGCTGCGCCGCCGCCATCATGCGAATGTGGCTCTCGACCGACAGATACCGCGTGCCGGTGCGTCCGCAGGCATTGGCGCAATCGAAGACGCCGTAATGCTCTTGCTTCAAATGCGGCGCGCCTTCCACGGTCATGGCGCCGCAGACATGCACATTGGCCGCCTCGGCCTCGGCCTTGGTGAAGCCGAGCCAGGTCAGAAGATCGAAATTGGGATCCTCGATCTTCTCGGCAGGTACTTTTAGATTATCGCGAAGGAAATCAGCGCCTAACGTCCATTTGTTAAAGACGAACTTGATGTCGAAGGCGCCAGCCAGCGTCTTCTCCAGCTCGTCGAGCTTGGCCTCGGTGAAGCCCTTGGCCTTGAGGGTGGTATGATTGACGCCCGGCGCTTGGCGCAGCGAGGCATGGCCGACGGCATAGGCCTCGATCTCGGCGATCTCGGCCTCGCGGTAGCCGAGCGCGCGCAAACCTTCGGGCACGGCGCGGTTGATGATCTTGAAGTAGCCGCCGCCGGCCAATTTCTTGAACTTCACCAGGGCAAAGTCCGGCTCGATGCCGGTCGTGTCGCAATCCATCACCAGGCCAATCGTGCCGGTGGGCGCGACGACAGTGGTTTGCGCATTGCGGTAGCCATAGGTCTCGCCGAGCGCGACAGCCTTGTCCCAAGCCGTCTTGGCATGGGCGATCAAGTCCTGGTCGCGCAGCGAAGCGCCATCGAGCGGCACCGGGGCGATGGAGAGCGCCTCGTAGCCCGTGGCCTCGCCATAGGCGGCGCGGCGATGGTTGCGCATCACCCGCAGCATGTTCTGGGCATTCTCTTGATAGCGGGCGAAGGCGCCACGCTCTTTCGCCATTTCGGCCGAGGTAGCGTAGCAGACACCGGTCATGATCGCAGACAAAGCGCCGCAGATCGCGCGGCCTTCGTCGGAATCGTAAGCAATGCCCGAGGACATCAGGAAGCCGCCGATATTGGCGAAGCCGAGGCCGAGCGTGCGGTACTCATAGGAGAGCTGAGCGATTTCCCGGCTCGGGAATTGCGCCATCAGCACGGAGATTTCGAGCACGACGGTCCAGAGACGCACGGCATGTTCATAGGCCGCAAGGTCGATGTTCTTGGTGGCCGCGTCCCGGAACTGCAGCAGATTTAACGACGCAAGGTTACAGGCGGTGTCGTCGAGGAACATATATTCCGAGCAGGGGTTCGAGGCCACGATCGGGCCCGCCGCCGGGCAGGTGTGCCAGTCGTTGATCGTCGTGTGATATTGCAGGCCGGGATCGGCCGAGGCCCAGGCGGCATAGCCGATCTTGTCCCAGAGGTCGCGGGCTTTCAGCGTCTTCGCGACTTTGCCCGAGATGCGGCGCGTTAGGTTCCAATCCCCGTCCTCCTCGACCGCGCGGAGGAAATCGTCGGTGACGCGGACGGAATTGTTCGAATTCTGGCCGGAGACCGTCAGATAGGCCTCGGAATCCCAGTCGAGGGTGAAGGTCTCGAATTCGATCTCCTTATAGCCTTGCTTGGCATATTGGATGACCTTCTTGATCGAGGCATCCGGCACGAAAGTGCGGCGGGCGAGCTTGATTTCTTTCTTCAGGGCCGGGTTCTTGTCCGGGTTGAAGCAATCGTCGCCGGCGCCGTCGCAATTCACGCAGGCGCGGAGAATCGCCTTCAATGCTTTTTGCACGACCTTGGAGCCCGTCACGAGGGCGGCGACCTTCTCCTCTTCCTTCACCTTCCAGTCGATATAGGCCTCGATATCGGGGTGATCGGCATCCACCACCACCATTTTGGCGGCACGGCGGGTGGTGCCGCCGGACTTGATGGCGCCGGCCGCGCGGTCGCCGATCTTGAGGAAGGACATCAGGCCCGACGACTTGCCGCCGCCCGAAAGCTTCTCGTTCTCGCCGCGCAGTTTCGAGAAATTCGAGCCGGTGCCGGAGCCGTATTTGAACAGCCGGGCTTCGCGGACCCAGAGATCCATGATCCCGCCCTCGTTCACGAGGTCGTCGGAGACGGATTGGATGAAACAGGCGTGGGGCTGCGGATGCTCGTAGGCCGAGGCCGAGGCCTGGAGCACGCCGGTCTCGAAATCCACGTAATGGTGGCCTTGGCTCGGCCCGTCGATCCCATAGGCCCAATGCAGGCCGGTGTTGAACCATTGCGGCGAATTCGGCGCGGCCATCTGGCGCGCCAGCATGTAGCGCAGCTCGTCCTGGAACGCGGACGCATCTTCCTCGCTGTCGAAATAGCCGCCTTTCCAACCCCAATAGGTCCAGGTGCCGGCCAGACGGTCGAACACCTGCTTGGCCGAGATCTCGGATCCGTAACGCTGGTCTTTCGGCAGAGCCGCCAAAGCCGTTTCGTCCGCCACGCTGCGCCAGAGGAACGAGGGAACGCTGTGTTCCTCGACCTTCTTTAGTCGCGAGGGCACGCCGGCCTTGCGGAAATATTTCTGCGCGATGACGTCGGCCGCCACTTGGCTCCAGCTCGCGGGAACTTCGATTCCGTCCAGCGAGAAGACCACGGACCCGTCGGGATTCCGGATTTCGCTCTTCGTGCCGCGAAATTCGAGGCTGGCGTAAGGGGACTGACCGGCTGAGGTGAAACGGCGTTCGATGCGCATTTTAGGTCCTTGGAACGAGCGGCTGTGGCCTGGAGAGACTATGCGCCGAATTCCTAACAAACGCTAACCCTAGGTCTCTTTATTCCTGTGGAACACTACATATAGAAAGTCCTGGGGATAACTGGAATAGCGGGGATAAAGTTTCGGACGCTATGAAGAACTCACGGAGTCAAGCCGTTAGCGGAAAAAAGATGCAGCAAAAATGGCAGAACAACGGGGATAATGATCGCCGTCATCGCGCCATTCAAGCCCAAGGCGATTCCGGCAAAAGCGCCGGCCGTGGGGTCGACCTGAAAGGCGCGGGCGGTGCCGAGTCCATGCGCGGCGAGGCCGGCCGCGAATCCCCGCGCGGCGAAATCGCGGATGCCCAGCGCGTTCATCAAGGGGCTCACGATGACGGCGCCGAAAATGCCCGTCATCAAGACGAAGACCGCCGAGAGCGAGGGAATTCCGCCATAGGCGGCGGCAAGACTCATGGCGATCGGGGTCGTCGCCGATTTCGGGGCCAGCGAGGCTAGAATCGCCGGTGGCGCGCCGAGCACGCCGGCGATCGAGACGGCGGTCGCGATAGCTGTGATCGAACCCGCCGTCAGCGCGAACAGCATGGGCATGAGATTGGCGCGTACGCGGCCGAGGTTGCGATAGAGCGGAATGGCCAGCGCCACCGTCGCCGGTCCCAAGAGAAAGTGGACGAATTGCGCGCCGTCGAAAAACGTCTGGTAACTCGTGCCGGTCAAGAGAATCAGGGCGGAGAGAATCGCGGCCGAGATCGCGACCGTGTTGACCAGCGGATGGCGCCCCGATTTTTCCGAGAGCCAGTCCGAAAAGAGGTAGCTGACGAGCACGGCCGTGAGCCAGAACAAAGGATTGGCCGAGAGATAGACCCAGATGTCGCTGGCGCGGTGCGGGAGAATCATGGCGCCTCGTTCTCTTTGGCTGGGGGTTCCTTGGCGGGCGGGTGCGCGAATCGCCGGGTCCGCAGGACCGCCGTCAGGCGAAACACCAAAACCGTGACGATCATCGCCGCCGTGGTGGAGACCGCGATGGAGACGGCGATGGCCCAGCCGAAACGTCCGAGCAGGCCGAAATATTGAACAATTCCCGTCGCCGCCGGGATGAAGAGAAGCGAGAGATTTTTCAGCAAAACGTCCGCGACCATCCCAATCTGATCTGGCACCTCGCCGGGTTCTCCTCCCAGGCGGCGGCCGCGCAGGCTGAGAAAGGCGAACATCAGCCCCATGCCGGCGACGGGGCCTGGCACCGGCAGCGCCAAGGCGCGCACGAGAACCTCTCCGAGGAGTTGACACAGGAGCAGTCCGGCGATGGCGGCTATCATATCGGGCCAGGCATATCGGGGCAGGTCCTTTCGTTGCCGGGAGATTATAGGGATTCGGTTCTCTTGTGCCTTCAATCGGCTGTGGACACGAGGGGGGCTCATCGGCATAGTCCCGCCGCGCGGGGCCGCTTGGCCGTTCCGCGCGAGAATTCCGCCTGATTTGGCAATGATACGGGATGGCCGCATGACTAACTTTGCGACGAAAAGCCCTTCGCTCGTCCAAAAGACCGTCGCTGTTCTCACCAAGGTCTTCACTTGGTGGAACGGGCAGACCTTGAACACACGCTTCCACACGTGGCGCCACGGCGAACTCGTCGGCTCCGACGAGAGCGGCAATCTCTATTATCGGACGAAGGGCGGCGCGATCGACAAAGCGCTCGGCTTCCAGCGGCGTTGGGTCATTTTTTCAGGTTATTCCGAATCATCCACCGTGCCGCCCGGCTGGCATGGCTGGCTACATCACACCGTCGATACGCCGCCCACCGACGAACAATACACGCCGAAGGAATGGCAAAAGCCGCATCAGCCGAACCTAACCGGCACGCCGCAGGCTTGGCGCCCGCAAGGATCGACGTTGCGCGCCAACGCCCGGCCCGCCGCGACCGGCGATTACGAGGCCTGGTCGCCGGAGGGGTAGGGCAGGCTGTTCTTGTTTGCCACGCCGCAAGCACGGCCGCATTCCGGCCGGAGTTTTGTGATGGCTGGCCATATCGGCTGGAGCAACAGGCTCTCGGGGCCGGCTGGATCTCTTGATGACGCGTTTGAAACTTTCCGGTCTTGCTCTCGCTGCGTTCGGCGCGCTCCTGACGCCGCCTGCCTTGGCCGATAAGATCAGCCATCCGACGGCGGTGTTTTCCGGTCTCGATAAAATCACCGGACGGATCATCTCCTTCGAGGTCGCGACCGACGAGACCGTGCAATTCGGCTCGCTGCAAATCACCGAGCGCGCTTGTTACACGAGGCCGTCGACCGAGGCGCCGCAGACGATCACCTTCGTCCAGGTCGACGAGGTCGATGCCAAGAAGCAATATAAACGGCTGTTTTCCGGCTGGATGTTCGCCGCGAGTCCCGGCCTTCATGGGATCGAACATCCCGTCTACGATATATGGCTGACCGATTGTAAGGGCGGCACGGAAGTGATCCCGGCGCCGCCCGAAACCGCCAATGCCGAGCCGCCGCCGCCGGAAAATGCCAAGCTTCCGGTCAATACCGGCAAGAAGCCCAGGAATGCCGATGCCAAGGCGCCCGCCACGAGCGGCACGGCGGATGCCGCGGCCACGGTCCCGCGCCGCGACCCCAATCGCCGCCCGCCGACGCGCAGCTTCTTCCCCGACGAAGCCGGCGGCCGCGACCCCGGCGGGTTGTATTAGAGCACGCTCGTTCTCCCATGAATGGGAGAAGGTGCCGGGCCCCGTTCCGTCTCTTTCTGGTGGCCCGTCAGCCCTTCAGCGCCTCGAGCACCTGGGTGCCCGTCACGATCGTGCCTTCGGGCCAGGTCCAAAAATTGGCTTGGCGCGGCACGGCGTCGGCGAGGAGCAGGTGATAGGCCTGCTTGGGAACGGCGATGGCGCCGAGCGAGGCGAGATGACTGGTCACGAATTGCGTATCGAGCAGGCGGAACCCGCCTTTGCGCAGTCGTGCGAAGAGATGAGCCAAGGCGACTTTCGAGGCGTCCCGCTCGAGATGGAACATGCTTTCGCCAAAGAACGCCGCGCCGATCGACACGCCATAGAGGCCGCCAACCAGTTTGCCCTCGGCCCACGCCTCGACGGTGTGGACCTGGCCTCGCTCGAACAACGTGCGGTAAAGTTCGCGGATGCGGCTGTTGATCCAGGTGCCCTCACGCCCCGGCGCCGCCGCCGCGCAGCCATCGATCAAGGCGTCATAAGCCGTATCGATCCGGATTTCGAACCGGTCCGACCGGATTGTCTTGGCCAGGCTGCGCGAGACGATGAAACCGTCGATGGGGAAAATCCCGCGCTCCTCGGGATCGACCCAGAACAGGCTCGGATCCTCGGCGCTCTCCGCCATGGGAAAAAGCCCAACCGAGTACGCCCGGAGTAAGATCTCCGGCGTGATTTCGGTTCGGTCTCGCGCGCGTGCCATTGAGCTAGAGGACAGCGCGGTTAAGCTGGCGTCAAGCCCCGGATGGCCGCCGCCACCGGGGACGCGTATTGCGTGCTTTTACTTGATATGGTCGCCGCCGCCGGCTTCGAGAAATTTTTCGAGCCAGTGGATATCGTAATCGCCATTTTGGATATCCGTATTGCGCACCAATGTGCGGTAGAGCGGCAGCGTCGTCTCGATCCCGTCGATGATGAATTCGTCGAGCGCGCGGCGCAGACGCATCAAGGTTTCCGTCCGCGTCCGGCCATGGACGATGAGCTTGCCGACAAGCGAATCGTAATAGGGCGGGATCGTGTAGCCGGCATAGACCGCGCTATCGACGCGCACGCCAAGGCCGCCCGGCGGATGATAATAAGTGATCTTGCCCGGTGAGGGCCGGAATGTCGTGGGGTGTTCGGCATTGATGCGGCATTCGATCGCATGGCCGCGAAACACGATATCTTCTTGCTTGATCGAGAGGGGCGAGCCGCCCGCGATCTTGATTTGCTCGTTCACGAGGTCGAAGCCGGTGATCATTTCGGTCACGGGATGCTCGACCTGAATACGCGTGTTCATCTCGATGAAGTAGAACGCGCCATTTTCGTAGAGAAACTCGATCGTGCCGGCGCCGGAATAGTTGAGCTCGCGCATGGCGGCGGCGCAGATTTCGCCGATGCGCGCGCGGTCGGACTCGTTGAGGGCAGGCGAGGGGCTTTCTTCCCAGACCTTTTGGTGGCGGCGCTGCAGCGAGCAGTCGCGCTCGCCCAGATGCACCGCCCGGCCCTGGCCGTCGCCCAGGATTTGGATTTCGATATGCCGGGGCTTTTGCAGATATTTTTCGAGATAGACGGAATCATCGCCGAAAGCGGCCTTGGCTTCGCTCCGGGCCGCGGCCAAGGCGTTGGGCAGATCTTCCGCCGTCAAAGCGACCTTCATGCCGCGCCCGCCGCCGCCGGCCGCCGCCTTGACGAGAACGGGATAACCGATCTCCTTGGCGACCCGCAGCCCCTCGGCATCCTCGGTAATCGCGCCTTCCGAGCCCGGCACACAGGGAATGCCGAGACGGAGGGCGGTCTTCTTGGCCTCGATCTTGTCGCCCATGATGCGGATATGCTCGGCGCTCGGACCGATGAAGCCGATCCCGTGATCCCCAAGGATTTCGGCAAAGCGGGCGTTTTCCGACAGGAAGCCGTAGCCGGGATGCACGGCTTCCGCGCCGGTGATCTCGCAGGCCGCTAAAATCGCGGGAATGTTGAGATAGGAATCGCGTGCGGCCGGCGGCCCCAGACACACCGATTCATCCGCCAATTTGACATGCATGGCATCGGCGTCGGCCGTGGAATGGACGGCGACCGTCGCAATGCCCAATTCCTTGGCCGCGCGAAGAATGCGCAGCGCGATTTCGCCGCGATTGGCAATCAGAATTTTATCGAACATGCTCTCTAACCCTGCCCCGGCAAGGGAGATGCCATGCGGGCGCTGTCTGCATTGAAAAAACTCAGGCCCTTACTCGATCACCAGCAGGGCCTGTCCATATTCGACGGGCTGTCCATCTTGCACCAGAATGCTCGTCACGGTGCCGCTTCGCGGCGCGATGATTTCGTTGAAGGTCTTCATGGCCTCGACGAGCAGGATTTTCTCGCCCGCCTTGACGGTCGAGCCGACCTCGACGAAGGCGGGAGATTCAGGCGCGGGTCTGAGATAGGCCGTGCCGACCATCGGAGATTTGACGGTTCCCGCGCTTTCGGCCTTGACGGTATCGGGAGCAGGGGCGGCCTTCACGGGCTCGACGGCCGCATGGGTCACGACGGGAGCCGGCACGTAAGACGTGCTCATTTGCCGGGCGACGCGAATTTTAAGGTCGCCGGTCTGATATTCGATCTCGCTCAGGTCGAGACGCTTGGCGATATCGGCGAGGGATTCGACAAGTCCGGTCTTGTCGAGCACTGGCTTGTCGAGCACGGGCTTGGCGAGGCTTGATTTGAGAGGCGATTTCGTCATGCGTTCAGAAGTCCGTTCGCCGAGGTGCGCTTGCGGCGCGATTTACGAGGTGCGCTTGCGGCGCGATTTAAAGGTCTCGTTCAGGCGCCGGAGCTGAAGAGATCCGGCCTGCCTGGCTTTGCTCGTCCGTCAAAAAACCAGCCGGGAGGGAACCCGGCCGGTTGATGACTTCACGCGTGAGTTGCCATTTGCACCTCCGCGCGCGCGAAGTCCAGTCTTGATGTGTTCAATAAGGGAGATAGCCGCCCCAACTGTGTTGCCGTCCCCAATTGATCTGGGCCTATTAAAATAGCTTCTTTTTCTCGCGTGAGGCTGGCTTCATTTCGCAGGCGCCGCGCTTACGAGCAAAGCGCTTTACCACATTTGCGAATATTGCCGATCTTGGTGTTCAATTCGTCAAAGCCAACCGCGCCGATCAGAACATCGTCGCCAAGAACATAAGAGGGCGTTCCGTTGAGGGAGAGGTTTTTGGCGATTTCCTCCGAACCCTGGATCGCGCCCTGGATCTCTGGTTTGGCGGCCTCCTTCGCCAGCTTGTCCATGTCGGCCCCCAAGCTTTTGGCAACGTCGAGAGCTTGATCTTTTCCGATCATGCCTTTGGTGGACAGGAGCTTGCGGTGGAAGTCCCAGAACTTCTCGCCGGGGAATTGATCATGCGCCGCGACGGCAATGATCGCCGCTTGGACGGAATTGGGGGAGAGGATGGGGAAATCGCGCAAGATCACGCGCAAGTCTTTGTTCGCTTTCATGAGGTGGTCGAGATCCTCGAGCGCCCGCTTGCAATACCCGCAGTTGTAATCGAAAAACTCGACCAAGGTGACCGTGCCCTTGGGATTGCCGATCACGAAGCCATCGGGGGCCGTATAGATGGGGCCGCTGAGATCGGCGAGCGTCTTTTTGCGCGCGGCCTCTTCGGCCGCCTTTTCCTTCTCGTCCAGCGCGGTGATGGCGTCGCGGATCACTTCCGGATGTTCCATCAAATAGCTTTTGACGATCGTTTGAATTTCGGTGGTCTGGCCGCTCGAAAACTCCGCGGCCTGCACGGGCACGATAGCGAGGAAACCGGCCGCGACGGCGGCGATCACGCGACGTAAGCTCTTCATAAGGGCTCGATCCTTTGGGCTATCGGGAAGGGCAGGGGAAAGACCGCCAATCCGGCAAGTTTTGTCTGTAATCATGAGCAGATCAAGTCGTGCGGATGTTTCAGTCTTGCCGACAAGGGATTCCGCGGCTTGCCACTCTTCCCCAGCAAACACGGGCTTGCCCGGGTTTGCGCTTCTTGTTGAACAAGTCAGGCATACCTGACTTGTTGCCGGCAGGGGAAGCGGCCGCGCCTGTGCAGGCGCGGTTTATTTTTGAAAGTTCCTACCCGCCCAGGGTCGCCTTGGCGCGCTGCCACCAGCCTGAGCGCTTGGGCTGCGCGGGGTCAGGTTCGGTAGAGACGAGTTCGGGTTTCTTGGGGGCTGGCGCGGGCTCCTCGGCTTGCGCTGGCTCCTCGGCGGGTGCGGTCGCGACAGGTTCCGGCAGCGCGGCTTTGGGCTCGGGCGTGACAGGCGCCAACGGCGCAGTCTCCAGCGAGACAGGCGCGGGCTCTGGAGCGGGCGCCGCCGCGAAGACAGGCTCCGGGGCCTCGTGAGAGGGCACGGCCGCCACGGAGATCTCGACCTCGCCTTCACCGGGTTCGCCGGCTTCCGCCAGCGCGCCCTCGCCTTGTTCCGCTCCGATTTCCTCGCGTGTCCGGCGTCCGCCCCGGCGCGAACGGCGCCTGCGTCCGCCTTCGCCACGGCGCGGCTCCCGGCCCGGCGCACCGGCCTCCTCGCCGGAAGTTTCGTCTTCGTCTTGGCTGGCCTCGTCCCCAATCCGGTTGGCTTCGACATCGGCGACGAACGCCAGCGCATCGTCGGCCGGCTGCGGCGCGTCCTCGGTGATACCCGAGCTTTCGCGGTCGCGGCCCCGGCGGCGGCGGCGGCGCTTGCGGCGTTGCCCCTCGCTCTCGGCGCCTTCGGACGGCGCGCCTTGCGCTTCGCTCTCGCCAGCCGTTTCGTCCTCTCCGGCTTCGCCCGGCTCTTCTTCTTCCTCGTATTCGGGTTCCGGTTCGTATTTCGGAAGCTGGCGCGGCGGTTGCGGCACGCCGGTCGCGGGCTCGCCGCGTTCCACGGCGCAATAAGACGTGCCCGTCAGCGCCTCGTCCGCCGCGAAGGTCACGGCGACACCGAACCTCGCCTCGATATCGGACAAATGTTGGCGTTTGTTGTTGAGAATATAAAGCGCCACCGCCGCGCGGGTGCGAACGGTCACGTTATATGACGCGTCGGAAATCAGGGCATCTTCCAGAACGCGCAGAACGTGGAGAGCGATCGAGGAGGTCGAGCGGACCATGCCCGCGCCGGCGCAATGCGCGCAAACGACGGTCGAGCCTTCGAGCACGCCGGTGCGGATGCGCTGACGCGACATTTCCAGCAGGCCGAAATGCGAGATCCGGCCGACCTGGATGCGCGCGCGATCGTTCTTCAGGGCATCCTTGATACGCTTTTCGACCGCGCGATTGTTGCGGTTCTCCTCCATGTCGATGAAATCGACCACGATGAGACCGGCGAGATCACGCAGACGGAGCTGGCGCGCGACTTCGTCCGCCGCCTCCAAATTGGTGCGCAGCGCCGTATCTTCGATATTGTGTTCGCGCGTGGACCGCCCGGAATTCACATCGATGGCGACCAGGGCTTCCGTCTGATTGATGACGATGTAGCCGCCCGAGCGCAGCGTCACATGGCTGGAGAACATCGCGTCGAGCTGTGCCTCGGCGCCGGCCTTGGTGAACAGCGGCTGCGGATCGTGCCAGGGATGGACGTTGCGCGCATGGCTCGGCATGAGCAGGCGCATGAAATCCTTGGCCTCGTGATAGCCGGCTTCGCCCGCGACAATGATTTCTTCGACGTCTTTATTGTAAAGATCGCGGATCGACCGCTTGATCAGCGAGCCTTCCTCGTAGACCAGGGTCGGGGCTTGCGAGTGAAGCGTCTTTTCGCGCACGGTCTCCCACATGCGCATGAGATATTCGAAATCGCGCTTGACCTCCGGCTTGGTGCGCGAGGCGCCCGCCGTGCGCAAGATCACGCCCATGCCTTCCGGCACCTCGAGATCCTGGGCGATGGATTTGAGACGCTGGCGATCGCCGGCATCGGTGATCTTGCGCGAAATGCCGCCGCCCTTCGCCGTGTTCGGCATCAACACGGAATAGCGCCCGGCCAGGGACAGATAAGTGGTCAGCGCCGCGCCTTTATTGCCGCGCTCTTCCTTGACGACCTGGACCAGAAGCACCTGGCGGCGCTTGATGACTTCCTGGATCTTATATTGCCGGCGGTTGCGGTAGGCGCGCACGGGCAGTTCTTCCATGGCGTCGCCGCCGAGCTGCTCGACGTGCTCGGATACGTCTTCCTCTTCTTCTTCCTCGGATTCTTCGTCTTGGTCTTCCCCGGTCTCCTCGCTGGAAGCCAGGCTCTCCAATTTTTCATGGCGGTGATGATGAACGCCGCCGTGATAGTGATGAGCCACGTGCGGTTCGGTGGGAGCAACTTCCTCCAAGTCCGCTACCGCTTCGGCCTCGGTGGCCGCCGGCGCTTCAACCTCGGGTCGCGCCTCGGGTTGCGCTTCGGTTTCCGTTGCCTCGGGCGCGGCGGCGTAATCTTCCACTGGGGCCGCGAGATCCACGGTCTCACCGGTCTGCTCGCGCGCTTCGGCGGGGGCCGGCCAGAAATCCTGTTCGCCGGCCGGGGCTTTATCCTGGTCGACCGCCTCCAACTCGCCCGTTCCGGCGGGCTCGCTGACGCTATCCCCGCGATTGCGATGAGCATCGGCCGCGGCGGGACGGTCTCCCCGGCGGTGACGGCGGCTGCGGCGCGCCGGGCGGCGCTCCTCTTCCTCGGGCTCTTCTTGCGCCTCGGCCTCGATCAAGGCCTGACGGTCGCTCACCGGAATTTGGTAATAATCCGGGTGAATTTCCGAAAAGGCGAGAAACCCGTGGCGGTTGCCGCCGTAGTCGACGAACGCGGCTTGAAGCGACGGTTCGACCCGCGTGACTTTCGCAAGATAGATATTGCCGCGCAGTTGTTTCTTGCTGGCGGCCTCGAAGTCGAATTCCTCGACCCGGCTACCCCTGATGACGACGACCCGGGTTTCCTCCGGATGCGCCGCGTCGATAAGCATTTTGTTGGCCATTATGTACTCGTTGAAGCGCAAGGCGGCCGGCGGTCGCGCTGCTCATACCGGCAAAAAGCGGATGAAGCGGACGAAACGGCCAGCGGCGTGGGGCGCGAGATGAGGTGAAGGGTGATGTCAAAAGCGGCATTGGGCCAGACGGCCCAGGCCGCGACGGCCGGTTTCGCGGCGGACAAGATGCCGCGCGGCCGGTCATTCCAAAAAAGCGATACAGTGGTTCCGCAGGTGCCCGGCTGGCGGGCGCCGTTGAAAAAGGTTTCCGATATTGATCAGGACAGACCATGTCCTCTAAACCTATACGCGACACCGGGGGGTATCGTCCGGAGGGTCCAGCAAGCGGCCTACGCCGTCGGCGATTCGACTAAACCCCGCCTTGCCAGGATGCCCGCGCGACAAGCGCGGCTTTTCTTGGCCAAGGGCGGCTTACGAGCCGGACAGCCGAAGCTGTCGTCGCCAAAACCAGACACTCAATATACATACCGGAATTATCCGGCTCTTGGCAAGTTTGCCGTATTGTATCAAATTTACAACAGATCTCTTTATAGCAATCCGCGTTGCTTATCCCCTGTTAACCCATGCGGTTTATCTCCTTAGACTCGCCGCCGCGAAGCAAAAGAACCGCGGCCGAGTTTCAAACACCGGGTTTCGAACACCAAAATCCAAACGCAGGCCGCCCGCTGGCGGCGGGGCAAGCGGAATGAGATTTCACCGGAGTGTTTCAACGCTTTTGCCAAGCCCGGCTTGGCGGCTGGCGCGCGCCGTGGCCTTCGCCTTGGCGCTCACGGGGTCTGGCGCCGTGGCGGCGCAAGGATTGACCGGCACGCGGGCGGCAAAGCCGCATTTTTCTCGTGCCGAGGCCAGCGCCGCGCATCTCGTGAGCACGCCGGACATGGCGCGGCTGACCTTCGACCTCACGCAAAGCATTGAAAACGAAGCCTTTGTTCTGAGCGGCCCGGACCGGGTGATCGTCGATCTGCCGCAGGTCGATTTCAACCTCGGCCCCGATGCCGGCAAGCCCGCGCCTCAGCCGGAAAAGCATGTCAGGCAAGCATCCGTGGTCGAATCCTTCCGGTTTGGCTTGTTGGAGCCGGGCCGGTCCCGGATCGTCATCGATCTGGGAATCCCCGCGCGTATCCTCCGTTCGGCTGTGGAAAAGACTGGGGATAAGTATCAACTCGTCATCGAGCTAGCCAAGACCGACCGGGCAAGTTTCCGTCAGGCAGCGCAAAGCCGGAAGGTGGCGGCCGTGGTTCCGTCGGCCGAGATCTCCTCGAGCGTATCGCCCGCGGCGGTCCCTGCGAGCAAGTCCGTGATCGTGCTCGATCCCGGCCATGGCGGACCGGATACCGGGGCGATGGTCAATGGCGTCGTCGAAAAGACGGTCGCGCTCGATTTCGCGCAGGATCTCGCCAAGAAGCTCGAAGCGGCCGGCGGCTTCTCCGTCGTCATGACGCGCGCGACCGACCTGTTCATTCCGCTCAGCGAGCGGGTGCGGATCGCGCGTGCCGCCAATGCGGCCTTGATGATTTCCATTCATGCCGACACGTTGACCGAATCGGGCGATGTCGGCGGCGCGACGGTCTATACCGTGTCGGATAAAGCGTCCGATGCCGCGTCCGCCAAGGTCGCGGCCAAGGAAAACGCGGCCGATGCGTCGGCTGGCCTCGACGGGCAGGCGGATGCCGCCGACGTGTCCGATATTCTCTTCGATCTCACGCGTCAGGAGACGCGCGCCTATAGCCACGTCTTCGCGCGCACGCTCGTCAATTATTGGAAGGTCGCCGGCCGGCTCAACAAGAATCCCGAGCGGGCCGCGGGCTTTTTCGTGCTGAAGGCGCCGGACGTGCCCTCGGTTCTCCTGGAACTCGGCTATCTCTCCAACCCGGCCGACTCGGCCGCGCTGACCTCGGCGGCGTGGCGCGACAAGGCGACGAGCCGCATGGCCGAGGCGATCGTGGCCTATTTCGCCGACCGGCATGGGGCGGAAAAAGCGGCGGCCGGGGTTGCCATTCCCGATCCCGGCGTCAAACTCCGCCAAGCCGAGGCGGGGGCCGTGGCCAAATAGACGGCCGGAGATATTTGCGAGATAAATAAATTTAAAGGCACTTTGGTCCGGCGCCCCGGTGCTTTCGTGGCCCCTCGAGCACATCGGCTCTCGCAATCGCGACCGGCTTGCGCGGCCGGTGGTTCGTGCCCAACTCAAGACATAAAAGAGTTTCAGGACATGCTGGCGTTGGGCCGCGCCGTTTTTGCTGGTTCTCGCGCTTAATCTGGTCCATTCCCCCGGCGCAGGTGGCGCCGATTCCACGGCTGCCCGAAAGGCCTCTGACAGATGCGGTTCATTGCCCGGTTTTTCGGTTTGATCTTCGCGACGGGCGCGATCGTCTTCGTCGTCGGCGCCGCCGCGGCCGCATTGGTGATCTGGAACTATAACCGGGACCTTCCCGATTACACCCAGCTTAAGAATTACGAGCCGCCGGTGATGACGCGCGTCCATGCGAGCGACGGCTCGGTCTTGGCGGAATATTCTCACGAACGGCGGCTCTATCTCCCGAGCACGGCGATCCCGGCCTTGTTGAAAGAGGCCTTTATTTCGGCCGAGGACAAAAACTTTTATAGCCACAACGGCGTCGATCCCGAAGGCGTCGTTCGCGCGATCGGCGTGATGATTCGCGGCGACAAGCGCGTCCAAGGCGCCTCCACCATCACGCAGCAGGTCGCGAAGAATTTTCTCCTGACCAACGAGCAGACGTTCGACCGCAAGATCAAGGAAGCGCTGCTCTCCTTCCGCATCGAGTCGGCTTATTCCAAGGAAAAAATCCTCGAACTCTATCTGAACGAAATTTACCTCGGCCTCGGCAACTACGGAGTGGCGGCGGCGGCGTTGAATTATTTTGGGAAATCGGTTCACGAATTGACGATTCCCGAGGTGGCTTACCTCGCGGCCTTGCCTAAGGGGCCGAATAATTATCACCCCTTCCTCAAAAAGGAGCGCGCGCTCGAGCGGCGCAATTGGGTGATCGACCGGATGCGCGAAAACGGTTACATCACCGCCGCCGATGCGGAGGCCGCCAAGGCCCAGCCGCTCGGCGTGACCTCGCGCGTGCTTTCGCCAAACACCTACGCCGCCGGCTTCTTCGCCGAGGAAGTGCGCCGCGAACTCGGCGACCGCTTTGGCGAGAAGAAACTCTACGAGGGCGGCTTGTCCGTTCGTACCACGCTCGATCCGAAAATGCAGTTGATCGCGCGGAAGGCCCTGGTCGATGGCCTCGTGCGGTATGACGAGGCCCACGGCTATCGCGGTCCAATGCGTCATATAGATATCGCCGGCGATTGGGGTCCGCCTCTGGCGGAAGTGCCCGCTCTGGGCGATGTCCAGCCTTGGCAGCTTGCCGTTATTCTCGACGTCGCCGACGGGTCGGCGCGGATCGGCTTGCAGCCCAAGCACGAGGCCGACCGTCAGGTCAGCGCCGAGCGCGAAACCGGAACCATGCTTCCCGTCGGCTTGAAATGGTCGAAGGGCGTGGGCCGCAACGGGCTGCAAACCGGCGATGTCGTCTATGTCGAGCCGATCGAGGGTAAAGCGGGGCAGTTCCGGCTGCGCCAAATCCCCGAGGTCGGCGGCGCGATTGTCGCCATGGACCCCTATACCGGCCGTGTCTTCGCGATGGTCGGCGGCTTCTCCTTCGACCAATCGGAATTCAACCGCGCCACGCAGGCCATGCGGCAGCCCGGCTCCTCCTTCAAGCCCATCGTCTATGCCACCGCCTTGGATAACGGCTATACGCCGTCCTCCATCGTGCTCGATGCCCCCATCGAGATCGATCAAGGCCCCGGTCTCGAGGTTTGGCGCCCGGAAAACTTCGAAGGCAAATCCGGCGGCCCGCATACGCTGCGCTATGGCGTCGAGCATTCCATCAATCAAATGACGGTACGCCTGGCGCGCGATGTCGGCATGCCGCTCATCGCGGAATATGCCCGCCGCTTCGGGATCTACGACGATCTCCCGCCTTATCTCTCGATGTCGCTTGGCTCCGGCGAGACGACCTTGTTGCGGATGACGACCGCCTATTCCATGCTGGCCAATGGCGGCAAGAAGATCAAATCGACGCTGATCGACCGGATCCAGGACCGCTGGGGTCACGCCGTCTATCGGCACGACGAGCGGGAATGCCAAAACTGCGACGCGCCGAAATGGGAGCATCAGGACGAGCCGAAACTGATCGACAAGCGCGAACAGGTTCTCGATCCGCTCACCGCTTATCAGATCACCTCGATCATGGAGGGGGTGATTCAGCGCGGCACCGGCGTCTCGATCAAGGCGGTCGGCAAGCATCTCGCGGGCAAGACCGGAACGACCAACGACGCCAAGGATCTCTGGTTCGTCGGCTTTTCGCCTGATCTGACCGTCGGCGTCTTCATGGGTTACGACCGGCCGCGCTCGCTTGGCGATTCCGCGCAAGCCGCGACCTATACCGCGCCAATCTTCCGCGATTTCATGATGATGGCGCTGAAGAACAAGCCCGACGTGCCGTTCCGCGTGCCGCCCGGCATCAAGCTCATTTCCGTCGATGCCCATACGGGCCAGCGTTCGACCGGCGCGGGTACGATCCTCGAAGCCTTCAAGCCCGGCACCGCGCCGCCCGAATATGCTGGCGGCGACGCGACGTCCAAGGCGCTCGTCGTGAGCCCCGATGCCGACGCGGCGGTCGGGAGCGGGACGGGCGGGCTATATTGAGGCCCGCGAAGCCTTCGCATTCCTGGGCACGGGACCGCGGAGATGCGGAGGCTCGCTCCTAAAAGCAGCAGTCCTTTCAGGACCGCGCTCTAAAGTTTCCCGAAGGCCACCGGGCGCCAACGCCAACCGTTCGCGGCGACGGCCTGCCGCAGCGGCTCCTTGAGTTCTTTCGTCGCGAATTTGTAATTGTAAATTTCGCCGATCGAGAGCTTCTCGGTAAAGCCGTAGGCCTTTCCAAACTCGATTGAGGTCTTTTGCCCCCGGAAGGCCGAGGCTTGAAGTTTCAGGTCCGGGATGCCCGCGCGCCATTCGATGGAAAATTCCTGATCGACGCTGCGCACTTCATGTTTGCTCTCGTCGAGGCGCATGAGCACTTTGAAGGCTTTCTCGAGATGGGCCTTGGCGAAAATCTCATACCAGCTGGCATCGACGATCTTCCATTCCGCGACGAGCTCCGCCTCGTCTTTCGTTCCCAATCGAATTTGGAACGGGGGCCGTTGGACGGTTGGCCGCCAGAATGGCACTCCTGACCGTACCTGCTGGCCGGGGCGGGCCTTGGGGTGCGGGCCCGCCGCCGAAAAGTTCGCTGAAAAACGACATGACACGCGGCTCCGGAGGTTCTGGTTCGGCGATCGCGCCGTCTACTTCTCGTTCTTGTCTTTGGCCTCGGGCGTGACGGCATGGGGCCCTTCGGCGCCCTTGTCCCCGGCTTCGGGCTTGTCCGCCTTGGGTTCAAAGATCGAGGCCGCGATTTGCTTGACGGACAGAAAGGCTTCGTCGTCCACGCTCAAATCGCCACGGAACGGATAGTCGAGCGCGATGATGAGAGAGAAGACAAGGCCGAAGGATACCATCGTCAACCCGGTCACGGCCATGTGGATCTTGAAGCTGTGCGGGCCGAATAGGTAGATATAGATCGACACGAGGACGAGGCCGAAGATCATCATTTGCCACACGGAATCGGGCAGGTGGGATCCCGCCGCCAGCAGCCGGGCCCGGCGCGCGCTGAACAGGTCATTGATACTATGGATGATCGTCCGCTTGACGGTCGCTTGTCCCATCGTGGCCGGATCATAATTGGACAGATCGAAATTTATGCGGCGCAGCAGCGCCCAACCCTCCTCGAAGTTGCTTTCTTCCATGTGATAGGCCTGTTGGCTCGGCCATTCCTTCTTCGTGACGGTGACGATATATTTATCGACGTCGTCTCGCACACGAGACGCGAGATCGGCAGGCAGGCCGGCGCTGTCGAAGACGATCCCGCTCAAGGAATTGGCTTCCGCGGAGGCGATCGCCTCGCCCTTATCCATCGCCTCGTAAACGCCAACGGCGACAAACGAGATCACGATGGCGAAGAGACCTCCGGCGAGCGCGTAGCTCAGGCCGGTCATCGTGGTGTCCTTTTCGCGGGCTTCCCAGTGGACCAGACGGTTAAATACCAGAAGGCCTGCGAGGGTGGCGAGAACGATGACCGAGCAGACCGCCAGCGTCACTTCCCAGGTCGGATGAGAATAGAACCATTCGTTCAACATGATCGTGTCCGTTAAGTGGGGGAGAACAGTCGCGTTAAGTTCGACGATCAAGGTTTGGAGAGGGACTTTTCTTCCGGTGCAATGCCGGCGGCCGTTGATTGGACACCGGTAAACGCCTCGTCGCTGACACTGACATCGCCCCGGAAGGGATAGTCGAGCGCAATGATCATGATGAAGACGAGCGCGATCATCGTCGAAATCAGCCCGGTGACGGCGAGATGAATCCGGAAACTATAGGCGCCGAACAGGTAGGAGTAGAAGACCGCGATCGCCCCGGCGATCAACAGAATCTCCCACACGATATCCGGCAGATGAGCGCTTGCCGCCAAGATACGCGTCCGGCGCGCCGTGATCAGATCGTTGACGGCTTGCAACATTTCCGCCTTGTTAGCGTTTTGTCCAATGGTGGCGGGCTCGAACACGGCAAGCTGCGTGCTGAGGTGGCCGATCATCGACCATCCCGGTTCGTAAACCTCTTCCGGCATTTTGCCGCTCTGCTGACTTGGCCATTCCTTCTTTACGACGATTTCGATATATTTATTGATATTGGCGCGAACATCGGCGCCGACGGCCGGAGGCAGTCCGGCCGAATCGAGCATGAGATTGCTGAGCTTGTTCGACTCCACCGTCGCGATTTCGTCGGCCTTGGCGAAGGTCTCCCAGACATCGACGACGATGACCGCTATGAGAACCGCGTAGACGACAGCCACGATGGCATAGGTGAGGCCCACCGTTTCCGTGTCTTTGTGCCGGACATGAAGATCGACGAAGCGGTGAAAGACGGTCAGCCCGATCAGTGCGGCGCCGACCCAAACCACGATGACTGAAAGCCCAACCTCCCAGGTCGGGTGCGAGTAGAAAAAATCAGCCAGCACGATTTATCCTTTCGAGACACGCAAAGCATTTGTTAATTTTAAAGTATCTCTATGACTTGAGCGTAGCTGTAAAGGCGAAAAGAAGGCGGTCCCCAAGCCTTTCGTTAGGGCGCGGGTAAATTAATTTGGCTCCAGAAAGTCGATGAGACGGCCATCGCGGGGAAATCCGGTATTTCACTTTTGCCGGGCCGGAGCAGCCCTGTTTACATCCTCGCCGTCCGTGCCTATCACTGCGCCCTTGAAGACCGCCGCGTCCTTGACAGAAAGTTCATAACCATGCGCGCCGAAGCCGAAGCGCTCGTCGAAAACATCAAGCAATCCATGGGATTGCTGAGGAGGCATCTTTGACGTCGATGCCGCGACGCGCCGCCTAGCCGAACTCGACGCCAAGGTCGAAGATCCCGCTCTCTGGAACGATGCCGAGGCCGCGCAAAAGATGATGCGCGAGCGCACCGAACTCGAAGACCGACTTGGGTCTCTCTCTCGGTTCGAGCGTGATCTCGAGGATGCCGCCACGCTCGTCGAACTCGGCGAGATGGAAGAGGACGCCGCGACCGAGCGCGAGGGAATCGCGCAGCTCAAGGCTCTGAAACTCGAGGCCGAGCGGCGTCAGGTCGAAGCTCTGCTGTCGGGCGAGGTCGATGCCAACGACACCTATATCGAAGTGCATTCGGGTGCCGGCGGCACCGAGAGCTGCGATTGGGCGCGGATGCTGTTTCGTATGTATGCCCGCTGGGCCGAGCGGCATAAATTCAAGGTCGAGATCATCGAAGAGACGGCGGGCGACGAGGCTGGGATCAAATCGGCCACGCTGCTCGTCAAAGGTCATAATGCCTATGGCTGGGCCAAGACCGAATCCGGCGTTCACCGGCTCGTGCGGATCTCGCCCTTCGATTCCAACGCGCGCCGCCACACCAGTTTCGCTTCCGTCTGGGTCTATCCCGTCATCGACGACAAGATCGAGATCGACGTGAAGGAATCCGACTGCCGCATCGACACTTACCGGTCGTCGGGGGCCGGCGGCCAGCACGTCAACACCACCGATTCCGCCGTGCGGATCACCCATATTCCCACCGGCATCGTCGTGGCTTGCCAAGGCGAGCGCTCGCAGCACAAAAACCGGGCGACGGCCTGGAACATGCTGCGCGCCAGGCTCTACGAGGCCGAAATGCTCAAGCGCGAGGCCGAGGCCAATGCGACCGAAGCCACCAAGACGGAGATCGGCTGGGGCCACCAGATCCGCTCTTACGTGCTGCAACCCTATCAACTCGTGAAGGATTTGCGCACCGGCCATACCTCGGGAAGCCCCGATGACGTGCTCGATGGCGATCTCGATGACTTCATGGAGGCCTCGCTCGCGCAGCGCATCGACGGTGGCGGCCCGGGAGCGGTGGACGATGTCGATTAAAGTACGTCCATGAGCTTCGAAGACCGCCAGCCCCTGCGGGAGCCTATCTTCAACATTCCGCGCGCCGTCGTGGCGATCTGCGCGCTGCTCATGTTGATTCAATTACTAGAAAATATTGTTTCGCCAGAGACTTACGGGTTTATTTTTATCCATTTCGCCTTCGTGCCCGGCCGGTTCACGTTTGCTTTCGATCCTGACCTGGTGTCGGCGGCTTTCAATAAGATTGCGCAAGGCGACGAGCTGCGGGCGCAGATCGCCGAGCAATTTCTCGGCGATGGCTCGCCGCAATGGTGGACCTTCCTGACCTATGCCTTTTTGCATGGCGGGTGGGCCCACGTGAGTTTAAATTGTCTCTGGCTCGTTGCCTTCGGCGGCGCCGTCGCCAAGCGGCTTGAGACGGTGCCGTTCCTTTTGCTGCTCGCGGTTTGCGCCATCGCCGGCGCCATCGTGCATTATCTCACCCATATCACGGATCTCGAACCGGTCGTCGGTGCGTCCGCCGCCGTCTCCGGCGCCATGGGGGCGGCGTCCCGGTTCGTTTTCCAACCCGGTGGCCCGCTCGGCGGCCGCCGCCGCGCGGGACTCTCCGGCGATCGCGACGACGAATTTCGTCGACCCGCTTTGACCCTGATACAGACCCTGACCAGTGGGCGGTCGCTTCCGTTTATTTTGCTCTGGTTCGCATTAAACTTTGTGTTTGGGGTTTCCGGCGCGATCCCAGGACTCGGCGAGGGGGCCGTCGTCGCCTGGGAAGCTCATGTCGGGGGCTTCCTCGCGGGCCTTCTGTTGTTTGGCTGGTTCGATCAGCCTCGCCGGCTCGTGCCTGCTTTCGAAGAAGAAGCGTGACCTATTTTGCGTGCGGAATTTCCAAGAGCAAGATGGCCGCGAGCTGATCCATCCGGAACGGCTTCTGCAGGACGGGACGATGCGCGTGGGCGGTGGGAATGCCGGAGCTTCCATAACCGGTCGTGAAAATGAAGGGGCAGCCGCGTTGAGCCAGGAGATCGGCGACAGGATCGATTTTTTGTAACCCGAGATTGACATCGAGAAGCGCGCCATCGATCCCCTCCCTGTTGATAAAATCGAGCGCATCGGTGACACGCGACACTGTGCCGGCCACCACGAATCCGAGCTCGCCGAGGATATCCTCGAGCGTGAGCGCAATGAAAGGTTCGTCCTCGACAATGAGGATGCGCAGCTTATTCGCAGTAATACTGGGTTCCATGACCGCCGCGCGCTAGCATATTAAAGGTTTTGCGATTATCGCGCGCAGGCGCGGTAAAGTCGAGTCCAGGTCTGGAGTGTCTTGAGAGAGCGGCTCACCTCGCGCCGCGGAGCGCAAACGGTGCCGCGGCGGCGCATACCAGCCACCCCGCGATCAAAAGCAGGCCGCCCGCCGGCGCCGCCATGGGAAAGAGGCGGATGCCCGCCAGGGCGCGAATCGCGAGATCGCCGCAAAAGAGGATCGATCCAAAACCAATGAGCGATCCCGCGGCGAGGAGGCCGCGATGTGGGTCACCCCTCATGGTCGACGTAATGGCCAAGAGGGCAGCGGCGTGAAACAGGAGAAAATCTGCCGCGGTCTTGAGCGTCGCTTCGCCGGGTTGATGCGCCGCAACGGCAGCCAACCCGACGCCCGTCGCCCCCAAGAGACCCGCGAGCGCGGCTAAACCCATCATCCATGCGCGCAAGATGCCGCTCCTTCTCGAAGACCGAGCCATCTTATGACGGCATCCGTTGCAGCTGGATCTTAAAACGCGTTCTTGGTCGTGATGAGGGAAAGCGGTGTCGCCAGAAGCACGTAAATATCGAAAAAGATCGACCAGTTCTCGATGTAATAGAGATCGTGCTCGACACGTTTCTGGATCTTTTCCGGCGTATCCGTTTCGCCGCGCCATCCATTGATTTGGGCCCAACCGGTAATGCCCGGGCGGACGCGGTGACGCGCAAAATAGCCATCGACGACTTCATCGTAGAGGCCGTCCGCCATCTTGGCATAAATTGCATGAGGGCGTGGGCCGACCAAGGACAGGTTGCCCTTGAACACGACGTTGAAAAGTTGCGGCAATTCATCGAAGGACGAACGGCGGATGAAACGGCCGACGCGCGTGACGCGGGGATCGTTCCGCGTGACGCATTTGGAGGCGGTATAATCAAGCATATCGACATACATCGAGCGGAATTTGAAAACCTCGATCTGTTCGTTGTTGAAGCCATAGCGTTTCTGACGGAACAGGATGGGGCCAGGCGAATCGAGCTTGATCGCCAAGCCGACGAGCAACATGATGGGCAAAGCCAGAATGAGGCACATGAGGCCCGCCACGCGGTCGAAAATATTCTTGATGACAATGTCCCAATCCGCGATCGGTTTGTCGAAAACGTCGATCACGGGGACGGCGCCGATATAGGAATAAGCGCGAGGACGGAAGCGCAGCTTGTTCATATGCGCGGCGAGACGGATGTCGATGGGGAGAACCCAAAGCTTCCGCAACATGACGAGGAGCCGTTGCTCCGCACTGATCGGAAGCGTGAAAATCACCAGATCGAGCGGGGTGTGGCGGGCAAATCCAACGAGGTCGTCGACATTGCCGAGCTTGGGGAAACCCGCAACCACATCGGGGGAGCGGTCGTCGGTGCGATCGTCGAAAATGCCGGTGATATGGAGATCGCCGCTGCCATGCTCCGCGAGGTCTTGCAGCAATTGAAACGCCGCGGGACCGCCGCCGACAATCGCCGTGCGGCGGCTCAATTTTCCGCTCCGGGCCAGAGCGTTGGTGAGGAAGAACAGCACGCAGCGCTCGATGGCGATCATCGCGAAGCCTGCGATTGCCCAGTGTGTGATCCAACTATATCGTGGGCCGGTCCCCAGGTGCAGGAGATAGAGGGCCGCGTATAGCAAGCCGAAGAGCCCGGCCCAAGCGGCGGCCACGCGCAAGCCGGAACGCTCCGGCGTCCGGAGCGCGATAAGGCGATATGTGCCTAAGGCTTGTAGGGTAAACGTAAGCGAGATCGCCATTAACGGCACGGCAAGAAGAGTTTCGGCGACGAAGCCGTTTCCGCTATAGGCCTGGGTCGAGTAGGTGACGGCCCCGGCGGTGATCGTGATCAGAAATTCGGAGAGCCGGACAAGCCCTTCGAGAATGACGGGTGAAATGACGCGGCGCGCGCCATGCTTGGCCATTTCCTCCGCCAAGAGGTTGAGCTTGTTTGCATGCGGATTGACGCGGGCTTCCCCGGAGTCCGTTGGTCCGGTGTCGATCGAGCGGAGGTCTTGGGCGGAAAAGGCGGCCATGGACGTTCTTTCGAATGCGATTAATTCGGAACAGCAAAGGAGCGGCTTACCGGCCCCGCCGCGGCGCGGCGGGCGAGACCATCGCGATATCCCGCGATAACGGCATCGGCCATTTTCGCGATCGTGAACCTCGTCGCGACAAAGGCGGCAAGGTCTTCCGCTTGCTGCTGGATCCGCGCGCGGTCCGTATCCAGCATGCGTCCCATCGTCGTGGCGAGAATATCGACGTCGTTACAGGGAATGAGTTGATCGCGAAACGGACCAAACACTTCGCCGATCCCGCCGACATCCGTGGCGATCATGGGCATGCGGGCGCCGGCGGCCTCGAGCACGATATAGGGAAGGGACTCCGCGCGGCTCGGCACGATAAGGGTGCGGCCCAGCGTGAACGCTTCGCGCGCCGGCATCGCGCCGGGAAAAGAGACTTGGTCCGCGATGCCCAACGACGCGGCTTGGTGCATCAGCCGCGCCTGATCGGGCCCCGACCCCACGAGAATGAGTTTGCAAGGCTGCTTCCGGTGGCGCGAGAGTGCCGCCGTGGCCTCGATCAACGTATCGATGCCCTTGGCCGAGCGTAATTCACCGACATAAAGAAAGTCGGCCGCATCGGCATTTGGCGCGACGGGGACAAGCTCGGAGGGGCCAATACCGTTTTGGACAATACGAACAATGGCTTCGACGCCGCCGACCTTTCGATGAAAGCGCTGGGCGATAAAGACACTCTCGAACAAAAACACATCGGTGCGCGCGGCAAGCAGCTTTTCCACCGCCATATAAACCGCTTGGATGAGGGGATGCGCAACGTAGTTAAAGCTTCCGCCATGCGGCGTATAGCAGCGGACCGGGGTAATGCCGTGTTGGACGAAGCCCGGCAGACGCGCGAGAACGCCGCCTTTCGATCCATGACCATGCATGACATCGACGCCGAGCCGGCGGGCATGGGCATGGACTTTATACTGGGCGATTAAATCGCCGGGGTGGGGGCTGCGGCGAATTGGCAAGCGCATCACACCCAGTTTGAGCCGGGGTAAAAGGGTCTCGAGCGTCTCGCGCGCGCGGTCAGCGCCCGTCAATTCATCCGTCACAAGCCCAACGTCGTGACCTCGCGCGATCTGTTCCTGCGTGAGATCGATCACGTGACGGAACAATCCGCCAAGTGGGGCCCTCAGCACATGGAGGATGCGTAGAGGACGAGTCTCGTGTCTGGATTGGTCGCTCATGGTTTACGACCATGCCCGGTGAGTCTAAAAAAAGCGTTCCTTCACAAAGATCATATCGCCCGGTTTGACCGGTTGTGACACATCGACGGTCGCCGTGATGGGGCGCCCATCCACCACGCGCGTCAAATCGACCTTGTTTTTATCCGCGCGCGGGGAGAACCCGCCGGCGACCGCGATCGCGGTTTCCGCCGTCATCCCGTTGATGTAGGGATATTGACCGGCTGTGGTAACTTCACCCAGGACGAAGAAGGGCCGGTAGGCATCGACCTCGATGGAGACTTTGGGTTCGCGGATAAAGCCCTGCCGCAGCTTGGCTTCGACACTCCGCTCGAGCGCGGCGGTCGTGAGGCCCTGAGCGGAAACGCTTCCGATCAAGGGCATGGAAATATGGCCGGAACTATTGACGGCATAGGTGTTGCTGAGGGCGTCCTGGCCAAACACGATCACCCGGAGCCGGTCTCCGCTGGCTAAGGTGTAGGGCACATCCGCCTTGAAATCGGCATAGCCGTTTTGACGTGGCGCGCAGCTTCCGAGGAAGACGGTTGTCACCAAACATAAAGCTGTAAGCCAGCGGCGCATGATCCCTACCGGATTTTAAAGCTTCGTTTACCAATAAGAGCCGGACGCTCTACTTGTATGAAGCTTTACGGTGGCGTGGTTAACAAATCCTTCAATGGTAAACCATTTCAAGCCGATTAACTCCGCCTCAACTTTAATCGCGTTTATCATAATCGAAATGTGAAGGGTGGTTTTTATGCCGCGTAACTTTGATGATGCGTCAAATCATGACCTTGGTGCGGGCGAATTGGATCTTCGCGGCCTGGGCGATGTTCTGACGCGCCGCAAGCGGACGATCATCGCCGCCACCCTCACCGCATTTGCCCTAAGCTTCATCTTCGTTCACCTGGTTTCGCCCCGCTACCAGGCCGAATCTCTCGTTCTCCTGGAAAACCAGGAGAACCTGTTCACCTTGCCGGAAAAGCCGGGCCAGACGGTGGGGCCTAGCTTGCCAGCCGATGCCGAGGATGTTGGCAGCCAAATCCAATTGATCACGTCGCGCGATCTCGCCGCGCGCGCGATCAAAGAGCTCGGTCTTCGCAACAATCCCGAATTTGAAAGCTCCGGATTGGGCCGGATCTTGATGCTTTTGGGTGGCTCGAAAGAGAGCGCGGGGGAGGCGGCGGAGACTCACGCCGTCAAGCTCTTCCAGGACAGATTGTCCGTTTTCTCGCCGCCGAAAACGCGCGTCATCACGATTCAATTTCAGAGCAAAAGCCCGGCGTTGGCAGCCCAAGTGGCGAACAAGATGGCGGACCTCTATATCGCCGAGCAGACGGATGCGAAGCAGGCAAGCGCCAAACGGGCCGCGGAGGCTTTGAATGCGCGGATCGCGGATTTGCGGGTCAAAGTCGCGAATGCCGATGCGGAGCGCGAGAAATATCGCGCGGAAAGCGGGTTGCTCGCGGGCGCCAATAATTTGACCATCAACGGCCAGCAGTTGGCGGATATTAACGGAGAACTCTCCAAGGCGAGAACCTCCCAGGCCGATGCGCAGGCGAAGGCGTCGTTGATCCGCGATCTCTTGCGCGCGGGGAAGACGGCCGACGTCTCCGATGTCATCAACAATGAACTCGTGCGCCGTGTCGCCGATCAGCGTGTCACCGTCCAGGCGAATCTGGCCTTGGAATCGCGCACCCTGTTGCCGGACCACCCGCGCATCCAAGCTTTGAACGCGCAATTGGAGGGACTCGACGAGGCATTGAAGGTGGCGGCCAAACAGGCCGTCGCGACGCTCGAGAACGATGCAAAAATCGCGGGACAGCGTTTGCGCAATCTCGAAGCCGTGCTTGCCGAACAAAAGAAAGCGGCCGGGACGTCCAACGGCGACGAAGTGCGCCTGCGCTCTCTCGACCGGATTGCGCAAACCTACAAGGATCAGCTCGAAACTTCCATGGCGAAGTATCAAGAGGCGCTCGCCCGCGAGATGTCGGATGCGACGCCCGCCGATGCGCGGATCATCGCCCGGGCGAGCGAGCCGCAAGAGCCGGTTTTCCCGAAAAAGATTCCGATCATTGCGTTTGGCACCATCGCGGCCTTTATTCTGACGGCCGGTATCGCTGTCGCCGGCGAACTGCTTGCCGTTTCCCCGGCTCCGGCGAGCGCGCCGAGCCCGCCTCGGCCCTCGCGCAAAGCCGCGCCAGCGGCTCCGGAGAAGCCGGTGCGCGGCCGGCAAGCGCCCGTGGAAGAACTTGGCGGTCCGGTCTTTGCCCAAGCGGCCGGTCCCCGGCAAACGGCGGTTACGGAGCCGCGCGACGAGGCCGCCCAAGAGACGGCGGCGCAAGAGCGGGGGAATTCCGAACGGACGGCGTTGGAACGGCTTGGGCAGGGGTTGCGAGCCTTTGGCGAATCGGCTTTAGACGCGCGCCTTCGCATGGCTACGAGCAACAGACAGGCGCATGCTGGTCACGGCGCGGAGCCGGCGGCGGCGCTTCCCTCGAACCGTCAAGAGCCCGCCGAGACGCGAGCCCCCGGCAAGGTTCCTGGCGAGGACCGCGAGGTCTATCGCGACTTGGTGGACAGGATCGTTGCCGATCACGTTCCGGGCCGGGGTTTGCAAATCGCGGGCGCCACTATTGGGATGGACGCGGCGCCGGCAAACGAGATGATCGGCCTGGCCCGCGCTTTATCGCAATGCGGCCGTTCGATTATCGTCGATCTCAATGCCTCGCCGGACGAACTCGCGCCGCTCGTGAGCCCTGGCGGGGATCAGCCCGTCACGGGGCTCACCGGCCTCTCCGAGCTTCTCGCGGGCGAGGTTTCCTTCGCGGAGGTGATTCATCGCGATCACGCGACGCGTCTTCATTTCATTCCCGCCGGAATGCGCGAAGCCGATTTCCGGGACTTCGATCTGATCCTCGAGGCCTTATCCGAAACCTACGATTTTATCCTGCTTCTCGCGCCGTCCTTCCCGGCGAGCGAAATCGTGAAGATCATGGCGCCACATACGGATTTCATCGTATTGACCGCCGCGGCGGACCTCGGTGAACGTCAGCTCGATCTGTTGCGGAATGAATTGATCGAGGCCGGGGCGCGGGACATTTTGGTGGCGCGTCAACCTATTCCGGGAAAGCGGGTCCGGCGGACGCCCGGCGTCGCGTGAGGGGATCCGGCTAGTGCACGGAGTCAGTCGGATGGTTCAGGCAGTCGCCTGAGCTTTGCGAGGATGGTTTCGGCGGGTTTCGTCCAGATGAAGGGCGTGGGATCGGCGTTCTGACGTCGAATATAGGCGC
>JBEKFQ010000014.1:0-67575 GCA_050013235.1 Beijerinckiaceae bacterium
CTTGACGCAGGAATGACCGGCATTCGCGCGGCCTTCCTTATAGGGCACCATGCGCACGACCTTGTCGCCCTGCATCTCCGCCTTGAAGGAGCAGCCGACGCCGCAATAAGCGCAAGTGGTCACCACGGAATGTTCGGGATGGCCCATCGCAATGACGCTTTTCTCGTTCAGCGTCGCGGTCGGGCAAGCCTGGACGCAGGCCCCGCAAGAAACGCATTCCGAGCCGAAGAAACTGGTGCCGCCCGGCGAAACCTTGGAGTCGAAGCCGCGCCCTTCGATGGTCAAGGCAAAGGTGCCCTGCACTTCCTCGCAAGCGCGCACACAGCGCGAGCAGACGATACATTTCGAGGATTCGAAGGTGAAATAGGGGTTCGAATCGTCGGTGGGAGCCTTTTTGTGGTTTTCGCCGTCGTAGCCGTAACGCACGTCGCGCAAGCCGACCTGGCCCGCCGTATCCTGCAATTCGCAATCGCCGTTGGCGGAGCAGGTCAGGCAATCCAAGGGGTGATCGGAAATATACAGTTCCATCACGCCCTTGCGCAGATTGGCGAGGCGCTCGTTTTGGGTATGCACGACCATGCCGTTATCGGCCGGGGTGGTGCAGGAGGCAGGCGTTCCGCGCCGGCCCTCGATTTCGACGAGACAGAGACGGCAGGAGCCATAGGCCTCGATCGAATCCGTCGCGCAAAGCCGGGGGATCTTGGTCCCCAGGCTCATCGCCGCCGCCATCACCGAGGTGCCCTTGGGCACGCTCACCTGCTGGCCATCGATGGTTAGCGTTACAGTTTCGGCGGCCGCGCGGATCGGCGTGCCGGTGTCGAGTTCCTGGATGAGCGGCATGGAGCTCTCCTATTCGGCTGCGATGCGATGGGGGGTGGACACGAAATCCTGCTCGAAATGGGTCAACGCGCTGATCACGGGGATCGGCGTCAGTCCGCCCATGGCGCAGAGCGAGGCATCGGTCATGGTCTGGCAGAGATCCTTGACCAGGGTCAGGTTCTTCTCGACGTCCTGACCGGCGATGATCTTGTCCATGGTCTCGACGCCGCGCACCGCGCCGATACGGCAGGGTGTGCATTTTCCGCAGCTCTCGGCCGCGCAAAACTCGAAGGCGAAGCGCGCTTGAGCCGCGAGATCGACGCTATCGTCGAAAACCACGATCCCGCCATGGCCGACCAAGCCGCCCTTGGCCGCGAAAGCCTCGTAATCCAGCGGCGTATCGAACAGGCTCTCGGGGAAATAAGCCCCGAGCGGGCCGCCGACTTGCACCGCGCGGATCGGCCGCCCGCTCGCCGTGCCGCCGCCATAAACCTCGATGATCTCGCGCAGGGTCACGCCAAACGCGACTTCGATGAGCCCGCCGCGTTTGATATTGCCGCCAAGCTGCACGAGCAAGGTGCCGCGCGAGCGGCCCATGCCGTAATCGGCATAGGCTTGCGCGCCATGCGCCATGATCCAGGGCACGCTGGCGAGCGACAGCACGTTATTGACGACGGTCGGCTTGCCGAAAAGGCCCTGCAAGGCAGGTAGCGGCGGTTTGGCCCGCACGGTTCCCCGCCGGCCTTCCAAGCTCTCCAACAGCGAGGTTTCCTCGCCGCAAATATAGGCGCCGGCTCCGAGCCGGGCTTCCAACGTGAAGGCGTGGCTCGATCCGAACACCGAGGGGCCCAACGCGCCCTCGCGCGTGGCAATCTCGATCGCACGGCTCATCGTCTTGAACGCGTGCGGATATTCCGAACGGATATAGATGTAGCCCTTGGTCGCGCCCACGGCGAGGGCGGCGATCGTCATGCCCTCGATCAAGACGAAGGGGTCGCCCTCCATCACCATGCGGTCGGCGAAGGTTCCGCTATCGCCCTCGTCGGCATTGCAGACGATGTATTTTTGAGCGCCCGGCGCCAAGCGCACGGTGTTCCATTTGATGCCCGCCGGAAAGCCCGCGCCGCCACGTCCGCGCAGGCCGGAAGCGGTGACCGCCTTGGTGATCGCCTCGGCGTCGAGTTCGAGAGCGGCCTCCAAGCCGGCATAGCCGCCATGCGCGCGATAATCGTCGAGAGAGAGGGGATCGACGATGCCGCAACGCTCGAAGGTCAGGCGGTCCTGAGTGGCGAGATAGGGAATCTCTTCCGGCCGGCCCAAGCGCAGCGGATGGTCGCCTCCCCCGAGAAAATCAGCGGCAATCAAACTGTCGAGATCGGCCGCTTTGACGGGGCCGTAGGCGATGCGCCCGGCAGGCGTTTCAACCTCGACCATCGGCTCCAGCCAGAGCAGGCCGCGCGATCCCGTGCGAATCACATCGACGGTGGCGCCAAGCTTGGCCTGCAAAGCGACGGCGACTTTATTCGCGCCACAGGCCAGAGCGGCGGCATCGCGGGGAATGAAAATCTTTGTCATGCCCGGGCCTCCGCGACGATCGCCCGGAGCGAGACGCTGTCGAGATTGCCTTCGGGCTCGCCATCGACAAGCGCGGCGGGTCCATTGGCGCAGAGGCCGAGGCAGAACACTGGTTCGAGCGTGATCGCGCCGTCGCTGCTGGTGCCGTGCCAATCGACGCCAAGCAAATCCTTGATCTCGGCCTGAAGCGCGGCCGACCCGCGCGATTGGCAGGCCTCGGCCCGGCAGAGCTTAATGACGTGCCGGCCCGGCGGATGGCTGCGAAAATCGTGATAAAAGCTGATGGTGCCGTGAACTTCGGCGCGAGACAGGTTCAGTGCATCGGCGATCACGGGCACAATGTCCTTGTCGACGTAGCCGAACCGGTCGAGCAAAGCATGAAGAATCGGCAAAGCTGCGCCGTCGCGGTGGGCCAAGCTCGCCACAATGGCCGCGGCTTCACCTTTATCCCAAGCGTCATAGACCGGCATTTTCCGTCCCAAAGCTTTTTATGGCGGACCATAGTTTTATTGATGAGGAAGAAAACACCGTTCCCCCTAACAGATCAATAACGGGTCTTCGTGCTATGATAGAAATCTTCTATCGTTCAAGCGCCTTGGCGTAAGTCCCCTGGGCCAGCCGCTCGGCCTCGCGCACCAAGGCGTTGGTCAGGGGACTAATGGCATAGCGTTGGGGCACGACGAGGCCGATCAAATGCTCGACGGTCGGGGCCTGAATCGGGATCGACCGGACATGGGGCGGCAGCGCGATACTGTCGGTAATGGTGGAGGGCATGACACTCGACCATTGACCGGTCATCACATGCGACAAAAGAGCCGTGATCGAGTTGGATTCCAACAGCGGCACGACCGGCACGTCATTATCCCTGAGCGTCTGATCGATGATCCGGCGATTCTGCATATCGGGCGTCAGGAGACAGAGGGGGATTTCGCCAAGCTCGCGCCAGGTCACGGCGGCGCGATCCCCAAAAGGCCCCGCGGCCCCCGTCAGCAACCGGTAGCCCTCGTGATAAAGCGGCACGGTTTTCAACCCGCCGAGCGGCTCGTTATCGAGATAGGTGATGCCGGCATCGACATCGAGATTGCTGAGTTCCTTCAACACATCGGTGGACGAGCGCGAAATGATGGAAAAGCGCACGCCGGGATGCCTGTCGTGAAACGGCGTCGTGAGCGCCACGCCCATGGGCAGCGCGGTCGGGATGATCGCCAAGCGTAAATGGCCGGAGAGCCCCTTTTTCAAGGCATCGAGATCCTGACGCATGGACTTGGTATCGCCGACGATCCGCCGCGCCCAGGCCAGCACATGCTCGCCCTCTGGCGTAAAGCCTTGGAATCGCGAGCTTCGCCGCACGATGACGACGCCAAGCTGCTCTTCGAGCTGCTTCAAACCGGCGGACATGGTGGGCTGCGTCACCCCGCAGGTCTCCGCCGCGCGGCCGAAATGCCGCTCGCGCGCCAAGGCGATCACATAATTGAGTTTATCTATCAACGGCCCCGCCCTGCTGCTCCCGCCTTGGTTGCGCCTCGCCATGACATCCAGCACTTTCCCTCACGCGTAATCGCTGCCGCCGCGCTCGAGAAGCACCTCCTCCAATAGAGAATGCTTAACAAACATAGACGCGCATTCTCAAGGAAAATATGCGGTCGGCCGTGTCTTCCCGACCAGCTTAAAAATATTTTATTATACTTATGGCTAGCGGCATAAATCAAAGCGAATTGAACTGGGACGAGGCGGAAATAGCTTAATGGGGAAATTCGCTATTACGATGCCAAAAATTTTCGACGCATGGGACGGATGGAAATAATCAAAGCTTCACGATGTCTTTATTTTCAGGAAGTCGTGGAGGAAAAACGGGATTGGAAGCGGCATACGGCTTGAAACATCCGTTTTCAGCGCCGCGCCAAGCGCCCGGAAGCGACGCGCTTGGGCCGAAAACGTGCTCGAGCGGTATCGATACGCCGGGATTAAAAATGCAAACACAGCCGGCGAGTAGGGGTCACAAAAGCCGTCCTGGCTTTTGTGACGGGAAGACGCCCCAGTCTGGGGAAAGCGACTGGCGCCTAAAAATCCTCGGGACCGCCACGGTAATAGCTGTGGGGATATTCGCGCGGCGCCTGTTGTTCGCGGAGCGGCACATAGGCGAGCTGACCCTTGCTGGTCGTGACCGTCCAGCTTGCGCCGTGGCGTTCGATTGATTTGACCACGCCGGCACCGGGAATCGTGCCCCCGGTCTCGACCGCCAATTGACCGCGCTTGCTTTCCACGATCGCCACGCCATCGTCGACCTCGCGGACCACCCATTCCGGAATGATCTGCGGCTTCCTCGCCGCGTCTTCGCCGGTTGCGGCGACGGCCGGCTTTTTCGCGTTGTCCGGCGTTTCCGCCTTGGCCATTTGCGGCTTGACTGGCGGCACGGCGAGAGGCGCCGGCTTGGCGGCGGGTGCCGGCGCGAGCGTGGCGGTCACGATTTGATCGACCCCGTCATGCTCCGACTTGTCGGCCGGGGTGGCTACCTGCTGGACCTTGACCGAGGGTTCGGCACGCTGAAGATGATCGATCTTCCCAGATAACTGCGTCAGGGCCGCCGTCGTTTCGGTCTTCGTGGCGCTCAGCCCGGCCTTGACGCTGTCGAGATTGGCGGCAAGCGCCTTGATCTGTTCGATTGTCTTGTCTTGACGCTGGGTATCCCCGCGCATGCCGGAACGCAAGGCCTCCAAGTTCAACCGCAAGGCCGTGATATCGGCCGCCATTTTTTGGGTATTGAGGCGAAGCTCGGCGGTTTCCGGCGCGGACGCCGTCACGGCGGGGGCAAAGGCGGCAGGGGTGGCGGAGGCCAGCGCGGCGGTCTTGGCCAGCGGCGCGTCCGGCTGTTTTCCGGTATGGGCGCTCAACGTCCAAGCAAAGCCCAACAGGCCGACGATCATCGCCGCATGGGCGCTGTAATCGAGCAGCTTCGCATAGAACGGGCGTTCCGCGTGCGGAGGTTCGATCCGTTCCCCCGCGGCCGCGAGAAACGGTTCGATATCCGTAACCACGGTCGTGACGGCGATGCTCTGCGCGGGGTCGATCGGTTTGCCGCCTGTATCTTGGCCGCCCGTGTCTTGATTGCCGGCATCTTGGCTACCCGCGTCTTGGCTACCCGCGTCTTGGCTGACGGTTTCTTCGCCACCCGCGTCTTGGGCGCTTGCCTCATGATGTTCAGTGCCATCGGCACCCTTTGCAGCCTCGTCCGGCTTGTCGTTTTCGTGATCGCCGGCAGTTGCCCCGTCTGACTGTATCATGGGTGTCGTCCGTAAAATGAGCAGGGGATTTTGGTTAAGTTTGAGCGCGTATGATTAAGACTTTGTAAACTTTAGCCCGGGCCCCCCGGCGCTAAATTTGAGCATCGCGGGAAACCTAAGCAATAGAGAGGCGTTTCCTAGACAGAATGGAGATGAAATATGGCGAAGGTTCTGCTTTTAGGCATAGCGTTCTTTGCCGCCATGACGTCCGGCGTCTTCGCGCAAGCGGTGAACGCGCCCACCACCCTGGAAAAGCCGCATAAAGGCTTGATCCGCAGCGGGCACATTAGCTCGACAGGCGAAACCATGCCCCATCCCGGTGTCCCGCAAGGCGCCGGGACCACGCCATTGGATCGCGGCATCGAGCGCGAGGACGACCGGATCCAAAGCGGCATTTGCAAGGGGTGCTGAGGCGGCACGCCCAAATCGCATGCCCCCTCTCGATTGACTTAGGGGTGGCACGCGCCCGATAAACGCGGCGCCATGACAACAATCGCCCTCGACCATCTCTCAGCCGGAAGCATCGTCCCCTTTGGCGGCAACCGGGCCGCCATCGTGACCCCGGAGCTAGCCGCCAGCTTCCAGCCGGGTGATCATCTCCTCGTGCTGCAAGACAGCGGCGATCTCCTGCATATTCCGGTCGCGGAAAAGACGCTGGCGGCGGAGGCCGTGGACCGCGCTTTCGCGGCGTTTCAAGCGATGCGCTTCGTCTCCGATGCCGCGATTTCGGCGTTTTTCGAGGGTTTCGCGGCGCGGCTCGAAAGCGAGAGCGCCTGGGCCGCGATCGCGAGCGCCAATGCGCGCGACGTCGAGACCGCCAGGACGCGGGGCCGCTCGGCGACCCGCCTCGCCGTCTCGCACAAGATGCGGGCGGAGATGATCGCAGGCTTGCGCGCCTGGCGGGATGCCGAAGCCACCAATGGCCAGGTCGCGGAGCGGGTCGCGCACGAGGGCTGGGTGATCGAGAAGGTCAACGCCCCGCTCGGCGTCGTCGGCTTTGTCTTCGAGGGGCGGCCGAATGTCTTCGCCGACGCGGCCGGCGTTTTGCGCACCGGCAACACCGTCGTCTTCCGTATCGGCAGCGATGCCCTGGACACCGCGCGGGCCATCGTGCGCCATGCGCTCGAGCCGGCGCTCGCCGCCGCCGGTCTCCCCGTTGGCGCGATCTCGCTCGTGGAAAGCCCCGATCGCGCGGCGGGCTGGGCGCTGTTCTCGGACCGGCGCCTGTCGCTGGCCGTGGCGCGTGGGTCCGGCCGGGCCGTGGCGCAGCTTGGCGGCGTCGCCCGGCAAGCCGGCATCGCCGTCAGCCTGCATGGCACGGGCGGGGCCTGGATGATCGCGGATCACGATGCCGATCCCGCCCGCTTCGCCGCCGTCGTCCTCAATTCATTGGATCGCAAGGTCTGCAACACGCTCAACGTCTGCTGCATCCACGCCGCGGCCGCCCCGGTTTTGGTGCCGCTGTTTTTGCAGGCATTGCACGAAGCCGGCGAGGCGCGCGGCCACCATTGCAAGCTGCATGTCGTGGCGGGCAGCGAGGATTTCGTGCCGGAGGATTGGCGCGGCATCCAAGTCCGCGTGCGCCGTGCCGATGGCAGACACGACGAGCCCCTGGTGGAACTCCTGCCCGAGGATCAGCTCGGCCGCGAATGGGAATGGGAGGAAACGCCCGAGGTCAGCCTAAAGATCGTGAGCGATCTCGATCAGGCCATCGCGCTCTTCAACACGTATAGCCCGCAATTCACGGTGTCGCTGATCAGCGAGAATCCCGCGACGCACGAGCAGTTTTTCGAGGCCGTCGACGCGCCCTTCGTCGGCGATGGCTTCACCCGCTGGGTCGATGGCCAATATGCTTTCGACCGACCGGAGCTGGGACTCTCCAACTGGGAGAACGGCCGGCTGCTGGCGCGCGGCGGCGTCTTGGCGGGCAGCGACATTTATACGCTGCGATGCCGGGTGCGACAGCAGGATCCCAACCTGCGGCGGTAGGGAGTACGAAACGTCCGCCAGAGGCCTCGCGGCATGGTCGTGGACCTTCCCATTGATTGCTTGGCTGACCCTCGCTCCCGGAATTTCGCCTGTCAAGGATTTACCAGCAGAGCTGGCGGCCCTTTGGGCCGTCCTTGACAGGCGAAATTCCGGGAGCAGACTCACCACCAAGCGATCAATGGGTTTTCTCGCGCTTTCGCGCTTGGCCGCCGCGCTTTCTAGTGAGCGCGCGGGAGGGGAATCGCGTGACGCAATCCTCCCCCGCGAAGCGGGGGAGGGGGGCCGCCGCTGGGCGCGAAACTGTCTTATTGAGCTGGGCTCCCTGGCAAATCCCGTCTCCGCGAAGCACACCCGCCCCTCCACCATGCTTCGCATGGTTCCCCTCCCCCGCTTCGCGTGGGAGGATTGATCCGCCGCGGCTTTGCCCCCACATGCCCTTTAGCTCCGCCCCTCCCTTGCCCTCGCGCCCCCTTTGCGATTGACTTGGGCGCATGACAATCCCCCTCCCCTTCGACAACAGCTACGCCCGCCTCGGCGTGCCCTTTCTCGCCTCCGTGTTGCCGACGCCGGTTCCCGCGCCGAAACTCGTCAAGCTGAACCGGCGGCTCGCGCTCGATCTCGGCCTCGATCCCGAGGCGCTGGCCTCGCCCGAAGGCATCGCGGTGCTCGCCGGCAATGCCATCGCAGGCGGCTCGGAGCCGGTCGCCACCGCCTATGCTGGGCATCAATTCGGCAGTTTCGTGCAGCAGCTCGGCGATGGCCGGGCGATCCTGCTCGGCGAGGTGATCGGCCTGGACGGCAACCGCCGCGATCTCCAGCTGAAAGGCTCCGGGCCGACGCCCTATTCGCGCCGGGGCGATGGCCGCGCCGCGCTGGGGCCGGTGCTGCGGGAATATATCGTCAGCGAGGCGATGGCGGCGCTCGGCATTCCCACCACGCGCGCCTTGGCCGCCGTCACCACGGGCGATTGGGTCGCTCGCGAGACGGCTTTACCCGGCGCCATCCTGACCCGCGTCGCCGCGAGCCATATTCGCGTCGGCACGTTCCAGTTTTTTGCCGCCCGGAAAGACCTGGACGCCCTGCGCCGCCTCGCCGGTCACGTCATCGCGCGCCATTATCCCGAAGCCGCCGCAAGCCCCGAACCGTACCGCGCGCTTCTCGCCGGCGTGATCGCGCGCCAAGCCGCGCTGGTGGCGCGCTGGATGCACATCGGCTTCATCCATGGCGTGATGAACACCGACAATATGTCGGTGGCGGGCGAGACCATCGATTATGGCCCCTGCGCCTTCATGGATGTGACCAATCCCTCGACGGTGTTCAGTTCGATCGATTACATGGGCCGCTACGCCTACAAGAACCAGCCCGGCATCGCGCATTGGAACTTGGCGCGGCTGGCGGAAGCCCTGCTGCCGCTGCTGGCCGAAGACCCCGCCGAGGCGGTCGAGATCGCCAACGGCGCGCTGGCTGGTTTTGTCCCGGCCTATGACGAAGCCTATCTCGCCGGCCTGCGGCAAAAGCTCGGGCTTTTGACGCCCCAGGAGGACGATGCGGCCTTGGCGCAGGATCTCCTCGCGCGCATGACGGCGCAGAAAGCCGATTTCACGCTGACGTTCCGGCGTTTAAGCGACGCGGCGGGAAACCCGGACGCGGACGGCGCGGTTCGCGCCCTGTTCGCGGAGCCCACCGCCTACGACGAATGGGCCGTGACCTGGCGCGCGCGCCTCGCCCGCGAGGCGGATCGGAGCGCGTCGCAAGCGGCGATGCGGCAAGCCAACCCGGCCTTCATCCCGCGCAATCACCGCGTCGAAGCCGCCATCGCCGCCGCCGTCGATGCCCAAGACTTCGCGCCGTTCGAGGAACTGATGACGGTTCTGGCGAAGCCTTACGAGGACCAACCCGAGCATGCCGCCTATGCCGCGCCGCCGGCCCAGATCGACGCGGCCTATCAGACGTTTTGCGGGACGTGAAAGAAAAACTCCCCGGCTTTCCCTCCCGCTTCACGTCTGCTCCGCGACGTCATTCCGGGGCGAGCCGAAGGCGAGAGCCCGGAACCCATGACAACGTGGTTGAAAAAAGCACCCCGAAGATTTAGCGGCTGGAACGGTTCAGCCTCTTCCATATTCCACGTTGTCCTGGATTCCGGGCTCGCCTATAGCGACCCGGAATGACGTCGCGGCCCACACGGCGAGAGAGGGGTGTTTACCCCCGCTTCTGATCCACATCCCGCACCGCCCCGCGCGAGGCGCTTGTGGTGAAGGCGGCATAGGCTTTCAGCGCGGAGGACACTTTCCGGGTGCGATGCCCGGGATGCCAGGCCGCGGACCCCTTGGCCGCCATGGCGTCGCGCCGCGCGGCCAAAGTGGCGTCGTCCACGGCGAGCCGGATCGAGCGCTTAGGGATATCGATCTCGATCGTGTCGCCATTTTCGACGAGCCCGATCAAGCCGCCCTCGGCAGCCTCCGGCGAGACATGGCCGATGGAAAGTCCCGACGTGCCGCCGGAAAAGCGCCCGTCCGTGATCAAGGCGCAGGCTTTGCCGAGGCCCTTGGATTTGAGATAGCTCGTGGGATAGAGCATTTCCTGCATGCCGGGGCCCCCGCGCGGCCCTTCGTAGCGGATGACGACGACATCGCCCGCCTTGACCGTGCCGTTCAAAATCCCGCTGACGGCATCGTCCTGGCTCTCGAACACGCGGGCCGGGCCGGTGAAGACCAGAATGCTGTCGTCGACGCCCGCCGTCTTGACGATACAGCCATCGGCGGCGAGGTTTCCGGAAAGCACGGCGAGGCCGCCGTCCTGGGAGAACGCATGTTCGCGGTCGCGGATCACGCCCTTGGCACGGTCGAGATCGAGGGCGTCCCAGCGCCGCTCTTGGCTGAAGGCCACTTGCGTCGGCACGCCGCCGGGCGCCGCGCGGAAGAACGTCCGCACCGCATCGCTCTCGCTTTGCGCGATGTCCCAACGCGCCAACGCTTCGCCGAGCGTGGCGCTGTGGACCGTCGGCTCCTCGGCATTGATGAGGCCCGCGCGGTCCAATTCGCCGAGGATCGCCATGACGCCGCCGGCGCGGTGGACGTCTTCCATATGGACGTCGGACTTGGCCGGGGCGACCTTGCACAGGCAGGGCACGCGGCGCGACAACCGGTCGATATCGGTCATGGTGAAATCCGTCCCCGCTTCATGCGCGGCGGCGAGGAGATGCAGCACGGTATTGGTCGAGCCGCCCATGGCGATATCGAGGCTCATCGCATTCTCGAACGCCTTGAAACTGGCGACGGAGCGCGGCAGCACGGACGTGTCGTTTTGCTCGTAATAGCGCCGCGCGATCTCGACGATCAGGCTGCCCGCTTCGAGAAACAGGCGCTTGCGGTCGGCATGGGTGGCGAGAACCGAGCCATTGCCGGGTAGCGAGAGGCCCAGGGCTTCCGTCAGGCAGTTCATCGAATTGGCGGTGAACATGCCGGAGCAGGAGCCGCACGTCGGGCAGGCCGAGCGCTCGACGACGGCCACTTCGGCGTCGGTATAAGAGGAATCGGCCGCCGCCACCATGGCGTCGATCAGATCGAGGGCGACTTCCTTGCCCTTTAGGATCACCTTGCCGGCCTCCATCGGGCCGCCCGAGACGAAGACGGCGGGAATGTTGAGCCGCAGCGCCGCCATCAGCATGCCGGGCGTGATTTTGTCGCAGTTCGAGATGCAGACGAGCGCATCGGCGCAATGCGCATTGGCCATATATTCCACGCTGTCGGCGATCAATTCGCGCGAGGGCAGGCTGTACAGCATGCCGTCGTGGCCCATGGCGATGCCGTCGTCGACCGCGATCGTGTTGAACTCCTTGGCGACCCCGCCGGCGCGTTCGATCTCGCGGGCGACGAGCTGGCCGAGATCCTTCAAATGGACATGGCCGGGCACGAACTGCGTGAAGGAATTGACGACGGCGATGATCGGCTTGCCGAAATCGGCATCTTTCATGCCCGTCGCGCGCCAAAGGCCGCGCGCGCCCGCCATATTGCGGCCATGGGTCGTGGTGCGGGAGCGATAGGGAGGCACGGGCGGATCTTTCCTCAAAAGCGGGGGCGGCCAAAGGCTTAGCCGGAAGAACGGCTTGGCCAGGCTATTCTAGGCTTGTGACCACATTCTTTGGGCCACGTTCTTGGCGAACACAAGGCCAAGACGTCAAGGGGCGATTTGATCGTGGGAGCTGTTTCGTGAGCACAGGAGCGGCCGCCGTCAGGCGCGAAGGCGCGTAAGACCCCCTGGAAGGCTTGGCCGGCCCTCGCTCCCGGACTTTCGCGGTTCTTGACGCCCGGCCGGGAATCGCTGCTTGCTCTCGATATGCTTGGCAAAAAGCATTGGGGGTTGCGCCATGGACCAGATCACCGCCGTCGAACGAGAGCTTTTGGTCTTAGGCGTCCCGGCCAGCCTTCCAGCCGAAGAGCTGCGCCATTTGGCGAAAGACATTCTTTGGGAGGCTTTGGCGCTGAAATCCGCGGACGCCCTGACAGGCCCCTTGGCAGCCATCCAATCCACCTATGAAATCCCGTACAATTCGGAGGACTGCGACCGCATCGCGGCATCGATTTGGGAAATGGCTCATGGCAACCGGACCTAGCGCACCTTCATAAAAGGTGCTGCCTTTTCCTGGACATGCTCGAGCGCATCGCGATATTTCGAGACTTCGCGAAGGCGCGATCTCGCATAATATGCCGTGCTAGAGCGCGTTCCGCCCCGGCGATAAGAACGCGCGCGCTTTAACGAGAAGGTGGAGCATGCCCCCGGTCACAAAAGTCTGCAACTTTTGTGGGACATGTTGTACTCGCACTCTTTAATGGAAGCGAGCGCGGGTTCCCGGTCACGAAAGTCCATAACTTTCGTGGGAGCATGCTCTCGAGAGGAACCAATATGAGCAGCCACCTGCTGAGAAGCCGGACATTCGCACCCTTGTTTTGGTGTCAGGCTCTTTCCGCCTTCAACGATACCTATTTGAAGACGGCATTGACCTTCCTCGTCATCGCCACGCTGCCGGAGAATCAAGCCGGGCTGCTGGTTCAGCTGGCCCTTGCGGTCTTCATGGCGCCCACCTTCATCTTTTCGGCGCTCGGCGGCGAATGGGCCGACCGTTACGACAAGGCCTTGATGGCGCGCCGGCTGAAACTCGGGGAATTCGCGGCCGTCGGCATCGCGGTCATCGGCTTTCTCTTGCCCTCCTTGCCGCTTCTCTTTCTCGCCTTGTTTTGTTTCGGACTGATTTCGGCGCTGTTTGGCCCGATCAAATACGGCATTCTTCCCGACCTTCTCGCGACGCATGACATTCCCGCGGGCAACGCTTTCGTCGAGGGCGCGACCTTTATCGCGGTGATCGGCGGCACGTTCATGGGCGGCATGGCCTCGCGGGAGGGCGGCGGCGCGGCATGGTTCTGCGCGCTGCTGGTCTTATTTTCCGCCGCGTGCTGGATTTCGAGCCTGCTCATTCCCCGCACCGGCGAGGCGGCGCCGGGTCTGCGGATCGAGCCCAACGTCCTCCTCTCCACAAAGCACCTCCTAAAGGACTTATGGAGCAATACGCGGCTCTGGCGCGGCGGGATCATCGTCAGCATGTTCTGGCTCGTGGGCGCCGTCGTCATGGCGCTTCTGCCTGGACTTGTGAGAAATACCCTGGGCGTGGACAATACCGTCTTCAATATTTACCTCGCGCTGTTCGCGGCGGGCATCGGCCTCGGCTCGGCATTGGCCTCATGGTTGCTCGATGGCCGCATCATGCTTCTGCCGACCCCCTTGGCCGCCGTGATGCTCGGGCTTATTTCGATTGATCTCGGACTAACCTTGCTGGGCGCCACCCCGCATGCCCCGGCGATGGGTGCTTACGATTTTTTTCGCACCGGCCAAGCCTGGCACGTGGGACTGGATCTCCTGGCCATTACGATTTGCGGCGGTCTCTTCGTCGTGCCGGCCTTCGCGGCGGTGCAGATCTGGGCCGAGCCCGGCCACCGCGCCCGGATTATCGCGGCGGTCAATGTTCTCTCCGCCGCATTCATGGTGGCAGGCGCCGTGGCTGTGGGGTTGTTGCAGGCGGCGGGCCTCTCCAACGGCGGAATCTTCATTCTGATCGGCGTTGTGTCCGTTGGCGCGTCCGCTTGGATTTTCGCGGTTTTGCCGGCCAATCCGCTGCAGGATCTCGCTGCTCTGATGTTTCGCCTGGTTTATAGCTTGGATGTGCGAGGGCACGAAAATATCGCGAAGGCCGGCCCCAACGCCGTCATCGTGATGAACCATACGAGTTTCCTCGATGCCGCCGCGCTCTTCAGCGTGCTGGATAACGAGGCCGTCTTCGCCGTCGACACGTTCATCGCCGAGCGCTGGTGGCTCAAGCCGCTGCTGAAATTTGCCGACACCATCCCGGTCGATCCCACCAATCCGCTTGCGATTCGCGCGCTGATCCATGCGGCTCAAGCCGGCAAGACCCTGGTGATTTTTCCCGAGGGGCGCCTGACCCGCACCGGAAGTTTGATGAAAATCTACGATGGCGCGGGACTGATCGCCGTCCACGCCGGCCTGCCGGTCGTCTCCATCCGCATTCAAGGGACGGAGCCAACCCACTTTTCCGTCCTCACCGATGCGCAGGTGCGCCGCCGCTGGTTCAACAAAATTACCATCACCATTCTCGAGCCCCGCGAGCTGAAGCTGCCGGATAACTTGCGGGGACGCGCCTTGCGGCAGGCGGCGGACTCGGCGCTCTATGAAATCATGTCGGAGACGGTGTTTCGTACCACGCCCATCGACCGCACGCTCTTCGAGGCCGTCGTTGCCGCCGCCCGCGAGCACGGACCGGAACGTGTCGCGCTGGAAGACCCCACTTCGGGCACGATGACCTACAAGCGTCTGCTGATGGGAGCGCGTATTCTCGGGCGTAAGCTCGGCTCCCTTGCCTCGCCGGGCGGCGCGATTGGCGTCATGTTGCCCTCGTCCAATGGCGCGGTCGTCACCATCTTGGGGCTCGTGTCGGCGGGGCGCGTGCCGGCCATGGTCAATTTCACCGCGGGGGCCGGCGCCATCAAAGCAGCGGGAACCGTCGCGGCTTTCGATACGATCGTGACCTCCCGCGCTTTTGTCGCCAAGGCGCGCTACGAAACGCTGGTGGCGGAACTGGAGAAGAGTTTTTCGCTGGTCTATCTCGAGGATCTCCAACCACGGATCACCCGTTGGGACAAGCTCGATGGTTTGCTCCGCCACCGCAAGGCCCTGGCCCGGCGCTGCGCCGGCGATGCCGCCGCGATCCTCTTCACCTCGGGCTCCGAGGGCGCGCCGAAAGGTGTCGTTCTGTCCCATCGCAATATGCTTTCCAATGCTGCGCAGGCCAAGGCCGTGGTCGATTTCGGGCGCGAAGACAAAGTCTTCAATGTCTTGCCGGTGTTTCACGCCTTTGGCCTGACGATCGGGCTCGCGATTCCGCTCGTTCACGGCGTGCCGGTGTATCTCTACCCGTCGCCGCTGCATTTCCGGATCGTGCCGGAACTCATCTACATCACCAACGCCACCATTCTCTTCGGCACGGACACATTTTTGACGGGCTATGGACGGGCCGCGAACCCTTACGATCTCCGCTCGCTACGCTATGTCATGGCCGGCGCCGAGCCGGTGCGGGCGGTGACGCGGGCGGTTTGGATGGAGAAATTCGGGCTGCGCATTCTCGAAGGCTATGGCGTCACCGAGACCGCGCCGGTGCTCGCGCTGAATACGCCGATGTTCAACAGATACGGATCGGTTGGACGCCTGATGCCGGGGATGGAGGCGCGGCTGGAACCGGTCGAGGGGATCGAGGAAGGCGGGCGCCTGCAAGTGCGCGGGCCGAATGTGATGTTGGGCTATCTCAAGGTGGACGAGCCAGGCAGCATCCAGCCTGTCGAGGGCGAGTGGTACGATACCGGCGATATCGTCACGATCGATGCTCAGAGCTTCATCACGATCAAGGGCCGGGCGAAGCGCTTCGCCAAGGTCGCGGGGGAGATGATTTCGCTGGCCGCCGTCGAGGTTTTAGCCGGTGAGCTCTGGCCCGGGGAACTCTCCGGCGCCGTATTCATGCCGGACGTCCGGCGCGGCGAGAAGATCGTCCTGGTGACGCAAGCGACCAACGCCACGCGCGCCGATTTCGCGGCCTACGCCCGCGATCAAGGCGCGCATGAGCTGCTGGTGCCAGCCGAGGTCGTCACCGTGCCCCACGTGCCATTGCTTGGAAGCGGCAAGGTCGATCTTCCCGCCGTGAAACGGCTCGTCGAGGAACGCGAGGCGCAAAAAGCCGCGGCGGCGTGAGGAGGCTTTTTCGGATAGGGGTCGATTTCGAACGGATGGTGCTCGCCAATTTGCGGGCGCGCCGACGCGTTAGGGCCGGAAGGGGATGGGAGCAGACGTTCAAGCGATGCGGCATCTATGTCTATTTTGCGCCATAAGCGGAAGTTCGGCGTTGGCTTAACGAACCCGTGCCTTCGGCGGCAAGCGGCCATCCGCCTTGGTCCAGTTGATGGCGCGGCGACGCCTGCCGGCTCAAGTCTGCGGCGGCGCGGCCTTGCTTTCAGCGGTTTCGGGCATCCGAAGCGCGAAGACGGCGAAAGCCACCGAAGCGGCGGCGCCCAAGGTGAGAAAGGCGGCACTGTAGCCAAAGTGATCGACGATGATGCCGGCGGCGAGCCCGCTCAGCGAAGCGCCGATTCCCTGCATTGTGGCGACCGCGCCCTGGGCCAGATTGTAGCGACCGGTGCCACGCATGATGTCGGCAATGACCAGCGGCGTCAGCGCGCCAAAAATGCCGGCGCCGACGCCGTCAAGTATCTGAACGCCGATAAGCCAGAAACTATTGTCGGAGAACGTATAGAGCGCCGCGCGGATCGGTAGGATGGCGAAACCTGCGAGAAACAGCGGTTTGCGGCCCCAGACATCCGCCTTGCGCCCCACCAGCAAGGCAATTGGCAGCATCACCATTTGGGCGGCGACGATGCAGGACGACATCATCGCCGTCGCTTCCTTCGGATAGGCGGCGGCGAGCTTTTGGCCGACCAGCGGCAGCAAAGCCGCATTGGCGAAATGAAACAGCATGGCGCAGACAGCGAAAATGACCAGCGGCCGAGTTTTGAGCAGGATGGCATAATCGGCGGCGCTGGCTGGACCAGTCGTCGCGCCGGAGGCCGGTTCCAGGTCTCTGGCCCTATCGTTGTCAATTGCTTTGGCGGGAATGGAGAGAACGGCGACCGCGCTGAGAGCCGCGAAGACGGGCGCCAGCAGAAATACGGCGCGCTGGGAAAAGATATAGCCGACCGCGCCCGCAGCTACGGCTATAGCGACATTGCCGGCATGGTCGAAGGCGGAGTTACGCCCCATCCGCCGCGCCAGTTTTTCGCGCGCATAAAGCCCAAGGGTCAGCGCCGCGATAGCCGGACCGAAAACGTCGCCGACCACCGCCATCAGGCTGTTGGCGAGCAGAACCGGCCAAAAATAGGGCCATGCGAAAATGACGCCGCCGCCAAGGCCCAGAACCGCCAATGCCAGCACAATCATGCCGCGTTTGGAGCGGGTCTCGTCGATCGCGGCGCCGATGGGCGTCTGGACGGCGATGCCAAGCAGACCGGCGATCGTCGTCACCACGCCGACCTGCGACTGGCTCCAATGCTGCTGGCTGACCAGAAAAACGTTGAGGAACGGCCCGAAGGCGCCGCGCACGTCGGCCAGCAGGAAGTTGACGGCGTCGAGCGAGAGCGGGTTGAACGATTTGGTCCTGGCCGATGTCACAGCCATAGCCAAAGCGTCCCGATCAACAGGGTGATGAGCGTCAATGGCGCCCCGATCTTGAAATAATCCCAAAACGAAATCGTCACGCCGGACGCGCTGGCGCGCTGCACGACGATCAGATTAGCGATGGAGCCCAGCACGGTGAAATTACCCGCAAGCGTCGACGCCATTGCGACAACAAGCCAGGCTTTGTCCGGGTTGCGCAGCGGTTCGACAAACGGCTTCAGCATCAGCACCGCCGGGACATTGCTGACAATGTTGGAAAGGACCGCCGTGACGGCGCTGAGGGCCGGTATCTGATCGAGATGCAACCGAACAACGCCGGCGATGAGGTCTGGGGTAAGCAGGGCGCGCTGCGCGCCGGCGACGATGATGAACAGCCCGGCGAACATCAGCAGCAGCGACCAGTCGATCTGCGCATAAATCCGGTGGCTTTTCACTCGCCGGGTCAGCAGCAGCAGTCCGCCGATGATGATCGCCGCCTTGGCTGGCGCGACTCCGGCAAAAAAGGCCGCGATCAGGATCAAGGTCGCGAGCGCCGCCCGGACCACGAGAAAGCGATTGAACGTGACCTTTATCGGCGCCGCCTCAAGCCGCGCGGCCCCGATAAATTCGTCGCGATTGAAAAGGGCGATCAGCGCAACCGTCAAAACCAACCCGACCAGCGCGATCGGCGCCAGGGCGAAGGCGAATTTTGCATAGGGGATATGCGAGAAGCTGCCGATCATGATGTTCTGCGGATTGCCAGTGATCGTCGCGGTTGACCCGATATTCGACGCCATGGCCATGGCCAGCAGATAGGGAATTGGCCGACGTCCGAGCGCCAGCGTCAATTCCAGCACTAGCGGGGTCAGCACCAGACAGATCGCATCATTGACCAGAAAGGCGGAAAAAATGCCGGAGGTCGCGACGATCGCGCCGAGCAGGACCATCGGGCGCCGCGCATGCGCCATGATCCAGGCGTTGGCGAGGGCGAAGAAGCCCGACAGCCGCAGACTGGCGACGACGATCATCATGCCGAGCAACAGAGTGATCGTATCGAGGTCCACAGCCCGATAGGCGTCTTCCATCGACAAGGCGCCGGACGCGACCATCAGCCCGGCGCCGACCAGAGCGATGCCGGCGCGGTCAATGCTCAGGCCTGGAATCCGGCCCAAAGCCAAGGCGAGATAGCTTCCCGTAAAGATGACGCCGGCGGCGATCTTTTTGCTTTCCCCGCCGATTGGGTCGCCGGTGGGCAGAAGCGCCGGAGCGAGCGCTGCGACGAGGGCCATCGCCACCACGATCCCCACCAGCAGGACGCTTAAGGCGATCGGCCAGCGGTTTCGATCGGGGGTTTTCTGACGCATGGGAGATGATACCGGCTAAACCGCGCGCCGTCTCGAAGCCAATGCCGAGTAATCCAATCGCGTGAGTCGCCGGATCGGTCGCGAGGTCGGATAAGGCCGAACATCCGTCCAATGGCAACTTTGAGCCGTTGTTCGACGTGTCGGGCAGGATTGGCAAATGGCTGCCTTGGGTCAGAACGGACGTTGACCAGGTCGGGCGCGAATGACCGACAGGCCGCCAAGCCGCCATCGAAATCACCCGCGAGCCGATCCGAACAACGGCTCCCCATCCTCAACCTTCGCCCCCTCCCTTCGCGGAGAAAGCCAGGGCCCCGTCTCTGTCCCCCCAACCACCCCTCAATCGATATCGTAGCTGCACGCCAGCGCGGCACGCCGGCCTTCCCGGCGGCAGACGACGGGCGGCGGCGGCGTCGTCAGATCGGCGAAGAACGAATCGAAAAAATAGGCCGGCGCCGGGACGATGGGACGGGGCTGTGGGAACGGGCCGGACAAAGGTTGCACGAGCCGGATGCCGGCCAGGACCGGCCGCGCGAGCTTGGCATAGCCATGCCGCCGGACTCGCTGGGAATGGAGGGGCTTCGCTACCGTCCCGGTCCGCGCTTTCGCGGGAACGTCGAGAATCGGGGCGGGCTCGCCGATCCCCTCGATGATTTTCGTCGCGCCGGACGAGGCGGGCTGCGCCAGCACCATGGCGGGCTGAGCCAGAAAAAGGGCTGCGGCGAAAGCGGCGGCCGGGGACAAGTAGCGCGGAACCTTCGTCCCGTTTGTCGCGCGCATAAAAACTCCCCCCAAATCGACCCGTGCTTCTTAAGGGATTCGCGCGCAAAAGCGGAGTCCTAACTCAAAATTGCCGTTTTGCGCCTTTGGCATCCCGCCCCGCCTCTTTATAAGGGCAGCGGAACGCGACGGCGGGCTTTCACTTGAGACAAGCGAGATCAATGAACATTCTATCGCGCCCGCCAGCCAAGCCGCCGACTCCCGGTCATCATGGCGCGGGTCCGCGCGTGCGCGACGTGCCCGGTGTCTTCCTCACGGGCTCGACGATGCGCCATGTGCTCGTCATGTCCGCGGCCGGGGCGGCCGGGCTCGTGTCGGTGTTTTTCGTCGATTTCCTCTCGCTCCTCTACGTGTCGCGTCTCGGCGACGCGAGCCTGACGGCCGCGGTCGGCTATGCCTCGCAGATCATCTTTTTGGTGATCTCCCTCAATATCGGCTTTTCCATCGCGATCGGCGCGCTGGTTTCACGCGCGCTGGGGGCGGGCGACCGGCCGCGCGCGCGCCGTCTCGCGTTCTCCGGCATTATGCACATGGCCGTGGTCTCCGGGGGCCTGAGCCTTTTGGCGATGCCCTTCACGCATGAGATTCTCGGACTTCTCGGCGCCAAGGGCGCGGCCTTGGAGGCGGGGACGACTTATCTGCGGCTCGTGCTACCCGCCGGCGTTTGCCTCGGCCTCGGCATGGGATTTTCCAGCGTCTTGCGCGCCGCGGGCGATGCGAGGCGGGCCATGTATGTGACGCTTGGCGGCGCCATCGTCACCGCCTGTCTCGATCCCATTTTCATCTTCGGGCTTCATCTCGGGCTTTACGGGGCGGGATCGGTTCTCGTGATCTCGCGCTTCGTCCTGATGGGGATCGGCTGGCACGGCGCGGTCAAGGTGCACGATCTCGTCGCCCGGCCTAGGCTCCGGCCGGTCATCGAAGACCTCAAGCCGATGATGACCATCGCCGTGCCCGCCATTCTGACCAATCTGGCGACGCCGGTCTCCAGCATTTACATCATGCGGATCGTCTCGCAATTCGGCCAGGAGACCATCGCGGCCTTTGCCATCATCGACCGGGTGACGCCCTTGGCTTTCGGGGCCTTGTTCGCTTTGTCGGGATCGGTCGGGCCGGTCATGGGGCAGAATTTCGGGGCGCGCCGGTTTGGCCGGGTGCGCCAGGTCCTGACGGACTGCCTGATCTTGTCGGCGGGATATGTGGTGCTCGTCTCGGCGGCGCTGTGGCTTTTGTCGCCGGTCCTCGCCATCCTGTTCGGCGCCAAGGGCGAGACCGCGTCGATGCTGCGCTTTTTCTGCACCTATGGCGGCATTCTCTGGTTTTTCCTCGGCGGCATATTCGTCGCCAACGCGGCCTTCAACAATCTCAACGCGCCCTATCTGTCGACGGTCTTCAATTGGGGACGGGCGACACTCGGCACCATTCCTTTCGTGACGTTTGGGGCGGCGCATTTCGGTCCCGAAGGCGGATATGCCGGAATCATGGCCGGAGCGGCGTTGTTCGGCGTGGTCGCCGTTGGAGCGGCCTACCTCGTGATCGCGCGGCTTTCCCGCGTGCCGGTCTAAGCATGTCCCGAAAAAGTTGCGGATTTTTTCGATCGAGGACATGCTTGTCTTACGACTTTGATGTCCCGAACGCGCTCTCGGCAGATTTGTCCCTGCTCGAGCAGTCCCGAGCAGGCGCGGGACGCCGCCAATTCCTTGCCCACGCCACAATGCGGGATTCAATTGACGCAACTGTCTTGCCGCGTCCCTCGCGAGGCTTCGAGAGCCCGCCCTAAAGGCATAGGTACGAAAAACGGAAGCCGCGTTATCATTTGCAACAACATTCGAGCCGGAATGGGAGCTCTGCCACCTATGTTCAATCTTTATCAGATCGTTCAAGGGGCCCAAGGCGGCCAGGCCATCAACAATCTCGCGCAGCAATTCGATTTATCGTCGGAAGAAGCCGGCAAAGCCGTCAATTACTTGATTCCGGCGCTTTCGAGCGCATTTTTGGCCAAAGCGAGCCAACCCGGCGGCTATGCCGCCATCCTCGCCGCCATGAACGACGACCAGCATAAGCAAGCCTACGCGCAGGCGGCCGGCGCCGAAAATCCCCTCACCCGGCAAAAGGGCGCGGCGATCGTCGCCGGTCTTTTCGGCACGGACGAGATTACGGCCCACGTCGCGGAACAAGCCTCCCGCTTTAGCGGCGTTCCCGCCGCCAAGCTTCTGGAAATTCTCCCGGTGCTCGCCTCGATCATCGTCGGCGGCACGGCGGTGGCCATCGCAAACCAAGGGTTGGGCGGTGTGGCTGGCCCGTTCGCTGGACTTGCGGGGGCCCCTAATGCCGGGGCTTTCACGGCCCCCGGATTCGGCGGCGCGCAGGGCGTTTTATCGCAAGGCGTCGTGCCACCGGCCATGCAGGCGGGCTGGGATGCATTGACGAAAATGTTTCAGCCCAAGACAGGGCAAGGACCGGACGGTCGGAATCATTCGTGAGGCGGCGTCTACGTCAGGTTGCCCGAGACGCTATTGATATACAGCGTCGTGATGTTCGAGCCGATGGATCTCGCGGCGGCGACGATCATGATCGAAATCCCAGCGGCGATCATCGCATATTCGATCAACGTGGCCCCGCTGGTATTCCCGAGGAAAGCTTTAAGAATCTTCATAACGGCCCCTTCCCATAGACGAAATAACACGGCACCGTGATTACATCGTTAATGCACCCCGGTGCCGCGCATCGTTTTGCAATGTCGCGGAGGAGCGGCGTTTTCGCCCACCGTGAAACCGTCTTGGCGAGAAGAAAGCGTTCATTTTCAAAGCCTCGGGCCTGTTTTATCGCAAGAGTGGCCTTGGCTTTTCCGGAACATTCTCGCGCGCGGGCCGGTTGCGGAACCTGTGACGATTGCGTGGCGGCTCCGGGGCATTTATGTAGCCGCATGCAGGCGGGTTCCCCGCCACCCCCGCGCCCCTTATCTGGCTGGGGTCTTCCACGAGCTGGCCGGGTCCATGACACACAACACGATTGAAAGCTGACGATGGCCCGCGATGTTTCGGATTCGACACCCATCACCGGACGCGGCGAGCTCGTGGAATGGCTCGAGGCCGGCTGTAAGCCCGCCAGCCTCCACAAGATCGGCACCGAACATGAGAAGGTGCCGTTTTATCATGCCAATCTCGGACCCGTCCCCTACATCAGCCCGGACGGTTCCGGCGGCATCCGCCATATTCTTCTTGGCTTGCGCGACCGGCTCGGCTGGGAGCCGATCCTCGACGGGAAACATATTATCGGCCTCGCGGACGAAACCAGCGGGGCCGCGATTTCGCTCGAGCCGGGCGGACAGTTCGAGCTTTCCGGCGCGCCGGTGGCGACGATTCATGAGACGCAAGCCGAACTGGAGCAGCATTTCGATGCCCTGCGGCCGCTGATGACCGAGCTTGGCATCGGCTTCCTCTCGCTGGGCATGAGTCCGAAATGGACCTTGAGCGAAACGCCCCGCATGCCCAAAAGCCGCTATGCCATCATGGAACGCTACATGCCCAAAGTGGGCACGCGCGGCCTCGATATGATGTTTCGCACCTGCACGGTCCAGGCGAATTACGATTTTTCCAGCGAAGCGGACATGGTCAAAAAGCTGCGAGTTTCGCTCGCGCTGCAGCCGCTGGCCACCGCCCTTTTCGCCAATTCCCCTTTCACGGAGGGAAAGCTCAACGGCAGACTGTCCGAACGTTCGGAAATCTGGCGCGCGACCGATAATGATCGCGCGGGCATGCTGCCCTTCGTCTTCGAGGACGGGATGGGTTTCGAGCGCTACGTCGATTATGCGCTCGATGTGCCGATGTATTTCGTCAAGCGCGGCGAGCATTATCACGATGTCGCCGGGGCCAATTTTAGGGATTTGCTGGCCGGGCGCCTCACCCCGCTTCCCGGCGAGCAGGCCGTGATGTCGGATTGGGCGAACCATCTTTCCACGATCTTCCCCGAAGTCCGGCTCAAGCGATTCATGGAAATGCGCGGCGCGGATGCCGGCCCCATGCCGCTGCTAACCGCCTTGCCCGCCTTGTTCACGGGGCTGCTCTATGCGCCCTCCTCCCTCGACGGCGCGTGGGATCTCGTGAAGGGCTGGAGCGCCGCGGAGCGCGAGCAATTGCGCGCGGATGTCCCGGCCCTTGGCCTCGCGGCCGTCATCGCCGGGCGGAGCTTGCGCGATCTTGGCCGCGAGGTGCTGACGCTCGCCCGCGCGGGCCTCGCCGGGCGCGGCCACCGCGATGCGCAGGGCCGCGACGAGACCATCTATCTCGACGTGCTCGATACGATCCTCGCGGGACAAACCGAGGCGGAACGGCTGATCGGCCTGTTCAACGGGACTTGGGGCGGGAGCGTCGATCCGGCGTTCCAAGAATGTATCTATTGAGGCCAGCCACCCCTCTCAAAACACGAAAGGCACGTCGAAAAATTCGTTGACCCGCCGTCCCTCGGCGCGCGTGACGTCATAGGCGCTTTCGTCGATGAATTTCGGGGCATCGCGGAGTTGCTCGTCGCTGATGTCGAGCTCGTAGGCATCGAGCTTTGGATTATAAGTCAGCTTCTCCCATGGCACGGGGTAGGCCCCCTCGCCGAGGCTCAAAATGCCGCCGAAGTTCATCACGGCATAGGCGACCTTTCCGGTCGTCTTTTCGATCATCAGCCGGCGGATTTCGCCGAGATGCTCGCCATTGGGACGCTTGACAGGCGTTCCCTCAACCTTGTCGCTTCCGATAAGGCTGAGAGTTTCGTCGAGCCGCGGATCAGTCACTTCGGTCAAAGGCAGGGTCCCCCTTTTTCCCTGAGTAAACGTGCTGGCATCCCGCCGGTTCCGCGTTAAAACGATTTGCGGATGATGCAAACAAAGGGGGCCCATCATGAAGTCGATCTTGGTGCCGGTCGAAGATCATGACTGGATGAGCGAAATGCTGGAGACGGCGCTGCTTCTTGCGCGTCAATTCGACTCTTACATCGAGGGCATCGCCCTTGGCCCCGATCTCGCCGAGATCGTCGCCGCCGATTTCTCGATGAGCGGCGTGATCTTCGACGACCGCACCCGCCTGGATTTTCTGCGGCAGGCGCGCGAGACGTTCGAGGATTTCATGGCGGCCCACAAGATCCCCCGCTGCTCCGACACGGGCAAGGATTTAAGTTTCGGCTGGACCGGCGACACGCTGGTCTCGCCCAATAGTTTTGGCGAATATGGCCGTGTCTTCGATATTCTCGCCGTTGGGCGGCCTGGCTCCGCCTCGACCGAGCCGCATCGTTCGACACTCGAGGGCGCCCTGTTCGAAAGCGGGCGGCCGGTCTTGATCGCGCCGCCCAAGGCCCCCGCCACGCTCGGCACGATGGTCGCCATTGTCTGGAACGGCAGCTCGGAAACCGCGCGCAGTGTCGGGTTCGCCATGCCGCTGTTGCAAAAAGCCGCCGATGTCGCCGTGCTTGCCGTGCCCGGCATGCGCTTGCCCGGTCCAAGCGAGGCGCAACTGGCGCGCAGCCTGCGCCGGCATGGCGTGCCCGCGCGCGTCGTCGAGGTGAAGGAGGGCAAAGCGCCTGGCGTCGCTCTGTTGGACAAAGCCGCCGTGCTCGGCGCCGATCTCTTGATCAAGGGCGGCTATACGCAGAGCCGGTTGCGCCAATTGATCTTCGGCAGCGTCACCAGCGAAATCCTCGCCGATGCACGCCTGCCGGTGTTTATGGCGCATTGAACGTCCCGCGAGTCCCGCTCCAATCGGACAAAGGGCAAACCCGCCTTGAAATCGCTTGTTTCTTCGCCTCCAAACTATCATAAGCAAGGAACGAGAGTTTGCGGGCGGAGGCCATGACGTTGCGTGTTTTTCTTTTGAAAACAAAGGCTTGTCGCCTTTTCAAAGCCGTGGAATTGCCGTTTTTTCCCGGTTTTTTCCAGGTCTTTTTCCCGATCATCCTGGCTGCCTGCGCAGGCCTGCCGTTGACGGCCGCGCATGCGCAGACACCACCCGCCGCGATCAGCCAAACGGCACCTGCCGAAGCCCCGCCGGGAACCGCCTCGCCGGTGGTTGCGCAGCCGGCTCCTGCCCCGTCCGATCTCGCCCAACCTCCGGAAGCAAAGCCCGCCCCAAGGTCCGCCACGCCGTCATCTCTGTTGCCGCACGATCTCTCGCCTTTTGGCATGTTCGTCGCGGCGGATCGCGTCGTGCAAGGCGTGATCGTGGGGCTGGCCCTTGCCTCGCTCGCCACGTGGACCATTCTCCTCGCCAAAACCTTTGAGTTGTTCACGGCGCGGCGCCGGGCGGCGAAGGATCTCGCCGTCATCGCGGAGGCCGCGACCCTGCAAGAGGCCGCCGCTCGCTTGAGGGATGCCAGGACGCCCGTGGCGCGTCTGGTCGCGGCCGCCTTGGCCGAGGCCAGCCGGTCGCGCGGCTTGCCCTCCGAGGGGGTCAAGGACCGCGCCGTTGCCTTGCTGTCGCGGATCGAGGCGCGCGCCGGGCGCGCCATGGGGCGCGGCACGGGCATTCTCGCCACCATCGGCTCCACGGGACCTTTCGTCGGCCTGTTTGGGACGGTTTGGGGCATCATGAACAGCTTCATCGGCATTTCGAAAACCAACACCACCAATCTCGCCGTCGTGGCGCCGGGCATTGCGGAGGCTTTGCTCGCCACCGCCTTCGGCCTCGTCGCCGCCATTCCCGCCGTCATCATCTACAATCTTTTCGCGCGCGGCATTACCGGTTATCGCGCGGTGCTGGGCGATGGGTCGGCCGAGGTCTTGCGCCTGCTTTCGCGCGATCTGGACCGGGCGGAGACGGCCTCCGGCGAGACCATCAGGCGCCAGGCAGCGGAGTAACGACAAATGGCCGCGCGCCTCACCACTTCCGAGAGCGACGATCTCGTCGAGACGCACGAGATCAATGTGACGCCGTTCATCGACGTCATTCTCGTGCTTCTCATCATTTTCATGGTCGCCGCGCCGCTCTCGACGGTCGATGTCAATGTGGATCTGCCGGCCTCGACCGCGCAGCCCGTGCCCAGGCCGGACAAGCCGCTATTTCTGACGGTGAAACCCGATAATTCGCTGGCGCTCGGCAACGATGCCGTGCCCCGCGAGGCGCTTGGCGCCGCGCTCGACCGCGCGACCGATGGCGACCGGGAGAAGCGCATTTTCGTGCGCGCCGACAAAACGGTCAATTACGGCGACCTGATGGAGGTGATGAACCTTCTGCGCGGCAACGGCTATCTCAAGATCGGCCTCGTCGGCCTGGATGCCGGTAGCGCCACGCCAGCCGCGCAGCCACAGGCACCCGCCCCCGCGCAGGCCCCAACTTCAACGGGAGCGGCGAAGCCGTGACCATGGCGGCGCAATCGTTTTATCGCGAACCGCCCCGGCGCGATCTCCCGCGCTGGCTTATCGCGGCTGTGGCCGTTCTCGCCGTGCATGCTGGCCTTGGTTATCTCTGGTTCTCGCGGCAACCGCCGGAGCCGCAAGGCGTCAGCGTCGATGCCGTTTTGCTCGATCTGCCGCCACCCGAGCAAGCGCCCGCCCCCGCGCCAACACCACCTCAAGAAGCCCAGCCCGAGGCCGCGCCGCCGCCGCCCGAGGTGAAGCCACCGGAACCGGTGCCGCCGCCCCCGCCACCGGAGCTGACGCAGCCGGAGCCCCCGCCGCCGCCGCCGCCGCCGGTCCAACAGGAGATCGTGCCCGAGCCCCCCGTGCTGCCGAAGCCCGAGGCCGTGATCGAGCTGCCAAAGCCCCCGCCGGCGGTGGATCTCGCGCGGCAAGAGGAGGCGCGCCGCCGCGCCGAGGACAAGAAACGCGAGGCCGAACATCGCGCCAAGGTCTTGGCCGATCAGGCCCGCAAGGAACAGCTGAAGCGCGAGGCCTCCACCAGGGCCGCAGCGGCGGCGCAAGCCAATGCCGCGAAAAGCGCGGCCAGCGCCGCCTCGATGGGCGATTGGCGCTCGGAGGTCGTCGCCCGGATCAATGGCGCCAAACAATCGCTTCCCGGCGGCGGCAGCGGCGTCGCGGTGATCGGTTTCACCGTCGATCGCGGCGGCCGTATCGGCGGCGTCCACGTGGTGCGTGGATCCGGCCAACCCAACCTCGATCAAGAAGCCGCCGCCACCGTCCGCCGCGCCGGCTCCGTCCCACCGCCGCCCAGCGGCGCCTCCGTGCCGCTGACCGTGCCGATCCGGTTTAGTTCTTAGTTCTCCTGAGTCACGAACTCTTCCAACGCCCGCGCCGTCATTCCGGGTCGCCGAAGGCGAGCCCGGAACCCAGGAAAACGTGGATGCCGGAAGAAGCGGAACCGTTCAGCAGCCGTATCTTTTGCGTTCTTCGATCAGCCACGTTGTCATGGGTTCCGGTCTCTCGCCTTCGGCTCGCCCCGGAATGACAGCCCAGCCCTGAAAAGAGAACTTACGCAGAAGAATAAGAGCATGTCCCGAAAAAGCTGCGGACTTTTTCGATTGAGGACATGCCCTAACTCCCGATAAAAAGATCGAGTTCCTGTCGCTTTGGTGGGTCCACCAAAGCGGAACGCGCTCTAAACGCTGCCTACTCGTCTCTCCGCTCCAGCCTCGGCAAAAACCACGCGAGCAGCCCGATCGCGGGCAAGAACGCCGTTAGTTCGTAAACCGTCGTGATGCTCGTGCGATCCGCGAGATCGCCGAGCAGAGCCGCGCCCAAGCCGCCCATGCCGAAGGCAAATCCGAAGAACAAGCCGGTCACGGTGCCGATGCGGCCCGGCACCATTTCCTGCGCGAACACGATGATCGCGGGAAAGGCCGAGGAGAGGATCAGCCCGATCAAGACCGCGAAGAGCCCCGTCAGCGGCAAGTTCAGATAGGGCATGGCGAGGGTGAATGGCAGCACGCCTAAAATCGAACCCCATATCACCGCGCGGCGGCCAAACCGGTCGCCGAGCGGTCCGCCGAAAAACGTGCCCACCGCCGTCGCGGCCAAAAAGGCAAACAGGAAGAATTGCGCGGTCTGCACGCCGACGCCGAACTTCGTAATGAGATAGAACGTAAAATAGCTCGACAGGCTCGCCATATAGACGAATTTCGAGAAGACCAGCAGCAGCAGGATCGCGATCGTGAAAATCATCGCGCGCCGCGTCAGCGGCGTATGGGTCACGGACCTGCCACGCGGTTTGCCTCGCGAGAGCGCGAGATGCCCATGGTACCAATGACCAATCGCGCTCAGCACGATAATGCCGGCGAAGGCCAGGATGGCGAACCATGCGATCGCGTGCTGGCCTTGCGGCGCGACGATGAAGGCCGCGAGCAACGGCCCGAGAGCCGACCCCGAATTGCCGCCGACCTGAAACAGGGATTGCGCGAAACCGTGGCGGCCGCCCGACGCGGCCCTGGCGATGCGCGAGGCTTCGGGATGAAACACCGAGGATCCGATGCCGATCAACGACGCCGACGCGAGAAGGACGGCGAAATTCGGCGCCCGCGACAGCAAGACCAACCCGCAAAGCGAAAAGGCCATGCCAACCGCCAGGGAATAGGGGCGCGGCGTCCTGTCCGTCACGAAGCCAACCACCGGCTGCAAGAACGAGGCGGTGAGTTGGAAGGCCAGCGTGATGAGACCGATCTGGCTGAAATCCAGCGCGAAGGAGGTTTTCAAAATCGGATAGACCGCGGGCACCAAGGACTGCACGGTGTCGTTGATCATATGCGAGAGGCTGAGGGAGACCAGGACGGCGAGGACCGTCTTGTCATCCAGATGTGCGGCTGAAGTGGCGGGTCCAGACGTCTCGGCGCGCGCGTCCATGTCGTTCTCCAGGAGAGCCAAACCTCCGCCTCCGCGAAGCGCTCTCGTGCTGAAAGGTTAGCTTTTGCCGGCCGACGGTTCCGGCGAATAGGCCCGGACCGGATGACAGCGGTCTCATTGCGTCAACTAATCGCGGGCAATCCATCAAAAGGCAAGAGCTTGCGATCAAAAGGCGAGGGCTTGGTCATCAAAACGCAAGGGCTTGGTCGTCAAAAACGGCCTGGCAATCACAAAGCCGCCGGCTCCACGGATCGATTCATGTTTCGAATGATCCGTTGTGGTACCACCACCCCGGCTCGAACGGGGGACCTCTAGATCCACAATCTAGCGCTCTAACCAACTGAGCTATGGCGGCACACTCGCGCTCTAACCAAGAGAGCAAAACCGGCACGAACCTAGGGGGATCGTCTGTCGAATGCAAGAGCCGGACAACCAGCCCCTTGCACCAAAACCGCGACCCACCAAATTTATGCTGCGGGCCCTGTGGTTAGTACGGCTTGCTCCTCAAAGCAAGGACTCTCGAACCTCTTCGTCGGCCCCGTATCCCCAAGCGCGCTAAATTAAGGTTAATTCCAACGCGATACGCAGAATCGCGGGGGAATACGTGGACGGGCGGGCCAAGCCCCGTTAGGACTTTTTTAAGGTTTTCCAGACGGCGAATATGGTGCCCACGCGGAAAAAGAACATGTCTGAGGAAAATACGATTTTCATGGACGAGACTTGGTCTGACCCCGGCATCACCTCCCAGGATTTGCAAGAGTTTGTGCAGGCCTTGGCCCTGAGCGAGCATCAGAATGCGCCGCTCATCGCCGTGGCAAGCGACGACGCTGGCAAGCCGCGTCTCGTCGCCGCCAGCCGGGCCCTCTTCAGTCTTTTCGATGTCGAGGATCCCAGCGGTCTGTCCGCCCGCTTGCTCACCGGCGGCGATCCCGGCGGCAAACGACTCGCCGTCTTGTTTCAAATGCTCCCGCTCGAGGGCGCGCCTCGTGTCGAACGCCTGCGGTTCTTGATTGGTCCCAGCAGCGAAATCATCACCTTTCTATGCCGCCGCCTGGCCGTCCGCGGCCGCCATGTCTTGATCGCGGCAGCGCTTGGCCTGCGCCCCGGCTTGATTCCATCGCCCGCGGCCAAGATCGGCCAACCGGAGGAAGACAAGCCGGTCGCGGCCCCAATGCCGCCCTCCGCGGACGAATCGCAAGGCAACGCGGCCGGGGGCGGTCTTGCGCCGCGACCCTCCGCTTTGAGAGATGCGACCGCTGTCCGCGAAGAGCTCCGGCAAAAATGGCCGTCGGCCAAGACCCTCCGGTTTCTCTGGCACACCGATGCCGACGCCGTCTGCACCATGATCTCCCCGCCCTTGGCGGAGGCCGTGGGGGCTAGCGCGGCCAATCTGGTTGGCAAGAACCTCTTGGACCTCGCCCCTGGGCTCGATCCAAGCGGGGGCTTGGCCCGGCACCTCGAAGGGCGCGAAACCTGGAGCGGCCATAGGTTGCATTGGCCGGTCGCGGAGGCCACCGCCACGATTCCCGTCGTCATGGGAGCCATTCCCGCATTCAAACCGGACCAATCCTTCGACGGTTTCCGGGGATTTGGCGTGATCCATCTCGACGGCGTGACGGAAGCGCCGGCCGTGCAAACGCCAGCGGCCGCTACGCCGTTCCAATCCGCCGCTCCGGCGGAGACACTTACCCAATCCGCCGCTCCGGCGGAGAATCCGGCTGAACCGCCGGAACAGGTCAATGTGCTGCCCTTTCCGGTCGCCGCGCGCGTCCTCTCCAACGACGAGCAGACGGCTTTCCAAAAAATCGGCGAAGCCCTCCGCACCCATGAGCCCCATCCGCCCGGAGTGGTGAAGTCCGATGCCCCGCCGGCCGCTGCCGTCCCGTCCTCGGAGGCGGACACGGATTTGGCGGTCGAAGCTGCCCCCGCGCTAGCGGCGGCCAAACCGCTGGCCGGCGCAACCCAGGAACAGCACCTCGGCCAGAATGCCATCGCCGTCCTGGACAAGCTCAACCTCGGTCTTCTGGTCAGCCGCAATAACGTCCCGATTTTCGCCAACCGCCACTTGCTCGACATACTCGGGTTCAAGAACGAAGACGAATTGCATGATGCCGGCGGCATGACCCATTTGTTCGGCGGCTTGCCCGGCAATGCCACCGGTAGCGAAGCCGTCGGCATCAGAGGCAGCGACGGAACCGTCCGGGCCGCCAATGCCAGGATGCAGGCCGTCGAATGGGATGGCTTGCCCGCGACGCTGCTGACGTTGAAAGAGATCGCCAACCCCGGACGGGCCGAACGCGAGGCCGAGACACGGCGCCATCAAGAAAGCGAATTACGCGAATTGCGCGCGATCTTGGAAACCGCGACCGATGGCGTCGCGGTTCTCGATGCCGATGGGAATGTCGTCTCGTTGAACCGCTCCGGCGAGGCTCTCTTCGGCTGCGACCGGGCGGAAGTGATCGGCGAGCCTTTCCTGGCCCTTTTCGCGCCCCATAATCAGAGCCTCGCGGCGGATTATTTCGAAGGCTTGAAGTCCAGCGCGACAAAGAGCCTCCTGAACGACGGACGTGAAATCCTCGTCAAGGCGCATCGCGGCGGCACGATCCCCGTCTTCATGACGCTCGGAAAGCTCGGCCCTTCGGACTTGGAACCCCCGGGCAACCAAACGCAGGACGAAACCCGGTACTGCGCCCTCTTCCGCGACCTCACGCATTGGAAAAAAGTCGAGCAGGAGCTCGACCACGCCCGGCAAGACGCGGAGCGGACCAGCGCCCTCAAGTCGGATTTCCTAGCCAAGGTCAGCCACGAGGTCCGCACCCCGCTCAATGCGATCATCGGCTTCGCGGAAGTCATCATGGAAGAGCGGTTCGGCCCGGTCGGAAACGCGCGCTATAAGGATTATTTGAAGGACATCCATACGTCCGGCACGCATGTGATGAGCCTCATCAACGATCTGCTCGATCTCTCCAAGATCGAGGCCGGCAAGATGGAGCTGAACGCAACCCCGATCGACGCGAATAAGATCATCACGGAATGCACCGGCATCATGCAGCCGCAGGCGAGCCAAGAGCGCGTGATCATGCGGCTCTCGCTGGCCCCGCATCTCCCGCGCATCAAAGCCGACGAGCGCTCCTTGCGCCAAATCGTCCTTAATTTGCTGTCGAACGCCGTCAAGTTCAACGAACCCGGCGGGCAAGTCATCATCGCCACAGCCTTGACCGATGCCGGCCATGTGGTGATCCGCATCCGGGATACGGGCCCCGGCATGTCGGACAAGGATATCGAGACCGCGCTCGAACCCTTCCGCCAACTCGCGACCTCGCGCCCGATGACGACCGGGACCGGCTTGGGCCTGCCCCTCACCAAAGCGCTTGTCGAAGCCAACCATGCCTCGTTCACGCTGCGCAGCAAGCTGGAGCAAGGCACGCTGGCCGAGGTCGCCTTCCCGCCGGCGCTGGTTCTCGCGGACTAAATTTCCGGGGCCATACATCTAGAGCGCGTCCCGCTTTGGTGGACTCACCAAAGCGATAATTCGCGGATCAAGCGGCCTGGTGTTTCTCCGTGGGCGCCCGCAGCAAGGCCTGCACGGCGGAGGCCGGGACCGGCGGGCTGAACAGATAGCCTTGCCCCTCCGTGAAGCCCTGCTCCACGATCTTGGCGAGGTGAGCTTGCGTCTCGATCCCCTCTGCGGTCATCCGCATGCCCAGCATCTTGCCAAGCTGCGCGACGGCGCAGACAATCGCATTCGCGCTAGGCTGATCGAGGCTTTGAATGAACGACTTGTCGATCTTGATCTTATCGAAGGGGAAAACGCGCAGATAATTCAGCGACGAATAGCCCGTTCCGAAATCGTCCATGACGATCTTGACGCCGAGACCGCGCAGCTCGTGCAACACCGCGAGATGGGCTGATTCTTCGTGAAGCGAGACGGATTCTGTGATCTCGAGTTCCAGCCTGCCGGGCGCCAGACCCGTTTTATTGAGAATTTTGGCGACGATCTCGACGAGATTGCCGGGCCTGAACTGCGTCACGGAAACATTGACCGACACCCGGACATTCTCTGGCCAGGACAAGGCTTCCCGGCATGCGGCCCGCAACACCCATTCCCCAAGGGGGACGATAAGGCTGGTTTCCTCCGCGAGGGAGATAAAATCGACGGGCGGCACAAGCCCGAGACCGGGATGGTTCCAGCGCACCAAAGCCTCGAAGCTCGTAATCGCTTGCGTCCGCGTATCCACGAGCGGCTGGAAATAAAGTTCGAACTCCCCCTTTTGAAGCGCCTGGCGCAAGTCCAACTCGAGGTTACGCCGCGAATTCATCGCCGCCAATCCGCGCCACAAAATCGACGTCCCGGATCGAAGCTTGAAGCCGTCCGGCAACCTTCTTGATCAAGGCATCGCCGATGGAATGCCCGAGCAGATCGTTCACGTCCTTGAAATGGTCGAGGTCGATGCACAAGACCGCGAAGGACACGCCATCGGCCGTCAGCGCCAGCGCTTCGTTCATGCGCTCCTGGAACACATGTCTGTTGGGAAGCTCCGTCAAGATATCGTGCCGCGCCATGTGCATGAGACGTTCACGCCCGGCATCTTTCAGCTCCGATTCCCGGTTAGCGACAATAAACCACCAGACGGTCGCGATCACGAGTAAGGAAACGAGGCTGCCCGCCGCCGCGAGGAGACGCTCGGACCGGGTTTGCAAAAGATCAAATCTTAATACGGACATCAGACACTCAATATGACTTACGGCGATAACAAGCTCACAAGTAAATCGCCATAATTATTTAAAGTTCCGTTTCGGAAATCAGGTAAAAATACGCTTCAACTTGCTATTACAAAAAACGGTTTGGCCAAAACAATTAAGTCGCGAGATTAGCCGAGAATTTTTTTACGTTAGATCCCCATCAAACGGTGAACTGACTGATGTCGGGAATAAAAATCCATCCCCGCCAAGCTGGGTCTGGACCGGTCCGGCCCTCGCGAATTCCGCGGCCGGCGCCGTTGCTCGCTTTTTTTCCGGGAGAAGGAGGCGGTCCCGCCGTCCCGAAACCACACGTTAACCCTAACGCGCTCTTTATTGCTGTGGATGATTACCGGCCTTTGGGCCGGTGCCCGCCAAACCCATCAACGCGCGTTTGATTCCCATAAGCTCCCATGTTATCCCAAATCATCCCGTCTCGGGCTCCACTCGACCAGTCCCACACCGCGCCCCGGCGCGGCGCGGCCTTGCGATCCGGCGGCTCGACGGCATGGGACCAGTGGCGTGGATCGTTTCGTTTCGCATTTTCAGAATCGCTTGGATTCGAAGGGCCGGGTCTCGATCCCGGCGTCCTTCCGGGTGGTTTTGGCGCGCGACGGCTTCGAGGGGCTTTACGTGCATCCCTCCCTCGATGCGGATGCGGTGGATTGTGGCGGCCATGCGCTGCTGCGCGACATCGACGATCTGTTGGAGCGCCACTCGCCCTATTCCGTGGAGCGGGATCTGTTTTCGACCGCGCTTTTGGGCACGAGCGAAATCCTCAAGATCGATCCGGAGGGCCGGGTCGTTCTGACCGAAACGATCAAGGCCTATGCGGGCATCTCCTCCGAGGTGACCTTCGTGGGTCAAGGCCACAAGTTCCAGATCTGGGAGCCGGGCCGTTTCCGCTTGCATCTCGAAGAGGCCAAGCTTCGGGTGCGCGACTTGCGGTTACAGCTCAGCGCCAGACACGCGGCGGAAACGCCGCCGCGGCCTCCTGGAGCACGGGAATGATGGGCGGCGGCAGCCAAGATCTTACCGGTCAGGGCGCTGCTGGCGGACCAGCCCAGCACATTCCCGTGCTCCGCGAGGCGGTTTTAAGCGCGCTCGGCGTGCAGGGCGATGGCTTGTATCTCGACGGAACGTTCGGGGCCGGCGGTTATACCAGCGCCATCCTCGCCGCGCCGGGAACCTGTGTTCTGGCGCTCGATCGCGACCCTTCGGCGATCGAAGCCGGTCAGGGCCTGGTCCGGTCCTCGGGCGGCAGGCTCACCCTGGTCGAGGACAGGTTCTCCAATCTCGGCGATGTCGCGGCGCGTTTGGGCCTTGGCCCCTTCGACGGCGTCACACTGGACATTGGAGTCTCCTCCATGCAGCTCGATCAGGCGATCCGTGGATTTTCCTTCCGTCACGACGGGCCGCTCGACATGCGCATGAGCAAGAGCGGACCCAGCGCCGCCGATATCGTCAACACGGCGTCCGTGGAGGCCCTGGCCGATATCCTCTATTATTACGGCGAGGAGCGCGCGTCCCGGCGCATCGCCCGCGCCATCGTGGCCGACCGGGCGGCAAAGCCCTACACCACGACAAAGCCGCTCGCCGACATGATCGCCCGCGTCGTACCGGGCAAGCCAACCGAAATCCATCCGGCGACCCGGACGTTTCAGGCGTTGCGCATCGCCGTCAACGACGAATTGGGCGAACTCGTCCGCGGCCTGGTCGCCGCCGAGCGCGTGTTGAAACCGGGCGGTTGCCTGGCGGTCGTGACGTTCCATTCGCTCGAAGACCGGATCGTGAAACAGTTTTTCGCCAAACGCGCCGGCAAGGGCGAGGCGCCGGGCCGGAGGCTGCCCGGCGAGGCCCCCGCGATTTTGCCGAGTTTCACGCTGCCGCGCGGCCAGCCCGTCAGCGCGGAGCCATCGGAAATTGCCGCCAACCCCCGCGCGCGTTCGGCGAAACTCCGGTTTGGCCTGCGCACCGGGAATCCGGCCCTGGAGCTTGGCGCGGATCTCCTCAAACTCACGCAGCTGCCGCAACAGGGAGGCAAGGGACATTAAATGGTTCGGATCCTCAACCTCATAGCCATCGCGGCGCTGATCGGCTCGGCGATCTACGCCTATTCCATCAAATACCAGACGATCTTCCATGCCGAGGAGATCGCGGAGCTGAAAAGCAACATTAAAAAAGAGCAAGACGAGATCGGCAAGTTGCGCGCCGATTGGGCGCATCTCACGCGTCCCGAGCGCATTCAGGCGCTCTCGGAAAAACTGACGGACTTGCAGCCGTTGGCGCTGAACCAGATCGTGAAGGCCGAGGCGCTGCCCGACAAGGCGCCCAAGGTCGATTCGATCGGCCGGAAGCTCGAAGACCTCGGCCTGTCCGAACCGACGAACACGCCGGCCGATTCCGCGGCCAGCGGCGCGACGCCGTCTTCCTCGCCGAAAGACACGCGATGAACGCGCCGTTTCCCCCTCCCCAGGGCCGCGCGGCCCGCGAGCCAAAGCCGGCAAGACCCAATGCCGTCATGCGCATCTTGAAGGTGCTGTTCACGACACGTCTCGACAAGACCGGGGGCCGCACCCGGATCGTCGCTTTGCTGTTCACGCTGCTGTTCGGCGTGATCATCGGCAAACTGGTTTATTTCGGCTTCAAGCCGGAAGCCCCCGCGACGGTCAAAAGCGCGGCCTCGGATGCGGTCGCGGCGGCGCGGCCCGACATTCTCGACCGCAACGGCGAGGTTTTGGCGACCGATATCAAAGTCCTGAGCGTCTTCGCCGAGCCGCGCCGGATTATCGACAAGGACGAGGCGGTCGAACTCATCACCGCCGTCCTGCCCGATGTCGATGCCAAGGAGCTGCGCACGAAACTCGAATCGCGCAAGGGCTTCGTCTGGGTCAAGCGGGCGGTCACCGCGAAGGAACAGCAAGAGATCTTTCACCTCGGCCTTCCCGGTGTCGGCTTCCTGCCCGAGAATAAGCGCATCTATCCCAACGGTCCCATCGCGGCCCACGTCCTGGGTTTCGCCAATCTCGATGGCGTGGGCATTTCGGGCCTCGAGAAATATATCGACAGCCAAGGCTTGAGCGATCTGCATGGGGCGGGGTTCAAGCTCGCGCCGGATGACTTGAAGCCGCTCGTAACCTCGCTCGATTTGCGCGTCACCTATGCCGTGCGCGACGAACTGGAAAAAGGCGTCGAAAAATATAAGGCCAAAGCCGGCGCCGCCGCCATTCTCGACGTCAATACCGGCGAGATCGTCGCCATGGCCTCGCTGCCGGATTTCGACCCGAACAACCCGGCCGATGCGCTCGATCCCAACCATATCAACCGGCTGTCGGTCGGCGTCTACGAAATGGGCTCGACCTTCAAGGCGATCTCCATCGCCATGGCGTTGGAGACCAACAAGGTCAATCTGAACTCGCGTGTCGATGCCCGCGACAATTTGCGCTACGGGCGCTTCACCATCCACGACTTCCACGGCGAACATCGCATCCTGACCGTGCCGGAAGTCTTCTACCATTCCTCCAATATCGGCACGGCGCGGATGGCGATGATGGTCGGCGTCGAAGGCCATAAGGCCTTTCTGCGAAAGATGGGGCAATTGACCCGCCTGCGCACCGAACTGCCAGAAAGCGCCGAGCCGCTGGTGCCGAAAAACTGGAGCGAACTCAACACCATCACCATTGCCTTCGGCCAAGGCCTGAATGTCGCGCCACTGCAGGCTTTGATGGCGGTCGGCGCGCTGGTCAACGGCGGCGTGATGATCACGCCGACTTTTCTGAAGCGCGGCGAGGAGGATGCCAAACGCGACGCGCCCCGCGTCGTGCGCCCCGATGTCTCCGAATCCATACGCTATCTCATGCGGCTCAATGCGGAGATCGGGTCCGCCCGCAACGCCAACATTCCCGGCTATTTCATTGGCGGAAAGACCGGCACGGCGGATAAGATCATCCATGGTCATTATTCCAAGGACAAGGTGTTCACGACCTTCATGGCGCTGCTGCCCGCCGACAAACCGCGTTATCTCTTCTTGACGCTGATGGACGAACCGCAAGGGTCCAAGGAGACCTACGGCTTTCGCACCGCCGCCTGGAACTCCGGCGCCGTGACCGGCAAGATCATCGAGCGGGTGGTCCCGATTCTCGGCATCACGCCGCGGATCGATCTTCCCGTCCTACCCTTCCCGCTGCTGGCGCAATTGGGCTATGGTTTTGCCAACACCCCGCAGCATGCCACGGGAGAACTCCACTGACGCGGCTCGCCGCACTTTTACCCGAGGCCTCCTGTCCGGGCGCCTTGGGAAATATCGACGTGAAAGGCCTGACCGACGATAGCCGCCGGGTCGAGCCGGGCTGGGCCTTTTTCGCGATCCCCGGTGTCAAGGCGGATGGATCGGCCTTTATCGGCGAGGCTGTCGCCAAGGGCGCCGCCGCCGTCGTCGCCGAGCGCCAGCCGCCCGGACCCAGCGCTTGCACGGCCTTCATTCTCGTCGACGATGTCCGCCGCGCCTTGGCGCTCGCGGCCGCGGTCTTCTATCCCCTTCAGCCCGCGACCATCGCCGCCGTCACCGGCACCAGCGGCAAGACCTCGGTCGCCTCTTTTTGCCAGCAGATCTGGACGAAGCTCGGCCATCAGGCGGCTTCGCTGGGCACGCTGGGGATCGTCGCGCCGCAAGGCGCCGTGTACGGCTCCCTGACGACGCCGGGTCCGATCGCCTTGCATCGAAGCCTCGATCAACTCGCGCGAGACGGCGTCACCCATCTCGCGATCGAAGCCTCGTCGCATGGGATCGAACAGAGGCGGCTCGACGGTGTCAGGTTCTCAGCCGGCGCCTTCACCAATCTCTCGCGCGACCACTTGGATTATCACCTCACCTTGGAGGCCTACCTCGAGGCCAAGCTCCGGCTGTTCGAGACGTTGCTGGCGCCCGGCCAGCCCGCCGTGATCAACGGGGATAGCGACGCGGCACCGGCCGTCATCGCCGCCGCGACCGCGCGACGATTACACGTCTTTACGGCCGGCCGCTCGGGCCGCAATCTGCGATTGACCGCCGTCCGGCCCGGAGCCCTCGGGAGCGAGCTGACGGTCGAGGCCGAAGGACGGGCGTTCAAGACCCGGCTGCCGCTCGCCGGGGATTTCCAGCTGTCCAACGCCCTCGTCGCCGCCGGTCTCTGCATCGCCACCGGCAGCCCGGCCCCCGAGGTACTCGCGGCCCTGGAGACGCTGGAAGGCGCGCCGGGCCGCCTGCAACTGGCGGGACGGCGCGGGAACGCCCCTGTTTTCATCGATTATGCCCATAAGCCCGACGCCCTCGACAAAGTTTTGACCGCGCTGCGGCCGCTCGCCAGCGGCCCCTTGATCGTGGTGTTTGGCTGCGGCGGAGACCGCGACCAGGGCAAACGGCCGATCATGGGGGAGATCGCGGCCCGCTTGGCCGACCGGGTCGTCGTCACCGACGACAATCCGCGCTCGGAACAGCCAGACCGGATCCGGGCCGCGATCCTCGCCGGCGCCGCCCACGGCAATGCCGAAGTCGTGGAAATCGGGGATCGCGCCAGCGCCATCGAGTCCGCGGTGGCGAGCCTCGGCCCCGGCGGCGTCCTGGTGATTGCGGGAAAAGGTCACGAAACCGGCCAGATCATCGGCGACAGGGTGCTTCCCTTTTCGGACCTTGACTGCGCCCGCCGCGCTTTGCAGAACCACCCGTCATGACAAACACCGCACAGCATGATCCGCTCTGGACGGGCCTTGGCCTCGTCGCGCCGCTCGACGCGCGCGTGAGCGGCACCGTGCCGCCGGAGGTCTCGGGCATTTCAATCGATACGCGAACCCTCCAACCCGGCGATTTCTTTTTTGCCATCACCGGAGACAATTCCGACGGGCACGACTATGTCGCCGCGGCGTTTCAGGCGGGGGCGGCGGCGGCCGTGATCGACGAGGCTCATGCGGAACAGCTACGCGGGTCTGGCTCGCTTTATGTCGTGCATGACGTCCTGGAAAGCCTGGTGGCTCTCGGGCGGGCCGCCCGCGCGCGCACCCAGGCCCAAGTGATCGCCGTGACCGGCTCCGTGGGCAAGACCTCGACCAAGGAGGCGCTTCGACAAGCGCTCGCCCCCAGCGGCGCCGTCCATGCCTCGGTGGCCTCTTACAATAACCATTGGGGCGTGCCGCTGACCCTCGCGCGCATGCCGAAGCCAACCCGCTTCGCCGTCGCGGAAATCGGCATGAACCATGCGGGCGAGATCACGCCGCTGAGCGCTCTGGTGCGCCCGCATATCGCCATCGTCACCACGGTCGCCCCCGTCCATCTCGAATTTTTCGATTCGGTCGAAGCCATTGCCGATGCGAAGGCGGAGATTTTTTCGGGGCTGGAGCCCGGTGGCACCGCCATCATCAACCGCGACAGTCCCTATTTCGAGCGCCTCGCGGCGGCGGCGCGCCGCTCCCCCGCCGGCCGTGTCTTGAGCTTCGGCGCGCATGAAGATGCCGATGCGCGAATCATCGGCTTTTCACCGGTCTCGGGCCATTCGGTCGTGACGGCGACGATAGCGGGAGAAACCCTGACCTTCCGGCTTGGCACGCAAGGCCGGCATCTCGCCGAAAACGCGCTCGCCGTCCTGCTGGCGGTCCAGAGCGCCGGGGCCGATCTCGACGCCGCCGTGAAAGCCTTGGCCTTTTTCGAGGCGCAGAAAGGCCGGGGCGAAAAAGTGCTGGTGGCGACCCCGGCGGGCCCGTTCGCGCTGATCGACGAAAGCTACAATGCCAATCCGGCCTCGATGCGGGCCGCCTTCGCCATGGCCGGAACGCTAAAACCGGGTCCGCGCGGCCGCCGCATCGCCGTCCTCGGCGATATGCTGGAGCTTGGCCACCACGGGCCCTCGCTGCACGAAGGTCTCGCCGAGGATCTCGTCGCCAATGGCTTCGATCTGGTCTTCGCGGCGGGGCCTCTGATGCGCTCGCTGGTGGCGGCGCTCCCCAATTCAGTCGCGGTCACGTGGCGCGAGCGCGCCGCCGATCTCGAACCGGCCGTGCTCGAAGCCGTGCAGGCCGGCGATATCGTGATCGTCAAAGGATCGAATGGCAGCCGCATGGCGCCGATTGTCGGCGCCCTCAAGGAGCGGCATGCCGCCCCGGCGCCCAACTAGCCGGGGAATCGTTCAATGCTCGCATGGCTCGCGGAACTCTCGCCCCATTTTGGGCCGCTGAATCTCTTCCGCTACATCACGTTCCGCACCGGCGGGGCCATTTTCACGGCTCTGTTCTTCGTGTTCTTTTTCGGGCCCCGGATCATCGCCGCCCTCCGCCTGAAACAGGGAAAGGGACAGCCGATCCGTCTCGACGGTCCGCAATCCCATCTGCTCACCAAGAAGGGCACGCCCACCATGGGCGGGTTGATGATCCTGTCCGGTCTCATCGTCTCGACCCTGCTCTGGGCCAATCTGAAAAACCATTATGTCTGGATCGTTCTGCTGGTCATGACCGGCTTCGGCCTCATCGGCTTCTACGACGATTATCTCAAGGTCACGCGGCAGACCCACGCGGGCTTTTCCGGCCGCCTCCGGCTCGCGCTCGAAGCCGGCATTGCCATGGTCGCCTGCTATCTCATGATGCATTACGGCACCGTGCATACGACCGCCTTGTCGATCCCGGCCATCAACGGCTATATCGTCGATCTTGGCTTGTTCTTCGTCGTCTTCGGCGCCTTCGTGATTGTCGCCTCGGGCAATGCCGTCAATCTGACGGATGGGCTCGACGGCCTGGCTATCGTGCCCGTGATGATCGCGGCGGGCACGTTCGGAATTATCGCCTATCTCGCCGGAAATGCCATTTTCTCGACCTATCTCGGGATCAATTTCGTGATCGGCGGCGGTGAATTGGCTGTCGTGTGCGGCGCCTTGATCGGCGCGGGCCTGGGCTTTCTCTGGTTCAACGCGCCGCCCGCGCAAATCTTCATGGGGGACACGGGATCGCTGGCGCTCGGCGGGCTGCTCGGCACGATCGCCGTCGCGGTGAAGCATGAAATCGTCTTGGTGATCGTCGGCGGCCTGTTCGTGCTCGAGGCCGTCTCCGTGATCGTGCAAGTCGCCTCCTTCAAGCTCACGGGCAAGCGCGTGTTCAGAATGGCGCCGATCCACCATCATTTCGAACAGCTCGGCTGGTCCGAACCGCAAGTCGTGGTGCGCTTTTGGATCATCGCCTTCGTCTTGGCCCTGATCGGGCTTTCGACGCTCAAACTCCGGTAGCATGTGATCCGATGATTCCGCTGACATCCTTTTCCGGCCAGAAACTCGCACTGTTCGGCCTCGGCGCGTCGGGCGTGACGGCTGCCCAAGCGTTGATGTCGGGCGGCGCCGAAGTGTCCGCCTGGGACGACAACGAGACCTCGCGCGCCAAGGCCGCGTCCGTTGGCGTCACGCTCGCCGATCTGCAAACCGCCGATTGGTCGCAATTCGACGCCTTCGTCCTCGCGCCCGGCGTTCCGCTCACCCATCCCGCGCCGCATTGGAGCGTGATCAAGGCGCAAGCGGCCGGCGTTCCCATTATCGGCGACATCGAGCTGTTCTGCCGCGAACGGGCTGCCCGCGCGCCGCAGTCCCGGCTCATCGCGATTACCGGCACCAATGGCAAATCGACGACGACGGCGCTCGCCGCGCATCTCTTCAGAAGCTTCGGCTACGAAACGGGAATGGGCGGCAATATCGGCACGCCGGTGCTGGAGTTGGAACCGCCCACCCCGTCCCGCGTCTATGTCGTGGAATGCTCGTCGTTCCAGATCGATCTCGCGCCCGGCTTGAACGCCACCGCCGGCATTCTGCTCAATCTGACCCCCGATCACCTCGACCGGCACGGCAGCATGGCCCATTACGCGGCGGTCAAGGAGCGGCTGGTGGCGGGCGCGGACACCGCCATTGTCTCCATCGACGACGCCGATTGCGCCGCCATTGCCGCGCGCTTGAGCGCCCACGGCAAGAATGTCGAGCGCATTTCGGTCGCGGGGAACAAGGTCGAGCGGGGAATCACGCTCAAAGGCACGAAGCTGTTTCGTCATCGCGGCGGCACGTCTGTCGAAATCGCCGATCTCGCCGGGATCCCTTCGCTGCGCGGCGCGCATAATGCCCAAAACGCCGCCGCCGCCATTGCGGCTTTGGGCGCCGATGCGGACGACCTCGTCCGCCTGCAGGCGGCGCTGCGGAGTTTTCCCGGCCTCGCCCATCGCATGGAACAGATCGGCCGGCTCGGCCGCGTGCTCTTCATCAATGATTCGAAAGCCACCAATGCCGATGCGGCGGAAAAGGCTCTGCTCTCCTTCCCGCGCCTGCATTGGATCATCGGAGGCAAGGCCAAGGAGGGCGGGATCGAGCCGCTGCGTCCGCTGTTTCCCCGTGTCGTCAAAGCCTATCTCGTCGGCGAGGCCAGCGAGGCCTTCGCCGCCACGCTTGGCCACGACGTGCTCTACGAGCGCTGCGGCACGCTCGACGTCGCGGTGGAACGCGCGGCCCATGATGCCGCCGGCACCGGCCAAGACGAAGCTGTGGTGCTGTCGCCAGCCTGCGCCTCGTTCGATCAGTTCAGCGATTTCGAAAAGCGCGGCAACTATTTTCGCGCGCTCGTCCAAGACCTGCTGGCCACCGCGCGGTGAAAGGCAAGGTTAACAATTTCCTTCCATAATGACGGATGGATCCGCCCGCCGGGGCGGTTTGGCACATGATCGCCGTTTGTCCCGCGGGTGCGGGAGGCAAGGTGCCAACGGGTCTGGGGAGACGACATGGTATCTCGCGCGCAACGGACCGCCCTCGCGGACTGGTGGTGGACGATCGATCGCTGGCTTCTGGCCTCGCTGGCCACGCTCATCGTCGCGGGCCTGGTTCTGACCATGGCGGCGAGTCCACCGGTTGCCGAGCGAATCGGCCTGCCCACCTTCCATTTCGTGAACCGCCAAGCTTTGGCGCTGCTGCCCGCCATCGCAATTTTGATCGGCACGTCCTTTTTCAGCCCCCGGCAAGTCCGCCGGGCGGCAATGATCCTGTTCGTCGTATCGATGGGTCTGATTATTTTCGCGCTTCTGTTCGGTCACGAGGTCAAGGGCGCGAAACGCTGGATTCTCGGCATCCAACCCTCCGAATTTCTCAAGCCGGCCTTCGTGATCCTCGCGGCATGGGCCTTTTCGGAAGGCGGAAAACGCCGCGACGTTCCCGGGACGACGATCGCGCTCCTGTTGTTTCCCCTGACCGTCGTCCCCTTGATGCTGCAGCCCGATTTCGGCCAGACCATGTTGGTCTCGTTGGTTTGGGCGGCCTTGTTCTTCATGGCCGGCCTGCACTGGTTCTGGGTTTTTGGAATCGGCGGCTTCGGCCTGAGCGGCGTGCTGCTAGCCTATAAATTGGTACCGCATGTCCGTGCCCGCATTCTCAAATTCCTCGATCCCAGCAGCGGGAACGGGGTGACCGATACGTTTCAGGTCGACACGGCGCTCGAAAGCATCATAAGCGGACGTTGGTTCGGCAAGGGTCCGGGGGAAGGCACGATCAAGCGCATTCTGCCCGACGCCCATACCGACTTTATTTTCGCTGTCGCCGGGGAGGAATTCGGCATCGTCACCTGTATCGCCCTCTGCGCCCTCTTCGGTTTCATCGTCGTGCGCGGCCTCTTGAGATCCGCCCGCAACGAAGATCCCTTCTGCTGTTTCGCGGGCGCCGGGCTCGTCATGCTGTTCGGCATCCAGGCCGCGATCAATATGGCGGTGAACCTGCACCTGATGCCGGCCAAGGGCATGACCTTGCCCTTCATCTCCTATGGCGGCTCGTCGCTCATCTCGCTCTCGATCGGCATGGGATTCCTGCTGGCCGTGACCCGCAAACGGCCGCGCTCGGAGGTGCTTTACGAAAGCGAGCGGCAAACATTCGAGCAAGCGCCCCCGGACCGGCAGGCCCATCAGCACGAAGCCGGGCGGCTGGAACAGGTCGCATGAGCCAACGTCCCATCATGATTGCCGCTGGGGGAACCGGGGGGCATCTGTTTCCGGCCCAAGCGCTGAGCGAAGCCTTGATCGCGCGAGGCTACGCCGTGGAATTGATCACGGATGACCGCGTGGCCGGTTATGGCGCGTCCTTTCCGGCGCGGAGGGTCCATCGCGTGCCGGCGGCGACGCCCAGCGGCGGCTCGATCCTCGCGCGTGCGCGCGCGATCGTCACCTTGATCCGGGGCACGCAAGCCGCGCGAAAAATCATCCGTGCCGTCAAACCCCGCGCGCTGGTTGGATTTGGCGGCTATCCCACCGTGCCGCCCGTGCTTGCCGCCGCGCAACTCAAAGTGCCCACGATCCTGCACGAGCAAAATGCCGTCATGGGACGCGCCAACAAATTTCTCGCCGGCCGGGTCAAAGCGGTGGCGAAAGGATTCGATCATCTCGCCTGCGGCAATGCGCGCATCGAGGCCAAGACCTATCTCACGGGAAATCCGGTGCGGCCGAGCGTCATCCAGGCCGCGCGCCGCCCCTATCCCGGCTTTCAGGGCGGCGTTTTACGCCTGCTCGTCACCGGCGGGTCGCAGGGCGCGCGGGTGATGTCGGATATCGTCCCGGCGGCCATCGCGCTGATGACGCCAGAGGAACGCGCGAGACTCCGCATCGTCCAACAAGCACGCGGCGAGGATGAAGCGCGGGTGCGCCGGGCCTATGCGGCCCTCGGCGTCGAAGCGGAGGTCGAGAGCTTTTTCACGGATCTGCCGGACCGTATCTCGGAAGCCCATCTTGTGATCGGCCGCGCCGGCGCCTCGACCGTTTCGGAACTCGCCGTCATCGGCCGGCCGTCGATCCTGGTGCCTCTGCCCCATGCCTTGGACCAGGATCAAGCCGCCAATGCCGCCGTCCTGGAAAAGGCCGGAGCGGCCCTTGTCATCAAACAGGCGCTTTTTACACCGGAATGGTTGGCGGATACGATCCGGCAAGCGATGCTCGATCGCGAGGGCCTCGCGGCCCAGGCTTTCGCGGCACGGCGGACGGGTATCGCCGACGCCGCCGAACGGCTTGCCGATCTCGTGGAACGTCTGATGTCGCCAGAGGAGCCAGAATGAAACTACCGGCCGAACTCGGACCCATCCATTTCGTCGGAATCGGCGGGATCGGCATGTCGGGAATCGCCGAAGTCCTGTTGAACCTCGGCTATACCGTCCAAGGCTCGGATGCCTCGGAAAACGCCAATGTGGTGCGCCTGCGCGAAAAGGGCGCGACGATCTTCGTCGGCCATGACGCGGCCCATCTCGGCCAGGCCGAAGTCGTCGTGGTCTCGACGGCGATCCAGCGCGACAATCCCGAACTTTCGGCCGCCCGCGAACGCCGCCTGCCGGTGGTGCGGCGCGCCGAAATGCTGGCCGAATTGATGCGGCTGAAACATTGCGTGGCCATTGCCGGAACCCACGGCAAGACGACCACGACATCGCTCGTCGCCACGTTGCTCGATGCGGGGAAATTCGATCCGACCGTCATCAACGGCGGCATCATCAATGCCTATGGCACCAATGCGCGGCTCGGCGGCGGCGATTGGATGGTGGTCGAGGCCGACGAGAGCGACGGCACGTTCCTGAAACTGCCGGCCGATGTCGCCGTGGTCACCAATATCGATCCCGAACATCTCGATCATTTCGGGACGTTCGAGGCGATCAAGAACGCATTCCGCGCCTTTGTCGAGAACATCCCCTTCTACGGTTTCGCGGTCATGTGCCTCGATCATCCCACCGTGCAGGAACTCGTCGGCCGGATCGAGGATCGCCGGGTGATCACCTATGGCAAAACCCCGCAAGCCGACGTGCGCTTGGTGGATGTCGATCTCAGCGGCGGCGTTTCTCGCTTTTCGGTGATCATCCGGGACCGCAAGACCAATACGCAAACACGGCTCGACGATCTCGTCATGCCGATGCCGGGACTGCATAATGCGCTGAACGCGACAGCAGCGCTGGCCGTGGCCCATCAGCTCGGCATGAGCGCGGAGGAAATCCGGACGGGCTTGGGGAATTTCGGCGGGGTGAAGCGGCGCTTCACCAAGACGGGCGAGTGGAACGGCGTCGCCATTTTCGACGATTACGGCCATCATCCCGTCGAAATCGCGGCGGTCTTGCGGGCGGCCCGCGCGTCGACCAAGGCGCAGGTCATCGCCGTCGTGCAGCCGCACCGCTATACCAGGCTGCAATCGCTGTTCAACGAATTCGCGACCTGCCTGAACGATGCCGACAGCGTCATCATCGCAGATGTCTATCCGGCCGGCGAAAAGCCGATCGACGGCGTCAACCGCGATACGCTGGTGCAGGCGATCAAGGCGCATGGGCATCGCCAGGTGCTGGCGCTGCAAAGCGCGGCGGAACTGCCGCATCTCATTCGCACCCTCGCTCATCCCGGCGATTACGTCGTGCTGCTCGGCGCCGGAAATATCACGCAATGGGCCTATGCTCTGCCGGGTCAGCTCGCGGCAGGTGACAAAAGCTGATGGACGGCGGCCCCTTCAGCGCGCTCCGCCGCGCGATGCCGGACCTGCGGGGGACGCTCGAAACCGGCGTCCCGCTGGCACCTCTGTCTTGGTTCAAGACGGGCGGCCCGGCGCAAATGCTGTTTTCGCCGGCGGACGAAGCGGATCTCGCTTATTTTCTTAGGAAGCTCGATCCAGCCATTCCCGTTCTCACCATCGGCTTGGGATCGAATCTCTTGATTCGCGACGGCGGTGTGGATGGCGTGGTGATCCAGCTCGGCAAGCCCTTCGCCGGGCAAGCCATCGAGGGGCTGGAAATTACGGCTGGGGCGGCCGTGCCGGATGTGAAGCTCGCCTCGAGCGCGGCGCAAGCGGGACTCTCCGGCTTTTCGTTTCTGCGCGGCATTCCCGGCTCGATCGGCGGCGCCTTGCGGATGAATGCCGGAGCCTATGGCGCGGAGATCAGGGATATTTTGGTCTCCGCGCGGGGCGTTGGCCGCGACGGCACGGTCCACACGTTCGCGGCGCGGGACATGGATTTCACCTACCGCCATTGCGGTTTGCCGGAAGATATCGTCTTCACCAGCGCCGTGTTCCGCGGAACGCCCGGCGACCCCGAAGCGATCCGCGCGGAGATGGCCGGGATTACCCAAGCACGCGGCGCGACCCAACCGGTCAATCAACGCACCGGCGGCTCGACGTTCAAGAATCCAGCGGGCGAAAAGGCCTGGGCGCTGATCGACCAAGCGGGCTGCCGGGGCTTGATCCATGGCGGAGCGCAGGTCTCTGAATTGCATACGAATTTTCTGATCAACCGGGGGAGCGCGACAGCCGCGGATCTCGAAGACCTCGGCGAAATCGTGCGCGCGCGGGTTTTCGAACGCTCCGGCGTTATGCTCGAATGGGAAATCGCCAGGGTGGGACGACGTATTTTCCTTAGCAACTCACCAACGGACAAATAAAACAGGACCCAGAAATACTGCTGCAACTCCAGTCACCGACGCCCGAACCGTGGGTAGTCGTCATTGCGAGCGCAGCGAAGCAATCCATCGTGGTTCAGGGGGGCGAGATGGATTGCTTCGCTTCGCTCGCAATGACGGGAGAAACGCCAGCCAACGCGTATAGGGGAACAAAAGCAAAATGACCAAACATGTCGCCGTTCTCTTAGGCGGGCTTTCGGCCGAGCGGGAGGTTTCCCTACGCTCGGGCGAGGCCTGTGCCACGGCCCTGGAGGGGCAAGGCTTCCAGGTGACCCGCCTCGACGTCGACCACGCCATCGGCGAGACGCTGGCGCGGCTGCGGCCGGATGTGGTCTTCAACGCGCTGCATGGAAAGTATGGGGAGGACGGCATCGTCCAGGGCATTCTGGAAATGCTGCGAATTCCCTATACCCATTCCGGCGTGCTGGCCTCCGCGCTCGCGATGCAAAAAGACAAAGCCAAGGATGTGATGCGCGCCGCCGGCATTCCCGTCGCCGATGGCGTGACGCTCCACCGGTTAGAAGCCGCCAAGACCCACGCTTTGCCGCCGCCCTACGTCATCAAGCCGGTCAGCGAGGGCTCGTCGGTCGGCATTTTGATCGTGAACGAGGATCACGCCCATCCCCCGCAAGAATTAACTTCGTCCGAATGGGGGCATGGCGACATGGTCCTGGTGGAAAAATTCGTCGCCGGACGCGAGCTCACATGTGCCGTCATCGGCGGAAAAGCTTTGGACGTCATAGAGATACAGGCGGCGGACGGGGGCTGGTACGACTACCATGCGAAATATGCGAAAGGCGGATCAATTCACGTCCTTCCGGCAAAACTTAAAGGAAATATTTACCAATATGTTCAAGACTTGGCTCTAAGGGCCCATCAGGCACTTGGCTGCCGCGGCGTGAGCCGTGCGGATTTTCGGTATGACGATCGCCCCGGAGGTACGGGCGAACTCGTCGTATTGGAGGTCAACACGCAACCCGGCATGACCGAGACGTCCCTGGTGCCCGAGCTGGCGGCCCATATTGGCCTAACATTCGGTGAGCTTGTTAGATGGATGGTGGACGACGCCTCCTGCGATCGTTGAAGGATGCTGCAAACGCCCTTGCACCACCCCCGTTTGCCCTATCGGCGGCGTCTCGCGAAACCGTTTTCACGTTAAGTCAGGCGCCGTCAAATCAGCTCCGCCAGCCTTCGCGCGCGACACGCCGGCATCCACGCAACGACTTGATTCAAAAAGCGATCGACTTCGCGCACCGGCGGCATTCCGGCTCTATTCTGGTGCTCGCTTTGTTCGCGGCGACGGGTCTCTACGGCTTCACGCAAGGCGGCGCATATAGCGCTTTCATCCAAAGCCAAGGGACGATCCCGGATCAGATCGCAAAAGCATCCGGGTTCGCGATCAAGGCCGTGACGATCACTGGCGCGCGCGAATTGACCGAGAATGAAATTCTGAGCCTTGCAGGCGTCAGCCCCCGCAATTCGCTGATCTTTTTGAACGTCGCGGATCTGCGCGCGCGGCTTCGGGCCGTGCCGTTCATCAAGGACGCGAGTGTCACCAAACTTTTCCCCAACCGCCTTCTGATCGAGGTGGAAGAGCGCCAACCTTATGCGCTCTGGCAGAAGGATGGCTCGATCTCGATCGTTTCGGCGGATGGCACGGTGATCGATGACTTGCACGATGCCCGATATGAGAATCTGCCGCTCGTGACGGGGGAAGGCGCCAATGGAAAGATCGCCGAATACACCGCGTTGCTCGACGCGGCCGGCGATTTGCGGCCGAGAATCCGCGCGGGCATTTATGTCGCGGGACGGCGTTGGACCCTGAAAACCAACAGCGGCGTGGAGATTGTCCTGCCGGAGAAGGATCCGGCGCAAGCTCTGTCGCGCTTGGCTCTGGTCGAGCACGATAGCCATATTTTGGAAAAGGACATTCTCGCGATCGACTTGCGGATTCCCGGCCGGATCGTGGCGCGCCTCACCGAGGACGCCGCGAGCGCAAGGGATGCGGCGCTGGCGAAGAAGAACAAAAGCAAAGGCGCGCAGACATGAGCTCCGGTCCGCTGCCGCCGCGCATGCGCCCCCTCTCGGCCAAGCGAAGCGCCATTCTTTCCGTGCTCGATGTCGGCACGTCGAAGATCGTGTGCTTGATTGCGCGGCTTCAGCCGATCGAGCCCTCTGAAATGCTGCGCGGCCGGACGCACCGGTGCCGTATTCTCGGCATCGGACACCAACGCTCGCGCGGAATCAAAGGCGGCACCGTCGTCGATATGGAGGCGGCGGAAGGCGCGATCCGCCTCGCCGTGGATGCGGCGGAACGCATGGCCGGCGTCCAGGTTCAAAGCGTCATCGTGAACAATACGGGCGGGCGGCTCTCCTCCCAATTCTTCGACGCCAAAATCGCCGTCGGCGGCCACGCCGTCTCCGATAGCGAAGTGCATCGCGTGCTGGAAGCTTGCCACGCGCATGTCGTGCCGGGACGTCTTGTCCTGCATTCGCTCCCGACCGGCTTTTCGCTGGGCGGCGCCAAGAACATCCGGGATCCGCGCGGCTTGATCGGCGACGAACTCGGCGCCGCCATGCATGTCTTGAGCTGCGATTCCGGTGCCTCCAGCAATTTGATGCTGGCCGTGGAACGCTGCCATCTTTCGATCGAGGCCCTGGTCGCCACGCCTTATGCGTCCGGACTTTCCGCGCTAGTCGACGACGAAGCCGAACTCGGTACGGCGATCATCGATATCGGTGGCGGAACCACATCGACCGGGGTTTTTTCCGGTGGCAATCTGACTTTCGCGGATGCTTTCGCCGTCGGCGGCAGGCATGTCACGTCGGACCTCGCACGCGGCCTCAACATCCCTTTGGCCGATGCCGAACGGCTCAAGACACTCCATGGGTCTTGTCTGGCCGCCGCGTCCGACGAACGCGAAACGATTGCCGTGACGCAAGTGGGAGACGACGGCGATCACGCGACGCATTTGCCGAAATCGCAATTGACGCGAATCATCAAGCCGCGGGTCGAGGAAATTCTCGAACTCGTGCGCGACCGTTTGCAAGCGGCGGGTTTTCCCGCGCATTCCGGGCGCCGGATCGTGCTCACGGGGGGCGCCAGTCAGCTCGCCGGCCTCGCCGAGACAGCCAAACGAATCCTCTCTGGGCAAGTCCGCATCGGACGGCCGCTCGGAATCCAAGGCCTGCCGGAATCCGCCAAAGGGCCAGCCTTTTCCGCCGCTGTCGGTCTGCTGGTCTATCCGCAAGTCAGCGGTATCGAGCATTTCCAGCCGGTTGGGTCCAAATCTTTCCGCGAACCGGACAACGACAATTACATGGCCCGCGTCGGACGCTGGCTGAAGGATAGTTTCTGAAATGCCGCAGGTCGCAAAAATGGCGCGGAGGCCATTTCCAAACTTGCACGAATCACGTGAGATAAACCGGGCGCCGCGGCGCTCAAACCCGCAAGAGGCCAGAAGATGACGATCAATTTGAAAGCTCCGGAATTGCGGGAATTGAAGCCCCGGATCATGGTTTGCGGCGTCGGCGGCGCCGGTGGGAATGCCGTCAATAACATGATCGTGTCCGGGCTGATCGGGGTGGACTTCATCGTCGCCAATACCGATGCGCAGGCTCTGACGGCGTCTCGCGCCGAACGCATCATTCAAATGGGCCTGCAAGTCACGGAAGGCTTAGGCGCGGGATCGCAGCCGGAAGTCGGACGCGCGGCGGCTGAAGAAGCTCTCGAGGAAATCCGCGATCATCTGGCCGGCGCGCATATGGTCTTCGTGACGGCCGGCATGGGCGGCGGAACCGGAACGGGCGCCGCGCCCGTCATCGCCCGCATCGCGCGGGACATGGGCATTTTGACGGTCGGCGTCGTGACGAAACCGTTTCAATTCGAAGGTCAGCGCCGCATGCGCGTGGCCGAGGCGGGTATCGCCGAATTGCACAAGGCCGTCGATACGCTGATCACCATCCCGAACCAGAACCTGTTCCGCATCGCCAATGAAAAGACGACGTTCGCGGATGCCTTTTCGATGGCCGACCAAGTGCTCTATTCCGGCGTCGCCTGCATCACCGATCTGATGGTGAAGGAAGGCCTCATCAATCTCGATTTCGCCGACGTGCGCGCCATCATGCGCGAAATGGGCAAGGCGATGATGGGAACGGGCGAAGCCTCTGGCGACAAGCGCGCCATCCTCGCGGCCGAAGCGGCGATCGCCAATCCGCTGCTTGACGAAGTCTCGATGAAAGGCGCGCGCGGCCTGCTCATTTCGATTACCGGCGGCAACGATCTCACACTTTATGAAGTCGATGAAGCGGCAAGCCGCATCCGCCAAGAGGTCGATGAGGACGCCAACATCATTCTGGGCGCCACTTTCGACGAATCGCTCGACGGCATCGTGCGCGTCTCCGTTGTCGCCACTGGGATCGACCAGCCTCTGGGCCAGCGCGATTTTAATTCCCCCGAAGCGCGGATTGCCGAAGCCGCCAACCGGCTTCGCGCGCAAAGCACCGCCCGCCAAGCCGAAGCACCGGCTCCCGTGACCGCGCCGCGTTACACCGCCTCCGCGCCGGAGGCTTTCGCGCCGCCGCCCGAACCGGCGCCGCAGCCGGCGCCTTTCTACGAGCAACCTGCCCCCGCCCCACAGCAGCTCTATCAACCCGCGCCTGCTCCCGTCGCCGCGCCGATGCCGGCCGGCGTGCAATTGCAGCAAGTCGCGCCACCCGCTGCCCCGGCCTATGCCGAGCCCCCGCGTCCCGCAGCCCGCGAACCCGAACGATTCGATGCCGGTCCCTTCATTCCGCCGGCGGCGGAATCTCCGGTTCTCCGGCCCCAGCGCATGCCGCAGATCGAAGACTTGCCGGTTCCGGTCCAGAATCAAATCCGCCAACAGCACTATGGCCAGACGGAAAATCCGGCCGATGTGAAGCGGCGGACCTTGCTCGAACGGCTTGCCGCTTTCGGGATGAGCCGTCAGGATGAGATCGCAAGCGCACCCGCTGCCGAGCGCCAAGCTCCGGGGATGTCGCAACTCGGCTATCAGTCCGCGCCGCAGCTTCCAGGCTTCCGGCCCGCTCAGCCCAATGCGGTCCACTCGGAATATGCCAAGCGGCCCGCGGCCGCGGGGCCGGCCCAACGTCAGCAGCCCCTCGATCAGCATGGCCGCCCATCCCAGCCGGCCCGGCAAAGCGAAGACGACCAGCTGGAAATCCCCGCCTTCCTGCGCCGTCAGACAAGCTGACATCCGCCCGCGAAGACACTGGAACCTATGTTACTTCAATAGGTTCCAGTCTCTTGGCGCGGATCGGCACGGGATGCGCGCGGCCGGAACATGGCCCCTCGCGATAGAACCGCCATATTATTGCCGTCTCCAGGCGCCAGCTGTGGAGTAGCGTGGCGTGGTGTTTCGCGCTATGGAATGGTTTCCGCCTCGTCAGCGCGCCCTTAGGGGCTATCGTGAGATATACCGCATGTCGTCTTTGCTTCGCCTCTCTTCAGCCAAGGCTCGTTCGAGCCTGACCGTCTTGACGGCGTTTCTTACGCTCGCCGGCCCCGTCACCGCCCGCGCGGATTTTCTCGATAACCTCAACCCGATGAATTGGTTCGCGCCTGAAAAATACGTGACGAAGGTTCTCAAGGATCCACCGGCCGACCAGCTGTACGACAAGGGCCTGACTGAGCTCAAGACCCGGGATTTCGAGAACGCCGCCAAGTCCTTCTCCAAACTCGAAAAGGCCTATCCCTATTCGCAATATCAGCGAAAAGGGCTGCTGATGACGGCATTCAGCCAGTATCAGAATGGAAGTTTCGACGACGCGATCGGCTCGGCGAAACGCTACCTGACGCTGTATCCGAATTCGTCGGATTCGGCCTACATCACCTATATCGAGGGGATGAGCTATTATAATCAAATTCCCGACGTCTCCCGCGATCAGGAACGCGCCGAAAAGGCCGTGGCGGTCTTCCAAGAGCTGATTACGAAATTTCCGAAGTCCGAATATGTCGATGACGCCCGCTACAAGGTCCAAGTGGCGCGCGATCAACTTGCCGGCAAGGAGATATCGATTGGCCGCTATTATCTCATCCGGCAGCAATATACGGCGGCCATAAACAGGTTCCGAAACGTCTTGGCCAAATATCAAGACACCCGGCATTCCGAGGAAGCACTGGAACGCCTCACCGAAGCCTATCTCGCGATGGGCCTCCCGCAGGAAGCCCAAACCGCCGCCGCCGTGCTTGGCCACAATTTCCCGGACTCGCCCTGGTACAAGGAAGCTTATTCGCGCCTAAAGGGCGAGAATCTGGCGCCGAGCGAGAATCAGGGGTCCTGGATTTCCAAGACGTTCAAGAAGCTGGGCGTGGGGTAGCGGCTGTTACGGTCCGGGCGAAAAAACGGCTGCGACCGGCCCTTTCCGTAGCCCTGCTTGACGGTCCGCCGAATGTTTGGCACGCAGACGGTACGGCGCCCCACTGGCTGAAGCGGGGCTATTCCTCTGGCCCCGGGCGGGCCTGACCAAGGGCGTGCGGCACCCGTGCTTGTCCAGTTGTCGATCCGCGATATCGTCCTGATCGACCGGCTCGACCTCGATCTCGGCGAAGGCATGACCGTGCTGACGGGTGAGACCGGCGCGGGCAAATCCATCCTCCTCGACGCTTTTTCCCTTGCGCTGGGCGGGCGAGGCGACGGATCCCTGGTGCGCGAAGGCGCAGGCCAGGGCCAAGTGACCGCCGTCTTCGATCTCCCCGCCAGCCATCCCGTCAGAGACAGCGAGCTGGCGCAAGACATCGACCTTTCCGGCGATCTGATCCTGCGCCGCGTGCAAATGGCGGACGGACGCACGCGCGCCTTCGTCAACGATCAGCCCGTGAGCGTCCAGACGCTACGGGCGCTTGGCAAAACGCTCGTGGAAATTCACGGCCAGCACGACGACAGGGCCCTTGTCGAGCCAACGGTTCATCGTCAGCTCGTCGATGCCTTCGGCGGCCTCGCCATCCCTCTGCAAGCAGTCCGCTCGGCTCATGCGGCTGTGAAAGCAATCGAAGCCGAGCGCAAATCCGAGGAAATACGCGTCGCGGCGGTGCGAGCGGAGGCCGAATACCTGCGCCACGCGCACGCGGAGCTCACCAAGCTTGCGGTGCAAGAAGGCGAAGAAGCCACCCTGACCCAAAGACGGCAAGCGATGATGGCGGCCGAAAAAGTCGTCGCCGACTTGCGCGATGCGAGGGATGTTCTGGGAGGGGATGGGCCCGCCTCGGCCCTCAGCGGAACCCTGCGGCGGCTCGACCGGCGCCAGGCCCAAGCCCCGGCGCTCATTGGCCCAAGCGTTCAAGCCCTGGACGCCGCGCTTGCCGCGCTCGACATCGCCCGCGACACTCTGGACGAAGCTTTGCGGGATGCCGAATTCGACCCCCACGAATTGGAACGGATCGAGGAGCGGCTTTTCGCGATTCGGGCCGCGGCGCGCAAATATGCGGTGACCGCCGACGCCCTGCCCGCGCTTGCCGAAACCCACGCGGCCACGCTCCAAGCCTTGGATGCCGATGAAGCCAAACTCGTAAGATTGGCCATCGCATTGGTGGAGGCCAAAGCAGCTTACGATGCCGCGGCGGACAAGCTTTCCGCCGCGCGCAAAAAGGCAGCCAGCGCCCTCGACCGCGCGGTCAATGCGGAATTGCCGCCGCTAAAACTCGAACGCGCGCGGTTCATCACGCAAGTCGAACCCGAGGCGCCCGGCCCCGAGGGGATCGATGCCATCGGCTTTTGGGTGGAGACCAACCCAGGGACGCGGCCAGGACCGCTGATGAAGATCGCCTCTGGCGGCGAACTCGCGCGCTTCATGCTGGCCTTGAAAGTGGCACTCGCCAACAAGGGTTCGGCGCCGACCCTTGTGTTCGACGAGATCGATACGGGCGTCGGCGGCGCCGTGGCCGATGCCATGGGGCAGCGCCTCGCGCGGCTTGCCGCTAAGGTCCAAGTTCTCGCCGTCACCCATGCACCCCAGGTCGCCGCTCGCGCTAGCGGTCATTTCCAGATCGCCAAGGCCGCGACCGAACAGGGCCGGCGGGTCGCGACACGGGTCACCACGCTCGGCTCCGCCGCTCGTCAAGAAGAAATCGCGCGGATGCTCGCGGGCGCGACCATCACCGACGAAGCGCGGGCCGCGGCCGGCAGGCTGCTGACGGAAACGGGGTGACGCAGTGGCCCTGATCCCCGACCTCGCCAATCGCGTCTACGATCACTCCTTCCGCATCGATCCGGTCATTCGCACCTTGCTCGATACGGATTTCTACAAGCTGTTGATGCTCCAGATGATCTGGAAGCTCAAGCCCGAAACCCATGTGACCTTCGGTCTGGTCAACCGCTCGAAATCCATCAAACTGGCGGAATGGATCGACCGCGACGAGCTGGTCGAGCAACTCGACCATGCCAGGACCTTGCGGTTCAAGCGGAACGAATTGGTTTGGCTCGCGGGCAATTCCTTTTACGGCCGCAACCAGATTTTCGAACCGGCCTTTATCGATTATCTCGCCGGCTTCCAACTTCCCCCCTATCAACTGCAAGAGCGCGACGGACAACTCGAGCTGCGCTTCGAAGGACTATGGGCGGAAACGACCATGTGGGAAGTGCCGGCGCTGGCAATCATCAACGAGATGCGCGCGCGCCGCGCCATGGCCGCCATGAGCCGCTTTGAACTCGACCTCTTCTATGCCCGCGCAAAATCGAAGCTGTGGGATAAGATCGAGAGATTACGCACCCTGGCCAAGGAAGGCCCCTTGCGGCTCGGCGATTTTGGAACACGGCGCCGCCATGGGTTTTTGTGGCAGCGCTGGTGCGTCGCCGCTCTCCAAGAAGGGCTCGGACCTAACTTTACCGGGACCTCCAACACCAAACACGCCATGGATCTCGGTGTCGAGGCAATCGGGACGAATGCCCACGAATTGCAAATGGTTTTCGCCGCCGAAGCCACCGATGACGAAGGCCTGCGCCGCGCGCCGTTCCAAGTGCTCGAAGCCTGGTCGAAACTTTATGGCGGCAATCTCTTGGTCTTGTTGCCGGATACGTTTGGAACCACAAGCTTCCTCGCAGCCGCGCCGGACTGGGCGGCGGATTGGACCGGCGCCCGTCCCGATTCCAAACCACCAATCGAAGCCGCGGAAGAACTCATCGACTGGTGGCGATCGAGAGGACGCGATCCCCGCGAAAAGCTCGTCATTCTCTCCGATGCCATGACAATCGACTCCATCGAGGAGGCCGTCCGGGCACTCCGGGATAAAGTCCAGGTGTCAATTGGCTGGGGGACAAACCTTACAAACGATTTCACCGGCTGCGCGCCCGCGGTGAAACTCATCGACCTCAAACCGGTGTCTCTTGTCTGCAAAGTCTTCGAGGCGAATGGCCGCCCCGCCGTGAAGCTCTCCGACAATCCCGCGAAATTCCTAGGCCCCAAAAAGGAAATCGAGCGCTACACCCGCGTCTTCGGCTATCAACCAGGGCTCCCGCGCGATGCGTGAGACAAACCACCTTTCAACCAGGTAATTCGAGCTGCGCCGCCGCGGCCACGGACGCGAACAACTCATCCATGATCCCTTGAACCCGGACCTCGTGACAACGAGCACAGTCGGCTTTGACACGAGCATTCTCGGTGACAGCCGCACGCAAACAATCCCCCACGGGGTCAGGCGATTCGGCGGTACGGTTGGATAATTGCGATCCCAACCACATTGGAAGGTGTATTGGCCAAAACACTATCGTCTCCATCCAAAAATGCCGGTCCCCGTCGTCTTGCGTAAAAGCGCCTCGAGGAGATCGGCAAAACGTTCATCGCTTTGAGTCCGCGCCGCCGTCGCGGCGGTGCCAGATTCCGCAATGCGGATCATCTCCCGTGCATCCTGCAAACGCTTGCTTTGTAACTCTTCGTTCTGTTGGCGCAACATCGCGATTTCAGCATCCTTCGCCATGAACTTGCGCCTGACCTCCCAAGCCACGAGACACGCTAGAACCGGCGCCATCGCCCAAAGACCCAAAACTTTCAAGGCTTCGTTGACGAAAGGCAATATCACAGGGGTGAAGTCCATCAGCTCTCTCACGCATCAACCCCTGATCGCGGCATTGCGGCCGCCGAATGCTGGTAACCCGGCCCACAAACTTATAATCTGGAGAATAAATAATCCTGACACTTGGGCCACAAGCATCAGCTTTTATCCTCTAGGACGTCAGTCCGTGGCAAAACCAATTCCGTGAACAGGCTGCGCGCGCCCAGCGGAAAACGGAATCAGTCCGCCCGCCCCATAACGTGACATTCGAGTTGAACCTCGAGCCTCACGATTTCTTTCCGAGGCACTGCGTGACATCGGAGGGGCCGCCATGCAACGCACGCACGATGAAGAAACTGGAAATGATCGCCCATTCAAAGACAGCGCCATACTGACCCGGCGCTTGCGGAACGCCAAGAATGTCTCGGCCGAACAGAAATTTGGACGCTAATATCGTTGCCCAGAACACCAAGCCAAAATGAATCGCGACCGCCGCGCCAACGAACCAGGACACAAAGCGATAAATCCCGCTTCCATAGAGCTGCACCTTGATCACATTATCGGCGGTATCGGCGGCCAACGACGCCTTCACAACATCAGCATCGGCCGATACCGCCGCCGCGAAGCCTGCCTCCGCCGTCGTGAGTTGCGTCCGCTTATAATCGGACCACGCTTTCACGAATGGCGTGAGAATCCCGCTAATCGGCGGCATGATGAGCGCAAGAAAGGCCATGACGAGCGCTCCTTAGCTTTGGGCGGGAGGGGCGGCAGGGGCAGTGACTGCGGGAGCCGCAGCGGGCGTGGCTGCACCCGGCGCCACCGGAGCAGCCGGAGCCGGGATCGCGGGCACGATCTTGGCGGCCGCCACATGTCCCTTGACCGCAAGCAGCGCCGTAATGAATGCCAGCACCGACATGATCTTCAACTCGATCCCGCTATCGTTCAATAGGCCATGCCAGAGGCTTTGGTCTTTAAACGCGTCGACATCGGCAGGCTGAAGCGCATTGACAGTCGATGCAACAGTGGTGGCCGTTGCCTTCGCGGCTGAGACGGTGGATATGGCACCGGTATGCGCCGCGCCAAACAAAGACGCGAGGAATCCCACGGCCAGTGCCTTTTTGGCTTCAAACCAAATGCCGATTTTAGCAAGAAGATTGTTTTCCGCCGCTTGAATGCGGGTGATGATCGAGGCCGTTGTTTTATATTGCATCAGCCAATGGCGAATGAAAAGAAAATAGGCCAGGGTCCAAGTTACGAGAGCTACGGCGGTCGAGATCAGGTCGAATTTCATGATAAGCTCCTGTCAATATCCGAGATAGGACTTGAGACGATTGAATATTCCCCGCTGAGTGGCCGTGGCGGATGCGGGCGGCGCGGCAGGGACAGGGGCAGCAATGAGCGCCACCTCGAATTGCCGCGCGTAGCTGGCGATGGTATTGGCTTGGTCCGTCCCGTTGACGATCCGCCGCGCGCCGGCATAGTCCGGGATGGAAGCGGAGAGGTAATCGCCAAGCTTTTTGCCTGTGAAAAGGCCTTCGGTCATCCCTTCAAAAACGACTTTCAAGGCGATCGGGAGCTGCAATGCGAGATCGGGATGATCGACGAGATCCGCCCCGCAAACCTTGGCGAATTTGGCGTAGTTCTCCTTCCAAGTGAGTTGAACGAGCCCGCGTCCATAATAGATCTTCTTAGTTACGGGATCGGCCATGCCATAAGCACGCCCCCTGCCCTGGCCGATCTCTTTGACCGGCTGCATGGCGCGGCCGGTTTCCCAAAAAACTGTCGCGAGAATATACGCCGTTTCTGGATTTCCGAGTCCGCGCCGCTCTGCCTCCGTCAAGATCGCTTCGCAGCCAGCGACCTGAGTTTGGGAGATTCCGTGGAAAATATTCACGCGGACAGCGTCAAAGAACGCTATGTGATCAAACAACAGCGGCATCGTTGTCTCCGTGAGAAGGCCCAGCCCAAAAGGCCGGGCCGGTTAGGATGGCCCGGCTAACTAGAAGCCTGTTCGGACGAAGCGGCGGGATCAGGTGCTGGCGCGGAGGAGTCCGTAGGATCAGCGGTGGGAGCGGCGGACGCAGCCGGAGTATTCGCTGCCACAGCCGCGGACAACGGCGCCGCCGCCGCGGTCAATTGATCCGCCAAGGACTGAATCGCGGCATCGTCGCTGGTGGCTTTGAGTTGAGTGGCAATCCCGCTGATCAAGGTCGCCGCAGCTGCATCCACGCTGATTTGCGCATTAACGGCGGCCGTCAAATTATCGAAAGCTGTTGACATGGTTTCTATCCGATCATTGAGCGCAAGCAGCGCAGCCGCATTGGCTGAGAGGCCCGCGTGGATTTTCCGGAACATTTTCAATCTCCGGGCTTCGCCGCCGGGATGGCGGCGAAAGGCGAGTGGCTAGCGCGGCGAGACATGTCAATCGAGGCGCGTAACCTCAACGGATGCAACGCCCACGGATTCAAGGCCGGTGGCGCGCGCAGCGCCTTCGGAAAGATCGAGCGCGCGGCCAGTCCATTTCGCGGGGCCGCGATCGTTGATCACGACGATCACGCAAGCGCGGTAACAAACCCGCAAATGCGTCCCGAACGGCAACGTTCGATGCGCCGCGGTGAAACCCATGGGATGGAAGATCGTGCCGGACGCCGTGCGTGTGCCCGATTCGACACCGTAATAGCTGGCGCGCATGGTCCCGGCCGCACCGGACACGGGTTGCGAGAGCAAGGCGTGGTCACGCCGTTGCCCGAGGTGATGATGGTGCGCGGACGCGGCATGGGCGTGGGGGACGGCGAGGATCAGCGCCAGGCTCAACGGGCGCGCGCGTCCCCAATCGCGCCAGACCAGCGCTTGTGGCAAGTCGATCATGATGGATTCTCTGAGTTAGGCGCGGGGCACTAGGGAATCGTCACGGGCAGAGCAGGCCACGCTGTCGAGGAGGATTCCTGGGCGATAGCGACTTGGTAAACAAACCGCGTAGGCTTTCGCAAAAAGCCGTAAGTTACGCGCCGATGAAGACTACCGCCGCTCTGTCCAGATCAAGCCAAGGCGTCGTCGCCTGAGAGTTTAGAAATGTCAGGACTATGCGACGAATTGCATTTCTGGCGAGAAATTAAGGAGTGCATCACGGCACTCCTGGGATTTGTTGCACGCCGGCATTTTCCATGACGATGAAATCCGTTGCGGCCGTAAGTTGGATATTGAAGAACAACGGCTGGTTACTCGCGGTATTTATTGCGCCATATACCGGAAGTGCAACGTCATAGCCATAACCATAAGAATTGATGGTCGTTGTACTTGTCTGAGACGAAAGGGAGCCCGGGTTTCTGAAGCCGGTAATCCCCGTAAAAGCTTTGTATGTTGTCAAGGTCGCCCCGCCAAGCTCATAGGCAGTCGATCCAAAGTATGAATCGAACACCTTATTATTCGAGCTGTCATTGAGAGTGAAAGATGACGTTGCCTGCACGGCATCGGCCGCGCCAAGCGTGCCCCCCACGATAGTCAAAGAATAGGCCGTTACCACGCTTGTCGTTTGCGTATACGCCCCCGGCCCCGTCGTCGAGAAGGCTGCGGGTGACGAAGGAATCGTGGGAGTGCCGCTGCTATAGGTGTTGTTGTAAACTGTTCCCGCAGTCGTGGAGGACGCGACGTAATAATACCACCCTGCCATACTGCCGCTCGAAATCGCTCCCGCCGGCATATAAATATAGGCGTGAGCATAAATTGTCGGGAGCGCCGTGATACCACTTAGTGCTCCGTTATTCCCCATCGACCCGCTGGAGGGCAGGATCAGGGGAAGATAAAGCTGCCCAAGAATGATAGGTGATTTGCTGCTGCTATAGAGAGCTAACCCTCCAGACGTATTGGGTGCGTTGGTCATCGCGGTCTCGACGCCAGTGCCAAGACCAGTCAAAAGTGAGACTGGCACCGCACCGCTCGACAATGTGCCAACGGATGTCAACGAGGATGCGAGCACATTGGATGCGAGCGTGGTTCCGGTCAGCGTCCCAGCGGGCGCGACGACCGCTGCGGTCGATTGCGCCGTCACCAGCCCTTTTGCATTGGTCGTCAGGACGGGGATGGCCGTCGAAGAACCCACGGCGCCAGAGCCTGAGTTGACCGTAGCGAGCGTGAGAGCAGTCCCCGACGAGAATCCGGCTCCAGTGGCATCGCCAACGAAGGCAAGACTCTGAGCAGTCCAATTGGACGAACCGTCCGAGATTAATTCGATGCGGCCACGCGCCGAATTGATGACGACCTGTGTCGTGTTCGAGCCGTTGACCTGGTCCGTTCCGTTCGGCGCGACGGAGATCGTCAGACTGGCGCTTGCCGAACCCGATTTGTCCTGAATCGTTAATGCGCGTCCCGCCGCGTAACTCGATGCCGCCGGGAGCGTAACGACGCGCGCCGCCGTGATCGCTGTATAGGAGATCAGATAATCAGTCGCGAGCGCGGAATAAGCGGTGTCGCTGACGTTGGTGAGTTGATCTATGGCCCCCAGGACGCGCGCTTGGCTGACCGAGAGAGCGAGCGGCGTGGCCGCGCCGCTCGTATTATTACCGATGAACGAATCGGACGCCAGATTCGCCATCTTGGCGAGTGTCACCGCGCCGGACGAGATTGTCGTGGCAAGTGAACCGGCCGTGGTCGCGATATCGCCTGCGAGGGCGGGAAATTGCGCCGCCGGGAGCGTCCCCGAAACGCCGGTCGAAAGCGGAAGCCCGGTGGCGTTGGTCAAAACGGCGGCGGACGGCGTACCCAGATTCGGCGCCGTAAGGGATGGCGACGTGGCAAGAACAAGCGCGCCCGAGCCCGTCGATCCCGAGCTTGCGATAATTCCGGTCAAGATTTGCGCGGCCGTGACCGTGCCCGTCAAACCAGCGACGGAGATGACCTCCGAGGACTCGCCATCGATCTTATCCCAAACCGTTCCGTCGAACAGAATAATGTCCCCAACGTTCCATTGGGAATTGCCGTCGATCATCGTCGTGCCCGCGACCAAAACCTTATAAAAACTCCCTTTCACCCCCGTGCCTGAGGTTAGCGTGGGACTATTGGCCGAGGCATTCCATGTCCCCTGAAATTGCAAGGACCCGACAATCGACGCTGGAAGTTGTGAAGACGGCACATGGCCAGTGCTGTCCAGCGAAGCAACGCCATTTGTAGCGCCGATTTCCGCAGTTGCGACCGCCCCAAGATTTACGAGCGCGGTAGCCTTATTGGGGAGATCCGAGAGATTGTTGGCCGATTGCAGCACTTCCGATAGTTTCGCCGCCGCAAAGCCGCCGCCAGTCGCGCCGTCGTGGACTTGAACGCGATTGTTTGTGGTATCAACAATCAACTCGCCTTGGGCCCCAACAAAATTAGCTAAGAAGGTCATTGAGTTTTGTCATCAAACGATCAGCGAGAATGTCGAATTGCTTGGTGAGATCGACCGTGTATATTTTGGCGGCTCCGCACACCGCGCCGAGATCGACCGCTGTATCGTGAAGATGTTGAATACGCGTTTGATCGGCCTCGTTGTTACGGGCACCGATTTTTACGACAGTTTCGGTTGGTGGAGGCAGCACTTCTTCAATTTCAGCCGTTTCCGGCGCCTCTTCCGCAACCTTGAACGGCCGCACTTCAAACGATCAATCGGCCTTGATCATCTCGAACCGCGCTTCGGGTAAACAGGGAAGATCGACGAGGGAGATTTCGTGAGGCTCGGCGGTATATCGTTTGCCGCCCATCTCGTCGGTCCAGCGCTTGGCGTAAATGCCTCCTTGCGAGAAGCCGGTATAGACGCCCTCTTCCACCTTTGCCCATTCGGCATCATCGATGACTTTGGCGCAAATTTCGATTTGCTTAGCCTTGTCATTGAATGTCAGAGCCGTGACTTTTCCGGCCGCGATCGCACCATGCATAGAGCGGAGATTGCCGAGAGACTTTCCGCCCGTCGACTCCTCGATGGCCTGGGACCATTTTTCATAAAGGGGTTTGGTCGTGGCGTAATCACAGATTTCCCCGGATCTATCTTCGATCTCCGCGGTCGCCAGGCCGTAAACCAAACGCTGGGCCGCGTCGACCTTCGTGATAGGGATGGACATGCGTAGCGCGGCCATCGGAACTCCTTATTTTGGCGTGAGATGGGAATTAAACGGCTGGAGGCGCAGAAGAGATTGGAACATAACCTGTCGTGGTCAGCGCTAAGGGCTTATCGGCCGAAGGATCCACGAGGGGAATGCGGCCAAGAACAGCGCGTGCTTCGTTGATGGTAAGAATGCCCCGGCTCGTAAAGCTCGAAAGAATTGTTTCTTGGACTTGCGAATCGATCGTGTCTGCCGGTGTCCACGCGAACTCGAAATCAGCGGCGCCGAATTCACGGGCAAGCAGATCATCGATAAGATTTTTGACCCATAAAAGGATGGGAACGAGACCTTCTTCCTGCGAGAGATCTTTTTGGGTCTCCGCCGTGGAGCGATTCATGCTTTGCACGAGCGCTTGCGGCGAAACGGAGAAGGCGAAACAAACAATGCGCGCTAGCCATTCATCGAAGACGCTTTTGAGTTCGGGTTCCTTCGTCTGAATGAAAGTTTTGGCTACACCTCCCGGCACGAACTTGGCCCGCCGCCGGCGTGCGAGATCGCCGGAGAAATAAGCGTCCCAATATTTCTGGTAGGATGCGATTTGATCGGGCGTCCAGGTCTCGGGAACGCCGATCAAACTGTCCGGGATATTGCCATCGGTAAAATAGTCCATAAGGAAAAGCTGCCGGCGCAGCGCTATATTTACCGTCGTCAAAACCTGCTCGACGGGGCTAAAGCCGTAGGCCTTGTTCACGCGCGGATTGCGAGGCCGGTATAAGAGGTCGCGCGTGGAATAATCCACGGCCGGGAACCCTTTGAGGATTTGCTGATAGGCTGCGGGGTAAATCGTTTGACCACCCTCTTGATAGGGTGCGGGCTGTCTGCCCCACGCGTCGATCACGGGTTTGATGGTGGCGCCGTCGAGCGGCATAAGGGCGATGAGCTGACCCGCACGATTGCGCTGCATATAGAGCGCTGGCGCGTCGATGACGAAAAGTTCTTCGAGCAACATACGCAGCCACTCGGCCCAACCGTGAATGCCATCGGGCCTGTGAAAGAAGGTCGTGAGCGCGTCAACTCTCGCCTGATCGCGAGTGACGCCTGTTTGACGGGGCTTAATCGACCAAGCCAAGCGCGCGATCTGATCTTTGCGCGTCTCAATCACCAGCCGCAAAAGGTCGAAACCATCGGCCAGCGACCGGAGCGTTGCGAAGGTGACTGGCTCGTAGGGACGAGGCTGCAAAGCAAGGTTGAAACCCGCTTGATAATCCCATTGGCGTCCAGCAACATCGGCCGGCGCGCCAGGAGCGATCGGATCAAGCGGACCAAACCAATCCCACGCCGATTCCTGGGATGGCGCAGTTTGGCGCGCGGCAAAGGAAAGGCTCACTTCATAGGGATTCAGCGACCATTTTGGCCGCCCGGCACCACGTTCACTCATGGTTTGACGCCCTTCCTGCTTCTGGATCAAGCATTCGATTTATCCTGCGCTTCGCGGCGGTAAAATTCGATAATGCCGGTGCCGTCGTCACTGCCAAAAAGATAGGTGAGCGCCCAAACCGCCGCGTCCGCATGATCAGGACTTCCTTGACCGGCATAGCCGGAAGCGGAGAAGGCGCAGAGCTGGTCCTCGAGCTTTGCAAATCGCTGGACGTGATGGACTTGGCCAAGCGCGTAGCGGACGGATACAGGCTCCGCCCGTACCGCCTTTCCCCTGCTTGCAACGACGAGGCGAACTGGAACGTTGCGATCGGCGGCTTGGATGGTTGCGCGCACCATTTCGCCGCCAAAATTGGATTCCGCGACGATGCAATCAGCCTTATATTCGTGAAACGCGGTGACCGCGCGCCGGCCCCAACCCGCCGGAGAATCCCTGCATGACCGGTCCGCGATAACGTAGCAATCGCCATCTTCGCCGCGCGCGGCGATGATGATACCGATTTCGTCCGAGCCTAAATCGTCTTGACCGGCGGCCCCGGACGGATCGAGCGCGACGACAACCGCCGTGCGGCGCTCGACCGGAATATCGGAGAGCGGCCGGCGGTTTTTTTCGATAATGTCGTAGCTCCAAAGCGCATCGTCGACGGCATCGACATAGACGCCTTCAAAGAAACGTTTTCGCTGACGCTCGGGCAGATTGGCGAGGCTCTCGAGAAATGCGGCCGATAGATTTGCGGCATTATCCCTAGGGTTGATAAAGGCGCGGGCATAGGCGCCAGGGTCAGGGAGGGCTTGCATCGAAACGGGATCCCGTTTGTCTCCGAACAAAATATTGGTCCAATGGACTTTGCTCGTCGGATTGAGATCGACATAGGCCCGCTGGGGAATGCCGGGAACGACTTGGGCCAGCCGCGTGAAAGCGACGAGCGCCGACGTATAAGGAATTTGCGAGGCTTCGTTGAGAAAGATGGTCGTATATTCCAGCCCGAGGATTTTTTCGACGCGGTCCTTGTCATCGAGGCCGCCGATCAAGATACGAGAGCCATTCGGAAGTTGAAAATAGCCGTCCTGACGGGATTCCTTGAGTTTGATGCCGGGGAAGCAGAGACGCATGACAGTGGGCAATGTATCGAGCGCGATCGAAGCCCGCGCCGCATTTGCATGAAACCGGAGGATGGCGTGACGCGAGCCAGCCGCCGCCATGGCGCGCTCGACAATGGCGCGGACGATCATGAACGTTTTACCCGACCGCGTGCCGCCCGCTAGACATGTATAACGCTGCGGCCCCTCCATAAGCTGCCGCGCCGCCTCCTGCCCCGGGCTGAATGAGACCATGCATTATCCAATCTTTTGTTTTGCGCTGGGCGAACGTTGTCGCGATCGAATAATCGTGGCGCTTATTGCGTAATACCAACGCGCGTTGAATGAGACTCGTGGGCTTTTCAAAATTAATTTTGTCTGAATCAATGTGGCGGATCGAGAGGGATTCGCCATGACGGTTGCGCTTGCTTTACGCGGTGATTTTGA
>JBEKFQ010000015.1:0-67310 GCA_050013235.1 Beijerinckiaceae bacterium
CAGACAGGGGCATCCCTGTCAGCAGAACTCGCTCTCCGCGACAGCGGTTCGTTCAATCAGAACATGCCCGCCAAGCCTACAAAAATATCAAGCCGCCGCCCGGGGTTTCGCCCCTGTTGCGAGGACTTGCTCTAACTCCTTACTAAGAGAGCGATTTCTTATCGCTTTGGCGAGTCCACCGAAGCGGAAAGCGCTCTAGCATGTCCCGAAAAAGTTACAGACTTTTTCGATCGAGGACATGCTCTAACTCCTTATTAAGAGAGCGATTTCTTATCGCTTTGACGAGTCCACCGAAGCGGAAAGCGCTAACCGGAGTTTTTCATGCGGATCCTCATTCTCGGCGCGGGTGCCACGGGCGGCTATTTCGGCGGGCGGTTGGCCGAGGCAGGCGCCGATGTCACCTTTTTGCTGCGCCCGGCGCGGGCCGCCGAGATCGCGGCCGGGGGGCTACGGGTGGAAAGCCCCGAAGGGAATATTCTCACGAAGCCCGCGGTGATCACGGAGGCGGCGAGCCCTTTCGATCTCATCGTCGTCGCGTGCAAGGCCTATGATCTCGACAGCGCGATCGCGGCGATCAGGCCGGCCGCCGGGCCCAACACCACGATCCTGCCGCTCCTCAACGGCCTCGCCCATTACGCCGCCTTGGATGACGCCTTTGGCGCGAACAACGTCATCGGCGGCCTTTGTCACATTATGGCGGCTCTGACGCCGGACGGCACCGTGCGCCATCTCGGCGGCCCCGCCAGCGTGACCTTCGGCGAGCGCGGCGGCGGCGTGAGCGCGCGCGCCGAGGCGATTGCCGCGAGCTTCGCATCCGCGCGCTTCACCACGCGGCCGAGCCCAAACGTGATGCAGGAGGCATGGGAAAAATTCGGCCTTCTCGCGGCCCTGGCCAGCGCGACCTGCCTCATGCGCGCCAGCATCGGCGACATCGTGGCGGCGCAAGACGGCGAGGCGATCATCCGCGCGCTCTACGCGGAATGCCAGGCCATCGCGGCGGCATCGGGTTACGCGCTGCGCCCGAAGGCGGCCGCAAGCGCCCTGGCGTATCTCACCCAGCCAGGTTCCGCCGCCACGGCGTCGATGCTGCGCGATCTCGAAGCGGGCCAGCGTGTCGAAGCCGGCCATATCCAGGGCGATCTCATCGCGCGAGCGGCGGCGCGGGGCTTGGAGACGCCATTGCTGCGCGCCGCCTATTGCCATTTACAGTGCTACGAGGCGCGGCCGGCTCGATCTACCCCGGCGGTCTAACCCTCCCGGCGCCGGCTAAAATTTCAAAGCGGACGCAAACTTCAAGAAGTTCGCTTCGGCTCATCGATCGTCCGGTACTCGCCGGGCTCGAGGTCGATGGTGGCGGGGCCGTGTTGCGGCCGGGGCTGGTCCGGCCCAGCTTGGGAAGCGCCGCCACGCAGCCATCCCGCGATCCAAACGCGCGGCGCGGCCAAGGCGAGGATCAGACCGAGCGCATCGGTGATGAAACCTGGAATCAGCAGCAGCACGGCGGCGATGGCGGCCAAAGTCTCGTCGAGCGCGATCGATCCCTGGAACACGGCGGCGCCGTTTTGCCCCGCCTCTTGCCGCAGCCGGGCCAGAGCCGACAATCCCGCCCGCTTCAGCAAGGAGCCGCCGGCGATGCTGGTGAGAAGCCCCAGGAGGATCGCGGCGCCAAGGCCGATTTGATCCACGACCAGCGTGAAAACCACGAGCTCGCTGGCGAGCCAGAGCACCAGTCCGAGCGTGATCTTGTTGCGCAAGGTCATATGAGGTTCCAAAAAGAGACTGGTCTGCATTGCTTGCCCCGGAGACGCCGCTGCACCACCTCATTAGCTATGTAGCGGAACGGCCGGTCGCAAGCGCTTGTCACTTGGGCGATTCCGCTCAAGTGACAAGAAATCGCTCTCTTTAAGAAGGTAAAGCGTGTCCTCGATCACAAAAGTCCGCAACTTTTGTGGGACACGCTTTTGTAGGCCGGTTTAAACGGACGCATCGGGCATCGGCGCCGGATTTTGCTCTCGCGAAGGAGCTTTTGCAAAATCTCCCCGTTTTCGCCGTGTTTATGCTAGCCATTGCCGCAACGATCACGGGACCTTTTGAATGCTTTTTAATCACCGCCTCGCCATTGCCGCTCTGGTTTTCTCCCTTGCCGCCGCCGCGCCGGGCTTGGCGCAGGATTACAACCGGCCGCCGGCCAGTCTTTACGACCAGGGCGAACCCGCCGCCGGCGGCTATCGCGGCGGGGCCGATCCCAGCGATCCCGGCGCGCTCTCCGTGCGTATCGGCAAGCTCGAGGGCCGGATCCGCGATATGACCGGTCAGATCGAGGAACTGCAAAACGCCAACCGCAAGCTTGTCGAACAGGTCCAAAAATTCCAGGCCGACGTCGAGTTCCGCCTTCAAGACAAGGGCAGCCGCCCCTCTAAGCGCACCGAAGCCGCACCGCTGCCCGGCGAAACCGGGCCGGCCATGGATGCGGACGCCGTGCCGCCGGCCGCCCTCAAACCCGCGCCTCTCAAGCCCGGCCGGAACGATTCCTTCGACCCCGATGCCGCGCCTAGCGCACCGGGCGCGCCAAAAGCGCTGGGGTCCACCACCCCATCGGCGCCCGAAGACGCCCCGCTGGATCTCGCGGGCGCCGGGCCCGCGCATGCCGCCGGCAGCCCTGGCGCTCTGGCGCCCACTTTGGCGCTGCCCTCTTCCTCCGCGCCGCCGGCCGGCGGGACGGTGACGCCCAATGGAACCGTCATCGCCAATGCGGCGCCCAATCCCACGCGGGAAGAATTCGACATTGCACTCGGCTATTACCGGGACAAGCAATATGAAAGCGCCGAAAAAAGCTTCTCCGCTTTCATCGAAAAGAATCCGAAAAGCCGCCTTGTCGCCGATGCGACGTTTTATATCGGCGAGACCTTCGCGCAGCGCGGCCGTCCGCGCGAGGCCGCCGAGCAATATTTAAAAATCTCGACCGATTTCGCCACGTCCCCGCGCGCGCCCGAGGCCATGCTGCGGCTCGGCGTCCAGCTCAAGGCGCTGGGCGCCAAGGAACAGGCCTGCGCGACCTTCACCGAAATTGGCCGGAAATATCCCAACGCCCCGGCCTACGTGAAAACCAATGCCGATCGCGAGGCCAAACGCGCGCAATGCTGAGGAAGCGGCAGGATGGCAGGATGTGAATAGCGAATCCTTGTTACACCGCCGCCGTCATGCCCGGCCATGACGGTGGAGAGTCCATCGCCGGACGAGACTTGTGTGCATGCCGTAACCCTTGCGGGAAAGCGGGAGACGGACACAAGCGGCACCGGTTTTCCGTTCGATCTCAAAACTCTCTTCGCCGGCCTCGAGACCGCTCCCGCCTTGCTTCTTGCCGTCTCCGGCGGGCCGGATTCCGTTGCCTTGATGCTCCTTGCGGCCCGCTGGGCGGATTCGGCGGGCAAAGCGGCGCCCCGGCTTCATGTCGCCACCGTCGATCATGGCTTGCGGCCGGAGGCGCGAGTGGAAGCGGAAGGCGTGGCGGCGGCGGCGGCCAAGCTCGGGCTTCCCCATGCCATCCTGACCTGGACGGGCCCCAAGCCCAAGACCCGCATTCAAGAGCGCGCGCGGGAGGCGCGCTATGCCCTGCTTGGCGCCCATGCCCAAGACATCGGGGCCACGCATGTTCTCACCGCCCATCACGCCGACGATCAGGCGGAGACCATTCTGTTCCGGCTCGGACGCGGCAGCGGCCCCGGCGGGCTCGCCGGGATGAAGCGCGAAAGCCCCCTTGCGCCCGGCCTCGTCTTGGCCCGCCCGCTGCTCGGCCTCGCCAAGGCCCATCTGACCGGCATCTGCCAAGAGGCAGCGCATGCTTTCGCCGACGACCCCTCGAACCACGACCGGAGCTACGCGCGGGTAAAATTGCGAGCCGAGCACGAGGCCATCGCCCGACTCGGGCTCGATACGCCCACCCTCGTCCGGCTCGGCGCCCGGCTGGCCAGGGCCGAGGACGCCCTGGAGGCGGAGACCCGCCGCTGCTTGACCTTGGCCGGCGCCGCCTGGGAGCCCGGCCGGTTCACGGCGAAGCTCGCGCCGCTCCGGGACGCCAAGCCGGAAATCATGATCCGGCTGTTGCGCCAAGCCCTCGATGGCCTGAACCCCGGCGGCAAGCCGCCGCGCCTCGACCGCCTGGAGACCCTGGCGGAAAGCGTGAGCGCTTCGCTGCGGGCGGGCACGGGGCTGCGGGCCACCCTGCATGGAACCTGCGTCACGCTTTCGCGCGACACGATGCTCGTCATCGTGCCGGAGCCGCCAAGACGGCGCGGCCGGGCGCAAAAAGAATTGGACGGCGCGGCCGGACTTAAGAAGAGAAGAAGGGGGCAAAACACCGGGCCCGAATCGTGACACGATCCGGAAACTTCTTAAGAGAGAGCCAATTTCCACCGGCAAATCCCCGGTTTTTCAAGAAAATCCGGGAAAAGGCGTTGACATCTCCGCAAGCGGCCATCTTGGCAAGAGGGAGTAGGGAGCCTACATTGGTTGCAAGCGGCTCTAGCCGGATCCGCCATGGTTTCCGTCACGCGTCACCGCACCGGCCATTTTTCTCCTTCGGGTCCTGGCTTCCGGGCCAAACCCTTCTGGATCGCAGATGAACCCCAATTTCCGCAATTTCGCTCTCTGGGTGATCATATTCCTTCTCGTGGTCGCTCTCGTCATGTTGTTCCAAAATCCGGGACAACGGCCGGCCTCGCAGGAGATCACCTTCAGTCAACTCTTGACCGAGGTGGATCAGGGGCGTGTGCGCGAGGTTACGATCGCCGGCAATGATGTCACCGGCCATTTCACCGATAACCGGGCTTTCGCGACCTACGCGCCCAACGATCCCACGCTGGTGCAGACGCTCTATAAAAAGAACGTGTCGATTGCCGCCAAGCCGCCGTCGGACGGCAATAGCTGGCTCGTGACCTTGCTGGTCAACGGCCTGCCGCTGCTCGCCTTCCTCGGCATGTGGATTTTCGTTTCGCGGCAGATGCAGGGCGCCGGCGGCAAGGCGATGGGCTTCGGCAAGTCCAAGGCCAAGCTTTTGACCGAGGCCCACGGCCGCGTGACCTTCGAGGATGTCGCGGGCGTCGACGAGGCCAAGGAAGACCTGCAAGAGATCGTCGAGTTTCTGCGCGACCCGCAAAAGTTCCAACGGCTCGGCGGACGGATTCCGCGCGGCGTGTTGCTCGTCGGCCCGCCCGGCACGGGTAAGACTTTGCTCGCCCGCGCCATCGCCGGCGAAGCCAATGTGCCGTTCTTCACCATCTCGGGGTCCGACTTCGTCGAAATGTTCGTCGGCGTCGGCGCGAGCCGCGTCCGCGACATGTTCGAACAGGCGAAGAAGAATGCGCCCTGCATTATCTTCATCGACGAAATCGACGCGGTCGGGCGCCATCGCGGCGCGGGCCTCGGCGGCGGCAACGACGAGCGCGAGCAGACGTTGAATCAGCTTCTCGTCGAGATGGACGGGTTCGAGGCCAACGAGGGCATCATCCTCATTGCCGCGACCAACCGCCCCGACGTGCTCGACCCCGCGCTGCTGCGCCCCGGCCGGTTCGACCGTCAGATCACCGTGCCGAACCCCGATGTCATCGGCCGCGAGCGGATTTTGAAGGTCCATGTCCGCAAGGTGCCGTTGTCGCCCGACGTCGATTTAAAAGTCGTCGCCCGCGGCACGCCCGGCTTTTCCGGCGCGGATCTGATGAATCTCGTCAACGAATCCGCTTTGATGGCGGCGCGGCGCGGCAAGCGCATCGTCACCATGAGCGAATTCGAGGATGCCAAGGACAAGATCATGATGGGCGCCGAGCGCCGCACCTTGGTCATGACCGAGCAGGAAAAGCTCCTGACCGCCTATCACGAGGGCGGCCATGCTCTGGTGGCGCTGAACGTGGCCGCGACCGATCCCGTCCACAAGGCGACGATCATTCCCCGTGGCCGCGCGCTCGGCATGGTCATGCAGTTGCCGGAGCGCGACAAGCTGTCGATGAGCTACGAGCAAATGACCTCCCGCCTCGCGGTCCTGATGGGCGGCCGGGTGTCTGAAGAGGTGATCTTCGGCAAGGAAAAGGTGACGTCGGGTGCGCAATCCGACATCGAGCAGGCGACGAAACTCGCCCGCGCCATGGTCACGCGCTGGGGCTTCTCCGACGCGCTCGGCACGGTCATGTACGGCGAGAACCAGGAAGAAGTGTTCCTGGGCTATTCCATGGGCCGTCAGAACACGCTCTCGGAAGAGACCGCGCGCAAGATCGATGCGGAAGTCCGCCGGCTGGTCGAACACGGCCTGTCGGAAGCCACCCGCATCATCACGGAAAAGCGCGGCGATCTCGAAATCCTGGCCCGGGGCCTGTTGGAATACGAGACGCTGTCGGGCGATGAAATCATCGGCCTGCTCAACGGCAAGACCCCCGTGCGCGATTCCGGCGACGATACCGCCCCGCCGCGCGGTTCGCCCGTGCCCTCGACCGGCATCAACCGGCCCAAGCCCCTCCCCGACGCCGGGCTGGAGCCGCAGCCCCAGACGTAATTGGCGTAAAAGCGTTGAGAAAAGGCCTGCTTCCCTCGAAGCAGGCCTTTTTTATATCGAGGCCGGACGCTTGCCGCGCTCTCCTTCGCCCACGCGCGGGAGAAGGAATCTCCCTCCGGTTCCCGCATTGACAAACGTTTGATTCGGAGTCCGTCCGCGGCCCCTCGCGGCTCGCGCCGTCCCGCGCCTACCAAAGTCTCGAAACACAAAATCCAGCCCCTCCTTAGCTCCAGAACCCCGCATGTTGTGGAGAACAAAGCCAGACTCATCCCCGGACATCGATTCGGGCGCGATTCGTTCGCGGGCCGTTCGATGTGTAAATTTCGCGGCCGGCGGGCGTGTCGTTATGAGACGGCCTTTTCTCGCGTCCCTTGCGCTTTGGAGGTTGCGGCAAGGGGGGCTCGCCCCTAAATTAACCTCGATCCCGCCGGGGCGCGCGCGACTTTTCATGAACCTGCCATTTTCCGCCCATCCGCCCGTCCGGGACGATCGCCTTCCGCGCGAGCGGCTGTCGAACGTCAGCATGGTGCTGGGGCCGACCAATACCGGAAAAACGCATTTTGCCATCGAGCGGCTGCTGTCGCATCGCTCCGGCATGATCGGCCTGCCGCTGCGGCTGTTGGCGCGCGAAGTCTACAACCGGGTCGTCGAAAAGGTGGGCTCCGAGGCCGTCGCGCTCGTCACGGGCGAGGAAAAGATCAAGCCCAAGGGCGCGCGCTACTGGATTTGCACCGTCGAAGCGATGCCGAGGGATCTCGATCTCGCCTTTGTCGCCATCGACGAGGTCCAGCTCGCCGCCGATCTCGACCGCGGCCATGTCTTCACCGACCGCATCTTGAACCGCCGGGGCCTGGAGGAGACGCTGCTGATCGGCGCCTCGACGATGCAACAGCCGCTGCAAGCGCTTTTGCCGGACGCGCGAATCATTTCGCGGCCGCGTTTGTCGAAACTGACCTTCGCCGGGGAGAAGAAAATCGCGCGCCTGCCGCGCCGCAGCGCCATCGTCGCCTTTTCCGCCGAGGAGGTCTATGCCATCGCGGAATGGCTGCGGCGGCAGAAGGGCGGCGCGGCCGTGGTGCTTGGCGCTTTGTCGCCGCGCACGCGCAATGCCCAGATCGACATGTATCAAAACGGCGATGTCGATTACATCGTCGCCACCGATGCCATCGGCATGGGGCTCAATCTCGATGTCGATCACATCGCGTTCGCGGCGGGCAAGAAATTCGACGGCTGGCAGCACCGGCCTCTCACGGCGGCGGAATTCGGGCAGATCGCGGGCCGCGCCGGACGCCATTTGCGCGACGGCACCTTTGGCACGACCGGCCGCTGCGATCCCTTCTGCAACGAATTAGTGGAAATGTTGGAGGATCATCGCTTCGATCCCGTGCGTATGCTGCAATGGCGCAACACTGACCTCGATATGGCCTCGCTCGACGCCTTGGCCGCGACGCTGGATGTTCTGCCGGGCGAGCCGGGCCTGACGCGCGCACCCCTCGCCCAAGACCAGCTCGTGCTCGAAATTGCGGCGCGGGACGGTGACGTCCGCAAGGTTGCACGCAACCGGGGAGACGTTGCACGTCTTTGGGAATGCTGCCAAATTCCGGATTACCGCAAACTTTCGCCCGCCGCCCACGCGGAACTTGTCCTGACCGTTTACAGTTTTGTCGTTCGTGCCGGGCGCATTCCCGACGACTGGTTCGCGCGCCATGTCGATGCGCTCGACCGGACCGATGGCGACCTCGATTCGATCTCCGCGCGCATCGCCCAAGTGCGAACTTGGACGTTTATTGCCAACCGGCCTGACTGGTTACGCGATCCCGAGCATTGGCAGGGCGTGACGCGTCGGGTAGAGGACAGTCTGTCGGACGCTTTACACGAACGGCTAGCCCAAAGATTCGTCGACCGCAGGACCAGTGTTCTGATGCGTCGATTACGAGAGAACGCAATGTTGGAAGCCGAAATTACCTCCTCAGGCGACGTCATGGTCGAAGGCCAGCATGTTGGTCATCTCGACGGCTTTCGCTTCACGCCGGACCCGCAAGCGTCCGGCGAGGCCGCCAAGGCCTTGAACGCCGCCGCGCAAAAAGCGCTGGCCTCGGAAATCGAGGGCCGGGCGCTGCGCGTTCACGAAGCGGTCGATGAAGCCTTCGTGCTTGCCAACGACGGTTTGATCCGCTGGCTCGGCGAACCGGTCGGGCGGCTCACCGCGGGGGCTCATATTCTCGAGCCGCAAATCCGGGTCATTGCCGACGAGCAATTGACCGGCGCCGCGCTGGAGCAGGTGCAACGCCGCCTCGATCTGTGGATCGCCCAGCACGTCAAGAAGCTGCTGGGACCGCTGAGCGATCTCGAAAAGTCCGGCGAGCTCGAGGGAATCGCCAAAGGCATCGCCTTCCAGATCGCCGAATCGCTCGGGGTGCTGGAACGCGGCCGGGTCGCGGAAGAGGTCAAGAACCTCGCGCAAGACGCGCGGGCCACGCTGCGGAAACTGGGCGTGCGGTTCGGCGCCTATCATCTCTATCTCCCCGCCTTGGTCAAACCGGCGCCGCGCGCGCTGGCCGCGCAGCTCTGGGCCTTGAAGAATGGCGGCGTGGAAGGCGTGAAGGGGCTCGACGAAGTCCCGCATCTCGCGTCGTCCGGCCGCACCTCCTTCGTCGCCGATCCGGCCGTGCAAAAGGGGTTTTACCGGGCGGCCGGTTTCCGCGTGTGCGGCGAGCGAGCGGTGCGCGTCGATATTTTGGAACGTTTGGCCGATCTCATCCGCCCCGCCATCGCCTATCGTCCGGGAACGACGCCGGGCGAGCCGCCGGCGGGCACGGCCGACAATGAGGGTTTCGTCGTGACCGTCGGCATGACGTCGCTGGCCGGCTGCTCGGGCGAGGCCTTTGCCTCCATCCTGAAATCCTTGGGCTATGTGCTCGACCGCCGTCCTGGCCCGGCGATCACCGTACCGCTCGTGCCGAAGGCGGCGACCGAGCCGGTGCAGGTGGCCCCGGCTCCAGAGCAAACGCCGGCCGCGGAAGCCGCGCCGCGCGAAAAGCATGACGCCGGTCCGTCCGAGGTTGTGGCCGAGGGTCTTGGCGCCGGGACGGGCGAAGCCTTGCCGGAGGCGGCTCCGGTCCTGGAGACCGAATCTGCTCCAGAGCCTGAGTCCGCTCCAGAGGCTGCGTCTGCTGCCCCGGAGATTGCGCCCGAGGAGCCTGCGGTGGAGGAAACCGCTCCCGCCGCTGTTTCCGACGAGGCCAGCTCCGCCACCGTCGAGGCGATCGGCGAGGCGCATGCGCCGGAAGCGTCCGAGGCCCCCATCGCGGAAGCGGCAACGGCGGACGAAGATGCTCCCGCGGAGCCCGTCGAAATTCCCTTGATCGAGGTTTGGCGGCCGCATCGCCAGAATGTCCATAACCGCCGGCCGGCCGGCGATCGCACGAAGTTCCAGGGGCGGCGGGATCGTGGCCCCGCCAGCCAGCCGCAGACTCAAACAGCCTCGGGCCAAGCCCCAACCGAAGCCGGGACGGCTCCGGAGGAGGCACCGAAAAGCAATCGCCCCGAACGGTCCGCGCGTTACCGGCGGCCCGAAGGCGAGGCCTACAGCCGCCCCGCCGGCGGCGACAGCCGGTCCAAGGGCGGTGGCGGCGGCGAGAGAAACGGCGGCGGTCAAGGCCGCCCGCATGGCGGCGACGCCCGGCGCGGGGAGCCAAACCATGGCGGCAAACCCCGCCGCGAGGATCGCGTACCCTCGTTCCAGACGACGGAAAAGCCCAAGCCGCGCGATCGCGCGCCCGATCCCGACTCGCCCTTCGCCAAGCTCGCGGCGCTCAAGGAGCAGATGGAAAAGGACCGGCGCTAGAGCATGTCCCGAAAAAGTTGCAGACTTTTTCGAGCGAGGACATGCTCTAACTTCTTAAAAAGAGAGCGAGTTCTTATCGCTTTGGTGAGTCCACCAAAGCGGAACGCGCTCTGGCCCGTTGGGTCAAGCTTCCAAAGGGTAGGCGGCCTCGATGACATAGGGGCCGCCGCCCAGGGAATCGCGCGCGGACATCAGGACGAACTGCTTGGCCTCGAAGGAGCGCGAAGGCAGGAAACCACGTGCCGAGATATAATCGGCCACGGCCAGCGCGGAGGTTTGACGCAGGCGGGCGAGCGTAACATGGGGCGAGAATTTCCGGGTCTCGGCGGGAAGGCCGAGGCGACGCATGAGCCGTTCTTGCCCAGCCTGGAATTCGAGGAGCGGCGTTTCCGGCTTCACCGCCGCCACGATGGCTCGCGGCTTGCCGCCGCCAAAGGCGGTGAGTCCCTCGAGCGTCACCGTCAAAGGCTTGCGCTGGATCCGCTCGAGCAGGGCATGGATCTCGCGGGCCTCCGCCTCGCCGGTATCGCCGATGAAGCGCAAGGTGATGTGGTAATTCTCGACATCGATCCACCGCGCGCCCGGCAACCCGCCGCGTAGCATCGCGAGGTCCGCGGCAATGTCTTCCGGCAGTTCGAGAGCCGTGAAAAGGCGGGGCATGGCGGCAAGGCTCGCAGGAAACGTCTCTACAAAAACAAGCGTTACGGGTGAGGTCAAGGGTTAGTGAACGAAGTGGTTAGGTCAGGCGATCACCCCAGCGCACCAGCCCCCTCCACCATGCTCCGCATGGTCCCCCTCCCCCGCTCCGCGTGGGAGGATCTTCCCCTCAACTCCGGGGCCCCACGCTTTTCAATAGCGCCTCCACGCTCGGCAGAATATGCGCGACAATCGTCTCGACGCCGCGCTTGTTCGGATGCATCCCATCGGCAAGTTTTTGGCTCATGTCCCCGGCCATGCCATCGAGGAAAAACGGATAGAGCGGCACGCCGAATTGTTGGGCGAGCGCGGGATAGATCGCGTCGAATTGTCCGGCATAGTCCTTCCCGAGGCTCGGCGGGGCCTGCATGCCGGCCAGCAACACTTTGATGCGTCTTGCTTTTAGCGTTTCCAACAGACTGGCCAAAGCCTGTTTGGTGACGGCCGGATCGATGCCGCGCAGCATGTCGTTGGCGCCGAGTTCCAGAATCACCGCATCGGCGCCATCACTGAGCGTCCAATCGAGCCGGGCGAGCCCGCCGGTGGAGGTGTCGCCGGACACGCCGCCATTCACCACGACCACATCCTTGCCCTCCGCGCGCAATGCCCGTTGCAATACGGCGGGAAAGGCTTCGCTCTCCGGCAGCATGTAGCCGGCGCTGAGACTATCCCCGAAGGCGACGATCTTGACCGGCACGGCGGGATCCGGCGCGGTTTGCGCCCAAGCGGCAAGGCCGGGACAAAGCGCGACACAGACGAGCGCGGTAAGCCATGGTAGGACGCGCTGGCGTTTGGCCCGGATAGCCCGGCGCTTTGTGGAAGGCATCATGAATTCACCGGTGATCGAATTGGCCCACATCGACCTCAGCTTGGGGCGGGGGGCGGCACGTGTCCATATCTTGAAAGACATCTCGCTCAATATAGGGCGCGGTGAAACGATCGGCCTCACCGGCCCCTCGGGATCTGGAAAATCGACGCTTTTGATGGTCATGGCCGGGCTGGAGCGCCCCGATCGCGGCCGCGTGAGCGTCGATGGCATCGAGCTCTCGTCGCTGAGCGAGGATGCCCTGGCGCGGTTTCGCGGCCGGCGGATCGGGATCGTGTTTCAGTCCTTCCACCTTATTCCCACCATGACGGCCCTGGAAAATGTCGCGGTGCCGCTCGAGCTTGCGGGCCATGCCGATCCCTTTGGCCGCGCCAAGGCGGAACTCGACGCGGTCGGTCTCGGCGCCCGGATGGCGCATTATCCCGCGCAATTGTCGGGCGGCGAGCAGCAAAGGGTCGCCCTGGCGAGGGCTCTGGCGCCGGAGCCCACCATTCTCGTCGCGGACGAGCCGACCGGCAATCTCGACGAGGCGACGGGCGCGGCCATCATCGATCTCATGTTTGCCCTGAAATCCGCCAGGGACGCGACGCTGGTCCTCGTCACCCACGATCTCGCGCTGGCGGCGCGATGCGGCCGCACGATCCGGTTCCGCTCCGGCCGCGTGGAGGACGATGGCTTGGTGGCGGCGGGCTTAAGCTTATCGTGACGGCCCGCTTGCCGCCCGGCGCTTTGCCCGTTAACAAACGATATTAAAGCTTAGTTTGGTCTTTCTGTCTGGAGCCGCCATGCGCGCCCTACTCGATTTGGTTCTGCTTGTTCTCAAGCTTTACGGCTATGTCATTATCATCGTTGCGATCATGTCCTGGCTGATCGCGTTCAATGTCATCAACATTTACAACAATGTCGTCCGTTCGATCTGGACCTCGCTGAATGCCTTGACCGAACCACTGCTGCGGCCGATCCGCTCGGCGCTTCCCGCGATGGGCGGGCTCGATATTTCACCGATCGTGCTGCTTCTTTTGCTGTTTTTGGTCGAGGACATTATCGTCACTTATATTTATCCAAACGTATTTTAGCCGTTAACCCGGCTTGCGGACAGACAAAACCGCACACGTTGAAATCGTGCGTATTGCGCGATACGACAAGCCCGCAATATGTGCTAAGGTGGAAAGCGCAATCTGGCCGCTTTTTCTTTCCGTCTTTCGGCCAGTTTCAAGCAATATCAACCAAACTTTAAAGTACCCAGCGTCATCTTGTCCGACACACCGAGGCCGGACATACCTGATATGCGCAATACGGATCTAGAACGGCGCGTCACGGGAATGGCGCCAGGGCGGAGCTCGCGTTCGCACGGCGGCCGCGGCCCGGCGGCATCGCGATGAACGTTTTCGCATCGCTTCGCGCACGCATCATGGCCGGCTTCATCGGTCTTCTCGGTCTCGCGCTCGCCTGGTTTGCCGTTTCCAATTATTTCGCCTCGGCTTTTCAGAACGAGGCCGAGGTCTGGACGGCGTCGGTGCGGCCTGTCCGCGAAACGGCCGCCATCAACGGCATGGTCTATGTCGCTCAGAGCAGGTTGAGCGATTACCTCCGCTCGAGTTCTCCCCGGACGCGCGATAATATGATGGCCGTGGTTTCAAGTCTCTCGCGGAAACTTGCGGAGCAGCACGAGACGAGCGGCGCGGACACCCTGGAAAAGCTGACTGCGGCGGTGATTGCCGCCACCGATGAAACGACTAGAAATTCGCGCCGTTCGATCGAGGCCGCCGCCAATCTTGCGCCCGCGAGCCTCGCGATCGGCCAAGAACTCGCGAACGGGCAAGAGTCGGCGCGGATCGAAAACCCCGGCTTGGCCTCTTCCGTCTCGCGCTTGCAGGTCTTCGCGGGACAATCGGCGATGGTCACGGCGCGAGCCGCTCTGACTCCCGGTGCTCCGGTTCAAGACGAGATTGCCGCGACGCGTGCACATCTCCAGGAAGAGATGGCGGCGATTTCGCTCAATAGCGCCGCCACGGCCCGTTTCCGCGATCTCGTGAACGCGTTCGCGGCGCAAATCGCGGTCCTGGAAACCGCGAGCCATGATCTGAGCGGCGCCGTTTCCCGCCAGACGGACGCCATACGGAATCTGAACCTCGGGCTCGATGCGCTCGCCGAGGCCACGGCCAAAAAAGCCGAGGCCGCGGAATTTCGCTTCGACGCCGCCGGAAAAGCATCCGGGAATGCTTCGGCGGATCTCGTCGCCGCCTTGCTGAAGATCAGTATCGTCGTTTGCGCCCTTGGGCTCGCGATTGCCGTTATTCTGGGATCGTCGATCTCGCGGCCTCTGATTTTGTTGAAGGAAGCCATCGGACGGATCGCCAATGGCGATTTCGCCACGCGGATCCCGAGCTTGGAACGCCGCGACGAAATTGGCCAGATCGCCCGCGCTCTCGAGATTTTTAGGGATAATGGGGTCAGGCTGCACGCGACGGATGCCGCCACCGCCGAGGCCGCCGCACAGCAGCGGCATGTGGTCCAAGCGATCGCCGGCGGGCTCGAACAGCTTGCCGCCGGCGCTTTGGCTTTCCGGCTGGAGAGCCCGTTTCCCGCCAGTTACGAAAAGCTCCGGCTCGATTTCAATCATACCATCGAATCCTTGCAGGGAGCCATTGCCGTCGTCTCCGACAGCACGGCGTCGATCCGCTCGGGCGCGACCGAAATGTCTTCGACGTCAGGAGATCTTTCGCGGCGGACCGAGCAGCAGGCGGCGAGTCTCGTGGAAACCGTCCACGTCTTGCATCAAATCGCCGAGACGGTGCATCAAACCGCCGAGGGCGCGAAACATGCGCGCGAGGTCGTGGGTTCGGCCAATGCCGAGGCCGGCCATTCCGCGGCGATCATGCGCCAGGCCATCGAAGCGATGAGCGGGATCGAAAAATCCTCGGGCGAAATCCGCAAGATCGTCGGCGTCATCGATCAAATCGCGTTTCAGACGAACCTGCTCGCCCTCAATGCGGCTGTCGAGGCGGCGCGCGCCGGCGAGTCCGGCCGGGGTTTCGCGGTGGTGGCTTCGGAAGTCCGCGCCTTGTCGCAACGCTGCGGCGACGCCGCGCGGGAAATCCGGGGGCTCATCGCCTCATCGAGCGGCCATGTCCATCAAGGCGTCGAATTGGTCAATCAAACCGGAACCACCCTCGAACGCATCATGCAGCAGGTCGTCGAGATCAACGGCATCATCAAAACGATTGCAACTTCGGCGGAGACCCAGGCGGCCAGCCTGGACGAGGTCAACATCGCGGTGTCGGCGATGGATAAGTTCACCCAGCAGAATGCCGCCATGGCGGAAGAAACGACGGCCGCGAGCCATGCGGTGGCCCATGAGATGGATGTGCTCGCCGGCTTGATCGCGCGCTTCGATTCGGGCGGCAAGACGCGGAAGCCGGCGCCCGCCGCCACGCGCGCGCGCGTTTCGTCCGAGCGCGGTCTTGCTGTCCTGGCAAGACCGGTTGCCGTGAAACACACGCTCGAGGCCGCGCCGACGCCGGACGTCGCGGCGGATCGGGAGCCTGGCCCGCGAATGCGCATCCAGCCTCCGCCGCGAGAGCACGTTGCCCTTAGAAAAAGCGATGCGATCTCCCCCCGGCTGGAGACATCGGCCGCGAGCTCCGGTAATGGTTTGGTCTCGCGACCTTTGAAACGTCATCTGGAAGATTGGCGGGAATTCTAATTTCCGTCCGTTCGCGGACCTCCGGCAGGCCCTTGCGCGTCCCAGCGCGTCACGCCGTCTTGCGCGATCGCCGCGGCGGCATCGGCGACGCGTTTGCCGCCGATGACCAAATCGGGCGCGATCTCGGCGAGCGGGACGAGGACGAAGGCGCGCTCGAACAGGCTGGCATGGGGGATGACGAGGTCCGGGGCTTCGACCGATAGGCCGGCATAAAACAAAATATCGATATCGATGCGCCGGGGCCCCCAACGGATTCCCGGCTCGCGGCCGAGCAAGGTTTCCACCGCTTTGACTTCGTTCAGGAGCGCGCGCGGATCGAGCGTGGTTTGCGCCAGCGCGCAAGCATTGGCGAAATCCGCCTGCGGCACGGGCCCCCATGGCGGCGTCCGGTAGATGCTGGACACGCGCCCCAGCCGGATTTGTTCGCGCGAGGCCAAAACGCGAAGGGCCTCGGCGATCGCGCCCGGCGCATCCCCGACATTGCCGCCGAGCCCCAGCGCGATATCGATCCAGACTTGCTCCATCTCAGGCGCGCTCGATGGCATTGAAAACGGTGAGGGCGCTCAGATTTTCGGCGCAATCGTGCACCCGGAAAATCGTGGTGCCGCGCTCCGCCGCCGCGACATTGGCGGCAATCGTGGGAATCAACCAATCGTTGGCGCTGTGAGGGCCGAGTAGCGCCGCAAACAGCGATTTGCGCGAGACGCCGACGAGGATAGGCAAGCCGTAGTCGCGCAAAACGCGCACCCCTTTCAGCGCCGCGAAATTCTGCGCTTTCGTCTTGCCGAAGCCGATCCCGGGATCGAGGATGAGGCGCGCGCGTAAAATGCCGGCGCGAGCGGCCAGATCGAGCGAGACGTCGAAAAAGCGGCGCATGTCGTCGACGATATCGAGGCCGGGGTCGATGCTCGCGCGATTGTGCATCATCACGAGTCCCGCCTCGCCCGCCGCGACCACATCCGCCATGGCGGGATCGCCTTGCAAGCCCCATTGATCGTTGACGACCGCCGCGCCAGCCTCCAGCGCCAGGCGCGCGACGGCGGCCTTGGTCGTATCGATGGACACGGCGACATCGATGGATTGAACCAAGGCGGCAAGCGCCGGGGCCAGCCGGGCGATTTCCTCGGCCTCGGGGACGGGCGTATAGCCCGGCCGTGTCGATTCCGCGCCCACATCGACGATGGCGGCGCCTGCCTCGACATGGGCGCGGGCATGGGCAATGGCGGCATCGGCATCGATGAAATGCCCGCCGTCGGAGAAGGAATCCGGGGTGATGTTGACGATGCCCATGACGGCTGGCCCGGCGCGGGCCAAGTCGAGAAAGCGGTCGCGCTTGGCTGCCGTCTCCGCTTTCATGAAGTGTGCCCCGCCGGTTTGACGAGGGTCGACCGGTCGCGGCGCACGACAATCCCCACCGAGCCCTGGATCACGTCGAGCTTTTCCACTTTGATCGCCACCGCCGTGAGCTGGGGATAGGCGAGAAGATTGGCCGCCAGCTCCTCGGCCAAGGTCTCGACGAATGTCACGTGCGGGCGCTCGGCGAGAACGCGGATCGTTTCGATGATAATGTCATAGGAAAACACGCCGCGCATGTCGGTGGGCGGTTCGGCCGGGCGGCGCACGTCCGCGTCGACACTGAAACGCACGCGCTGGCGCGCGCCGCGCTCGGCCTGATAGGCGCCAATCGCCAGATGCACGATGAAATCATGCACGAAAATATGGTCGGTCTCGCCATGGGCCGCGAAATCGTCGCGGGCCGGGCTGTGGTCTTCGCGTGGGATGAGCGCGCGAAGCGCCTCCACGGCCTTGACATCGAGGCCAAGCTCCGCCCGGTGATCGCGCCGCGCCGCGGCATCGAAGCCCAACAAGCCGGGTTGCAGCACCAAAAGCCGGGCGACATCGGGCGCCTCCAAGCCGCCGGCCAGGCCAAACGCCAGTTCTCCCAACCGGCAGGCACGGCCGAAAGCATCGAGCTGCGCGATAGTGACGGCATCCACGAGCCGGCGCCCATCGCTCACGTCGAGAATGGCCGCATCGGCCTTGCCGAGGATCAGTTCCAGCGGCCCCAAAAGATCGCCCTCGGCGGGGATGATGGCGGTGAGCTTCACGGAGCCGCCCGGCGGCGGCAACGCGGTCAGCGCCGCGCGGGCTTCCGCGACGAATTGAAACGGGAGAGCGATTTCGTCGGCGCCGAGCGAGACGGCCGCTTCGATCGCGCCGGGATGGCGGAGCGGACCATCGATGCGCAGACGTAAAATGCCGGGAAAGGCCGCCCGGATGGCCCGGATCGCCGCGCGATGCGGAGCCGGGCCGGGCATCCAGACTTCGAGAACATCGGCTCCGCCCGCCGCCGCGATAAAGGCATCTTCCGCCGTGGCGGCGCGAACGAGCATGCGTGTCATGGCGAGCCGTCTCCCCTAGGTTTGGCCGCGTGACATGGGCCGGGCAGCCCGGTCTCCAGCGCAAAACGCGATTCCCTTACGATGGCGGACGGCAGCCGCTTCCCGGCGCTGGCCAGCGCGCGAAAAGAAGCCACGCGCTATGTTCCATCTTGCGCGTGTCTTAGCCGGGATCGCCAATCCGCTCTAGAGTGTGGCGGCACAAAAGTTTTTTGGCCCCGGCCAAGTTTAGCGACGCGCGGGATCAAGTTTAGCGACGCGCGGCTGTGCGGAACGATGTGATGGGCCCCGGATGTGAAAGACCTTTCGCAAACATGTCCGGCGGCCTATGATTGCAACCATGGCTCGTCAGGGACAAACCGTGGGAAACGACTCCTTCCCCCCCAGCTCCTCCCATGATGCAACCCCGGTACCGCTTGCGGTTCATGCGAGCGCTGTGGCTATAGGCGGCCGGGCGATCATCATCCAGGGGCCGTCCAAGTCTGGCAAGAGTACCTTGGCCTTGGCTCTCATCGAGGCCTCGACGCCGGCCCAGCCGGTCAAGCTGATCGGGGACGACCGGGTAATTCTCTCGTGCTTCGGCGACGATGTCCTTGTTTCGCCCCATCCGCGCATCGCGGGGATGATCGAGAAGCGGGGCTATGGCATCGTTTCAATGCCTTACGCGTCTGACATACCGCTTGCCGGCGCCGTCGATCTGCGGCTTGATGAGGGTGAGCCGTTTTCCCTCGAACAGCGGCCCGCCACGTGCCGCCTCCTGGAAAAAGACTTTCCTTCTCTCTATTTATATCCCGAGAGCATATGGACGGGGCGCGGACAGGTGGTTTTAGATTGGGTAACCGCGACATTGACGGCACACTCGGCTTAGAAAGCGCGCGCCCAGTCTCGCAAACGTGCAAAAGATTAGAATTGGTAAAGAAAACGCGCTCATATATAGGAAGGTTCCCAGCGATGCCTCCGAAGCGGGTTTTCGCGGGACGATCCGCCTTTAAAACAAGGCTTGGGATCATGAACGACGGCGCTGATGCGCGGAGTTTCCGGATGGGTGGTTCCTGCCGATGATCGGAATGGTACTTGTGACCCATGGCGAGCTTGCAACCCAGTTCCGGGCTGCGCTGGAACATGTGGTTGGACCGCAAAAACAGGTCGCGACGGTCTCGATCGGTCCCGAGGACGATATCGAACGCCGACGTGGCGACATTGTGGACGCCGTGACCGCCGTCGACACCGGCTCGGGCGTCGTTCTCTTGACCGATATGTTCGGCGGCACGCCGTCCAATCTCGCGATTTCCATCATGGATGGGGCGCATGTCGAAGTGGTCGCGGGGATCAACTTGCCCATGCTGATCAAACTGGCCTCGGTGCGCGATGCCGCCTCGCTCGAACAAGCGGTGATCCAGGCGCAGGATGCGGGCCGCAAATATATCTATGTCGCCAGCCGGGTGCTCAGCGGCAAATGACCACCCATGATACCGGATTGCCTGTCGATGCCGTCTCGAGAGAACTCGAGATCGTCAATCGCAAAGGTCTGCATGCCCGCGCCACCGCCAAATTCGTGCAATGCGCCGAACAATTCAACGTGATGGTCACGGTGAGCCGGCACGGCGAGACCGTGGGCGGCACCTCGATCATGGGGATTTTGACGCTGGGCGCAGGCATCGGCACCACGATCCTCGTCGCCGCCGCGGGTCCGCAGGCCGAGGAGGCCCTCGACGCCATCGCCACCCTTATCGCCAATAAGTTTGGCGAAGAGGAATAAAGCTCTATCCCTCGGGGAAAAACCGCGCCTTGATCCGCGCGGCATAGGCCACGAGATTTTCGTGGTTTTCCACCTCTGTGCGCAGGGGCGTCACGAAGACCGGCGGCAAGAGACCTAAAATAAACGCCCCGAGCGTGGCATCGGCGCCCGTGGCCGTCTCGCCGAAGAAATACGGTTGATCCCCGAGTGCCCCAGCCAGTGCCTCGATGTCACGAAAGCCCAAGCGCTCGATTTCCGCCTGGCTGTGCCGTCCGAGACCCTGGGCTTCCAAGGTTTTGCGCATCTTCCGCTGGATCATCCGCGCGACGAGCCCCCTGATTGGTTTCGGGACGGCATCGAAGAAATGGGCGGGGCCATTGGCGAAATTCGTCTCGTCGAGCCAGCGCGCGTTGAGGACGGCCCAATAGAGATGGTCCTCGCACATCCGTTCCAAGGCCCAGGCCGTGGCTTTTTGCTCAGGGGTCAAGCCGGCGTCGAAATCGAAACCGTATTTCGTCTCGATATGCCACCGGATGAAGGTCGAATCGGCGACCCTCACGCCTTCGTCGTCGATATAGGGCAGCTTGCCCTTCGGCGCCTTGCCATAGCCACCCCGATCCTCGCGATACGCCAGCCCGGCCATCTTGAGCAGGATCATCGCCTTGGTGACGAAAGGGCTTCCATCGGGCAGGCCGAAATAGGGGCCGAAAGTGTAAAGCGTGATTATGAACGGTCATGCCCTTTCCGGAAACGGTCCGCTCCTTATACCCAAAATTCTATTTATTTCAAGAGATTAGCGTTGCGGAATGGACGAGGTCGAATCCCAATCGTGTGGCGTCCCCTCGGGCGCTAAGGCGCCATCCCTACGAACCGGGCCGCTCGGCGGCGTGCTCTGATAGGCTTGCGACGACCGGTCGAAGAGATATCCTGGCGGCGGGTTCTTGGCGGGATAGGCCGGCGGCGTGTCTCTGTTATATGCCAGCGGCGCCTCTCTATAGGCCGGCGGCGTGTCTCTATATGCCGCCGGCGCCTCTCTATACGCTGGCGGCGCCTGGGCAACGAGATTGGCGGGGCCGGGATGCAGGCTTTGGGGCGCCTGCGGCGGCTCGGCGCCGGCCATATCCTCTTCTTCTTCCAAAACGGGCGGATCGGGCAGGAAATCGCGGCGTGGTCCCGGCGCGCTTCCTTGCGGCACCGGCTTGCAAATCCGCCGCGGGCCCGTCGACGAATTGCCGTGCATCGCGAGATCGACATGGATGTGGTTGTAATGAAACACATTCGCGCCGGGCCCCAGCACCGTCGTGAAGGTCGAGCAGGCGCCCGCATGGACATCCCGCAGGAAGGCTTGGGTCTGCTCGTCGCCGCGCGTCCAATCGTGCACGACGGTGATCTTGCGCCCGTCCGCCAGCCGGAAGCCGCCGATATCCAGCGCATTGCCGAAGGCATGTTCGGAAATCTTGGCGCCCATCTGCCCGTTCATGCCCCGGCACGAATAGGAGCCCATCGTATCGATTTGCACCACCGGCTGGCCGAACCGGGCTTGCGCCACCGGCTGCACCACCTCGGCGACCCAGCGGTCGAGCGCGGCGGTCATCGGGCAATCGAGCGTGGCCACCGTATCGAGCTGAACGCGGTCGCCGTTCAACGCGCCGACGAGAAACGGCTTGGTCAGGCCGCAAATGCCGGGGCCGTCGATGTCCCGGTCGCGCGGCTGGACGAAGCGGGAGAGATGAACAAGACGTTCGGCGATACAGGCGTTATCGGCTTGGGCGCGCCAAGCCGGGCGCTGCGGCCGCTCGTAATTGGAGCAACCGGCAACGCCAAGAAAGACAAGAGCCAAAGCGGCAAAAGACAGAACGCGACACGCCATGAGCCGCACCTTGGCGGCAATTCTTTAACCCGCGTTGAAGCATATGGGTTAACGGGTGATGAACCCTGATGAAACTTGGCGACGGCGTGTGTTTTTCCGGTTCGTGGTGCGTCTTTACTGTCCATGATGGCTCCTTGCGGTATAATTCCTCATGGCCATGATCCGCATCACCCCCCGCATCGCGATCGACGAGACCGAATTGGTCTACACCTTTGCGCGCGCGAGCGGACCCGGCGGCCAGAATGTCAACAAGGTGGAAAGCGCGGTCCATTTGCGCTTCGATGTCTGGGGCTCGCCGTCGCTCGACGAGGGCACCAAGGCCAGGCTCGCGCGGCTGGCGGGCAGCCGGCTGACGACGGATGGCGTGCTGATCATTTTCGCGCAGAGCCACCGCAGCCAAGAGCGCAACCGGCAAGAGGCGCTGGAACGTCTAAGCGCCTTGATCGCGGCGGCGGGCGAGCGGCCGAAACCACGGATCAAGACGCGTCCGACGCTGGCGTCGAAAACGCGGCGGCTCGATGCCAAGGTCAAGCGCGGCCTCACCAAACGCCTGCGCGGAACGGCGGAGGATTGATTTCGAACATCCCGTCAACCCGGTGCAAACGTTTCGCACGCGTTTGGATTCAGACGAAATTAGAAGTCTTGCCCCATGCTTCCGGGTCTCCGGCGCTGAGGACCATCCCGTCCCAGTGGGTCAATTCGATATTTGGTGCCTTGGCCGATGAACAGTGCCGAACACAGCGATCTCATGTTCCGGCGCTTTCTCGAGCGCATCACCGATTATGCGTTGTTCCTGTTGGACAAAGAAGGCCGGGTGGGCTCCTGGAACGAGGGCGCGCGGGCGATTATCGGCTACGACCGCCAAGAAATCATCGGACAGCCGGTCTCGATCTTTTACACGCCGGAGGCGCAGGCCGGTGGACTTCCCGTCCGGGCCCTGGCTGAAAGCCGCTTGTCCGGACGTTTCGACATCGAGGATTGGCAGGTGCGGAAGGACGGCGGGCGCTTTTGGGCCGCGATCACGATGACCGCCATCCAGGACGACGACGGTCTGATCACCGGTTTCGGCGCCATGATCCGCGACTTGACCGGCCGGCTCGAGGCCGAGGCGCAAAAGGCCAGCGTCATGGCGCTTTTGGAAAAAACCGCCGGGACCGATTTTCTCACCGGCGCGGCCAACCGCCGGTCGCTCGATGCCGCGCTGATCACCGGCATCGCCACGGCGAAACGTCATGGGCGGCCGTTGTCGATCGCCATGGCCGATATCGACCATTTCAAGACGTTCAACGACAGCCATGGTCATCAGGCCGGCGACCGCTACCTCAAGGAGGCGATCGCCGCCTGGAAAAGCGTGTTGCGGGCGAGTTGTCTGCTCGCCCGGTATGGCGGCGAGGAATTCACCGTCATCCTGCCCGACACCGCGCTCGCCCACGCCTTGGAGGCGATGAACCGCCTGCGGCTCGCCAGCCCCGCGCCCCACACCTGTTCGATCGGCGTCGCGCAATGGGATGGGACCGAGACCGCCGAGGCCTTGATCCATCGCGCCGACCAAGGCCTTTACGCCGCCAAGCAGGCCGGCCGGAACCGGGTCGAGGCCGGGCCACCGGGCCATCCCGGCGCGCCGCCATTCCAGCCTGACGCCAGAGGCTTCGATCTCGGGGATCTCGCGATTCCCCGGCATATCGGGTAAGATCCCGCACGATTTTCTTCCGCCGGAAAGGCAAAGCCGCCGATGAGCCGCCTCGTTTACGTGCTGAATGGCCCCAACCTGAACCTATTGGGCAAACGCGAGCCCGAAATTTACGGCAGCGAAACGCTCGCGGATGTCGAGCGGCAGTGCCTGGCCTTGGCCGGAGAACTCAAGCTCGAGCTGCGTTTTCACCAAAGCAATCGCGAATACGAGCTCATCGATTGGATTCACGAGGCCCGCGAAACAGCCGCCGGCGTCGTGATCAACCCCGCCGCCTTCACCCACACGTCCGTGGCGATCCTCGACGCACTCGCCGCGTTCGAGGGGCCGGTCATCGAGGTCCATATTTCCAACGTGCACCGGCGCGAGGAATTCCGTCACCATTCCTTCGTCTCCGGCCGCGCCGAGGGCGTGATCGCGGGATGCGGGACGCAGGGCTATCTCTTCGGCTTGCAACGCATCGCCCGGTTGATCGAGGGGCGGTGAGGGGCGCGGGAGGGTTTGGCGGTGCCGCTCCCCGCCAGGCTCTAGAGCGCGTTCCGCTTTGGTGGAATCACCAAAGCGATAAGAACTCGTTCTCTTTTTAATAAGTTAGAGCATGTCCTCGATCGAAAAAGTCTGCAACTTTTTCGCGACATGCTCTAATGCGACATGATTTTCCGGCAGGCGGGGCTCAAGTGGCGCAAATGCTGTTTGAGGCAGCCGGCGATCTCGTCCTCGTTCGGGACAAATTCCTCGCAGAGGCGATGCACGTCGGCTTCGCAAGCCTGCTGCCCCTCTTGGCGGGAGGGACTTTGCGCGACTGCGAGGCTCGAAAAAGAAAACGTAAGAACGAGCGACAGAATGGCGGCTCGAGTGATCATGGGGTTTTTCCTTGCTTTTCCGCGCCGTCCGCTTGCCGCGTAACGCTTGCCCGCGTTGTTTTAGCGGAAGTTCGCGGCCAAGCAATCCGGTATTTCGGGACATGCGTCACCGACCCAAAATCCGCCCGGCCAAGAAGCGGTTGGCGATAATGACCAGCGCCACGGCGGCGGCGTGAACGGCGAGATCGGTCACGGCGGCATCGTAGGGGTGGAACAGGGTCAGGAGTGTCGCCGCCGCCGCCGCCACGGCGAGGCCCGCGAGCGCCCCGGTTAGGTTGGGCGCGAGCGAATAGCCCCGCCGCAGCATGACCAACAAGACGGCCGAGAGCGGGATCGACAGACCCAGGATGAACGCAAGGCAATCCTTGGTGTCGGCGAGCGAGGCCTCGTGGGTGCCGGGAATGAGCCAGTTGCGCGCGCAACCCAGTCCGCTCGCGCCGATCCACAGCGCGAGGCCCGGCAGCGGCAAAAGCCCCCAGGCCCGGCTACGATCCGGCAGGTCGACTTCCAAGGCTGCCACCACCGCGAGAGCCGCGGTGAGCGCCGAGCCCACGACCGCGAGCCACATGTCGGGGGCGCCCATCATGCGCGCCCGGAACGCGCTGAGATCGGCGAAGCTGACCAGCCCCAGCGCCACGATCGCGACCAGGCCAAGCCAGATCAGCGCCCGCAGCCAAGGCGATAGCAGCGGCTTGACCGGCCGCAGATCGGCGACGAGACCGTTCACGAAGCTGTCGAGTTCTTGGTTGGTTTTGGCTGCGGTCTCAGACATGTTTGTCCGCCCCGCCGAGCCGGATCCGCAACGCTTTCAGCGCGCGATGAAGGTTGACCTTGAGCGCGCCCGTGGTCTTGCCGGTCTCGTTGGCGGCTTCGCTGAGAGATTGTTCGCGCAGCGCCAGGCGCTCCACGGCTTCGCGCTGGCCCTCGGGCAAAAAGGCGATGGCCTCGCGCAGAATCTTGGCCCGGCCATCTTGTTCCAAGCCTTGAGCCGGCCCGCCACCGGGGTCGGCGTGATCTTCGTAAGCGAGCGGCGCATGGACTTCGCGGCGCCCCGCGCGGCCATGCTTGCGCAAGCAGTCGATGGCGCGGCGCTGCGCGATCGTACCGAGCCAGGCCGAAAAAGATCGCGAGGGATCATAGGTTTGCCGCGCATGATGCAGGGTCAGAAGGGTCTCTTGCACGACATCGTTGATCCGATCGTCGCTGACCCCGGCCCGCCTGCCGACGCGACGGATGAACGGCTCGCAGTCACGCAACAATTCGCCGTAAGCGCGGCGGTCGCCGGCTTGAACCGCGATCATCAATTGAGAGAGGCGCCGGTCGAGATCAACGGCCGCCCCCTTGGCTTTTGACATCACAGGCTCGCGATATGGCACCCTGTCCATCAGCCTCAAAGCCTGCGGATTGGCAAGTGCCGCGATCATGTTTTGCCCCATTATTCCCCGCCCGGCCAGCTTCCCTCGAGGCGGACCCCTAGCCGTGACGAAGCTATTCGCCGCGGCGGAGGCTCTGGTTACAGGTAACCTGCGTGCTTGCCCGGGGAAGGTGCGCCGCCAGTTTGTTCAACGGCATTCGTGCTGCCCGGTTGCTCGCTCACCAGACCGTTCGCGGACCGCTATGAGCGCGGTGACAATCGCCGTCTCGGGGCATTCGAACCCATGAATCTCACGCCTTGCGAAAACTGCAAGCTGCTCGGCGTCCTGGCTGCCGGGGGGCGGCGGACCCGCGGCAAACGCCAAATTTCCCGGTTTCGCAGCGATGCCGTGGGGGCTTTGTAATGCGGGGAACCGTGCTGAGCGTCAGCCTCAGCCCCATCCACGGGTTTCATAAAACGCCGCGGCAAAACATCCGCCTGCTCGCGGGCCTCGGCGTCGAAGGCGATGCCCCTTGAGATCGTCGCGATGATCCATCCGGGTTAACAGCTATTTTGCAGATTGCTACCATAAATAGTAATTAACCAAGTGATATCTAAAGTAACCATTACATGGTTATCGTCAGCAACCATGAATCGCAATTTATAGCGACGTACCACGGAAAACGAAAATTGCATGTTTACTAATAGAGATCGGAGGTAGTAATTTATAACAAATAATACGTTATGGAGACGACCACATGGCGATCAGCAAGGGGTCCGATAGGAACGAGATGGGCAGCTTCGATGTCTGCATTGTCGGGTCCGGCCCAGTCGGACTGGCGCTCATGCTTGAATGCCAAAAGCAGGGGCTATCGGTTATTGTTCTGGAGGCCGAAGGGGAATTTTCCCCGGGCACAGCGTGTGAAGCATCGAAGGCCGACATCGCCGATCCCCGCCACCATGTGCCTATGGACCTCGCGGTCTGCCGGGCCTTTGGCGGGACGTCATGGACCTGGGGCGGACGCTGCGTGGCGTTCGACGATATCGACTTTGAACCCCGGCCCTATATGCAGCAAAACGGCTGGCCCTTTAGTCACGATACTTTGAGGCCCTGGTATAGCAAAGCAGTTTCCTATCTGGGCTGCGGCGTCGATCAGTTTACGGCTCCCTCGCCAACATGGTCGGGCAAGATCGACAAAGTATCGGCCGAGAGGCTCGAACGTTGGCCGCAACAACCCAAACGCGCCATCGTTTATCGCAAGGAGATCGAAAACGCCGAGCGCCTGAGCGTGCATCTCTATAGTACCGTAACCGGACTCGATCTCGGTGTAACCGGTCAGTTGGTCGAGAGTGTCAGGGTGGCAGGCGCTGATCGCAGACCTGTCCAAGCAAAATATTACGTCCTCGTATGTGGAGGGTTGGAAACAACGCGGTTGCTGCTTTCGACGCAGCGTCGTTGGCCCGATCATTTCGGAGGCGAGGCGGGCGCGCTTGGCCGCTATTACATGGGCCATCTTGGAGGCACGATCGCAAACATCGTGCTGAACGACGGCGAGGATATCGACAATTTCGACTTCAACCTTGATGAGGCGGGCGTCTTCGTGCGGCGAACGTTTTCCATCGACGATGAGACACTGAAAGCCGAAGAACTTCAAAATATTACCTTCTGGCCTGACAATCTCCCGTTCCATGACGCAAACCACGGGAGCGGCCTGAACTCCTTGATTTTCCTGATCATGACGATCCCTTTTTGGGGGGGGCGTCTGGTAAGCGAAGCGATCCGGCTCACAATCGTTGGGTCAGCGCCTCGGCGGTACTGGCCTCACATTCTGAATATTCTGCGCAGCCCCCTTGGAACATTGCGCGACACAGCCGCGGTCGTGCGAGACAGGTTCGTGTCGCGGCGATGGAAACCGGGATGGCTTTTCCGCAGTCCTAACAACACATACGTTCTCATCTATCGCGCAGAGCATCGTCCCTCGCGCGAGAGCGCTGTGAGTCTGAGCGACAAAAAAGACGCCTTCGGGCTAGAGAGCCTGTTCATCAATCTGCGCTTCAGTGAAGAGGACGCCAGCTCGGTGGTGCGCGCCCATGCCGTTTTGGACCAGGCTCTGCGCGCCGCGGGCAAAGGCAGGCTCGAATATGTCGCCCCTGAATCGAAATTAACAGAGCTCGTGCTTGAGCAGGCAATCGATGGATACCATCAGATCGGAACGACGCGCATGGGGATAGATCCCGCAACAAGCGTCGTCGGGCCGGATTGCAAGGTCCATGAACTATCCAATCTCTACATTGCCTCAAGCAGCGTCTTTCCAAGTAGCGGACAGGCAAATCCGACTCTATTGGCGACCACGCTGGCCGTGCGTCTGGCCCACGAGCTTTTGCGTCGCGTGAACGGCGCCGACGATCGGGCGCGGCAACCCGACGCGGCAATCCGCCCGCGCGCGGAATTTTCCGTATCCTAAAAAAGGCGCGCGCGACGAAGCAAATCTGGAGTGCAGATGATGAAATCCTTGGTCGTAAGCCTCACGGATCATATATCGCTTGGTAAAGAAAGTAGCTACAAGCTAATTCTAGTGATGTTTTATGTCTCAATCATCGCGTTCATAGCTGCCGTTGCACTTACAGTAATTGTCGTCAAGTTAGGCATCCAAAAGTTATTAATTCGAATTTTTCGTCAACAACCCTTGTCCTAAAACGTTATTTTAGTCGAAGATGCAGTGTGGTAAACTAAAAACTATACGTATGAGCGTTAACGCGACAGAGACTCCTTGTCCAAGGCTGAATCCCGGGAGCGAGAGCGCGGCCGTTGCTGACAGCTAGGCTCTGTTGACAAAAGCCGGTCCCACGGCTGGCGGCAATTGCCCAGGCGTCGCCCGCGGCCATGACCTTCAGGGGATGATCCATTCCGGCCCGCTGAACGAAAGCGGCTTGTCGGGGGAGTTCAATCCGTCTTGGCCCCGCCTATATTCATCATGGCAGCGCAGCTCAAAGGGGGTCACATGACCAAGACCTACGCCGAACCCGACATCCACGCCCGTCTCGCGGCGGATCTCCCGCATTGGCGCTTCGCCGATGGCACGATTCAGCGGACGTATCAGACCGCGAGCTGGAAAAGCACGTTGATGGTTGTCACCACCATCGGTCATCTCGCCGAAGCAGCCTGGCACCATCCCGATCTCGCGGTGAACTACGACAGCGTGACCGTCAAGCTTTCCACGCATTCGGCCAAAGGCATCACGGATTTCGATTTCCTCCTCGCGGCGAAAATCGAGGAGGTGATCTTGTGGCGGCCGGGCCAACCGTTTTCCGGCACGCCCGGGGATGCCCGGCACGCCTATATTAAATACGATTGAGGATGGTCCCGCCGAGGCTCGGCTCATCCCGCGTACGGGATAAGCAATCCCGCCTCAATTATCCAAGAAGCTCCGCAGCTTGCGCGACCGCGACGGGTGCTTCAGCTTGCGCAACGCCTTGGCCTCGATCTGGCGGATACGTTCGCGCGTCACCGAAAACTGCTGGCCGACTTCTTCCAGCGTGTGATCGGTGTTCATGCCGATGCCGAAGCGCATGCGCAGCACGCGCTCCTCGCGCGGCGTCAGCGAAGCCAAGACCCGCGTGGTCGTTTCGCGCAGATTGCTCTGAATCGCGGCGTCGATCGGCAGAATCGCGTTTTTGTCCTCGATGAAATCGCCGAGGTGGGAATCTTCCTCGTCGCCGATCGGGGTTTCGAGCGAGATCGGCTCTTTCGCGATTTTCAGCACCTTGCGCACTTTTTCGAGCGGCATGGCGAGTTTTTCCGCGAGTTCCTCCGGCGTCGGTTCGCGGCCGATCTCGTGCAGCATCTGGCGCGAGGTCCGCACGATCTTGTTGATCGTCTCGATCATATGGACCGGGATGCGGATCGTGCGCGCTTGATCGGCGATCGAGCGGGTGATCGCCTGCCGGATCCACCAGGTCGCATAGGTCGAGAATTTATAGCCGCGGCGATATTCGAACTTATCGACCGCTTTCATCAGGCCGATATTGCCCTCCTGGATCAAATCCAGGAATTGCAGGCCGCGATTGGTGTATTTTTTCGCGATGGAAATCACGAGGCGCAAGTTGGCCTCGACCATTTCCTTCTTGGCCTGCCGGGCCTCGCGCTCGCCCTTTTGCACCATGTGGACGATCTTGCGGAATTCCTGGATTTCCAGGCCCGTTTCGGTCGCGAGATTGTGGATGTCGGTGCGGATGTCCTTGATCGGCTCCAGCCCACGCGCGACAAAATCCTTCCAGCCGCGCGTGCCGAGCTTCGACACCCGGAGGATCCACTTCGGGTCCAATTCCGAATTCTGGTAATTCTTCAAAAAGTCTTCGCGGCTGACACCATGGCTTTCGGCGAGGCGCAGAAGCTTGGTTTCCAGCCCGATCAACCGTTTGTTGATGTCGTACAGCTGCTCGACCAGCGAATCGATACGATTCTGGTTGAGGGACAGCGACTTGACGTCGGTCACCACCTCTTTCTTGAGGCTCTTGTATTTGCGCTCTTGCGAGGGCGTCAGCGTCTCGTTCTTGAGCTTGTTCTCGACATTTTGATCCTGGAGCTTACGCAGGCGCTTATAGGCGTCGGCGATCCGGTCGAAGGTTTCGAGAACCTTCGGCTTCAGCTCGGATTCCATCGCCGACAACGAGACGGAATTTTCCATATCGTCTTCGTCGTCGAAATTCTCTTCCGGAATCGGCACTTCGCCGTCTTCGTCGGCCGGGCGCAGGCCGGCCGGCGGATTGAGCGGCGCGGTCGCTGGGGCGCGGGCCTGCTGGGCGGCCAGAGCTTCCTGCGCGCCCGGCGCCGTCATGTCGATTTTGGGCGTGTTCTTGCCGTCGGGGCCGGCATAGGTCGCCTCGAGATCGATAATCTCGCGCAGCAGGACGCGGCTGCTGTTCAGCTCGTCGCGCCAGATGATGATGGCTTGGAAGGTCAGCGGGCTTTCGCAGAGCCCGGCGATCATCGCCTCGCGCCCGGCCTCGATCCGCTTGGCAATCGCGATTTCGCCCTCGCGCGAGAGCAGCTCGACCGATCCCATCTCGCGCAGATACATGCGCACGGGATCGTCGGTGCGGTCGGCGGGCTCGGACGAGCGGGTCGCGACGGCCTTCGGCGCGGCCGCCTCGACGAGATCGCCGCCTTCGGCTTCCTCGGGCTCGGCTTCCTCTTCCGCCTCGTCCTCGCCGGCCTCTTCCGCCTCGATGACGTTGATGCCCATTTCGTTGAGCATGGCGAGAATGTCTTCGATCTGCTCGGAATTGACTTCTTCCGACGGCAGAACGGAATTCAACTCGGCATAGGTGACGAAGCCGCGCTTTTTGGCAGCCTTGATCATCCGCTTGACAGCGGCATCCGAGAGGTCGAGCAAGGGTCCGTCGGCGCTCTCGGTTACGGCGCCTTCGGTTTCCGCCTTCTCATTTTCCTTCTTCGCCATCCGATCCTCTTTCCCCACGCGGCGCGGGCCACCCATCCGGCGAACGCCCGGGGATGCCTCTGCGGCTCCGCAATCCGCCGCCATAACCTAATTTTGCCCGGCTTTGAAGAGATTGCTCTCCATAAGACCGGAAATAACGAACTTCTAGCCCGCCGACGGCTTTTGGCCCCGGTTACGTTTAGGCCCAGGTTACGCTTGGACCATATGTCCGGAAAAGATTAAGACCCTTTCCACCAAACCCCTGCCAGAGAACGCTTATCTCAACGAGGCCGGTAAAACGCGCTCAAATCGCGGGTTTCGGCCGTCCCGACGACGCGCCGAACCCTTCAACTGCCGCCTCCGTTCCCGCAAGAGCGCTCAACTGCTCCTGGATATCCCGCATGCGCGCGAAATTCGCGTCGCTGGCGTCGAGGGCAAGAGCGGCTTCGGCGGAAAGCAACTCTCTATGTAAGGCACGGGCCTTACGATGCAAGGTCAACGCCTGCCGTAAAACGGCATCCGCATCCGCCAAAGCGGCATCTGGGTGCGAATACCACCCAAAAGCAGGGCCAACCCGGTCCAGTTTGGCCAAAGTGGCGTCGAAACCGAGATTCCCCAGGGCTGCGCGCAAGCTCGAACTCAGCGGGATGTCGTCATGGACGAGATCAAGCATGGCATCGCGTAGCGGCCCCGCTTCCTTGGCCGAAAAATCCACCCCTGCCAAGTCCTCGGCGTGATCGGCGATCAGGTTGGGCTGCGCGAGAAGCAGCGTGAGAATCAACGCCTCGCGCGCGGGGAAGCTCGCCGCCGAGGGGCGGAACGCGGGGCTTTGGGTCAGGCTGGCGCTGACCATGATAGGGGAGGAGAGATAGCCGAGCCGGTCGCCGCCGGAAGCCCCCCGGCCGGGGCCGCCGCGCCGGGGCCCATTTTGATTGCGCCGCTCGAATGTCCGCTCCGGCGTGCCGAAAAGGGCTTTGAGCCTCTGGTCGAATTCGGCTTTATAATAGCGGCGCAAGGCCTCGTCCTTGATCGCCGCCACCGTCTCCGCGAGATCGCGCTCCAGGCTCGCGCGATGTTCGGGCGTCGTCAGGGCGCGGTTTTCCATCTGGCGGGACCAGAGAAGATCGACCAGTGGCAGCGCCGCGCGCAAGACCTCCTCGACCGCGCCCGGCCCCGCCGCGCGGACAATGTCGTCGGGGTCTTGGCCCTCCGGCAACAAGGCGAAGGCCAAGGTTTTTTCCGGCCCGATCAAGGGCAGCGCCATGTCCGCGGCCCGGAACGCGGCCTTGCGACCGGCCGAATCACCATCGAAACAGAGGATGGGCTGGCTCGACATGCCCCAGAGCAGGGCGCCTTGGTCCGGCGTCAGCGCCGTGCCGAGCGGCGCCACGGTCTCGGGAAATCCGGCGGCATGCATGGCGATGACATCGATATAGCCTTCGACGGCGATCACCCGCCCCCGGTCGTGCGCCGCCTTGCGCGCCTGGTGGTGATTGTAGAGCACCGCGCCCTTGTGAAACAGCGGAGTCTCCGGCGAATTCAGATATTTGGCGGGGACGTCCTTTTCCATCGCCCGGCCGCCGAAGGCGATCACGCGGCCGTTGCGATCCGCGATCGGAAACATCACGCGGTCCCGGAACCGGTCGTAGGGGACGGGAATATCCTCGCCATGGATCAACAATCCGGCCTCGATCATGGTCTCGGCGGAAGCGCCTTTGGCGGCCAAGGCATCGCGTAGCGCATGGCGCTCGGCCGAGGCATAGCCGAGGCGGAATTGCTTTTGAATATCGAGGGCGATGCCGCGCCCCGTGAGATAGGCGCGGGCGCGGGCGCCGCGTTCTCCCCGCAACTGGCTTTCGAAGAATTGGGCGGCGAGATCGAGCACCTCGTGGAGCCCGGCGCGGCGGATTTCCTGGCGCTCGGCCTCGGGGGAGCGCTCGGGGAGTTCCAGCCCCGCGTCTCGCGCGAGCCGCTCGACCGTCTCGGGAAAGGAGAGCCCTTCCGTCGCCATCACAAAGTCGAAAATATTGCCATTCTTGCCGGAGGAAAAGTCGAACCAGGCCATTTTCTGGTCGTTGACGAAGAAGCTCGGCGTCTTTTCCGCGCCGAAGGGCGAGAGACCCTTCCATTCCCGGCCGGACTTCATCAGCTTGACATGCCGCCGCACGACATCCGACACCGGAAGCCGGGCTTTGATCTCGTCGAGGAAAGATGGCGGGAAGCGCATGATGGGAACAGCTATACGGGTGCGGCGGGGGACGGCAGGACTGTTCGAGGCGGCTTATCCCCTCAATCAACAGGGAAGCCGCGAAGAATCATGTCCCGCGCGGGCAAGGCGGACAGGATCATAACCGATATGAGCATTCCGGAACGGTTTTTTCAGATGAAGCGGCAGGGCCGGCCGATTGCCGTTCTGACCGCCTATGATGCGCCCAGCGCGCGCGTGCAAGCCGAGGCGGGGATCGATCTGATTCTCGTCGGCGATAGCGTCGGCACCAATGTGCTGGGCTACCGGGACGAGCGCGAGGTGACGCTGGCCGATATTCTCCACCATGTCCGGGCGGTGCGGCGCGGGGCCCCCGAGGCCGCGATTGCCGCCGATCTCCCCTATGGCACTTACGAGACCGGAGCCGCCGCCGTGGCCAATGCGCGGGAGATCGTCGCGGCCGGGGCGAATATCGTGAAATTCGAGGGCGCGCGGCCGGAGATCGTGGCGGCGCTGAAAAGCGCGGGCATCGCGGTCAGCGGGCATCTTGGTTTGGAGCCGCAGCATCACGCGGAAAAGCGGCTGAAGGGCAAAACGGCCGGCGCCGCCCAGCAGATTCTCGACAGCGCCGTGGCCTTGGACAAGGCCGGCCTTTCCCTGTTGATTCTCGAACTCATTCCGGAGGAATTGGCCGCCGCCATCACCAAGGCCGTCGCGGCCCCGACGATCGGCATTGGCGCCGGCCGGGGAACCGACGGCCAAGTGCTCGTGATCACGGACATGCTCGGCACGACCGGGGCGAATTTCCGCCATAACCGCCGCTATGCCGAGATCGGCCAGGCAACGCGGGACGCGGTCGCCGCCTATGCCGCGGATGTCCGGAACCGGCGCTTTCCCGGCCCGGAGAATATATTCTTGATGCCGAAGGACGAGCTGGGCGCTTTCTAGGGCGTTTTCCACTTGGGTAGAATCACCCAAGTGATAAGAAACCGCGCTCTTTACAAGAAACGAGAGCATGCTCCCGGTCACGAAAGTCTGCGACTTTTATAGGAAATACTCGCGCAAACCTAACCGCCGAGCTTGGCTTTCACCACGCCGCTGGCCTTGGCGAAATCCATCTTGCCGGCATATTTCGCCTTTAATACGCCAACAACCTTGCCCATATCCTTGATGGAGGTGGCGCCGGTCTCTTCGATCGCCTCCGCGATGGCCTTCGCGACATCGGCCTCATCAAGTGGTTTCGGCAAGAATTCCGCCAGAATGGCTATTTCTTCCGATTCGACCAAGGCAAGATCCTCGCGGCCTGCCTTTTGGTAAATCTCGAGTGATTCTTGGCGGCTCTTCACCATCTTTTGAAGCAAAGCGAGAATATCGGCCTCACCCAGCGTCTTGCCTTGGCCCCGGGCTTCGATGTCCTTGTCCTTCAACGCGGCGTTGATCAAGCGGATGGTTTCAACGCGGCGCTTGTCGCCTGCTTTCATAGCAGCTTTGAGTTGGTTGTTTAATGCGTCGCGCATCGCGGGTGTCCTGACTGTGAAGAAGATGAGGCGTTGTTTAAATAAGCAGTTTAGTTTGGAGAGATACACAAAACAGTTGATTTTTTCCGGGAATAGGTGCTGGATCCCAGCGTGCCGGAAATGGAGCCTCGGACGGGCCTTGAAGCTTTCCGGCGATTTGTCTCTCTCTCCCCAATAATCCGGTTTATCCCTAGCAATCCTTTGTGAGATTTGAATGCGTCGTCCCGTTAAACCGTTCGTGACGGAATATAAAGGCCCCAGCCGGCGTCCTCCGCAGCAAGCCGCGGCAAGTTCGCGCCGGACCTACGAGGATCACGCCACGGCCCCCTTGGTCAATGAAAGTTTTTCGCGTGGAGGCTTAGATCACGCTCACGCCGTGGATGATTCCTACGAGGCGGCGATGCGCGCCGCCGATGCCTTATTTTCTCCCAATGGGCATAAACCGCAATCCGGCGCTTCCTCGTCCGAGAATCCCGCCGTCTTCGACGCCGCTTCGCACGACCTGACGAACGAAGTGTCTCCGCGTGGCGGCCGGATCTTGCGCGTTCTCGACGAGCCGCCGGTTCCCGGTCTCGCCGAGTTGGAAGAAGAGCGGGCGCCGAAGCGGCGGGGCCGCAAGCCCGGCTCGAAGAATAGACCGAAACCCGGGATCGCCGATTCGTCCGCGATCCGGGGCGGCAAAGCGGCGGAGCCCTTCGATTGGGGTTCGTCTTTCCCAGCCGCCTTGACGTCAAAGGCGGCGCAAGCATCGCCAGCCTATCAGGCGAGCCCGGCTCGGAGCCGTGTGACGGCCCCTGCCGAGACCCCAGCCGGACCCCATCGCGCCGTGCCGCGGGTCCAAGCGGCCGCCTCCGATTACGCCGCCCGTAACGAAACGCGTTTCGCCTGGGTTCGCACAAAGCTCGCGCCTGGCGAGCAATGGAAGCGCCGGCTCCCCAAGGTTTGCTGGTGAAAAGCTAAGCTGCCAGCCGGCGCCGTTGGGCGGACCCCGCGGCGACCAGCGCCGTTGAGGAGAGCATGCGCGATGTCGACCGCTTATTGGTGTCTTCTCGTTGGCGCTTTGCTGCCCTACGTGAACGCCGGCATCGCCAAGGCGAGCAGCCCCTATGACAACCGTTTTCCGCGCGCGCTCGAAAAATACCAAGGCATGGCCCTTCGCGCCCATGGCGCGCATCAGAATAGCTTTGAAGTCTTTCCGTTTTTTGCCGTCGCGGTGTTGGTGGCGAGCGGCGGATCGGCGCATGTGGCCGATCCTCTCCTCGATTCCTTGGCCTTGGCTTGGATCGTTTCGCGGCTTGCTTATACCGCGGCCTATGTCCTGGACCGGCCAACCGCGCGGAGCCTGATCTGGTTCGCCGGCATGGCGCTCAGCCTCGCGATTTTTACCATGCCCGCATGGCACAGGTGACGGGGGCGACTACTTTCTTTAAAATACCTTAAGGCTTCGGGACAGTGTAGGAGTCCGTACCGGAAAGGGTCGCGCGCGTGAATAAGTTCAGCCAGGGTCCGTTCCCGCCCGGCGGCCGTGACCAGCCGCTGGACCGAGGGCCAAGGCATCCGCCCTCGAACGCGGATGCGCCGCCCGCCCATCCCGAGGCCGCCGTTCTTTCGCTGAAGCAAGCGATGCGACGCGCCCGCTTCGACGACGCCGAACGGAGCGAAGTGATCACCGATTTAAGGGCCGCGCGGATCGGACGCCTCGAGGTCTTGCAAGAGGCCTTGGGCCCGCTGATCGCGCAAATTCCGGCCGACGTCGAGATGTTCGACATCGGCATCATGCCGGGCATCAATCCGCGCTTGTTCATCGACATGATTGCTTTTGTCGAAATGGGGCGCGACCCCAGGGTCTATCGATTCTTGCAGGACACGCGCAATGGCCGGGTGATCTTGGCCGAAAGCGACTCCGTCGATGCGATCGTCGAAGCCGCCACCTATTATGTTGCCCGCCGCCTGCTCGAACGCGAAAAGGCCTTGGCCGCGGACGTGGCCGGCGTCCCATTGGGCGCCTCCGCGCCGGACACGCGGCGACAGGGAAAGCCAAAACCGGCGGCACGGCTGTCCTTCCTTGGTCTCTTGGGGCTAGCTTTCGCCTTGGTGATCAATGTCTTGGGGTCGATGGCCTTTTTTGGCCTGTTGGCCTTTGCCGCCTGGATCGTCTGGTCGAATTATAATCATTGATGTCATGGGGCCCCGGCCGCGGCGGGTAGCCACAGGCTGAAGCGGGCGCCCAGCACCGCCGGCGGTTCGCCTGGCGCCGGCGGCGGCCCCGTCCGGTTTGCCGATGTGATCACGCCGCCATGGGCCTCGATAATTTGGCGGGAGATCGAAAGGCCGAGCCCGGAGTTCTGGCCAAAGCCTTGATTGGGCCGGTCGGTGTAGAAGCGCTCGAAAATGCGTTCGAAGGCATCGGCGGGAATTCCCGGTCCGTCGTCCTCGACGATGATCTCGTAGCCCGGCGGTCCGTTGGCGATCCGGGGGTCGCGCGCGGGACGCAAGGCCACGCGGACGCTGCCCCGCGGGGAAGAAAACGAGCGCGCGTTGTCGATCAGATTGTTGAAGACCTGGCCGAGCCGGGAATCGAATCCCTGCACGATATAGGTGCATGGGACCAGCGCTCCCCGCGCGGGCGGGGTGATATCGAGACTGACGCGAATGTCGTCCTTGCCGGTTTCGTTGGCGACCGTCACCACGGCCTGCAAAATATCCCTCAGGCTGATGTCGCGGCTTTCGGCCCGCGCGAGTTCCGCATCGAGCCGGGACGCGTCGGAAATGTCGCTGATCAGCCGGTCGAGGCGCCGGACATCGTGTTGGATCACGGCCAGCAGACGCTCCTGGGATTGCGGATTGCGCGCGATGGGCAATGTCTCGACGGCGCTGCGCAGCGAGGTCAGCGGGTTCTTCAGCTCGTGCGCGACATCGGCGGCAAAACTTTCGATCGCCTCGATCCGGTTGTAGAGCGCCTTGGTCATATCGCGCAGCGAGCCCGAGAGATGGCCGATTTCATCGGCCCGCCAAGTATAATCCGGGATTTCCTGGCGCGATTTCGTGCCCTTGCGAACCCGGTCCGCGGCCTCGGCGAGTTTGCGCATGGGCTCGGCGATCGTGCCGGCGAGGAAGAGCGACAGCAAGAACATGATCGCCGCCGACACCAGGAAGATGCGCACGATCGTCCAGCGCTCGGAAGCGATGATGGAATCGATGTCCCCGCCCAGCGTCGACAGGAGAAGGGCGCCTTTGACGTCTTGCTGGCGCTGAATCGGCACCGCGACCGAAATGATCGTGTCGCCCTTGGCATTGACCCGGACGACGGATTCGACAGCTCCGGACAGCGCCCGCACGACTTCCGGGAAGGTCTTGCCGTCGGCCGTGCCGAATTCGTCGAAGCGCTGAACCTCGGCTTTGCTGAACCGGCCCTTCACGGCGTTCCAGGTCCGCTCGATCAGGGTCCAGGCCTCGTCCGCCGTGGTGAGCGGCGGACCCGAGCGCGGCGCGCTGATCCGGCGATTGAGGGAGCGCGAATCGAGAAGCAGATAGCCATCGGGATCGAAAATCCGCGCGCGCGTGCGCGTTGGCAGGACGAGCCGGCGCAGGACCGGGCCGATGCGCTCGGGATTGATCGAAAATTGCAGCGAGGGCTGGTTTTCGTCGGCGGCTCCCGACGTATTGGCTCCGCCCGGCACGAGTTGCAGGAGCTTTTCCGGATCGATCGTGATGGCGCCGGTATCGACGCTGGCCGAAGCCGAAATGGCGGCCGCGATGATCTCCCCTTGGGTCTGCAAGCTCTGCACCCGCGCGTCGATCAGGCCCTCGCGGAACTGGTTCACATAGAGAAAGCCGACCGCCAGAGCGACGAGCCCGCCGAGGTTGAGCACGACGATCCGGCGGGTCAGCGACGAGGAAAACCGCGACGAGATCGCGCGCGCGACCCGGCGCAGGCGGCGAACCAGCCCCCGCCGCACCCGGCGCGCGCGCCCCATGGCAAGGCCTTGCTGAGTCTCGGCCGTCATGAGCGGCTTCCGGAGGAGGGAAAGAGCACGCTCCGGGATTGAGGGACCGCCCTCGTCCTTCGAGACGCCACGCCTACGGCGCGCACCTCGGGACGAGGGCTGACGAATTCGCCTCGTACCCCTTCCCGGCGAGGAGGAGGAGCAGAACTGTTCCTTGAATCAGCATGGCTCGCCGCTAACGGACCAGAGCCCATCCTGTTTTGCCGCTCACTCCTTGAAACGATAGCCAACCCCATAAAGCGTCTCGATCATTTCGAAATCGTCGTCCACGGCTTTGAACTTTTTCCGCAGTCTCTTGATATGGCTATCGATTGTCCGGTCATCAACATAGACCTGATCGTCGTAGGCGGCATCCATGAGGGCGTTGCGGCTCTTGACGACGCCGGGGCGGGTGGCGAGCGCTTGCAGGATGAGGAATTCCGTGACGGTCAGGGTCACGGGATCGTTCTTCCAGGTGCAGGTGTGGCGCTCGGGGTCCATCTTCAGGAGGCCGCGCTCCAGGATCTTGGCCTCGGACTCTTTCTGCTGCGCGGCTTCCTTCGGATTGGCCCGGCGCAGGATCGCCTTGACGCGCTCGACCAGCAGGCGCTGGGAGAACGGCTTGCGGATAAAATCGTCGGCGCCCATTTTGAGGCCGAACAATTCGTCGATCTCCTCGTCTTTCGAGGTGAGGAAAATCACGGGCAGGTCGGATTTCTGCCGTAAACGGCGCAACAGCTCCATTCCGTCCATGCGCGGCATCTTAATGTCGAAAATGGCGAGATCGGGCGGATTGGCCTTCAATCCGTCGAGAGCCATGGCGCCATCCGTGTAGGTTTGGACGCGATAGCCTTCGCCTTCCAAGGCAATCGAGACGGATGTCAGGATGTTGCGGTCGTCGTCGACCAAGGCAATATTTGGCATTGAGCACACTCACGCTTCTGGCGCCGCCGGGGGAAATGCGGCGTTTCGCTCGTCCGGTAGCTTGACCGCACCGCAGCGCCAAAAACCCTTAGCGGTTTTGGAGGCTGAAATGTGACGCCGGATGAATTTTGAATCGCTTTTACTAAGATGAGCCATGTTAAGGGGCACGTCAAATGTCGATACGCGGGCCGGAGGTTCAAGAGCTGGTTTATTTTTATTTCGGTCCAGGCTAGCTGTGCTTCATAATTGTTTAACCAGGTCCGCTGCTGTTACGGCCGGACCGCCGGGAAGCCTTTTGGGGAGACGAGATCATGGACGAAGAGAGCGAACGCCCGGAAGCCGATCCCGGATTTCAGCCGGAGGCCGAGGCCAAGCGCTTGTTGCGTTCGAGCCGCGCGGGCACGTTGGCGACGCTGGACGGCTCCGGCAGCCCCTTTGCCACGCTGGTCACGGTGGCCACCGCGCCGGGTGGCTCTCCCCTGCTGCTGCTGTCGCAGCTCGCCTCGCATACGCGCCATCTAGATAAGGACGCCCGCGTCTCGCTGCTGCTGGCGGACAGCGGGGAGGGCGATCCGCTCACCCATCCGCGCGTGACGATCACCGGCGTCGCGGAAAAACTTAGCGATCCCGAGACTCGCGTGGCGGCGAAATGGCGGTTCCTCGCCAAGCATCCCAAGGCCGCGCTCTATGCCGATTTCTCCGATTTTTCGTTTTGGCAAATCGCGATGGATCAAATTCATTTGAACGGCGGCTTCGCCCGCGCCGCGCGTTTTCCCGCAAAACGAATCATGACCCCCGTCGAGGCGGCCGAGCCGCTGCTCGCCTCCGAGGCCGGCGCCATCGCCCATATGAACGCGGATCACGCCGACGCCCTGTCGCTCTACGCCCAGGTTTTCGCGGGCCAACCGGCCGGCGAATGGCACGTCACCGGCATCGACCCCGATGGATTGGATCTGGCTTTCGGCGATCGCACCGCGCGGATCCCGTTTCCGGCTCTCGTGACATCGACCGCCCAGCTGCGGAAGGTCTTGGCGGAACTGGCGAAAACCGCGCGGGAAAACCTGCCGTACCAATGACCGCGATGGGCGTCCGGTCTGTCTTGGGGCAGGCCGGGCCCAAACTCAGTCCGTCATCACCAAGGCCCAATAGGTCTTGAAGCGGGTGCCGGGCGCATCCGCCACGGCCATGCCCATATGGTGCATCTTCTGGGACAGCAGATTGGCATTATGCGGGGCGGAGCGCTGCCAGCCGCCGAAGACCGCGTCGGCCGTGGCATAGCCCGCCGAGACATTCTCGACCGCGGTGGTTTTGCGGCGATGCGCGGCATCGAGCCTTTCATTGAACGAGCCCGCGATCTCATGGCTGAGATGATCGGCGCGGGCCATGGCATCGGCCTGGGCTTGCGCAAATTGCATCAGGCCCGGATCGATCGCGACGGGCGTGAGACGATGCGCCTCGCGGTAGGCCGAGATTTTTTGCGCGATATCGCTGGGATCGAGCCGGACGGCGGAGGGAGGCAGCGCCGGTGCCACCTCCGGCTCGCGGCCCGTCAGGAAGCCGCAGCCGGCGAGGCCAAGGGCGAGAAGCGCCGCCGCCGCGAAGCGCGTGCGACGGGAGAGGCACCCCCACCCGTCATGGCCGGGGTTATCGCGAGAGTTACGAAAAACGGACATGGCTCGATCTAGACTTTAGGGTCGGCGGCGGCTTTGGGCACCGGAGGCGTTTGCGAACCGCCACGCGCGTCATGCAGGATCGACTCGAGCCTGTCGAGATCCTCGATCTTGACGGCGAGCGGATCGGGCGCGGGCGCGTTGAAAAAGCCACGCTCCCCAAATTGCTTGTGGATCTCGAAATAGAGATCGCTCTTGATCCGCACCACGGATTCGACATCGTCCACGAAGCAGTAGAGGTCGAAGGTCATCGTGGCCGCGGTCAGATTGGTGAAGCGCACCTGCGGGCTCGGCATGGTGAGAACGCCATCTTGGTTGCGGGCAATATCGAGCAAGACCTGGCGCACGCTTTCCGGGTTCGCGGATCTGTCGACCGTGACTTCGATCATCAAGCGTCCCACCTTGTCCGCGCGCATCAAATTCTTCACGACGCCGCTGACGAGATTGGAATTGGGAATGATGACGGAGGCTCGGTCGAAGGTCTCGATCTCGGTCGAGCGCACGTTGATCCGGCGGACATAGCCTTGATCGGGCCCCACCACGATCCAATCGCCGACGCGCACGGCCCGCTCCCACAAGAGGATCAGGCCGGAGACGAAATTGTTGACGATGGATTGCAAGCCGAAGCCGATGCCGACGGAAAGCGCGCCGGCGACGATCGCGAGCTTTTGGAAATCGACCCCGAGATCGGCCGCCGCCACGGCGAGCGCCAGCAGAAAGCCGACATAGCCGAGGCTCGTCTTGATCGAATTTTGGAGACCCGAATCGAGACGGGTCAGCGGGAGATAACGGTTCTCGAGCCAACCTTGAATCCCGCGCGTGGCGGCAATGACGGCCAGGAAAATCAGAAGGGCGAAGGCGATGCCCGCCAAGGAGACCGTGAAATCGCCGATTTTGAAGCCGAAGAAAATCGCGTGGAGGTTGCTGGGAATATCGGTCGATTGCAGGCCCCAGGGCACCATGACGACAAGCGTGGCCACCGTGATCAGCACGAGCCTGATAGCGCCCGACAAGAGAATGGCGAGCTGCTCCATCCCCTCGCGCCGCAGCCCGATCGAATAGACGAGGGAGCGGCCCAGCAAGGTGTTCGGCTGGAAGCCGGCCGCGCAGGCCTCGTCCACGAAGGAGACGGCGAGGAAAAGGATCGCGCCCGTCCCGGCCACCAGAATGATTTGCTCGACCAGGAAATTCCCGAGGGCGATATAGCCGGCGAGAACCGAAACGGTGATGGCGAGAACCACGGTCCAGGCGAACCCCCGGATCAGACCGGACCATTCATGCGCCACGGCCTGTTCGCCGGTCTCCTCCCGGTCTTCCCTCGGTTCGCCGCCGAGGCTGTAGAGAGCGGCCGCGATGGCGACGGCCACGAGCAGCGCGCCGGCGCCGCGCGCCGCGACGGAAAAGGACAGGGAGGCATTGACGGCATCGTTCAAGGCTTCGAAGATTCGCGTTCCCGAGACGATCGCGGCGACGGCGACGGAAATGCGGATCAACTTGCCGCAGGTCTTGCTATCGAGATGCGACAGCCGCCAGGCCTCGCTACCGGGCGAGAGAATGCCCCGCGCCAGCCCAGCCGCGACCGCGATGCGGATTACCCCGCCCTGAAGCGCCGCGAAAAGCGAATGGAGGCGGGTATCGGGCACGGCGAAAAAGCCGCAGACGAAGGCGATGCCATACATCAGTCCGATCAGAACGGCGGGCAGGCTGAGACTGACCCAACAGGCCAGCAGGACTTTCCGCCAGCGCGATAGCGGGGGCTTGGCTTTGGGGTCGCGGGGGAAAACCCGCCGCGCCAGCCCCATCAGCGGCCAATAGAGCAGCAGGATGGCAACCACCCCACCCCAAAAGAAGAACGGCCTCGCGCCGGTGAGATTGGCGCCGGACGCCCCGGCCCAGTCCTCGGCGATTTGCACGATCTGGTGCAGATTATCCGGCGTCTCCGAGACGGCGTCGAACCAAAGCGGGGGGCTGAGGAGGCTCGTCTCGCGCTGAAAGAGATCCCGGTTGAAGACGGCGCGCTGACGTAGGCTCAGGAAATTATCGTCCTGCTCCGCTTCGGTCGCGAGAAGCTTGGCGCGTTTCAGCAGCCCATCGGCATTGTCGTAAGCGGTTTGCGCCGCGGCGCGCTGCTTGACGAGTTCCGGCGGCTCGGCCGGCGCGTTGGCGGCGGGCGGGGGACCCAATTGATCGAGCCTGGCCTTGAGGGCCGCGATCCCCGGAGTCAGGCGGTCGACCAGCGCCTGGCTTTCCCCCGCGATCGGCTTCACGGTCTGGCGCATCTCGTCCAGCGCGGCCTGGCCGGGTTTCGTCGTTTTCAGGTTTTTCTCGACATTAGCCAAGGTGGCGGCGAGCTGATCGATCCGGGCGCCAATATCCACGGGCGGGGCGGCGGCTTGCGCCCAGGCCTCCGGGACAAGCGGTGCGGCAAGGCCGAAGCCGCTGAGGGCGAGCGCGGCGAGAAGCAGACGGGCCGTTTTCATCATCGGGCAAGCGATCCAGGGAGGCCATGGCCAGGACTAAGGTTAAAGCAGCAGCACTGCGGTTTTGTCGTGGCGCGGCCGGGAGTTCAAGGCCCGTTTGCGGGGTCGATGGCTGAAATCAATGGGATGGGAGCCGCCGATTTGTGGGAGCGCTCGGCGGGTGATGGCGGGAGGGGAGACGAAGGGGACCCTGGCAGCTCTGAACTTCACGGCAGTTTCGCGCCCATAGCGGGCATTCGCTAGCCTCGGAGCAAGGGCCGGTGTGGACCCTTTGCAGACTTTAGCCGTTGATCGGCCGAACCACTGCCATGACCTTTTCAAAACCCTTCCGGGGAGATGGTCTACTTATTTCCGAGAAGGCAACCCAATCGTGCCGGAGGGAAAGACAGGCACCACCGTAAGGAGCTTGAGTGACACGCGGTTGCACACTGCATCTATCAGTAAGACCATCCGTTGCGATGTCCGCACGCGATGTCTATTGCGAGGACCCGCCGGTTATAAACGCGACGGCCGACGGCGTGCAGCCGGTACCTTAAGAGGCGGTTTTTCTTTTCTTGGGTTAGAGGGGTCGCGCCTGATCACAACGCCATTCAGGAATAGTTCGACAGCTGCTTGCCTGCGTCGCTCTTGGACCTCTGGATCGGTCGCGATGCCGTAGACAGCAAGACGCGTGGAGCGCCCGAGCACAAGATGGAGGAACAGATCCGCTGTCAGTTCCGGATCTTCCACCCTGATCTGGCCGCTGGCAGCAAATTTCTGAAGGATGCTTGCGACGGCCCGGACCGCACGAAGCCAACCTTCTTCGTATGCGACCTTGATGAGGCCCGGAAACTGAGTGGCCTGCGCCGCCAAAATGCGCTGGAGCGTGCCGGCTTCAGGCTGTGACGATAGGGCAAGCATCTCGCGGCTGAGATCATGCAGCGTGGCCTCGACACCGTTAGAGCCGACTTCGCTGGCCTGGGCCTCCGCGGCAGCCGATAGAGGAGCGAGCCAACGTTGAATCCTCCCTTGCAGGGCGGCCGCGAAAAGGTCCGCCTTGTCCCTGTAATGCGAGTAGACGGTCGGCTTGCTGACGCCGGCCGCCGCGGCAACCGCGTCAATCGACGTGCCTTCGAAGCCGCGCTCCATGAACAGATTCATTGCCACCTCCAACAGGCGCTCGTCGCGGCGTGCCGCTTCCTCCCGGGTGGGACGCCCACCTGAGCCTTGCCGTCCGGGGTCCATCGAGTGCCCCCCGTCGTCCGCTCGTGCTTTCGCCACCCGTGATTCTCCTTGCAAATTTACGGCGCCACAAATATATAAACGATACGGTTTAGTTTTAATAGTGGGCAGCTCATTTATGCATATTCCCCGTAAAGGCAGCTCGGAAGCCGTCGTTGCGCCCCGCTTGCACCGAAGCCGGTTACTCGTCTCGCAAGCTGCCGGCAGCGACCAGCAGGCCTCGGCGCCGCAAGCGGCGCCCCCGCGGTGGAAGAAGGGACGCGCGATCCTACTTGGGTTCGCACTGATCGTCTTGGGTGGTACGGGGTTCTACGGCTGGCATTGGTGGACAGTCGGACGCTTCCTTGAGACCACGGACGATGCCTACCTGCAAGCTGATAAAGTCACCGTCGCGCCACGGATTGCGGGGTACATCGCAGAAGTACTCGTTGGCGACAATCAGCCGGTGAAGGCCGGCGAGGTACTCGCGCGTCTCGATGCTAGTGAATACCAAGTTTCCCTGAAACAAGCGCAGGCCGAGGTCCAGAAGGACAAGGCCGATCTGCAGGGGGTCGCAGCGGCGATCATTCAACAGCAGGCGCAGATCGAGCAGGCACGCGCCGACATCGAGAATACCGAGGCTGCCTGACCTTCTCGTCGCAGGAACTCACCCGCTACCAGAATCTGATGCAGAGCGGAGCCGGCACAGTGCAGCGCCAACAGCAGGCCGATGCAGACTTGCGCCAGCGCCGCGCCGCGCACGATAAGGCCAAGGCCTTCTTCGAGGCTGCACAAAGGCAGGTCGATAACCTTAAGGCGCAAGAGGCCAGTTCAAGAGCGAGCCTCGAAGGCGCCGAAGCCAAGCTCGACCAAGCGCGGCTCAATCTCACCTACACGACGATCACGGCGCCAATCGACGGTGTGGTCGGCGATCGTTCGCTGCGGCTTGGCCAGTTCGTCTCCGCTGGCACCAACCTCCTCACGCTCGTACCGATGGAGCGCGACATTTACCTCGTGGCCAACTTCAAAGAGACGCAGGTCGAAGACATGACAGCGGGCCAAGCGGTCAGCTTCATAGTGGACGCTTTCGGCGGCCATGAGTTCAAGGGCAACGTCGCGAGCTTCGCTCCCGGCACCGGTGCGCAGTTCGCGCTGCTGCCTCCCGAGAACGCCACCGGCAACTTCACCAAGGTGGTTCAGCGCATCCCAGTACGAATCGTGCTCGATGCATCCGATCCTCAGCTCGGGCGTTTGCGCCCCGGTCTGTCGGTTCAGGCGACGGTCCACATCGGGGACAAAGCGGACGGAACAGACAGTGCGCAGGTTACCGAGGCTCTCCCGCGATGAGCACTGCTGCGGGTGCACTGCCAAGCACTCCCGCCGATAATGCGCGGGCGAGCACGCGCGACTGGTTGGCGGTGACCGCCGCCATTCTTGGTCCTTTCATGGCGCTCCTCGACATTCAGATTACCAATTCCTCGCTTGCGAATATTGAAGGTTCCCTCGGTGCCTCATCCGATGAAGGCAGCTGGATCTCTACTGCTTACCTCATGGCCGAGATTCTTGTCATTCCACTCACTGGCTGGCTCGCCTCGGTGATCGGCTTGCGCCGCTATCTCGCGACGAACACGCTTTTGTTCATCGGCTTCTCGATCGGCTGCGCCTTGTCGACGACCCTCGACCAGATGATCCTCTTTCGCGCTGGCCAGGGCTTCACCGGCGGTGTTCTGATCCCGACGGCCATTGTCATCGTTCGCACCCGCCTGCCAAAGGCGCAGCAGATGATTGGCGTCTCACTGATTGGGTTCACAGCGACTTTCGCGCCAGCGATTGGGCCAACCGTGGGCGGCTGGGTCACTGACAATTTCTCCTGGCATTATATTTTCTATATGAACGTTTTGATTGGACCAATCGCAGTCGTGATCCAGCTCGTGGCGCTCGATGCGGTGCCGGCGCGGTGGGGCGAGCTTCTCAAGGCCGATTGGATCGGCATCGGCTTCATGGCGGTCGGCTTGCCCCTGCTCACCTTTGTGCTTGAAGAGGGGCAGCGCAAGGATTGGTTCGATTCCCCCACCATCTTGAATGCCGCGATCATTGGTATCATGTGCGTCATTTGCTGCGTTATCCGCGAACTGCTGGCCAAGCGCCCCTTCATCAATCTGAGAGTCCTGGCAAACCGTTCGGTTGGCAGCGCGTGCTTCCTGATGACCGTGGGCGGTTCCGTCTCCTACGGCGCGATTTACATCATCCCGGTTTATTGTGCACAGATCCAGGGCTATAACCCGCAGCAGATCGGCTATGTAGTGATGTGGAGCGGGCTTCCGCAAATCGCGCTCATGCCCGTGATGCCACTGCTCATGCGAATCGTAGATACCCGCCTGCTCGTGATCATCGGTACCCTGTTCTACATCGCTAGTTGCTGGATCAATGTCGGTCTGACGCATGATGTTGGCATGGGCCAGTTGATCTTGCCTCAGCTCCTGCGGGCGATGGGGCAACCACTCTTCACGATCCCGCTCTCACAGCTTGCGACCGTCGGCCTCGCGCCGCGGGACACTGCGGATGCTTCCGCCCTTTCGAACATGATGCGTAATCTCGGCGGGTCGATCGGCATTGCCATGCTCTCGACGATTGTCGAGCGTCGTGAGCACTTCCACTTCTCGATGCTCGCCGAGGCTATCACTGTGAACGCCACTCGCACGCAGGAGCGGCTCTCGACACTCGCGGCGAGCATGCACGCGCACGTCACCGATCCGGTCGTGGCCAAGGCCCAGGCGCTTGCGCGGCTCGCGGCCCAGGTTCGACAAGAGGCTTATGTGATGGCCTACGCCGACGGCTTCTACCTCGTCGGCGTTAGCCTGGTGCTCAGCCTCGGCGCCGTCGCAATCCTGCGCAAACCGCAGAAAGCGAGAAGCCCCGTCGAAACTCGCTGAGACCTTTTCCGAACCACGGCAGACACGGATTCAAACAACTAATGAGACATCCTTGACCTGTGAGGGCGAACGACAGCTTATGGCACAATGCAGTCGTTTAGTGACGTGACGCTAACCTACCGCTTTCGGCCCATAACCGATGAGCGCCCGCGCAAAATAGCAGCTGCTGTCCGTTTGATTCCAACCACCACGTGCCCTCGTATTTCGAGGCGGCTTCGCGCCCGGAATGACCAGAATCGGCCGGCATAGCGGCGGCGAAGCCTCCTCAACGCGAGGGGATTGCGGAATTTGGCGGAGCATCGTCTGCGCCGGGCACCTCGAATTTCGGATCGATGCGGTGTGCCGCCTCGAAATGCGTCTTCGCATTGTCGCGCATGCTCTTCCGGCCAGGCCAATCCTCCGGCATTTCGCCCGCGACGCATGCCGCCACGCTTCCCATCAGCGCCTCGCGTTTGAGATCCGCTGGGCCTTGAAAATCGGCGAAGCGCTTGCCTTCGCCCGTCACGCATCGGGCCACCGTGCCCTTGAAGGCGGGATCGCGGGCTTCGTCGGGCCAGGAGGCATAGGGGCCCGGCGGCGGGGTCAGAAACCATTTGGACGGCGGCTCGTCCGCGAGAGGCGCCGCAAAGGCCGGCAGCGCCAAGGCAAACAGCGCCATGAGAGCGAGGATTGGGCGATGAGTCATGCGATCTTCCCGGCTCAGCCCTCGGCCGTCTCGCGCTGCATTTCCAAGTCCAGCCATTGCTCCTCGGCCTCGGCGAGTTCGCCTTCCGTCTTGGTCAGAGCCTCGGTGCGGCGGTTAAATTCGGCGAGATTGCGGGCATAGAGGCCGGGGTCTTCCAGCGCCGTTTGTAGCCTGGCCTTGACCACTTCAAGCGCGGCGATCCGGCCCGGCAATGTCTCCAACGCGTGCTTGTCCCTAAAAGACAATTTCTTCTTCGCCACCGGCGCGGCCTTGACGGGCCCATCGCTCTTCTTTTCGCGCAAAATCTCGACCGCCGCGCGGCCTCTCAGGCCCTCGCCGCGCTGCGCCACCATGTCGGAATAGCCGCCCGCATAGTCCTGCCAGACGCCATCGCCCTCGGCGACGAGAACGCCGGTCGCCACCCGGTCCAAAAAGTCGCGGTCATGGCTCACCAGCAAGAGCGTGCCGGGATAATCGGTCAGCATTTCCTGCAACAGGTCGAGCGTCTCGAGGTCGAGATCATTGGTCGGCTCGTCGAGCACCAGCAGGTTGGAGGGTTGCGCCAAGGCGCGCGCGAGCATCAGCCGGCCGCGCTCGCCGCCCGACAACCGGCCGATCGGCGTCCGCGCCTGTTCCGGCCCGAACAAAAAGTCCTTCATATAGCCGATGACGTGCTTGCGCTCGCCATTGACCTCGACGAAATCGCTGCCGCCGCCGGTCAGGGCGTCCTTCAGCGTCGTCGTGGGCTCCAGGCTCGCGCGCTTCTGGTCGAGCGTCGCCATTTGGAGATTGGCGCCGAGCTTCACCGTGCCGCTATCGGGCTCGATCACGCCGGTCAGCAGCGAGATCAGTGTCGTCTTGCCCGCGCCATTGGCGCCGATCAGGCCGAACCGGTCGCCGCGCAGCACGCGGGTCGAAAAATCCGCGACGATGACGCGCTCGCCATACGACTTGTAGACGTGCTTGGCCTCGATCACGAGCTTGCCCGAGACCGCGCCTTCGCTCGCCACCAGCCGGACGTCGCCCGTCGATTTACGATATTCGCGCCGGTCCGTGCGCAGGCCTTGCAGCCGGGCGAGACGGTTCTGGTTGCGCTTGCGCCGCGCGGTCACGCCATAGCGCAGCCAATGCTCTTCATTGACGATCTGCCGGTCGAGCTTGTGCTGCTGGCGCTCTTCTTCCTCGAGCTGGAGATCGCGCCAGGCTTCGAATTCGCCAAAGCCCCTGCCGAAATTCTTGGTCACGCCCCGGTCGATCCAGACCGTCTGACGCGAAAGATTGGTGAGAAAGCGCCGGTCATGGCTGATGATGACCATCGCCGAGCGCAGAGTCTTGAGTTCCGCCTCCAGCCATTCGATGGCGGGCAGATCGAGATGGTTGGTCGGCTCGTCGAGCAGCAAAATATCGGGTTGGGGCGCCAGAACCCGCGCAAGCGCCGCGCGGCGCGCCTCGCCCCCCGAGAGTGTTGCCGGGTCTTCCTCGCCGGTCAGGCCGAGTTCGTTGAGCAGGCTGATCGCGCGATAGGGATCGTCGAGCGGCCCGAGACCTTCCTCGGCATAGGCCAGCGTCGTCGCATAGCCGGAAAGATCGGGCTCCTGCGGCAGGTAGCGCAAGCTGACCTGGGGTTTGAGGAATCGCGTGCCGCTGTCGAACTCGATCTCGCCCGCCGCGATCTTCAGAAGCGTCGATTTGCCCGAGCCATTGCGCCCGACAAGGCAGATCCGGTCGCCTTGGCTCACCGAGAGATCGGCGCCTGCCAGGAGCTGGGTGCTGCCGCCGAGCGTCAGACCGATATTTTGAAGCGTAAGAAGCGGAGGAGGAGCCATGTTGCCGATCTGGTGCCGCGCTTGGCCATTGCAAGGCGGGTCAGCGGCAGTTCTTAAGGGGGATTGGCGCCAAGGGGAACCCCGCAACGCCACGCGGAGATCACATGCCGCCTAAATTATTGAAATGACTGCGATCTGTTCGGGATGGGACTGCCTGTGCCCCCTCTACCATGATTCGCATGATGTCCTCCCCCGCGTCGCGGAGGAGGATCGAGCTCTGGCTAGAGCATCGGCCGGCCGATGCTGGTGTAGCGCAAGCCATGACTGGTGGCTTCCTCCGGCAAATAGATATTGCGGAGATCGATCAAGACGGGATCGGCGAGAAGGCTCTTGATGCGGCGCAGATCGAGGGCGCGGAACTCGTCCCATTCCGTCACGATCGCCACGGCATGGGCGCCCTCGACGCAATCATAGGCATTTCCGGCGAAGGTCATGCCGGGCAGCAGGGGTCTCGCCAACTCCATCCCCTCGGGATCGTAGCCGCGCACCGCGGCACCGGCATCTTGCAGGGCGGTGACGATGGCAAGCGCGGGCGCCTCGCGCATGTCGTCGGTATTTGGCTTGAAGGTCAGGCCGAGGATGGCGATGGTCTTGCCCCGCACCGAGCCGCCGCAAGCCGCGATGATCTTGCGGCCCATGGCGCGCTTGCGCTGATCATTGACGCCGACGACCGTCTCGACGATGCGCAGCGGCGCTTCGTAATCCTGGCCGGTCTTGACCAAAGCCAGCGTGTCCTTGGGAAAGCAAGAGCCGCCGTAGCCTGGTCCCGCATGCAGAAATTTCGATCCGATCCGCTTGTCGAGTCCGATGCCGCGCGCGACCTCCTGCACATTGGCGCCGGTGGCGTCGCAGAGATCGGCGATTTCGTTGATGAAGGTGATCTTGACCGCGAGAAACGCGTTGGCGGCATATTTGATCAATTCGGATGTCCGGCGGCCGACATAGACAATCGGCAGGCTGTTCAGCGACAGCGGCCGGTAGATGGCGGCCATCACCGCCTTGGCCCGCTCGCTCTCGGCGCCGACCACGACCCGGTCCGGCCGCTTGAAATCCTCGATCGCCGCGCCTTCGCGCAAAAATTCCGGATTGGAGACGACGTCGATCTCCAGGTCCGGCCGGACCTCCTTGATGATCCGCTCGACCTCGTCGCCGGTTCCCACCGGGACGGTGGATTTGGTGACGACGATCAAGGGCCCGGTGGCCGCGCGCGCGACTTCCGCCGCCGCCGCATAGACATAAGAGAGATCCGCATGCCCATCGCCATGCCGCGAGGGCGTCCCCACCGCGATGAACACGGCCTCGGCATCGGCGACGGCAGCCTTTAGATCGGTCGAGAAGCTCAGGCGCTCCTCGCGCACGTTGCGGTCCACGAGATCCTTCAATCCGGGCTCGTAGATCGGCATGATGCCGTCCCGGAGGGCCGCGATCTTGGATTCGTCGAGGTCGACACAAACGACGGTATGACCGAAATCCGAAAAACAGGCGCCGGACACGAGTCCGACGTAACCGCTGCCAATCATCGCTATGCGCAAGCGTCTCTCCCCCGTGGTTCAGGCGCGGCGCGCCTCGTCGGGGCCCCTTCTAGCGGAGTTCTCCCTGGGGATAAAGCCGGGTTCCAAAGCGCATGGGCCGGCCTTCCCGGACAGCCTGCGCGAAGCGGGTAAGAGCCTCGAAACAATAGGGTCTTAGAGAAAGTCCCGAAAAGTTGCGGACTTTTCCGGTCGAGGACACGCTCCAACTTCTTAAAAAGAGAGCGCGCTCCGCATGGGGGGAATTACAAAAGCGATAGCTGTTTGAAGCGCTCCGCCAAAAAGACCCCGACGCAAAACGGCCCAGACGCAAAAAGGCCCAGCGAAGCCGCGCGCGCAGCTAGCCAGGCCTTTTACCCCTCGGTCCCGCCGACGCCGGATGCTTTTTCCCCCGAAGAAGCACCAACAGCCGCCAGAACCGGAATCTTCATAGCAAGGCGCCGCTGACGAGTCTGTGTCGTACGGGGCACAGCATGATGGAACTGTCATAATCGAGACCGCGTTCCGCTTTGACGGAATCGCCAAAGCGACGGGAATTTGTTCTCTTATCAAGGAGTTAGCGCATGTCCTCGACCGGAAAGGTCCGCAACTTTTTCGGAACGCGCTCTAAGCCGCGGGCATGTCTCCATGGTAGGAAAGCACTTCGGGATAGAAGCGCGTCAATAAATCCGTGAAATTCTCCTGAACGTATTTCACGATCGGCAGCGGCACGTGCTTTTTCCATTCCTCGGGATCGCCGCTGCGGTAATGGGACTGGTCGTTCACCTCGCCGGGCGGACGCCCGCCGGAAAAGGCCTCGAAGGTGTAGCGCCAATCCGGCGGAAGGTGGGGCCGCGACAGGGGAAGCATGTCCTTGACCCAATGGGACGGCTGGAGGACAAAATCCTCGACGCGGATCGTCTTGAACCGCTCGTCCCCATAATCCCAATTGCGGAGCGCGAAGAGCGGCCCGGACGTGCCGGGACCGATGCCGGATCGTTCCAGGAACGTCAGGGTGAGATACAGCCCCTCGTGAAAGCTGGCGCTTTTCAACACGCGGCGTTGCTTTGTCAGCTCGCTCCAACCGGTATCGGGATGGGTGTTTAAATGGGAGAAATACGAAGAGACAATAATGTTGAGCGGGTTTCTGACGAAATGGATGCCCCAAAGTTCTTGATCGACGGCGAGGCGGTAATCGGAATTCCCGAAGAACGTGAGATGCGCGGGGGTTTTTTTGACATTCTCTGTTTTGTCGTCTTGCGCGAAATCGAGATAATTCAACTCGGAGATTTCGTGTAAGTATTTAATAGCCCATCGCGAGGCGCATTTATGATGCGAATGGAAATAGATCATCGGAACAACCGGCTTGCGGAGATATGACAGCGAAGCTACATAATTTGTTCATTCATTAAAGCGCGATCCGTGGCGAGCGGCGTCAATTAAACGTGATGAGGCAAGAGTCCGCGGCCTGACGCCGACCGGCCGCGACAGGCTTCACTCTACCGTAACGAGGCGCAAAAGCGCTGGATCAAGCCGCAGGCTTCTTCGAGCACGGGCGTCGCCGTTGCGTAAGAGAGCCGGAAATTAGGGCCCTGGCCAAAGGCCGTGCCTTGCACCACGGCCACGCCTTCCGTCTCCAACAGCGCGTCGACGAAATCGGCGTCGGTCTCGATCAGCTTGCCCTGCGGCGTTTGGCGTCCCAGCGCCTCCTTGACCGAGGGAAAGACGTAAAACGCGCCTTCCGGCGTGGGGCATTGCAGATATTTCGCCTGGTTGAGCATGGACACCACGAGGTCGCGGCGGCCTTCGAAGACTTTGCGGCTTTCCCCGATGAAGGCTTGGGTGCCGTTCAAGGCTTCGACGGCGGCCCATTGCGCGATCGAGCAAGCGCCCGAGGTCTGCTGCCCCTGCAACGTGTCCATGGCTTTGATCAAGCCCGTGGGACCGGCGGCATAACCGATGCGCCAGCCGGTCATGGCATAGCTTTTCGAGACGCCGTTGATCGTCAAGGTCCGGTCGAGCAACGCCGGCTCGACTTGCGCCGGCGTCGTGAATTCGAAATCGCCGTAGACGAGATGCTCGTAAATATCGTCGGTCATCACCCAGACGTGGGGATGGCGCACGAGCACATCGGTCAGCGCCTTCAATTCGGCGCGGGTATAAGCGGCGCCAGAGGGATTCGACGGCGAGTTCAGAAGCAGCCATTTGGTTTTTGGCGTGATCGCTTGGTCGAGAGCTTCGGCCGTCAGCTTGAACCCATTTTTGTCCGATGTCGGCACGCGGACGGTTTCGCCGCCCGCGATCGCGACCAAATCGGGATAGCTGACCCAATAGGGCGCGGGCACGATGACTTCGTCGCCGGGATTGATCGTCGCGAGAAAGGCGTTGAACAGAATATGCTTGGCGCCGGTGCCGACGATGACCTGGCCAACGCTGTAATTCAGCCCGTTCTCGCGCTTGAATTTTTCGACGATCGCTTCCTTCAGCGGCGCGATGCCGGACACGGGGGTATATTTGGTTTCGCCCCGCTCGATGGCGGCAATGGCGGCCTGTTTGATATTTTCCGGCGTGTCGAAATCGGGCTCGCCGACGGTCAGCGAGATGATGGTGCGCCCGGCCGCCCGCAAATCCCGCGCCTTTTGCGTCGCGGCAATGGTCGCGGAGGGTTTGATTCGCGACAGAGCGGTGGACAGGAATGGCATGGCAGGCTCCTTGGGCGCCGTAGCGGATTTAGCGGCGCGGACCATAGGTTCGCATGCGCCGCCGGGCAACCCTAATCGCCGGCCGGCCAAGAGGTTGAATCGCGGGGGCGTATTTCACGCAAAAGTTGTCCGGCAAGATAAACTCGTCCGGCGCGAAAGAAACGATTCATTTACCCTATGGAGTCAAACCATGTCTCGGAGCCCGGCCGCGGCAAATGGGCTAACCGGTTGGAAAACATCCAGGAATAGTCACGGTTCGCTCAGACTTTCAGCATGATGCCCAATGACTGGACTCTAATTTTCAATGATTTCGGGTTAGGAAGAGACATGCGCGTCCCAACGCGTTGGCCTGGCTTTGCCGGGCCCTTCTCCCGAGACTTGCTCGCCTTTGGATCGCTCCAAGGCGAGCCTTTTTTCGCCGGGAGCCCGCGCCGAATCGCCCGCGCGGCATGTTCGAGGCCGTTTCAAACAACCGGCAAGATTCTTCCAACAACCGTCAAGATTCCAACAACCGGCAAGAGATAGCGGACGGCTGGATCACCTCCCGCCGCCGCTCTCATGCTCGTGCCGAGGCTCGCGTCACTCCGCGGAGCTGCCACCCTGGTCATGGTCACCGTGGTGTTCATGCCGCTCGTGATGTTCGTGCTCCCCCTCGTCGTGATCCCAATGGTGGTGACCCCAATGATGGTGGTGGTGATGGTGCCAGTGGTGGCCCTCGCCGCCTTCTTCGTGCTCATGGTGCCAAGCGCGATGGCCCTCGTCGCCTTCTTCGTGCTCGTGGTGCCAAGCATGATGGCCTTCGTCGCCATCCCTGTGCTCGTGGCGCCATCCTTCGTGCCCGCCTTCATTCTCTTCCTCGCTGGGAACATTGAACGCGGCGTAAAGCAGTTTGCGGCCTTTAAAGGACACTTCGAGAAGTTTCGGCAGATGTTCTTTCTGCGCGGCGTCGAGGCTCGCGACGAGAGGGATCGTCGCATCGGTCAGGGCTTTCAGGGCCGTTGCCCGCTCGCTCAGCCATTCGCTCCGGTGTTTCAGCCGGTCGAGCGGGGTAAGCGCGGCGCCATCCTTATGGGCTTCGTGCTCTTTGCCGTGATCGTGCCAAAGACCACGAATCGCCGCTTCGACCGGGGTCCATAGCGGGGCTTGCGCGGCAGTGAGTTCAAGCCCGGCATGCAAGGCCGCCAGCTTGGCGTCGAACAGGGCTTTGTGAGCCGCGCGCTCTTTTTCCTTGTCCTCCGGCGTCGAGGCTCCAGGCTGGGACGCCGCAGGCTTGGCGGGGGCCGTGGTGGCTTGCGGCGGGGTTGCGGCTGGCGCGCCCTGGGCGAAACCCGTGACAGGCGCGAGGAAAGCGGTGGATCCGAGCAGTGCTCCGAGGACGAGGCCGGCCGGTAAGTATTTTGACATTCGAAGTCTCCAAGAGAACAAGACCGCCTCTACATAAGGCGCGAGCCAGCGGAAATCATGGCGGTACCGCCCTATTATTGATCACGTTTTGATCAACTCTTCGTCATGATTATCCGGAATATCCGGTAGGGCGTGCCGGTCATGGGGACAGGCGTCAACCAGGCTGGGATCTGCCCGGCGAGCAAGACGGCGGCGAGACCTCCGGGCGCGCGCTTGGCCAGAGCTTGCGTTTCTCCGAAGCCGGGGCAAATCGCGACATAATTGGCGCCGCGCGCGGTCAGCATGGAATAAGCATCTTCCGGCTTGGCCAGCATACTTTCGAGCATCAAAAGATTGCCCGCATTATCCCTGTGGTAGGGCGCGGCGAAGACGCTCATCCCGGTATGAACGAGAAAATAGGCACCGGAATCGATGGGCGCCACGATTCGGCCGGGCGGTAGCTCCGCTAGGGCCGTGAAGGACGGGGGGGCGAGGCATTTGTTGCCGGCGCGGGTGGGCGCCGTCCCGACATCGTCGGGAAGCACGAGGCCCCAAGCCGCCGAGGTGAAGGGGAAGACGAGGCAAAGCGCGAGGAGGGCCAATTCATTCCGGCCGGCCCGTTTCGCCCGGCCGTGCAGCGCGATGGCCAGCGGCAGGGCGCCGGCGATGGCCAGCGGCGTGACCGATGTAAAAACGCGGATCTGCCAGAATCCCACGGCGAGTCCGGTGCCGATGAGGGCGCTCAGCAGGAGGAAACGCTTCGCCGTGATCCCGCGCCAGAGGATCGCGGCCGCGAGCGTGCCGCAAAGACCGAGGGCGACGGGCATTAGCGTGAGCAAGGCGCCTTGCGGATCCTCGCGGAAAAAGCGCGGGAAGGGCAGGGATTCCGTGACGTTGGAGAGCCAAACCGAGCGCACCAGCGGGGCGACATTGGCAAAGGGATCATGCAGGCAGGCGGGATAAAACAAAGCGACATATCCGGCGGCGAGCACGCCAATCCCGCCGGCCGCGGCCAAGCGTGCGGGGCGTCCGGGCAGGCGGTTCGAGAGCGCGGCCAAGAGCGCGCATCCCGCCGCGCCAATCAGGCCCGCGCCGAGATGAGCCGCCCCAAACGCATCGCAAACCGGATCGAACCAGCGGTCCGGGGCCACCGTGAGAAGAAAGAAAGGGATCAGGCCGGCAGCGAGGCCAAGCGCGAAAGATCTCAGCATCCCGGCCATCGGCGCGCCATGCCAGACCCAAAAGCCAACGGCCATGCCGCAGAGACAGGCGATGAACGGGAGATCCTCGAGATTGATCGAAAGCGAAAAACCGACGAGCAGACCGGCAAGAAACATCCGGCGCGCCTTGGCGGGATCGAGCGCCTCCAAGGCGGCGATCGTCATGAAAAGCAGCGCGAGAACCTGCGGGGAATGATGCGCGATGCGGCCGGGCTGAAACTGGACGATGGCGCCGCCGCAGAACAGAGCCGCCGCGATGGCGGGCAGCCGGGCGATGGGGCCAAGTAAAACCGTCGCAAGCCGCGCAACGCCGTAAAACAGGCCGAGAAGCAAAAGGAATGGATAAACCAGCCGCGTCAGCTTTTCCGCCAAAACGGGATTCGTGACGAGTCCGAAGGCCTTGATCAGCAGGGCCAAGGGTAGATCGATCGTCCGCGACCAATGCATGTAAGTGCCGGCGGGCGGATCGAGGCCATAGGCCGTCATGTCGAACCAATGCTGGCCACCAAGCAGGGCGCGCACCTCGACGAGCCGCATCGCATCGTCGGGATCGTAAAACGCGCCGTGGGTCCAGACCTCGATCAGGCGAGGCGAGAACATGACGAAGGTGAGGATCGCGGCGCCAAGGACGGCGGCGGCGGTGATCAAGCCGGGGGATGGCGCAACGGCCGGAGCGGCTTTCAACGCGAGCTTGTGTTCAGCCGGCGCGGCGGATTCTCCGGTGAAAACAGACAGGGCACAGCTCCATCGGCATGCGGGCGCGATGAAGGTTTATGCGCAGGCTTGGCTTACCAGCGCGTTACTGCCTTGGGTGACGCCGTTTGGGGATCCATCAACCCCCTCACATTGAGGGCGCGAAGCGCGTCTCGAAATGCGAGGGCCTCGCGAGGCCGGAGCGATCCAAACGCTCCCGCAGTCCGAGGGACCGCCCTCGTGCTTCGAGACGCGTGCTTTGCCCGCTCCTCAGCATGAGGGCTATTGGGAAAGGGAAGAGCGGCTGGAGACCTACTCCGCTGCCCAGCGGAGCGCGGGCGCGCCGTCGCGCCATTGCGCCAGAAGCGCCTCTTCCCCGGCCTTGGCGGCGAGGCGGTTGCGTTCTTTCACGTGGCCGTAGCCCTTGATCGACTCGGGCAAAGCGGCGAGGGCCACGGCAATGGCGTGATTGTCATGGGTGAGGCCGCTCATCAGCTCCGCCATGAGCTTTTCGTAAGCCGCGATGGATTGGCGCTCCACCCGGCGTTCGTTGGTGTAACCGAACGGGTCGAGCAAGCTGCCGCGCAGGTGCTTGCCCGCCGCGAGCACGGGGAACAACTTGCGCATCCACGGGCCGAAGGCGGTCTTGACCGGCACGCCCTTCTTGTTCCGCCGCGCGAGGACCGGCGGGGCGAGATGATAGGTGATCTTCAGATCGCCCTCGAAGGATTCCGCCATCTGCCGGGCAAACGAGCCGTCGCTGTAGAGGCGGGCGATTTCATATTCGTCCTTGATCGCGAGGAGCTTGAAATAGCCCTTGGCGACGGCCTCGGCGAAACCGGTCAGGCCTGGCGCCAATGCGGTTTCCGCGTTGGCGGCGCGATCCACCAAGGCGCGGTAGCGCTTGGCGTAACCGGCATTTTGATAGCCGGTGAGGAAGGTTGCGCGCCGCGCGACGATCTCGTCGAACGATTGAGCGGGCGCGTTGCGGCGGGCGCCGGGCTTGGCGGCGGCGGCGATGACGGCCATGCCGGCCGGGTCGGCCGCGGCGCGGCGGCCCCAGGCGAAGGCCTGGCGGTTCATGTCGATCGCCTCGCCATTGAGCTCGATGGCGCGCAGGATCGAATCTTCCGACAGGGGGATCAGCCCCTGCTGCCAGGCAAAGCCCAGGGCGAACATATTACCGGCCAGCGAGGTGCCGAGTAGCGCCGAGGCAATGCCCGTGGCGTCGAGATAGGAAACGCTGGTTCCAGCCGCAAGATTGATGGCTTGCTTGAGGCGGGCGGTGGGCAGATCGTAATTGGGGTTGCGCGTGAATTCGCCGGGAAAGATTTCGGCCGAGTTCACGACCATCGCGGTGCTGTCGCGGCGGATCGTGGCGAGCACGGATTTGGAGCCGGTGGCGACGATGTCGCAGCCCAGAATCACATCGGCCTCGCCGGCGGCGATCCGGATGGCGTGGATGTCTTGCGGGCGCTCGGCGATCTTGATGTGGCTATAGACCGATCCGCCCTTTTGCGCGAGGCCGGCCATGTCCATGATGCCGCAGCCGCGCCCTTCGAGATGGGCGGCCATGCCGAGGATCGCGCCGATGGTGACGACACCCGTGCCGCCGACGCCGGTCACGACGATGGAATAGGGTTTCGATGTCAGAGGCGCAGGCGCGCGGCGGGGCGGCAGCGGGCGCAAGCCCTCGGCGGTCTGCGGCGCGAGCTTTTTCGGCTGGGCGCCGCTCACGGTCACGATCGCCGGGCAGAAGCCGCTGACGCAGCTCGTGTCCTTGTTGCAGCTCGTTTGGTCGATGACGCGTTTGCGGCCGAATTCGGTCTCCAACGGCTGGATCGACACGCAATTGGAGGTGACGCCGCAATCGCCGCAGCCTTCGCAGGCCAATTCGTTGATGACCACGCGCAGGTCGGGATCGGGCATGGTGCCCTTCTTCCGGCGGCGGCGCATTTCGGCGGCGCACGTCTGATCGTAGATGAGAACGCTGGGGCCTTGCACCTCGGCGAGGGCTTTTTGAACCGTGTCCAGATTCTCGCGGCCCTCGATCGTGACGCCCTCGGGCCAGCGGATCGACGCCGGATATTTTCCCGGCTCGTCCGAGACGATGGCGATGGTTTTGACGCCTTCGGCGGCGACTTGCCGGGCGATCATGTCGACGGTCAAGCCGCCTTCGTGGCTTTGGCCACCGGTCATCGCGACGGCGTCGTTGAACAGGATTTTATAGGTGATGTTCGTCTTGGCGGCGACGGCCCAGCGAATCGCCAGCGTGCCGGAATGATTATAGGTGCCGTCGCCCAAATTCTGGAACACGTGGCCGCGCTTCGAGAACGGTGCCTCGCCGATCCAATTCGCGCCCTCGCCACCCATTTGGGTGAAACCTTCGGTGCCGCGATCCATCGCTTGCACCATGTAATGGCAGCCGATGCCGGCATAGGCCCGCGAGCCCTCGGGAACGGCGGTCGAGGAATTATGCGGGCAGCCCGAGCAGAAATAGGGCGTGCGCGAGGCAATATCCGTCAGGCCGCGAACCGCGCCCTGGATGCGCTCCAACCGGTCGAGCAATTTGGCGAGATCGATATTCGGCGTATGGCGCATGATGCGGCGGCCGATGGCAATGGCGATGTCGTTGATGTCGAGCGCGCCATGCGGCGGAAACAGCGGCGCGCCGGTTTCGTCGGCCTTGCCGATGCAAACGGGCCGCTGCGCCAGCCCATAGAGCTGCTCGCGGACCTGGGTTTCGATCAGGGATCGTTTTTCCTCGACAACCATGATCGTCTCGAGCCCTTCGGCGAAGGCCTTGAGACCTTCGGGCTCGACCGGCCAGGGACAGGCGAGCTTGTAGAGCCGGATGCCGTAGGCATTGGCCTTGACCTCGTCGATCCCCAAAGCCTCGAGCGCCTGGCGGACATCGAGATAGGCCTTGCCCACCGTCACAATGCCGAGCCGCGCCTTGGGACCGCCGGAGAGAATGATTTTATTGAGCTTGTTCGCGCGCAGAAAGCCATGGATCGCGGCGAGCTTGTCGCGCGTCAGCCGGACGTCTTGATCGAGGACCGAATCGTTGGGACGGATATTGAGACCGCCGGGCGGCAGAGCGACGTCGAGGGGAAGCTGGTAGGAAAAGCGATCCAGCGAGGCGTCGATGGACGCCGTCGATTCGATCGTGTCCTTGACGCATTTGATCCCGGTCCACGTCCCGGTATAGCGGCTCATGGCGATGCCCATGAGACCGTAATCGATGATCTCCTGCACGCCGGCCGGCGAGAGAATGGGCATCATCATATCGGCGAAAATGAATTCCGACTGATGCGCCGTGCTCGAGGATTCCGCGAGGTGGTCGTCGCCCATCAAGGCGAGCACGCCGCCGAGCGCGGAGGTGCCGGCGAGATTGGCATGGCGGAACACATCGCCGGAGCGGTCGACGCCGGGGCCCTTGCCGTACCAGAGCGAAAACACGCCGTCGTAACGGCCTTCGCCGCGCATTTCGGCCTGCTGCGCGCCCCAAACGGCGGTGGCGGCGAGGTCTTCGTTCAAGCCGGGCTCGAACGTGATGGCGGCGGCGTCGAGAACCTTTTTCGCGGAGAATAGATTGGAATCCAGCCGGCCGAGCGGAGAGCCCCGGTAACCCGAAACGAAACCGGCGGTGTCGTGACCCGCGCGGCGGTCGATCTCGCGTTGCATGAGAAGCAGGCGAACGACGGCCTGGGCGCCGGAAACGAAAATACGATCCTTCCTCAGATCGAATTTGTCGGCGAGCGTGGTCGTGGAAAGGTCCGGCCTCGGCTGGACGATGGCGCGCAGAGCGGCGGCGCCCTTGGCCCCAGAGAAAGAAAAGCGCGGGCCGAACTCCGTCCCGCCGGATGCGCTATCGTCCGCGCGAAAACCCTCGTCACGGCGCGAGCCGGAAAACCTATCGGTCATTCCGTCCACCGTTGACCTTGGCATGCTGAGCGCACGCCCCTTGCCGAGGATGCAATTTGACTGAAGCGCGGATGACGAGGCCCCCTCTACCGCAAAACTGGACCCTAGGACTACGCCATTCATCATTTTGAAACCAGATTGGGCGGCGCTTTGGCCGGTAACCTTTTGTGTATCTTTGTATCAAACCAGGCGAATCGGAGGCGCCGGCCGGCCGGTCCGGGTTCGCTCTCTGGTAGAAAACACTATATTTTTCAGAGATGTAGAAAATTAGCAGTTTAGAGAGGCCTTGCAACAACCTGGGATAAGCCGTTATAGGCTGGGGGCAGCGTGGTTGCGGGGGACCAGACTATTTTCATACCGGTGGTGGACTGCGGGGGCGAACGGAAACGATTTGATGATAATCTCGATCATTGCGGCGGCTTGGTGGGTGTCGGCCCTGGGTGTTTTTCTCCTGTCAGCGGTCTGCGTTCTGCTCCAGCCTTCGATTCAACGGCGTAGGACGGCTCGCCGGGACCAGCCGCCGGTTTCCGTGATTCTGCCGGTCAAGTTGGTCAATCCCGGTTTCGAGCGTGCGCAGGCCTCCGCCTTTAAGCAGGACTATCCCTCTTACGAGGTCTTGATCAGCGCGGCCGAGACGGAGTCGTCCGCGCTTGCGATCATGCAAAGGCTCGCCGGCCAATCCGCGATCCCCGCCCGGATCCTCCATTCCCGCGAGACGGCGGCGGTCAGTCCGAAGCTCAATACGATGACCCCGTCTTTCGCGGCGGCCCGGCATGATTTTCTGCTCACGAAGGATTCCAACATCACCTTCGCGCCGGACACGATTTCGAATCTGATGGAAAGCTTTGGACCCGGAGTCGGTCTCGTCTGCGCGGTGCCGGTGGCGTTGCGGCCGGAGACGCTGGCGGGCATGATCGAGGCGACCTTGATCAATCGCGATGCCCGTCTGCTCCTCACGACTTCGGCTTTCGGCAAGGGATTTGGGGTCGGCAAGGTCATGCTGTTCCGCCGGAGCGATCTGGAGCGGGCGGGTGGTGTGTCCGTCCTCGCTCATACGATCGCGGAGGATAGCGCGCTGCAAAAGGGCATGGCTACAATTGGGCTCAAGACCGTTTTCGCTGGCGTTCCCGTCGATCAGGAGATCGGGGCGCGGCGCCTGCGCGATGTCTATGACCGGCAGGCCCGTTGGGCCGCGATCCGGCGGATGGAAGTCCCGATTTCGTTTCCATTCGAGCCGATCGCTTGCGCTTTGCCGGCAGCAATCGCCGGCGGGCTGGCGGCGCCGTTGATTGGTCTGAGTGCGATGGATGGATTTGGCTTGACGATCACCGGTTACATCTTGGCAGAGGTTGGTGTATCTGTTTGTAAACGCTGGACTATTTCGCCGTGGGCGCCGGTTGCGTTCTTGGCTCGGGATGTCATTTTGCTCGCCGCTTGGGCCGCGGCTTGGACAACGCGCGAAGTGGTTTGGGCCGGGCAGCGGAAGGTCGTCCACGCCCCGCGTGGGCGGAAGTGCAAGACTCCCGTTAGCGCAGAAGGCGTAAAGCTCCCGTAGGGGCGGAGGGCATAAAGCTTGCCCCTCGCGCGGGGCTGTTTGGAAAAACGAGCGTTACTGCTTCGGCTTGTCCGCCGTGCCGAACACGAAATCCCAATAAGGTGCGCTCACTCCGAAGCTTTTTTCCGGATCGCGGAAATGGTGCAATAGGTGCAGCCGGCGCAGCGTCAAGCCGAGCTTGGTCGTGGGTTGGGCGTGGTGCGTGTAATAATGGACCATGTCGTAGACGAGATAGCCGATGATGAAGCCCATCAAAACCGGAGAGCGTAGCGTCGAGCCGAACACCAATGTGATCAAGGCGAAGGCGATGGCCATGATCGGGCCGGAGAGCAGAACCGGCATCACGAGCCGCAGCGGATCGCTGGGATGATCGTGATGAACGCCGTGAATCAAGAAGTGCAGACGCTTTCCGTAGCGGCCTGGAAATTCCCAATGGAAGAGATAACGGTGGCCGAAATATTCGATCAACGTCCAGATGACATAGCCGAGTATGGTGGCGCCCGCGACGGCCAACGGCGGCATCGAAGAGGCGCTGATGTAGCCGAGTAGCAGGACAACCGGCACATAAACGATCAAAGGCACGGTCCAATGCACGCGCGACAATTTGTCGAGCAAAGGATTCTGGAAAAGGCGCGGGGATGCGCTCAGACGATCTGCTTCGCTCGTAAAACCTTGGTCTGACGCTGCCATTGAACACCTGCCTGCGTTAGGGAAGCCGTTTGCTTTCCAAGAAGGGAGAGCGATTTCCGGCTTCCGTCAGATAAAACCACCGTCTTTCAAAACCACTGTTTTTTCAGTGCTTTCATTCCGGTCTCGCCGCGAAAGCCCTACGTGCTCTCGTGGTGGAGGCCGTTTAAGCGTGTACCCGAGTTAAGCGTGTACCCGAGGCGCCGCGCGGCGGGCAAATCACATGATGCAACATTGCCGTGCGGCCGGTACGCCTCGCCAGTGCGGTCTCTTTGCCATATTTTTTCACCGGGCCAAAGAAATAATCCCACGCGCCGGCGGGATGCGCTACGCTTCGGTTTTCCGGTTCGAGCTGGTTTCTGTCATCTTGGCGTTTCGCCCGGCCGGCAAGACCTCGAGACGGCAATCGCATTATTGCCTGCTTGATTCATCGGGCCATTCCCCTTAGGCAGCCCCTACCGCGTCCAGCGAAGGACCCTAGCTTGAGCGTTCACCAGCTTCTTCTCGATATTTTCGAGACATGCCTTTACGTGTCGTCGATTGGCTTAATTGCGGTCGGAAGCGGCTTCCTCGCCTTGATATGCATCAAAGGCTACGATCTGCTGGGGCCGCCGCATTGGCGCAATAATCTTCCCCGCGCCTTCGTTCCCGAGGCGGACTTGCCCGATGTGCTCGTGCAAATTCCGCTCTTCAACGAGCATGAAGTCGCGCTCGGCGCGATCAAATCCGCCGTGGCGCTCGATTGGCCCGCGGGCAAGCTGCACATCCAGATGTTGGATGATTCCACCGACGAGACGCCGGCCATGATCGCCGCGGAGGTGGCCAAATTGCGGGCGCGCGGTGTGTCGATCACCCATGTGCGGCGCGAGAACCGGACGGGTTTCAAGGCGGGCGCCCTGGCGGCGGGGCTCAAACTCAGCTCCGCGCCCTTGATTGCCCTGCTCGATGTCGATTTCCGGCCGCCGCCGCATTGGCTCCGCGATGCCGTGCCGGTTCTACTCGCCGATCCCGACGCCGGTTTTATCCAATCGCGGTGCGAATTTTCCAATTACCGCACGAATTGGCTGACGCGGGTGCAGGGCTTGATGCTCGATGCCCATTTCGTCGTCGAGCAGGCTGGGCGGTTTCGCGGCGGTTGGATGTTCCAATTCAACGGCACCGGGGGAATCTGGCGGCGCGCCGCCATTTCCGAGGCCGGGGGATGGTCGTCCGATTCCCTTTGCGAAGATCTCGACTTGACCATCCGCGTGGCGCTCGCGGGCTGGCGCGGCCTGTTCTTGATGGAGCCCGCCATTCCCGGTCTGGTGCCCGAGCGCATCAGCCATTGGCGCGTGCAGCAACGGCGCTGGTCGACCGGTTTCGTGCAAGTCGCGCGCAAGCTACTGGGCCAAGTCTGGAGCATTCCCTGGTCCTTCGGCTACAAGGTCTCGGCCACTTTTCTCATCTTCGTCCAATTATTTTATCCCTGCGCGGCCCTTGCCGTCGTGTCCTTTTTGGCATGCCTTGCCCTGCGCGGCGGCAATGTCATGCCTTATGTTCCCCTGCTCGGTCTGATCGGCGCGCTCATCTTGATCATCGTCACCGGCCTGACGCTCTTGCCCTATGTCGCGTTGAAGCGCGGCCCGGCGTGGCGCTATCTCGCCACCGTGGTCCTCGTGCCGCCCGCCATGATCTTCATCAGCCTGTCCAACGCGCCCTCGATCGTGAAAACCCTGTTCGGACGCGAGGAAAGCTTTAAGCGGACCCCGAAATCCGCCAAGGCGGTGCGGGAACTCCCGGCGCAAGACTGAGCGAGCCGCTTCGTCCAAGCCCCCTAGTGGTGGAAGTCTGACGCTTGGTACCCATGCCTTAGGATTGCAAAGGCTCGTGATTAGAAGCCCACGAATGGCAGCTTCGCGCCGTTTCCGGCCATTCAAGGAGTGTGCAATACCGAGCTTTCTGAACCGGCTTAAGGTAGCAATTCTAAATGCCCCTTGATGTTCGGAGTTTCCCTTCGGCTTGGATCGTGATTCAAGCTTGCATGGTGATTCTTCAGACTCTTCTCGACGGCTTGCGGGCGGTTTGCACGGGATTTCCGCAAGACCTCGAACTGCCGGACCTTGTTCGGCATGGTGGCCATTCCAACGGATAATCATATCCGCTCGATGCTCGATCCGGTGCCGCCCTCGCTTCTGCAACCCGTCTTCGATCAAGCCCTGGAAGTGTTGCGCGAGCGAGGCGGCTTGAAGCCTTTCCAGCGGCTCGGCGGCCGGACCCTGATCGCGCTCGACGGCACCGAATATTTCTGTTCGCAAAAGCTTGGCTGCCCGCAATGCCTCACCCGCAAGCGTTCCAATGGGAAGATCGAAAGCTATCATTCGATGCTGGCAGCGACGATCGTCGCGCCCGGCCATGCCATGGCCTTTCCGCTGAGCCCCGAGTTCATCGCGCCCCAAGACGGCGCGGAGAAACAGGATTGCGAGCGCAACGCCGCGAAACGTTGGCTCGCCACGCATGGGGAGCGGATGAAAGGACTGCGGCCGGTCTATCTCGGCGATGATCTGTTTGCCTGCCAGCCCATCGCCGAGGCCATCCTCCAGGGTGGCGGTGATTTTTTCCTCACCGCCAAGCCCCAATCACACAAGGTTCTCTACGATTTCATGCAAGGCGCCGCCCTGGAAGACCACACGATCACGCAAAAGATCGCTGGCAAGCGCCTCACCTATCACTATCGCTGGTTCGAAAACGCGCCGCTGCGCGACGGCAAGGATGCGCTACTCGTCAATTGGACCGGCGTCACCATCACGGACGCCAAGGGCAAGGTCACCTACGACAACGCCTACGTGACCTCGCTGCCGGTCACCCGCTCCACCGTCGCCGAGATCGTGGCCTGCGCCAGGGCGAGATGGAAGGTCGAGAACGAAAGCTTCAACGTTCTCAAGAACAACGGCTATCACCTCGAACACAACTTCGGCCACGGCAAACAGAACCTCGCCATGATGTTCGCCGCCATGAACCTGCTGGCTTTCGCCTTCCACACGATCTGCGACTGCCTCGAACAGCTCTGGATCGACGCCCGCAAGGCCACCCACGTCCGGAAGCGCTTTTTCCAGCATATCCAGACAATTGCCGTCTATCTCGTGTTTCCAGACTGGCAATCGCTCATGCAAACCCTCATCAATTCAAAGCCACCTCCCCACGTCGAAGCGCAAAACAGGGCTTGATCAAATCATGGAGGGGGACGAGTTAGAATTGCTG
>JBEKFQ010000016.1:0-65396 GCA_050013235.1 Beijerinckiaceae bacterium
CCGGGGCGGATAACGCGTCGATGTCGGGCAGCTGTTTCATTCCCAGAATGAATCAGAACATGCCCGCCAAGCCTACAAAAATATCAAGCCGCCGCCCGGGGTTTCGCCCCTGTTGCATTTCCTCGATCGCAAAAGTCCTCAACTCTTGAAGAAAAAGGCTCTAAGAGAATTTATTTTCAAGGAGTTGGAGCAATTGGCAATCTGGAAAGTCCGGGTTTTCGAATAAAATTCGCAAGGGCCCATTTGCTCTTAACTGTTGGGTTGCGCCGCCGCGTCTGTCTGCTTAGACACGCCGTAGCGGGTCTGTACCCCCCTTGAAGAGTTACGATGTCTGGAGCCACCATGCGACCGTCCAAACGCGCTGCCGATGAATTGCGGCCTGTCTCGATCGAGCGCAAGGTCGCGCGCTACGCCGAAGGATCCTGCCTCATCAAGTTCGGCTCGACGCATGTGCTTTGCACCGCCTCGCTCGAGGATAAGCCGCCGGCATGGTTGCGCGGGCAGGGGCGCGGCTGGGTCACGGCGGAATATGCCATGCTGCCGCGCGCCACCCACACGCGCTCGCGCCGCGAATCGACGTCGGGCAAGCCGTCCGGCCGCACCCAGGAAATCCAGCGCCTGATCGGCCGCAGCTTGCGCGCCGTGACCAATCTGCAAGCCATGGGCGAACGGCAGATCACGCTCGATTGCGATGTCTTGCAGGCCGATGGCGGCACCCGCACGGCTGCGATCACGGGTGCCTGGATCGCCCTCAACGATTGCCTCGATTGGATGCGCGCGCGTTCGATCTTGAAGGATAATCCGCTTCGCGATCATGTCGCCGCGATCTCCTGCGGCATTGTGGGCGGCGAGCCCGTGCTCGATCTCGATTATGCCGAGGATTCCGAGGCGCAGACGGACGCCAATTTCGTGATCAGCGGCTCCGGGGCCTTGGTCGAGATCCAGGCGAGCGCCGAGGGCGCGGTGTTTAGCGAGGCGGAATTGAACGCCATGCTGGGGCTCGCCAAGGGGGGGATCGCGCAGCTCGTCGCGCTGCAAAAGCAGGCTTTGGCCTGAGATGGCCCGGCTGATTCAAGGGCGGATCATCGTCGCCAGCCATAACGAGGGCAAGCTCGCGGAGATGCGCGAGCTGCTCGAGCCCTATGGGATCGAGGCCGTGTCCGCCGGCGCGCTCGGCCTCGTCGAGCCGGACGAGACGGGCACAACCTTCATCGCCAACGCCAAGATCAAGGCCGAGGCCGCGACCGCCGCCACGGGTCTGCCCGCCTTTGCCGATGATTCCGGGCTCTGCGTCGATGCGCTCGGCGGCCAACCCGGCATTCTCTCCGCGCGCTGGGCCAAGGAAGCCGGGAGCTTCACCTTGGCCATGGACGGGATTGAGCGGCGCCTCGCCGCGATCAATGCCGAGCCTCCGTATGGCGCGCGTTTCGTCTCGGCCTTGGCTTTGTCGCGGCTGGGCCACGAGACCCTGACCTTCGTGGGCACGATCGAGGGCACTTTGACGTTTCCGCCGCGCGGCAAGCTGGGTTTTGGCTACGATCCCATCTTCTTGCCGGAGGGCATGACCCGGAGTTTTGGCGAAATCTCCTCGATCGAGAAACATGGAATCCCAGCCGATGGATCTCGCGCATTGTCGCATCGCGCCCGCGCTTTTCAGGATTTCGCCCGCGCCTGTCTCCGGGATTGAAAGAAGGCCCGGCCGGATTCACCAAAAAATGTTGACGGCATATTCTTATATTGCACTGCAGCAATTGCGTGATAAATAAGAACCGGTGATGGAGACCGGCATGTCGACGACCTGGAATACCAAATACGGAACGCGCCGCGTGCGCCATGATCCGCCGACACTGTCCGAAGCCATTGCCGCCGCCCAGGATCTGACAGACGATCCCGCCGCCCAGATTGAGATTGCCGCCGGTCTGATGGACGTGCCCCTGGACGAGGTGAAGCTCGAAATGCAAAAGCTCGCGCCGCCGGAGCGCCGCGTCACCCGCACCGTCACGATCACCGCCCCCGCCCGCGACAAGGATCACGCGCCGCGCACCGTCATCGTCGAGCGCAAAGCCAGCCGCCGGGTGATCGCGAGGGCGAAGGTTTAGAGGCGTCATTCCTTCTCCCGCTTTCGCGGGAGAAGGATGTTCGTGAAGCCTTACGCCGCGGCCAACTGCCGCAGCACGTAGGACAAGATCCCGCCGTTGTTGAAATATTCCAGCTCTTCCAGCGTCGCGATGCGGCAGAGCAGGGGGATCGTGACGGAGCGGCCATCGGCGTAATTGATGATGGCTTCCATCTTTTGGCGCGGGCGGAGCGTTTCGCCGAGCCCGTAGATCGTGACGGTCTCGTTGCCCTTCAGCCCCAACGTTTTCCACGTCGTGCCCGGCTCGAAGGTCAGGGGCAGAACGCCCATGCCGACGAGATTCGAGCGATGGATGCGCTCGAAGCTTTCCGAGACGACCGCACGCACGCCGAGCAGCTTGGTTCCCTTGGCCGCCCAGTCGCGCGAGGATCCGTTGCCATATTCGGCGCCGGCGAAGATCACGAGAGGCGTGCCCTCGGCCTCATATTTCATCGCGGCGTCGAAGATCGGCATGGTCTCGCCATCGGGCCAATGCTTGGTCAAGCCGCCTTCCGGCACGCTGCCGTCTTCGTTTTGCATTTCGAAGTTCTTGATGCGGATATTGGCGAAGGTGCCGCGCATCATCACTTCGTGATTGCCGCGCCGCGTGCCGTACTGGTTGAAATCCTTCGTCGCGACTTGGTGCTCCGAGAGATAGGTGCCGGCGGGTGAATCGGCCTTGATCGAGCCGGCCGGCGAGATGTGATCGGTGGTGATCTTATCGCCAAACAGCGCGAGGATGCGCGCGTTCAAAATGTCCTTCACCGGCACTGGCGTCAGGGTCAGACCCTCGAAATAGGGCGGGTTCTGCACATAGGTCGAGCCGATGTCCCATTTATAGGTCTCGCCTTCCGGCGCATCGACTTCGCGCCAATGCTTGTCGCCGTGGAACACGTCGGCATAACGCGCCTTGAAGATCTTCTTGGTCACGTATTTTTCGATGTAGTCTTCGATTTCCTTGTCTGTTGGCCAGATGTCGCGGAGATAGACGGGTTCGCCTTTCTCGTCGAAGCCGAGCGGATCGGTGTCGAGGTCGATCGAGACCGTGCCGGCCAGGGCATGGGCGACGACGAGCGGGGGTGAGGCCAGATAATTTGCCTGCACGTCAGGCGAAACCCGGCCTTCGAAGTTGCGGTTTCCCGACAGCACGGCGGCGGCGACGATCCCGTTTTCGTTGATCGTTTTCGAGATTTCGGCCGGGAGCGGGCCGGAATTGCCGATACAGGTCGTGCAGCCGAAGCCGACCAGGTTGAAGCCCAGCTTGTCGAGATCGTCTTGCAGGCCGGAATTGGCGAGATATTCCGCCACGACCTGGCTGCCGGGCGCCAGCGAGGTTTTGACCCATGGCTTGACGGTCAGGCCCTTGGCGGCGGCATTGCGCGCGAGAAGACCGGCGCCGATCAAAACGCTCGGGTTCGACGTATTGGTGCAGGACGTAATGGCCGCGATCACGACATCGCCATGGCCGAGATCGAAATCCTTGCCCTTGACCTTGAAGCGCTGGGTGGGGTTTTCGGTCTTTTTATATTCGGCGCCGAGCGCGGTGCGGAAGCCCGAGCCGACATCGTGAAGCGCGATCCGGCCTTCGGGACGCTTCGGACCGGCCATGGAGGGCACCACGGTCGACAGATCGAGTTCGAGGGTCTCGGTGAAAACGGGGTCGGGCGTGTCCTTCTTGCGGTAAAGGCCCTGCTCCTTGGCATAGGCCTCGACGAGAGCGACACGCTCGGGGGTCCGCGCCGAGGTCGTGAGATAGGCGAGCGTCTCCTTGTCCACTGGGAAGAAGCCGCAGGTCGCGCCATATTCCGGCGCCATATTGGCGATGGTCGCGCGGTCGGCGAGCGTCAGATGGGACAGGCCGGGGCCGAAAAATTCGACGAACTTGCCAACGACGCCGAGCTTGCGCAGCATCTGGGTCACGGTCAGCACGAGGTCGGTCGCGGTCACGCCGGGGTTCAGCTCGCCGGTGACGCGAAAGCCGATGACTTCGGGCAGCAGCATGGAGAGCGGCTGCCCCAGCATGCAGGCCTCCGCCTCGATGCCGCCGACGCCCCAGCCCAGGACCGACAGGCCGTTGACCATGGTCGTGTGCGAATCGGTGCCGACGAGCGAATCGGGATAAGCGATCTCGACCGTCTTGACCTTGCCGCTATCCGTGACGTGCTCTTCTTCCTTGGTCCAAACGGTCTGGGCCAGATATTCCAGGTTCACCTGGTGGCAGATGCCGGTGCCGGGCGGCACGACGCGGAAATTGTCGAAGGAGCTTTGGCCCCATTTCAAGAAGCGGTAGCGCTCGCCGTTGCGGCTATATTCGAGATCGACGTTGATCTTGAACGCATCCTCCGTGCCGAAGGCGTCGACGATGACGGAATGGTCGATCACGAGGTCGACGGGGACGAGCGGGTTGATTTTTTGCGGATCGCCGCCGAGCTTGGTCATGGCGTCGCGCATGGCGGCCAGATCGACCACGGCCGGCACGCCGGTGAAATCCTGCATGAGGACGCGGGCGGGGCGGAAGGCGATTTCTTTCTCGTCCTTGCCGCGGTTCTCGACCCAGGCGGCGAGCGCTTCGATATCTTCCTTCTTGACGGTCTTGCCGTCTTCATAGCGTAGAAGGTTCTCCAGAAGCACTTTCATCGAAAACGGCAGCTTGGAAACGCCAGCCAGTCCGTTCTTCTCGGCCTCTTCGAGCGAGAAATAATGGTAGGTCTTGTCGTCGACCGTAAGTTTCTTACGGGATTTGAAGCTGTCGAGTGAGGCCATTGATTTCGTTCCCAGCTATGGCGAATAGGGCTTAGCCGCCGTGCGTGTAGATAATCCGTTCCGGACGCGCTACCTGATGCGCCCAGCGCCGCCGCAATGCAAGATCGGCGCCCGCACCTTTGGTCGATCTTGATGATTTTGTCTGTTGAAGCCCTCACCGTTGAGCGGGGCGGGCGCATCGTTCTCTCCGGTCTTTCCTTCGCTGTCGCGGCGGGCGAGGCTCTGCTTGTCACCGGCCGTAATGGGGCGGGCAAGTCCACGCTTTTGCGCGTTTTGGCTGGGCTGCTGCCGTTCCAGGCCGGCAAAATCCATCTCCCCGGTGCAACCGAGGAGGTGCGGGCGGCCGAGACGATCCATTATCTCGGCTACGAGGATGCGCTGAAGCCATCTCTCAGCGTGCGGGAAAATCTCGAGTTTTGGGCGGCCATGCTGGGGCAAGGGGGCGGTCTTTCGCCCCGCCAAGCCTTTTTTTCCCCTCATGAAGCGCTTGCCGCCTTCGGCATTGCCCGCTTGCTCGATCTCCCGGCGGCCTATCTCTCGGCGGGGCAGAAGCGGCGGGTGGCATTGGCGCGACTCCTGCTCAATCCCCGCCCGGTCTGGCTTCTCGACGAACCTCTCATCGCCCTCGATTTAAGCGCGCAGGAGACTTTGGCCTCCATCATGGCGGCACATGTGGCGGGCGGCGGAGCCATCGTCGCGGCCTCCCATGCCCCGCTCGGCCTTCCCGCGCGGGTGCTCGATTTGGGAGGCCAGCCATGAGCGCGGTTTGGGCTCTCTTCCTCCGCGATCTCAGAACCGGGCGCCGGATCGGCGGCGGGGCTTCGATGGGGGTGGTCTTTTTCTTTATTTTGATCGTCCTCACGCCCTTCGCCATCGGGCCGGACCTCAATCTGCTCTCCCGCATCGGTCCCGCCATTCTGTGGATCGCCGGGCTGCTCGCAACCCTGCTCGGCCTCGACCGACTGTTTCAATCCGACCGGGACGATGGCTCGCTCGATCTCCTGCTCATGAGCCGCACGCCGGGCGAGGTCATCGTCTTGGTGAAATGCCTGGCCCATTGGGTTCTCACCGGCTTGCCGCTGGTCCTCACCGCGCCGCTGTTCGGCCTGATGCTCGGCATGGCCCCGCAAGCTCTGTGGCAAACCACCGCCTCGCTCGCCGCGGGCACGCCGGCGCTGACCATGTTGGGGGCGATCGGGGCCGGATTGACAGTCGGCCTGCGCAAGGGCGGGCTGCTGATGGCGATCCTGATCCTGCCGCTCTGTGTCCCCGTCCTGATTTTCGGCGTCGCCGCCGCCAATGCCGGGCAGGGTAATCCCGTGCCGTTTCTCACGCCGTTCCTGGTGCTCTGCGCGCTGAGCCTCGCCTCCATCGCCGGCGCGCCCTTCGCGGCCGCCGCGGCGCTGCGGGCGATGAACGAATGAGGGCGACGCTGGAGTCTTAATTGCCGGCAACTGCGGCGTCATTCCGGGGCGAGCGTCAGCGAGGGCCTGGAAAAACGCGACGGCGTTTCAGCTGCCGTCCTTGCGAGTTGGGACCGGCCTCCGGCTGATTCTCCAGAATGAAACGGTTCCACCGGCGAATTTACTCTGCAGCGCGACCCGTCCTTGCGCGCAAGGACGGGACTCGGCGCGCAATCTCCTGAGCGGCAGAGGTCTACCTCTCCAAAACCGTCACCATTTCAGCGCGCGCGGCACTGGCCAGCGCCTGGTCAAGTGTCGCCAATGGCAATCGTTGCCGGAGCGCCAGTTCGAGATAGGCGGCGGCGTAGACGGTGAGCCGGTGCCGGCGGGCAAGCGCGAGGACATCGGCTTCTCCCGGTGTCCGATCGACCGAGATACTCAAGCGCGCAAGTTCCCGCAGAAAGGCTGCGGTGTCATGCTCCGTCAGACGTTTGCGCCGCTCGTTGACGATCAAGGTATTGCGCACTTCGAACCACCATAGGGTCGGAACATGCGCTTCGCCGGTGCGGATACGTTCCAACGCCAATGCCGCATTGGGATGGTCTTCGTCATCAAAAGCCCAGCACGCGGCAATCGACGCATCGAGCACGAATGGCATCAGTATTTATGCCCTTCGTGGCGGGCCGAGAGAAGTTCGCCGATGGAGATCTTTCCGGTGCGCTGGCGCAACGTCTTGATGCTGTCGATCGCCCGGTCGATTTCTTCTTGCCGCCGGCCGGTCTCGGGGATGATCCGGGCAATGGGTTTGCCGTGCCGGGTAATGATGAGAGTCTCACCGCGCTCGACCTCGTCGAGCAGGCTGGGGAGATGCGTTTTGGCCTCGGACGCCTGGACTTCTCGCATGACAGCCCCTAAATAGACTAGTCTATTCGACTAATCAATTCAAGCAATCGAAGCAAAAAGTCAACATCGATTCATCGCGGGATGCGATGTCCGCGGGACAAGGAGCGAGCGATGTTTGAGGGCTCAAGTCGTTTCGTTGAAAGTTCGGAGGCGGGTCCCACCCCCAATTGCCATCATCCCCCGCACCCCCTAAAACCCCTCCCATGCTGCGATACGCCAACCCCGCCAACTTCCTTCGCCTTGCCGCCGCGCTGATCCCGCCTTTGGCGGCGCTCACCCTGGTCTTGCTGGCCGTGGGGCTCTGGCTCGCCTTCCTCGCGCCGGCCGATTATCAGCAGGGCGAAACGGTCAAAATCATGTATTTGCATGTGCCGGCCGCCTGGCTCGCCATGTTCGTCTATTCCGTCATGAGCGTTTCGGCGCTCGGCACGCTGGTTTGGCGCCATCCTGTCGCCGATGCCGCGCAAAAGGCCGCGGCGCCGCTGGGCGCGGGCTTCACCTTCATCTGTCTCGCCACCGGCTCGCTCTGGGGCAAGCCGATGTGGGGGACGTGGTGGGTGTGGGATGCCAGGCTCACCTCCGTGCTCGTGCTGTTCCTGCTCTATCTCGGCCTGATCGCGCTGTGGCAGACGTTCGAGGATCAGGGCCGTGCGGCGCGCGCTGCCGCGATTCTCACATTGGTCGGCGTCGTCAATATTCCCATCATCCATTTCTCCGTGGAATGGTGGAACACCTTGCATCAGCCGGCCTCGGTGTTTCGCATGGGCGGCCCCACCATTTCGGCTCCGCTGCTCTGGCCTTTGCTGATCATGGCGCTCGCCTTCACGTTTCTGTTTTTGACTCTGCATTTGATGGCGATCCGTAACGAAATCCTGCGCCGCCGCTTGCGCCGGTTGTCGATCTTGGCGGCGAGCGCCGCCGAGCGCGACGAGGCGGAGATCCCGTCCGCCGCCACAGTGGCGCGAGGCTGAGCCATGGAGCATGATCCGCACTCTGGCTTTATTCTCGCCGCCTATGCGATCGCGGCCGTGGTCATCGTATCGATGATCGTGGCCATCGTGTCGGATTATTGGTCGTTGAAGCGCAGCCTCAAACGGTTTGGCGCGAGCGGCACGCGCGAGGCAGATCGCGGATGAACGAGCCTTCGATGGAAGCTCCGGCCCCACGGCGTCCGCTGCTCGTCTTCTTGCCGCTGGTGCTGTTTGCCGCGCTAGCCATCCTGTTTTGGACGCAGCTGAAGCCGGGCGATCCCTCGATCCTGCCCTCGGCCTTGATCGGCAAGCCCGCGCCGGATTTCGCGCTCGAAGCCGTGACCGGTCTCAATGTACCCGGCCTTTCCAGCGCCGGCCTCAAACAGGGCCAAGTGACCGTCGTCAATGTCTTTGCCTCGTGGTGCGTGCCCTGCCATCAGGAGCATGCGACCTTGCTGCTGCTGCCGGGCATGGGCGTGAATCTGGTGGGCATCGCCTACAAGGATCAGGCTGAAAATACCCGCCGTTTCCTCGGCCAAGACGGTAATCCCTATGCCGCCGTCGGGGCGGATCTTTCGGGCCGCACGGGAATCGATTTCGGCGTCACCGGTGTGCCGGAAACCTATGTCGTGCGCGGGGATGGCGTGATTTCGGCGAAGATCGTCGGCCCCTTGAACGATGAGATCGTGCGCGACACGCTGCTGCCCGCCATCGCCAAGGCGAAGGGATCGTAGGGCGTCACAAGCCGCATTGTCTTTCCGGGGTGCGATAGCAAGCCCGGAAACCAGGACAACGTCGATGACGGAAGAGGCTGAATCATCCAGCAGCCGGATCTTTCGAACTTCTCGATCGGCCGCGTTGTCATGGATTCCGGGTTCGCCTACGGCGCCCCGGAAAGACAGAGCCGGAAGGACGTGATCCTCTAGAAACAGCTTCCTTAGAAATGATCCGGTGCCTTCTCCGCCGAATCGCCGCTGAGCTCGTGTTTCATGATCATCGGCACTTGGCTGAAGGTGAAGACGAAGATCAAAATCACCGTGCCGGGAAATTTGAACAGCACCCAATGATCGTTGGATTGCGTCCGCCAGACGATCTCGTTCAGCACGGCCAGGGCTAAAAAGAACACGCCCCAGCGTAGCGTCAGAATCCGCCACCCGGTCTCCGTCAAACTCATGGCGTTGTCGAGAATGACGGGCAGAAGCGGCCGGTTGAACACGAGGCCGCCCAGCAAGGCCGAGCCGAAACAGGCATAAAGAATCGTCGGCTTCATCTTAATGAAGCTTGGATCTTGGAAATAGAAGGTCAGCCCGCCAAATACGATCACGAGAACGGCGGTCACGACGGGCATGACGGGCAGCCGGCGGGTTAGGATATAGGATACGATCAGGGCCAGAATCACCGCCACCATCAGCACGCCGGTCGCGGTGAAGAGTCCCGCGCTTTCCCCCGCTAGCAGCTTAGCCGGCAATAGCGGCTCCATTAGCGGCGCAAACAGTTTTGGCCGGGAGTTTGCAAAGAAAAACAACAGCAAAGGGCCAAGCTCGAGAATGAACTTGACCCATGGCGCCATGGCGCGGGTCTTGGCGGGCTGCGAAGGGCGGGCGGAAGGTTGAAAATCTTGCATCTCATCTGTGTTTCAGAAGCTCATGTCTGGGGCAAGGCTTCTGTCCCAAATGTTTTTCTCCGCGTTCGTAGAGGTTCGTATTCGCCGTCATGATCAGCACCTTCGACCTCTTCAAGATCGGCATTGGCCCCTCGAGTTCCCACACGGTGGGGCCGATGGCGGCGGCTCGGCGCTTCCGCGAGGTGGTGGCCGCGCACCGTCCGCTGCCCGCGCGAATCACGGCGGAACTGTTTGGATCGCTGGCCTGGACCGGCCGGGGCCATGGCACCGATCATGCGATCTGCCTTGGTCTGCTCGGCGAAACGCCCGCCGGCGTCGATCCCGATGCTGTCGCGGGACTGGTGGCGGGCCTGCGCGCCGGGCGGGAGATCATTCTTGGCGGGCAGGCGGTGCTGTTCGACCCCGCGAGCGACCTCGTCTTTAACTTTAAAGAGATCAAGCCGCTGCACACCAATGCCATGCGCTTCCGCGCGCTTGCCGGGGATGGGAGCGTGAGCATCGAGCAAATCTACTATTCCATCGGCGGCGGATTTGTGATTCTCGAGGGGGAGATGCCGGATGCCGGCCTGGTTCCCGCGCCGCTCGCCTACGATAGCGCTGCGGGCCTGTTGGAGCTCTGCCAGGCGCGCGGCCTCGGCATCGCCGAGGTCCAGATGGAAAACGAGCTGGCGTGGCGCACGCGGGGGGAGATCGAGGCTGGTCTCGATGCTCTGCGCGATGCCATGTTCGCCTGTATCGAACGCGGATTGCGGCACGATGGGACCTTGCCCGGCGGCCTCAAGGTACGCCGCCGCGCCAAAGCGTTGCATGAGGCGCTGCTCGCCGACCGTCTCCGCAATAGCCGCCCGCCCCACGATATCGTGGAATGGGTGAGTCTCTATGCGATCGCGGTCAACGAGGAGAACGCGGCAGGCGGACGGGTCGTCACCGCTCCCACCAACGGCGCGGCGGGCATCGTGCCGGCGGTTTTGCTCTATTTCAGGGAGTTCTGCCCCGGCTGGTCGGACGAGCGTGGCCGTGCGTTCTTGCTGACGGCGGCGGCCATCGGCGGCTTGATCAAGAACCGCGCCTCGATCTCGGGCGCGGAAGTCGGCTGTCAGGGCGAAGTGGGATCGGCGGCGGCGATGGCGGCGGCCGGCCTGGCCGCGGCCTTGGGCGGCGATCCCGCGCAGATTGAAAATGCGGCCGAAATCGCCATGGAACACCATCTCGGCATGACCTGCGACCCCATCGGCGGCCTGGTGCAAATCCCCTGTATCGAACGCAACGCCTTCGGTGCCAACAAAGCCATCGTCGCGGCCTCGCTCGCTCTGCGAGGCGACGGCGTGCATCATGTTTCGCTCGATGAGGTCATCGAGACGATGCGCCAGACCGGCATCGACATGCAGGATAAATATAAGGAAACGTCGAGAGGCGGCCTGGCCGTCAATGTCGCGGAATGTTGAAGGGGGAAGGGAAGCTACCCCTCGCGTTCGATCCCCGCGATGGCCTCCGCGAAATCCCGCGCCGCGAACGGTTCCAAATCTTCCGCCGTCTCGCCGACGCCGATGAAATGCACCGGCAGTTTGAACTTTTCGGCGATGGCGACCAAAATGCCGCCGCGCGCGGTGCCGTCCAGCTTGGTCATCACCAAGCCGGTCACCCCCGCGACCTTGCCGAAAATCTCGACCTGGTTCATCGCGTTCTGGCCGATGGTGGCGTCGAGCACGAGCAGCACGGCATGGGGCGCCGAGGCATCGACCTTTTTCATCACCCGGATGATTTTTTCGAGCTCGGCCATCAACTCGGCGCGGTTTTGCAAGCGCCCGGCGGTATCCATCAGCAAAATATCGGCGCCGCTGGCGCGCGCGGCCTCGATCGCCTCGAACGCCAGGCTGGCGGCATCCGAACCTTGATCGCGCGCCACTACATCGCAGCCGAGGCGTTCGCCCCAGACTTTCAACTGCGCGATGGCGGCGGCGCGAAACGTGTCGCCCGCCGCTAGCATCACGTGCTTGCCCTCGCCCGTGAATTTCGCCGCGAGCTTGGCGATCGTCGTGGTTTTGCCGGAGCCGTTGACGCCGACGACGAGGATCACGAAAGGCTTTTGCGCCGCGTCGATGGCGATGGGGAGCGCCAGCGGGCTAAGCACGCGCTCGACCTCGGTGGCGAGGATCGCCTTGACGTCGTCCGGCGAGACCTGCCGGTCGTAACGCCCCTTGCCGACGGCCGCCGCGATGCGGGTGGCCATGGTGACGCCGAGATCCGAGCGGATCAGCACGTCTTCCAGCTCCTCCAGCATGGCGCCGTCGAGCTTACGCTTGGTAAAAATTTCCGCGATGCCGGTGCCGAGCGCCGAGGAAGAGCGGGCGAGGCCTTCCCTCAGCCGCGACCACCACGAGCGCTTGTTGGTGTCCGGGGCCGGCGGGGGCGCAGGCTCCCCGGCTATGGGCAGGTCCATCGAGATCGCAGGCCCGGACCCGGCGGCTTCCGCGACGGCTTCCGCGATCGTTTCCGCCTCGGACTCCGGCGTAGTGGTTTCTTCCGGGAAAGTGTTTTCGGCGCCTGCTTCGCCAGCCGCGCCGGTCTTCCGGCCGAACAACCGGCGGAACAAGGCTGGCTTGGAATCGTCGCTGCCGGATTTATCGCTCGCCATGATTTTCCCTGAGGCTTGCCCGCGCGGGGCCGGTGCCTCTTGTGCGTCATGGCGGCGTGAGGTTCAACCCATGTGGCACGGGCCGATGGCTTTACCGCGCGGCCTGGGCGACGATCTCGCGCAGTTTATTGACTGGCGCTTCATCGCTGAAATGCACCGCGATATCCTTGTAACCATCGGGCAAGGAGCCGGTTTTGGTGGTGAAGGCGAGGGTTTCCTCGCTCGCCAAGCTATGCTTCGGCGCGTTTTCGCTCCAGCTTGCCAAGATGGCCCCGGCAGCGTTTCTGATCTCGAACGTGAGCCGGGGCACGCGCACGCGTCGATGCGCGATATTGTGGATGGTGCCGGAGACTTCGACCACGCTCCCGCCGGCTTCCGCGCGTGCCGCCGTCACAGCGCCGAATTCCAAGTTGCGGATGTTGACGGGCAGGCCAATGACGGCATAGAGGGCGCCGGTGCCCGGCAGGATCCGCACGATCTCGTTGCGTTTGCCGATCAAGCCCATGGTCAGCGCCAAACAGGCGGCGATGGCGGCGGCTTGGCGAAGCCCCTTGAACGAGCGGGGCCGGCGCCTGATCCTGCGGCGCGGGACCGCCGGCTTTTGCGGTTTGTCCTCGCGTGTTGCCCGAATTTCGCCCAGCGGCGGCGCTACGAAGCTGTCAGTCCATTGTTCCGCGGAAAATTCGTCATGCGGGATCGCGTCATGCGCGATCTCGTCCCGCGTGGCCTCGTCAGGCGCGAACGCGTCATATACGATCTCGTCATGCGGGGATGCGTCTGGCGTGATCTCGTCATGGTCTAGGCCCTCTTGGACCATGGTTTCTTCGACGATGCTTTGTCCGGCCCCGGCCGTTTCGACCGGTTCGTCATCTCTGCCGTTGCGTTCCATTTCCGCGCGGGGCGCCTCGACATACCAGCGGGTGTCGCAGATTTGGCAGACCACGTTTCGCCCGCTTTCGCCGAGCGCTGCGCGGCTGACATGGTAGGATCGCGCGCAAGACGGGCAGTCGATCAGCATGGGACTCGAGGGGTTGGGAGCAGGGGGACGTATCTTTTCTTGCCACCAAGATCGCTGCTTATGCTTAAAACCGCGTTAAGTCTAAAAGAGGTATGGAAATCGGACCGGTTCTCGTCCTGAAAACACATTGTTCGCCGGAATAGGTGATGCCCTTGGTCACGTTTGAAAATGTCGGCCTGCGCTACGACATGGGTCATGAGATCCTCAAGGACATCAGCTTCCGGATCGAGCCGCAGTCGTTTCAATTTTTGACCGGCCCCTCGGGCGCGGGCAAGACGACGTTGTTGAAGCTCATTCTGTTTTCCCTCAAGCCGACGCGGGGCATGATCAGCCTGTTCGGCCGCGATGCCGCCAGTCTGGATAAGGATACGATCACCCTTTTGCGCCGCCGCATCGGCGTGGTGTTTCAAGATTTTCGTCTGCTCGACCATCTCACGACCTATGAAAACGTTGCGCTGCCGCTGCGCGTCCAGGGCCGGGAAGAGGCGACCTATCGCAACGAGGTCATCGAGCTTTTGGGCTGGGTGGGCTTGGGCGAGCGGATGCATGTGTTGCCGCCGGTTCTGTCGGGCGGCGAAAAACAGCGCGCGGCCATCGCCCGCGCGCTCATCGTGCGGCCGGAATTGCTGCTGGCCGACGAGCCGACCGGCAATGTCGATCCGACTTTGGCCCGGCGGCTTTTGCGTCTTTTCATGGAGCTTCACAAATCCGGGACATCGGTGGTCATCGCGACCCATGATCTCGCTCTGATGGACCAGTTCGATGGCGCGCGCCGCCTCGTGCTCGGCGATAGCCGGTTGCATATCTATGATTAAGGGCCGTTTCCATCGCGCCAGTGTCATGGCCGCCTTGACGGGCGCGCTGGCCTCGAACGGCGGCCAAGCCGGGCGTTCCCTCAAAAGCGACATGCCGCTCGTGCCGGCGGCCTCGATCGCGGGCCGCGCGCTGGTCACGGTGGTGGCCATCATGACGTTTCTAGCGGCACTGACGGCGGGCATGGCGATTTTGATCTCCGACGCTTCCAGCGATTGGCAGAGCGACGTCTCGCGGGAAATGACGATTCAGATCCGCCCCACGCCCGGCCGGGACATCGATGCCGACACGCTGGCCTTGACCGCGCTGGCCCGGAACACCGCGGGGATTGCCGCGGCCGAGCCCTATTCCAAGGCGGAATCGGAGAAGCTCTTGCAGCCTTGGCTCGGCACCGGGCTCGATCTCAGCGATTTGCCGGTGCCGCGTCTGATCGTCGTGAAACTCGGTGACGTTAAGGCCCTCGATGTTTCGTCGCTGCGCAAGAGCGTCGAGGACGCGGTGCCCGGCGCCAGTCTCGACGATCATCGCCTCTGGCTCGCGCGCCTCGCCTCGATGGCCCATGCGACCGTCGCGATTGGTTTTGTCGTCTTCGTGCTGGTGCTCGCCGCCATGATGCTGGCGGTTGCTTTCGCCACGCTTGGCGCCATGGCGGGAAACCGCGAAATCATCGAGGTCCTGCATTTCGTCGGGGCGGCCGATAGTTTCATTTCCTCGGAATTTCAACAGCATTTCTTCCGGCTTGGGTTGCGCGGCGGAGGCATTGGCGGGCTGAGCGCCATTCTGTTTTTCGCCGTCATGGGTCAAGCCGTGGGCTGGTGGCGGGCGACGCCGGGTGGCGAGCAGATCGAGGCCTTGTTCGGCACCTTTAGCCTGCATGCCAAGGGCTATGCCGCCATCATCGTGATTGCCGCGGCCATTGCGGTGATCACGGGTTTCGTGTCGCGGATCATCGTGTTCCGGCATCTCCGGCGGCTGAATTAGGAGCGCATATGAGTTTGATCTCAAATCGTTGGGTCTTCATCTTTCAAGCCTCGCTGTTGAGCCTGGTCCTCGCGCCGCCCGCCCGCGCGGATTTTCAGGATTGTCTCGCTGGTTTGCGCGCGACGGCCGTGGCCCAAGGCATATCGCCCGCGGTTTTCGACCGGGCCGCGCAAGGCTTGCAGCCGGACCCCGAGGTCATCGCGCTGTCGCAGGTCCAGCCGGAATTCAAGACGCCGATTTGGGATTATCTCGCCGGTCTCGTCGACGAGGAACGGGTGAGCGATGGCAAGGCGGCGATGGCCAAATGGGGGCAGGCCTTGGCCTCGGCGCAAGGGAGCTATGGAGTCGATCCCGCCACCGTCACGGCGGTCTGGGGCGTCGAATCCAATTTTGGTCAAGCTTTCGGCAACCGCTCCGTCATCCGCTCGCTGGCGACACTGTCTTGCGATGGACGGCGGCAGGCCTATTTCCGCACCGAATTCATCGCCGCGCTCAAAATTCTCGCGGCGGGCGATATCGACCCGCAAGACTTTAAGGGATCTTGGGCCGGCGCTTTCGGCCATACCCAATTCATGCCCTCGACCTTCCTGCATATTGCCGTCGATGGCGATGGCGACGGGCGGCGGGATTTGATCAAATCGGTTCCCGACGCCTTGGCCTCGACCGCCAATTACCTCCACAAGGCCGGGTGGCAGCCGGGTCTTGCCTGGGGGTTCGAGGTCAAACTGCCGGCGGGCTATGCCGGCCCCTCCGGCCGGACGAAAAAAGAACCGATGTCCGCTTGGGCCGCGCGCGGCATTACCCGTATCGAAGGCCGCCCGCTCGGCGAAGGCACGGCCGGCCTGTTGCTACCCGCCGGACCCTCCGGGCCTGCCTTCCTCGTCACCCGGAATTTCGATGCGATCTATGGCTACAATGCCGCCGAGAGCTACGCCTTGGCGATTTCGCTGCTCTCCGACCAGTTGCGTGGCCGGCCCGGCCTGCAAACGCCTTGGCCGACCGACGATCCCGGCCTGTCCCGCGCGGCCCGGCGCGAGCTTCAGACCAGGTTGATCCAGCGCGGCTACGACTTGCAAGGCAAGATCGACGGCGTGATCGGCGACAAGACCCGCGAGGCCATCGCGGATTTTCAGGGAAAGAATGGATCGAAACCGGACGGGCGCGCGAGTGTGTCGGTGCTGACTGCGCTGAGGCGGTGAGGGGCTGATTTCAGCGGGATCTTATCTCCCCCAAAGCCTCAATAACTGTCCGAGGATCCGCCGCCGCCGGAATCGCCCCCGCCGCCGGAAAAGTTGTCGCCGGAATCGCGCGAGCCGCCCTCGCCATCCCTGCCGCCGAAGGCCGAGCCGATGACGTAACCCGTGGCGGCCGAGGTCCAGTTGATGTTATTCCGGTTGCGCCAAACGATGTAGAGAATGACCAGAAATATGATGAAGAAGAAGGCGACGGCGGCGGGGCTCGCCTGCTGATCGCCGCCCTGCTGGAGCGCCGGGCGCTTTTGCCACGAGGATTTGTCCGTGGTCAGGACCGCGATGGACTCGTCCACGCCGGCCGTGATTCCGCCGGCGAAATCGCCTGCCTTTAATTTTGGCGAAACGGCATTGCGCAGGATCAGCTTGGTCAAGGCATCGGTCAGCGTGCCTTCGAGACCGTAACCGACCTCGAAGCGGATCTTATGCTCCGTGGGGGCGATCAAGAACAACAGACCGTTGTTCTTGTCCTTTTGGCCGAGCTGCCACTTCCGGAACAGCGCATTGGCATAGGGCTCGATTTCCTCGCCCTGCAAGGTGGACACCGTCGCCACCGCCATTTGAATGCCGGACTGGTCCTCGAGGTTCTTCAGCTTGACCCGCAGCGCTTCCCGCTCTTGCGGCTTCAAGACATTGGCGACGTCGACGACGCGGCCGGTCAAAGCGGGCAGGCTCTCCGGCTTGACTTCGGCCAGGCTTGGCCCCGCCGCGAAGAGCAGCATGACCAAGCTCAGCAGGAACCAGGCGCCAATCGCCTGGATTCGTAGTGCCGGCAGCTTCGTCATGATGCGTCTCGCTTTCGGAGGGGACGGTTTAGAACTTCACGGCGGGGGCTTGTTCCGCATTCGGCGCGGTCGCGGTAAAGGCGGCGATCGGCTTGGCGTCCTTATAGAATATGGAGGCCCAGACCGAGCCGGGGAAGGTCCGCAGGTTGGTATTATAGGCTTGGGCGGCCTGGATGTAATCGCGGCGCGCGACAGCGATCCGGTTTTCCGTGCCCTCGAGCTGCGATTGCAGCGCCAAGAAATTCTGATTCGATTTCAAATCGGGATATCTTTCGCTCACCGCCAAAAGATGCCCGAGCGCGCCGGAAAGCTGCGCTTGCGCGGCCTGGAATTGCTTGATTTTCTCGGGATCGGTGATTTGCGAGGCATCAACGTTGATCGAAGTCGCCTTGGCTCGCGCCTCGGTGACGGCGGTCAGCACTTCTTTTTCTTGTTTCGCATAGCCTTGCACCGTCGCCACGAGATTCGGGATCAAATCCGAGCGGCGTTGATATTGGTTCTGCACCTCGGCCCATTTGGCCTTGGCTGCCTCGTCCAGCGTTGGAATCGTGTTATAGCCGCAGCCCGATAGGCCGATCGCGAGGAAAATGATGGCCAAGAGCGATCGGATGCGAGAAAAATGCGCAGTCATGATGATAGGTCTCCCAGGACGAGGGGTAATAGACAGGCGGGGGGTATAAAGGCAAGGCTGCCTCGTCGTACGGCCGCCCTGTCCTGAATTTGCCTCGATCCAATGGCTCTGTTCACGCCTGATGTGATGGATGTCCCCCACGATTCAAGAGCCAGCGGATCCGGCCATAGAGTTTATCAAGGTTTTCAACGCATCTTGACGACATCGTTCAACATAAGCCGGGTGTGACCATCGAAGCGGCGCGCGCCGCTTCGCCGGATGCCCTCCCGCAGAGCCGGAGTTTGCCGCCGCCATGACACGTCCTGTTTTCGCCGGCATGATCGTCGCCGCCGCCGCCCTGATTGCCTTCGCGCCGATGGCGTCAGCCGCGGCTGGCAAGGACGACAAAGCCAAAAAAGCGCAAGAGAAAAAGGACGAAAAAAAAGAGGATAAGGCTGGCGGCAAGCCTTTGGAAACATATGGGGATTGGACCGCGAGCGTCGCTTCGGGCAAAAACAAGACCTGCTATGCCCTCGCCCGGCCCAAGGAGCGCAGCCCGGACGGCAAACACGACCAAGCCTATATTTTCATCGCCGACCGGCCCGCCGAAAAAGTCCGCAACGAAGTGTCCGTTGTCGTGGGCTTCCCCATCAAGGAGGGCAGCACCGCTAAAGCTAAGGCCGGCAAGGCGAATTTCGATCTCGTCGCGGGGACGAATGCGTTTTTCACGAAAGATGCCGCGGAAGACACGCAGTTCGTCGATGCGCTCAAGCATGGCGGCGTGCTCGTGATCAAGGCGCCGCCGGTAAAAGGCGGCGTGATCACCGACACTTATTCTCTCAACGGCTTCGGCAAGGCTATCGATCGCGCCCAGAAAGAATGCCGCTGATTTGCTTTCTCTCGAAACGAATTTCCGGGAAATCAGGCCGAGTTTATCCCGCTGTCTCGAATCGAAATCCCGGGCGTCGATCGTTGCGAGGTCGCGCGGGTTCAAGAGCGTGCCGTGCTTTGAGACCAAATGACATGCGTGGGTCCGTCCGGTGCCATTCCTCATGCCGCCTAAGCGCATGATCAAATTGGCTGTTTGTTTCTTTGATACGATTTTTTGATTTAGGATGTGTTGCCGCTTAAAACCGAAAAACGGCCATTAGCTGCTTATCTTGGACCTTTTGGCCGATTGTTTCGGACTAGCGGGATGGCGCATATTAAAATATGTCCGCGTCTCGATGTGGGATTTAATAAGCGTCAGGGAGGCCGTGGTGTCCGATAAAACTTATCCCGTTCCAGCCAGTGTGGCGGAGCACGCGCTCATTACGGCGTCCGGCTATCGGGACTGGTATGCCCGGTCCATATCCGATCCCGATGGGTTTTGGGGCGAACACGGCAAGCGGATCGATTGGATCAAACCCTATACGAAAGTGTCGCACGCTTCGTTCGATCCCCACCGGGTTTCGATCAAATGGTTTGAGGACGGCACGACCAACGTCTCCTCCAATTGCATCGACAGGCATCTGGAAAAGCGCGGCGATCAGGTCGCGATCATTTGGGAGGGGGACGACCCCAAGGATTCGCTCTCGATCACCTATAAGGAATTGCACGGGCATGTGTCCCGGCTCGCGAATGTCTTGAAATCCAAGGGCGTCGGCAAGGGCGACACGGTCACCATTTATCTCCCGATGATTCCCGAGGCGGCCTATGCCATGCTCGCCTGCGCGCGGATCGGCGCGATTCATTCCATCGTTTTCGGTGGCTTTTCGCCCGATGCCTTGGCCGGACGAATCGCCGGCTGTAAATCCAAGGTCGTGATCACGTCCGACGAAGGGCTGCGCGGCGGCAAGAAAGTGCCCCTGAAGACGAATACCGACGCCGCCGTCGAGCGTAGCGGCGGGATCGTCGAGACGGTGATCGTCGTGAAGCGGACGGGGGGCAAGATCGCCTGGTTCGAAGGCCGCGACGTAGCCTATGAAGAGGCCGTGGCCGCCGCTTCGCCGGATTGCCCGCCGGCCGAAATGGGGGCGGAAGATCCGCTGTTCATTCTCTTCACCTCCGGGTCGACCGGGGCGCCCAAGGGAGTCGTGCATACGACAGGCGGTTATCTCGTCTATGCCTCGATGACGCATCAATATATTTTCGACTATCACGACGGCGATATTTATTGGTGCACCGCCGACGTCGGCTGGGTCACCGGCCACAGCTATATCGTCTATGGCCCGCTCGCCAACGGCGCGACCACGCTGATGTTCGAGGGCGTGCCGAATTATCCCTCGATTTCCCGTTTCTGGGATGTGGTCGACAAGCACCAGGTCAATATCTTCTACACCGCCCCGACCGCGATCCGCTCGTTGATGGGGGCCGGCAACGAGCCGGTGACACGCACCAGCCGCAAATCCCTGCGGATCTTGGGGTCGGTCGGCGAGCCGATCAATCCCGAAGCCTGGGAATGGTATTATAATGTCGTGGGCGAAACCCGCTGCCCGATCGTCGATACCTGGTGGCAGACGGAAACCGGGGGCATTCTCATCTCCCCGCTCCCGGGCGCCACGCCCTTGAAGCCGGGCTCGGCCACGAACCCGTTCTTCGGGATCGAGCCGGAGATCGTCGATGCCGAAGGCAATGTGCTGGAGGGACCATGCGAGGGCAATCTCGTGATCGCGCGCTCCTGGCCCGGCCAGATGCGCACCGTGTTCGGCGATCACGAGCGGTTCGTCCAGACCTATTTCTCGACCTATCCCGGCAAATATTTCACCGGCGATGGCTGCCGCCGCGACGCCGATGGCTATTACTGGATCACCGGCCGCGTCGACGACGTCATCAACGTGTCCGGCCACCGCATGGGAACGGCGGAGGTCGAGAGTTCCTTGGTCGCCCACGCCAAGGTCTCCGAAGCGGCGGTCGTCGGCTTCCCCCACGATCTCAAGGGGCAAGGGATCTACGCCTATGTCACCTTGATGGAGGGACATGCCCCGTCCGAGGAGCTTCGCAAGGAGCTCGTGGCCTGGGTGCGCCGGGAGATCGGGCCGATTGCCTCGCCGGATGTCATTCAATTCGCGCCGGGCCTCCCCAAGACGCGGTCGGGCAAGATCATGCGGCGTATTTTGCGCAAAATCGCCGAAAACGAGATCGGATCCCTCGGGGATACGTCGACTCTCGCCGATCCGTCGGTCGTGGATGATTTGATTTCGAATCGGCCGCACGAAAAAAATCCGGCGCATAAGCCGGCTTGACCGGACACGATCGCAGCGCCGCCGGGTTAAAACCGGCGGCGGAATGCCGCATTTTTGGGTGAAGCTTTTTTGAAAATGGATCCTGCCGTGGCGGCCCGCCCGAAAAGTGCGGCTCTCCTGCAACATCGGCTAGGCTTTTGTTTTTGGCCGTAAGCTTTTAACCCAAAAATCAAACTATGTTGGTAAAGTCCCCGAACTGGCGCTGGCAGGGCCGCGCCTCCATTCATGTTGCGTCCGGTGGGGAAATCATGGACATCGTCAAAAGCATTGGCCATCAGGCTTGTGTGAAGCTTACATCCTTGGGTCTTGCCGCCGCGGTATTGGGTGCCTTGGCCGCGACACCGGCTCTGGCGAGCCAGACCGTGAGCGTGCCCTCGACCTATCCGGCTGGCATGATCATCATCAAGCAAAGCGAGCGGAAGCTCTATTTCACGACCGGCGACGGCACGGCGATTCGCTATCCCGTGGCGATCGGCAAGACCGGCAAGGCGTGGCGCGGCCAGACCTTCATCGAAGGCAAGTTCATTGCCCCGGCCTGGTCGCCGCCGGAGTCGGTGTTGCACGATCATCCCGAATTGCCGCCGGTCATCGCAAGCGGAGCCGCCAACAATCCGATGGGCGCCGCCGCCTTGACGCTCAAGCTGTCCGAAGTCGCCATTCACGGCACGTCCGCGAAGATGCGCGCCTCGGTCGGCACGGCGGCGTCGTATGGTTGCATTCGCATGTTGAACGAAGATGTCGTGGATCTTTTCGACCGGGTGAAGGTCGGGACGCCGGTCGTCTCGATCCCGTAATTTCCGGCGCCGGGGATTTTCGATAAAGGGGCGCGACAAGCGGCCCAGGATTGCGCTAAACGGAACGCGGTTGCCTCGAAGAGGGGACCGCGTTTTTTGTTGTCGCGTGCCGGCCCAGGCCTGCGCGCCTAGAAGATCGATTGAGAAACCGTGCAGGCCCAAAACTCCGCGACCCAAGCCGCCGCTATCAACGAACCCGCGATCACATCCGAGCTCGTTGCCGCTCACGGCCTCAAGCCCGATGAATACGACCGCGTTCTCGCGCTGATCGGGCGGATCCCGAGTTTTACCGAATTGGGTATTTTCTCCGCGATGTGGAACGAGCATTGTTCCTATAAATCCTCGCGTCTGCATTTGCGCGGCCTGCCAACCAAGGCGCCGTGGGTCATCCAAGGGCCCGGCGAAAATGCCGGGGTGATCGATATCGGCGATGGCGATGCCTGCATCTTTAAGATGGAGAGCCACAACCACCCCTCTTATATCGAGCCCTATCAGGGGGCGGCGACGGGCGTGGGCGGCATTTTGCGAGATGTCTTCACCATGGGCGCGCGCCCGGTGGCCTGCCTCAATCTGCTCCGTTTCGGCGATCCGTCCCATCCCAAGACCCGCCATCTCGTCTCCGGCGTGGTCGCGGGGATCGGCGGCTATGGCAATAGTTTCGGCGTCCCGACGGTCGGCGGCTCGACCGGATTTCACAGGCGCTACGACGGCAATATTCTCGTCAATGCGATGGCGGTCGGCATCGCCCGGACGGACGAGATTTTTTACGCCACGGCCACGGGCGTCGGGAATCCGATCGTTTATCTCGGCTCCAAGACCGGCCGCGACGGGATTCACGGGGCGACCATGGCCTCGGCCGCTTTCGCCGCCGATGCGGAGGAAAAGCGGCCGACGGTTCAGGTCGGCGATCCCTTCGCGGAAAAGCTGCTTCTGGAGGCCTGCCTCGAACTGATGAAGACCGGCGCCGTCGTCGCGATCCAGGACATGGGCGCGGCGGGCCTCACCTCGTCGGCGGTCGAGATGGGCGCCAAGGGCGATCTCGGCATCGAACTCGATCTCGATCATGTGCCCTGCCGCGAGACCGGCATGACCGCCTATGAAATGATGCTCTCGGAAAGCCAAGAGCGGATGCTCATGGTGCTCGATCCCGCCAAGCGCGAAGTCGCCGAGGCGATCTTCCGCAAATGGGGGCTCGATTTCGCCGTGATCGGCAAGACCACGGATACGTTGCGTTTCGTCGTGAAACATGGCGGCGCCGTCAAGGCCGACCTGCCGATCAAGGAGCTGGGCGATCAGGCGCCGCTCTATGACCGGCCGCATGTGCCGACGCCGCCGCGCCCCGTGATCGAGGCTGCCAGCGTCGCGGCGCCCATCGGCAATGGCGCCGCGCTTCTCAAGCTGTTGGCGACCCCGGATCTCTGTTCCAAGGCCTGGGTTTGGCGCCAATACGATTATCTCATCCTCGGCAATAGTGTGCGGCGGCCCGGCGGCGACGCGGCGGTGATCCGGATCGGCGAGGGGCCGAAGGGGCTCGCGCTGACCACTGATGTCACCCAGCGCTATTGCGAAGCCGACCCGTTCGAGGGCGGCAAGCAAGCCGTGGCGGAGGCCTGGCGCAATATCACGGCCTCGGGCGCGACACCCCGCGCGGTGACGGATAATCTCAACTTCGGCAATCCGGAAAAGCCCGAAGTCATGGGCCAGTTGGTGGGATGTATCGCCGGCATTGGCGAGGCCTGCCGCGCTCTCGACTTCCCCATCGTGTCCGGGAACGTCTCTTTATATAATGAAAGCGCGGGAACCGGTATCTTGCCGACACCCTCTATCGGCGGGGTCGGCGTCATCGCCGATGTGGCGTCGAGCGCATCGCTGGCTTTTGCGCGCGCGGGGCTGGCGGTCTTGCTGGTGGGCAAGACGGCGGGCTGGCTTGGCCAGTCGCTCTATCTCCGCGATATTTGCGGGCGGGAGGAGGGGGCGCCGCCGCCGGTCGATCTCGCGGACGAGCGGACCCATGGCGATTTCGTCCGCGCCTTGATTCTCGGCAAGCGCGTGAGCGCCGCGCATGATCTCAGCGATGGCGGGCTTGCGGTCGCTCTCGCGGAAATGGCTTTGGCCGGGAACACCGGCGCTTCCATCGAGGTACCCGGCGATGTCGTCTCCCACGCCTGGCTGTTCGGCGAGGATCAGGGGCGTTACCTCCTTGCCGCGGACGAAGCCGAAGCCGCCGCGATCCTGCGGGATGCCGCTGCTTCTGGAGTTCCGTGCCAGCGCATCGGGACCACGGGCGGAGCCGCGCTGACGCTAGGGCCGGAGGCCCCCATTCCGCTTGCCGATTTGCGCGCCGCGCACGAGAATTGGCTGCCGGAGTTCATGGCGGGACATTAACGATCTGTTTTTGGAGCCGGAATGTCGCGTACTCTAAAATGGACGGGATTTGCCGCTTTAATCGTGGCGGTCGTTTTTATTCTGCTGCAATCCGGACTTGTTCGCTCACTGGTAGACAGAAAAACATGCATCGAGCGTGTCGTCGGGACCTTCCCTGCGCCGGATAAGCTCAAATGGCTCCTAATAAAACACAAGTATTGCGACTATGTGTCGGGGGCGTACTCCACGGACCTTATCGCATCAATTTTCGACGGCCGGACAGGCGATGAATTCCTTGATATATCAAATACGGGCGATGATGATGCGTCCTGGCCAACTTTTTCCTGGACCGATAATGTCACCATTCTAGTGCAGATTAACTTTATGAATAAAATTGTCTTAAGCAAACATGAGGCATTAGATACTAATATAAAATATATTTTGAATAATAAATTTGAAGAAAAACATTTCTTGAGCAAGTTGAATGAGAGTCTCAGCGAAACAAGACGGCAACATGGTAACAAAACCCAGGACATCGATCTGTCTTTGTTGCGATACGAAGTGGATGCTTTGACGGAATATAGGGAGCTAAAAAACTGGGCAAAAGCTAACGTTGATTAATGCGTATCTATCAATGATGGAATCGCCTCGATGTCCGACTATTTTCTCATGTTTGTTCCAACCGATCCAAAATGGCAGCCAACAAAAGCGGATGCCGAGCGGGCCGTCGAACTCTTCAAGTCGATCGCGCCGCACGCCCGGGACGTCGAAGCGACCTTTACCGATGATGTCGAATTTCATGACCCTGGCGGCAACTGGAGTGGCGTCAACTGCGCCGCGTGTGGCGCCGATCTCGAAGATTGGTTTTTCGAAACCGCTGACAAGATCTACAACGAGACCCACTTCGCCGACTTGTCTGTCACCACACCATGCTGTGGGCTGCAAACATCGTTGAACGATCTCAACTTTGTTTGGCCCGCGGCCTTCGGACGGTTTGTCCTCGAGGCCATGCGGCCCGGGCTCGATACGAACGAGGATCAAGAGAAGGCAATTGCAGCCTGCCTTGGCTCTGATCTTCGCAAGATCTGGTGCCGCATCTGATGACGCCCCAAGCTTTATACCAGCATTGCGTCGTCGCCGTAGTTCCGCCAGTTCAATTATGATAACCGTGCCGTTCCTTCGAGGCGGCGACGATGGCGCGGGCCTGTCCGTCGTGTCCCGCTTGGCAAGCCGCGGCCGCGCTACTCAACTCCCGCTCGATTGCGTCATAGACCTGTTGCTCGACATTGCCGGTCGCGAGATCGGATTTCACGATCCCCTGATAGCTGTCGATCACGCCCGCGCAGCCCACTCCCGAGGGCAGCTTTTGCGCGGCAAAACCGGGCAGGGCGGCGAGCGCTGCTGCGAGAAAAAGAATAACAGCGGCCGGCATGCGAGTGCGAACCATGGAATCAACCGCCTCCTTCGTGCCGCGCCATTTTAAACGGTCGCGGGCGGTTTGAGTACCGGCTTCGCTGAAAACAAACCGGCCCCGCCGAAAGAGCGGGAAAGCCCGCTTGCCCCGGGGCAGGGTTAAGAGTAAAGTTTTTCGCATGCGAGACATTCTCGGAATCATATCTGCGCACAAAGCGGCCTTCATGCTGGAGCATTCGCTCCCGGCGGCCCATTCGCTTGCGCTTGAGCTTCTTAGCCGCCCCTGAGGGCCGGCCGGGCGTGACGCCTGGGCGCTCAGGGGATTTTGCCGCAAGAACCCTCCCTATGATTTTAGGATATGAGACATGACCTCCGAGCCACCGATCACCCATGATTCCGCCGCGCCACAGCAGGCCGCGGACAATACTCCCATCGTTATTTTCGATACGACCCTGCGCGACGGCGAGCAATGCCCCGGCGCCACCATGACCTTCGAGGATAAGCTCGAAGTCGCGGCGCTGCTCGACGCGATGGGCGTCGATATTATCGAGGCCGGCTTCCCCATCGCTTCCGAGGGCGATTTCGAAGCCGTCTCGGCCATCGCCAAGGCAACCAAGCGTGCCAGCGTCGCCGGTCTCGCCCGCGCGATCGAGGGCGACATTGCCCGCTGCGGCGAGGCCGTGCGCCATGCGGTGAAGCCGCGCATCCACACCTTCGTCTCGACCTCGCCGATTCATCTGGCCCATCAGATGAACAAGAACGAGGAGCAGGTTCTCGAGATCATCGCGCGCACGGTGTCCCAGGCCCGCAATCTTGTGGCCGATGTCGAGTGGTCTGCCATGGACGCGACCCGCACGCCATTGGAATATCTCTGCCGTTGCGTCGAGGCCGCGATCAAGGCTGGGGCCACGACGATCAATTTGCCCGATACGGTCGGCTATGCCATCCCCGACGAATACGAGGCCATGTTCCGCAATGTGCGGGAGCGCGTGCCCAATTCGGACAAAGCGGTCTTTTCCGTCCATTGCCACGACGATTTGGGGCTCGCGGTCGCCAATTCCTTGGCCGGGCTCGCGGGCGGCGCGCGGCAAATCGAATGTACGATCAACGGACTCGGCGAGCGCGCCGGCAATGCCGCCTTGGAAGAAGTGGTGATGGCGATCAAGACGCGGCACGACCTCTTGCGCTATTCCAACAGTGTCGATCCCACCATGCTGACGCGAGCCTCGAAGCTCGTCTCTGCCGTCTCGTCCTTCCCCGTTCAATATAACAAGGCGATCGTCGGCCGGAATGCCTTTGCGCATGAGAGCGGCATTCACCAGGACGGCGTGTTGAAGAATGCGCTGACCTACGAAATCATGACGCCGGAAAGCGTCGGCGTCGCCAAGACGTCGCTGGTCATGGGCAAGCATTCCGGCCGCCATGCCTTCAAGGAGAAGCTGAAGGATTTGGGTTACGTGCTCGGCGACAATGCCTTGCAGGATGCTTTCACCCGCTTCAAGGATTTGGCCGACAAGAAAAAGATCGTCTACGACGAAGATATCGAAGCCTTGGTCGACGACGAGATCGGCCATGCCCACGAGCGAATCAAGCTGGCGAGCCTGGCCGTCGTGGCCGGCACGACCGGTCCGCAAACCGCCGAGATTGCGCTCGATATCGATGGCGAGCGCCGGACCTTCAAGGCCAGCGGTAATGGCCCTGTGGATGCGATCTTCAACGCCATCATCAATTTGGTGCCCCATCGCGGCGTGCTGGAGCTCTATCAGGTCCACGCGGTCACGCAGGGCACCGATGCCCAGGCGGAAGTCTCCGTGCGCCTCGCCGAGGGCGAGAAACAGGTGACGGCACGCGGCGCCGATCCCGACACGCTCGTCGCCTCCGCCCGCGCCTATATCGCCGCTTTGAACAAGCTGATGGTCAAACGCGGAAAATTGCGCCCCGATACGCTCGCCAGCTAACTTTTTTAGGGCGGGGTGCTGGACTTCAGGCCCCGCCCTTGGTATGTGGCACGCCTTCGCAGCGGCCGCTCTGGCCCGCTGGGACGATTTCGATGGGCGCGTAGCTCAGTTGGTAGAGCAGCTGACTCTTAATCAGCGGGTCCACAGTTCGAGCCTGTGCGCGCCCACCATCGAAATCAAGGGGTTAGACGAAAATTGACTGCGAGTTTTACCCCGCTGTTTTGATCGGGGTAGCGCTGGGGGTAACAAGGCTCCGGTGGTGCGCCTCTCATTATTTGAAGGTTCCGATGCCGCAGCTTCAGCTCGATTGTCCCTTTTGTTTTTCCGAACGAGCTGCATTTACGAGCCGTGCCGGCGTCCGAACGGCGAATGGTGCTGCTTTGTTCATGCAATGTGGGGTTTGCCAAAGTGCGGTCATTTTGGATGCCCATCACGCAGATGCTTTAGATTGGGCGCTGAGCCATTCGCCAAACGTACCGACGTATTTCAACGTGTGGCCGCAAAAAATTAAGCTTAAGTCCCCTGATCATTCGCCCCAGAATGTGTCTGGTTACTTCATGCAAGGAATTGACTCTCTTGCTCGTAAAAATCTCGACGCCGCTGGCGTGATGTTTCGGAAGGCGCTCGACGCCGGGCTAAAAAAACTTCACCCTGAGGGTAAAGGCTCGTTAGAAAAACGCATTGATAGCCTGCCGGTAGAAACCGGCGTCACTCCGGCTATGAAGGCATGGGCACATAGCATTCGTCGCCTGGGCAATGATGCCGCGCATGAGGAGGAACCTTTCTCTGAGGAGGAAGCTAAAGACCTAAAATCGTTCACAGAATTGTTTCTGACGTACGCCTTTACGTTGCCGGGTATGCTTGCTGAGCGCGCGCCCGCTGAAGTGGTTTCAGCAATCGAATGAAATGATAGATCGGCGGAACTAGTCCATTATCAAACCGGTAAAAGACCGGCCCGGCGGTGCCTTTATGGGGCGGTCGCCGGGCGCGGTTTTGACGAGGGCCATCTCTCGCGGCCGATGCGAAGCGCCGTCCAAGCCCAGGACAAAAACTTGGGCGGCCATCGGCGCAAGACCGGCATGCGCCCGTGCATCCGGGGCGCCTCTCGTCTTGACAAAAATGGTGCGGTTTAGAGTCGGCGTCAAGGAAAACTAGCCGCGCGATGGGTCTACTTATAAAGCTCGATTTCGGCTCTCAGAAAAACGACGCATTCTTGAACGGCCTGCAAGACATCTACCCCCGCCATCAATACAGCGCCTCGAGGATCCCCGCACCTACTTCGTCCCGCCATCATACGCCCGGCAATTGCGGGGGGCCGTACCAGCACCTCGCTCACATGAAGAGGCATATTCACCCGATCTTTATCACTACCGCTATGCACGTGTTTTACAGCATGGGCGATTCGGTCAATTGCAGCGAAATTAGGTGATGTATCCCGGAAGGTCTTTCGTAGGCTCTTTTGCCCCTTGTTCTTGGGCATGTAGTCTAAGGTGTGAAACGTGACAACGCAGGCAAGAAAAGTTCGACGCTTCGACCAGGCATTTTTCTCGAATTCGGCGATCGTCGGTAGGACGATCTCGTTTAAATAAGCGGATGCGTCCATCGTCCTCTTTCGTTAATGATATTTATGCGCATCGACTGCTCTATGTGCGTATCAGTTGAAGGGATTTGATCGCGGCACTCGCAAAGCGGCTTAGCGTGAAACGGCGCCGAAAGCGTGACTCGGCTTTCGGCAAAGCTAAGGGACTGTTATTGAGAATGAAATCCTATTCCAAGGGGTCTCGGCCGGCTCCGGCCGAGACCCCTTCATCAGAGCAAATTCGGGCATCCTTTCAAAGTCTCGACGCGCAGGTTAGCGGGGTCGATTCTCGGGGGCGGTCCACACGTCACCGCTGTTGCGGCTACGATTTGGCCGCGGCCTTTTTGAAAGCGCATGCCGGGCGATTTTAGTTGAGCTGAGCAACCTGGACATTGGCTGAGCCGGGCTTCTCCAAACCAATCACCCGCGCCGCGCCGCGTGACAGATCCAGCGAGCGACCGGTCCATTTTGCCGGTCCACGATCGTTGACAACGACGACGACGCAGCTACGGAAGCAGACCTGCAAGCGCGTGCCAAAGGGAAGCGAACGATGCGCGGCCGTCAGGCCCGCGGGCCGGAAGCGTTCGCCCGACGCGGTCCTGTGACCGGATTCGGAACCGTAATAGCTAGCCCGCATGGTTTGAGCGTGGGCGTTGGCTGTGAAAGGAAAGGAAACTAGAAACAGAGCGCACATGTTTCCACATTTGCGCCAGGATTTGGCGCGCTGAAATTTAATCAATATTCCTCCGTCGGTTAGCTCTACATCGTAGAAGGTGGGCGGCATTGAGCCAGGTGGGGATTAAGTCTTAATCAAGACTGCTATGCACATTGGCGTTGCTGGCCAAAGCACCCAACTCGATGCCACCTAGCTTGCAATTAAGGTCGGAATTGGGTCGTGGCGTGAAAAACTTGGCAGGCGTTTATGTCGCGGCACGTGACTTGGGCCCAATCGAAAAGGGTTCTGGCCTAAACTTTTAGGTTATACCGCGTCCCTTAAAGGCCGGCTCTATAGGCGATTTCCGGAAATGGCGGCGGCCGGATTTAAGGGTGCGAAAGAGGTTCGGCATGGCGCCATCCCGTAGGATCCGGCCGGACGGAATTTTCACGCCGAAAGTCCTTTCGCCGGGCAGCTCAATGATGCGATGATCGGACATCGTCAAAACGCCGGTAACCAGATTACGCGCCTTGGCTTCGTGCTCGCCCCTAAAGCCGCTTCTTACCAGGGAGTTAGCGCTTGTCCTCGATTGAGAAAGTCCGCAACTATTTCGGGTCATGCTCCAGCGTCCGGCTGAATATTGCGATCGAGGAGCAAGGCCGTGCATGAAATGTCGCTGACCGAGGGGGTCGTCGAGATTTTGCAGGAAGAGGCCCGCAAGCAGGGGTTTTCGCGCGTGCGGCTGGTGCGGCTCGAGATTGGTGCGATTGGCGGTGTCGATCCGCAAGCCATGGAATTTTGCTTCGACGCGGTGACGCGCGGAACCTTGGCCGAAGGCGCGCGCCTCGAAATTGTCACCACGCCGGGGCAGGGATGGTGTCTCGACTGCGGAAAAACGGTGCCACTTTTGGAGCGGTTTGGCGCCTGCCCAGAATGCGGCAATCATCATGTGCAAATGACGGGCGGCGGCGAAATGCGCGTTAGGGAACTGGAGGTCGATTAATGTGCACGGTTTGCGGATGCGGTTCGGCATCAATCGAAACGGGGGCCCAAGACCTTAAAACGGTCCATGATCATGGGCACGAGACCCACGATCACACGCACAGTCATGACCACGACCACGTGCACGGCCATCATCACCACGATCATGCGCATGCAGGCGCGGCGGAAAAGATCGATTTCGGCGGCGGCCTGGCGGGCGTGCATGTTCCCGGCATGAGTCAGGAGCGCATTGTCCAGATCGAGCGCGACATTCTCTCCAAGAACCGGTCCTATGCAGAGGCCAATCGCGCGCGTTTCGCCCATCAGGACGTGCTGGCGCTTAATTTCGTTTCGAGCCCCGGTTCCGGCAAGACCTCTCTGCTGGTGCGCGTCATCGAAGATCTGAAATCGCGGCAGACCATCGCCGTCATCGAGGGCGATCAGCAGACCTCGAACGATGCCGAAAGAATCCGCGCCACGGGTGTTCCGGCGATCCAGATCAACACCGGCAAGGGCTGCCATCTCGACGCGCATATGGTCGGTCATGCGCTGGAAAGCTTGGCGCTGCAGGACAACAGTCTCCTGTTCATCGAAAATGTCGGCAATCTGGTTTGCCCCGCCGCGTTCGATCTCGGCGAGGCGCATAAAGTCGTGCTGCTCTCGACGACCGAGGGCGAGGACAAACCGGCCAAATATCCCGATATGTTCGCCGCCGCCGATCTGATGCTGTTGAATAAAGCCGATCTCTTGCCGCATCTCGATTTTGATGTTGGCGCCTGTATCGCTCATGCGTTGCGCGTCAATCCAAATTTGCAAACCCTGGTGGTTTCGGCCAAAACCGGCGAAGGCATGGCGGCTTTCTACGCTTGGATCGAGACCCGCGCCGCTCGCGCTCAAAAGACCGCGCAGTCAAAAGGGACGCCTGCATGAATCGTCAAGCGGCGAGCCTTGCGAAAGCCGAGCCGGCGCGTCTGCGTCTGCGCCTGCGTGGCGCGGTGCAGGGCGTTGGCTTCAGGCCTTTCGCTTACGGGCTCGCTAAACGCCTGTCGCTCGCGGGTTTCGTGCGAAACGACGCGGATGGCGTCGTGGTGGAGATCGAGGGCGCGCGCGCCAGCGAATTTCTCGATGCGCTCAAGGCCGGATTGCCGCCGCTCGCGCGCCTCGATGCCGCCGATGTCGAGGCGCTTGCGCCGCGCGGCGATCAAAGCTTCGCCATACTCGACTCACAGGGCGGCCAGACCCGCACCCGCATCCCGCCAGATGCGGCGGTCTGCCCAGCCTGCCTCGATGATCTGTTTAATCCCGCCAGCCGGTTTCATCTCTATCCCTTCGTCAATTGCACGCATTGCGGCCCGCGCTATACGTTGACGAGGCATCTACCCTATGACCGCGCGCGGACCTCCATGGCGGCTTTCCCGATGTGCGCGGCCTGCGCCGGGGACTACCAAGACGCCGGCAACCGCCGCTTTCACGCCGAACCCATCGCTTGCCCGGACTGCGGCCCGCGTCTGTCGCATGGGATAAGCGAAATCGTCGCCGCTTTGCGCGCGGGAAAGATCGTCGCGCTGAAAGGCATTGGCGGCTATCATTTGATGTGCGACGCCGGCAACGAGAACACCATTCTCGAATTGCGCCGCCGCAAGAATCGCGAAGCCAAACCTTTTGCCGTCATGGCCGCCAATGAAGCCTCGATTGGGTTTTTCGCCGAAGCCAACGCTGCCGAACTCGCTCTCGTCCGTCATCCCGCCCACCCTATCGTGCTGATGGACAGCCGCGACAAATTGCCCGCAGCTCTGGCGCCGCGCCTGGCCCGCATCGGCGTCATGCTCCCCTATGCGCCCGTGCATCACCTTTTGTTCCACGAGGCGGCGAGCGGAAGACGCGATGCGTCGAGCGAATTCGCGATTGTCGCCACCAGCGCCAATCCCGGCGGCGAGCCATTGATCACCGATGATGCGCAGGCGCTGACCAAACTAGCGGGGATCGCCGATCTCATCGTCACGCACGGCCGTGAGATCGTGACACGGGCCGACGACAGCGTGATGAGCGTGATCGACGGCGCGCCGTCCTTCATCCGGCGCGCGCGCGGCTTCGTTCCCGAGCCGGTCGATCTGGGTTTCGATGGACCGGATATTCTGGCCTGCGGCGGCCATCTCAAGGCGACGATCACGGTCACACGTGGACGCGAGGCTTTTGTCTGCCAGCATATTGGCGACCTGTCCGATGCCGCGACCTTCCGCTTTTACGAGGAAAGCGCGCATCATCTTCTCTGCCTGCTCGACGTCAAGCCCGAGGCCGTGGCTTGCGACCTGCATCCCGATTATCTCTCGACGCGCTATGCCGACGAGACTGGTTTGCCTTTGTTGCGCATCCAACATCACGCCGCGCATATTGCCGCGATTGGCGCCGAGCATAAAATTTTTGGGCCGCTGCTTGGCGTTGCGCTCGACGGCCACGGGATGGGCTCCGATGGCCAAGCCTGGGGCGGCGAATTGATGCGTCTCGAGGAAGCGCTGTTCAGCCGCCTCGGCCATCTCGCGCCTTTGGCGTTGCCGGGCGGAGATCGCGCCGCGCGCGAACCATGGCGCATGGGTCTTGCCGCGCTGAAGGCGATCGATCGTCTCGACGAGGCACAGGCGCTCTGGGGTCACATTCCCGAAGTTTCGATGGCGGCGAAACATTTGCGGGGCGCGGAGTTTTTTCCACAAACGACAAGCATGGGCCGTCTCTTCGACGCGGCGGCGGCGCTTCTCGGCGTTTGCCTGCGGCAGGATTTCGAGGGTCAGGCGGCGATGGAACTGGAGTCGCTGGTCCGCGCGCCGCAGGCGTTGGACGATGGGTTCGTCATCCGCGACGGCGTGTTGGATTTTTCGCCCTTGCTGGCCTTTCTCGTGACCGCAAAACCTTCACCGGCGATGGGCGCGGATCTGTTTCATGGAACCTTGATCGAAGGTCTCGTAAGCTGGATCTGGTCCATCGCGCGCGAGGGCGAGACCGTCGCGCTTGGCGGCGGCTGCATGATGAATCGGGTTCTCGCGGAAGGTCTGGCGCGCGGATTGCGCCAAAAGGGATTTGTGCCGCTGTTGGCGCGCGCTTTTCCGCCCAATGACGGCGGCCTTTCGCTCGGTCAGGCGGTTCTGGCGCGCGCCATGCTGATTTAAGGAGAAGGTCCGATGTGTCTCGCCATCCCGGTCCAAGTGACTGAATTGCTCGACGACGACATGGCGCGCGTGACGCTCGATGGCGTCTCGAAAGTCATATCGCTGGCGCTGGTCGAGGACGTGCGCATTGGCGATTACGTCATCCTGCATGTCGGCTATGCCTTGAATAAACTCGATCCCGGAGAAGCGGGAAAAACCTTGGCTCTGCTCGACGAGGCGGCGCGCGTGACGGAAGGAGCGCGCCCGTGAAATATGTCGATGAATATCGCGATGGGAAGCTCGCGCGCGCCATCGCCGCCACGATCGCCGCCGAGGTGCGTCCCGAACTTTCCTATCGTTTCATGGAATTTTGCGGCGGCCATACGCATGCGATCTCACGCTATGGCATCGAGGATTTGTTGCCCGCCAATGTCCGGATGATTCACGGGCCGGGCTGTCCGGTCTGCGTGTTGCCGGTTGGGCGCATCGACGACGCCATCAAACTGGCGCGGCGCCGGGATATTACGCTTTGCACCTATGGCGATTTGATGCGCGTGCCGGGCTCGCAGGGCTCCAGTCTGTTGAAGGCCAAAGCCGCCGGGGCCGATATTCGCATGGTTTATTCGACGCTGGATGCCGTGCGCATCGCGCAGGCCGAGCCCGGTCGAAATGTGGTGTTTTTCGCGATCGGGTTCGAGACGACGACACCGCCGACAGCCATGGCCATTTTGGCGGCGCAGAAGAAGGGCTTGAGCAATTTTTTCATTTTTTGCAATCACGTGCTAACGCCGGCCGCGATCCAGAATATTCTGGAAAGCCCCGATGTCCGCGCCTTGGGCAATGTCCGCATCGACGGCTTTGTCGGCCCGGCCCATGTCAGCACGGTGATCGGCACGCGGCCCTATCACGCTTTCGCGGAGGAATTCGAGAAGCCCGTGGTGATCGCGGGTTTTGAACCGCTCGATGTGATGCAGGCGATTTTGATGCTGGTGCGGCAGGTCAATTCCGGCCGTCATGAAGTTGAAAATCAATATATCCGCGCGGTGACCGTGGACGGCAATCTCAAGGCGCAGGATTTTGTCGCGCAGGTCTTCGAGCCGCGCGACAGTTTCGAATGGCGCGGGCTTGGTATGGTGCCAAACAGCGCCTTGCGTTTGCGCGAGGCCTATGCCCGATACGACGCGGAGAAGGTTTTCGCGATCGAGACCGTTCAAGCCGAGGACAATCCCGCCTGCGAATGCGGCGCCATTTTGCGCGGGGTCAAGAAGCCCGCCGATTGCAAACTGTTCGGTACTTTGTGCACGCCCGAGACGCCGATGGGCTCTTGCATGGTGTCCTCCGAAGGCTCCTGCGCCGCGCATTGGACCTACGGACGTTTCCGTGACTACGCCCGCCAAGAGACGCAAAGGCATGAGTTCGAACAGAAAGCCGCCTCATGAACGCCAACCCCAAACCCGGTGTCGCGAGATTGAAGTTCCGCAAACTCGACATCATGAACGGCCGCGTCGATCTCTCGCATGGCTCGGGCGGGCGGGCGATGGCGCAGTTGATCGCCGGGATCTTTCATGAAGCCTTCGCCAACGAATGGTTGGCGCAGGGCAACGACCAGTCGGTGTTCGGCGTTCCCGCGGGCCGCATGGCGATGACGACCGACGCCTATGTCGTCTCGCCCTTGTTTTTCCCCGGTGGCGACATCGGCTCGCTGTCGGTGCATGGAACGATCAACGATCTCGCCATGTCTGGCGCGCGGCCCCTCTATCTTTCCGCGAGCTTCATCCTCGAGGAGGGGTTCCCGCTCGCCGACCTGCAACGTGTTGCGCAGAGCATGGGCGAGGCCTCGCGCGCGGCGGGCGTTCCGGTCATCACCGGCGACACCAAGGTGGTCGAACGCGGCAAGGCCGATGGCGTGTTCATCTCCACGGCGGGCGTTGGTCTGGTTCCCGCCGGTCTCGACCTGTCCGGCGATAGGGCTCGCCCCGGCGATGCCGTGATCGTGTCGGGTTCGATGGGCGATCATGGCGTCGCCATCATGTCCTGCCGGCAGAATCTCGAATTCGAAACACGGATCATCTCGGATTCCGCGGCGCTGCACGAATTGACCGCGGCCATGGTCGAGGCTTGCGGCCCGTCGTTACGGCTGATGCGCGATCCCACGCGCGGCGGCCTGGCGGCCACCTTGAACGAAATCGCCCAACAATCGCAGGCCGGCATCCGCATCGAGGAATCCGCCATTCCGGTCAAACCGGAGGTGGCCGCGGCTTGCGAATTGCTCGGACTCGATCCGCTCCATGTCGCCAATGAGGGCAAGCTCGTCGTCTTCGCCGCGCCGGAGGCCGCGCAAAAGCTTCTGGCCGTCATGCGCGCGCATCCGCTCGGGCGCGATGCGGCGATCATTGGCAGCGTCGTCGAGGATTCGCATCATTTCGTGCAGATGACCACCGGTTTCGGCGGCGGACGCATTGTCGACTGGTTGTCGGGCGAGCAACTCCCGCGAATTTGCTAAACGGGCGCATTCACCGGCGCCTATCAGCTTCGCATCGGGCCGTTCCAATTGGTTGACGGAGCAGCGCGGCGAGGCCGGGCGGCGTTCGTGTTACCGGAATGAATCAGAAATGTCACAATCCGCACGGTGAAAATAAAACGCGGCCCGTGGTTTCGCCTCTGTTCCGTCCGGCTCCGTCAAGCCGTTCTCGCAAAACAACTTTCCGGGATTCGGACTCCGATGCTTCGATATTGCCTGAGCGGTCCAGGTTAAATATGGTTAGGGGACGTGGCGTCCTCTTCCGAAGGCTTGGAAATCCTGCCATGCGGCCGAAGCCCTATACAAAGTCCGGGACCATCGTCGTTTGGTCCTCCGGACTTTCAAGCTGCCTTCTTTTCCGGATTTGGTGCCGCCCATGAACCCGGGCTGCACCGAGGCGGTAGGCCGTATTGTCGAGAGCTTCGGGTCTGACCGGAGCCGTCTCATGGATATGGTTCAGGCGGTTCAGCGGCATTTCGGTCATGTCGGCAACGACGCGGTCCAGGCGCTCGCGAAGGCGCTCGGCATTCACGCCGTCGAAATCGAGGACATGGTGTCCTTCTACGCTTTCTTCGACCGCGAACCGCGCGGCCGCAACCGGATCCGGCTCTCCAAAACGCCCATCTCCTTGATGAAGGGTGCCAGCGAGGTCGCCCAAGCCTTCGAGCAGGCGGCCGGCCTCTCTCTCGGAGGGACGTCGCAAGATGGCGCTTTCACCATCGAATGGACGAGCGACATCGGCATGGCCGATCAGGAGCCCGCCGCTCTGGTCAATGGGATGGTCTTGACCTCGCTCACGCCGGCGGACGTGCCAGGGATCGTCGCCGCTTTGCGGACATCTGGCGACAAGGGGGGGCTGCCTCCCTATCCGCAGCACGCGGCGCAGGCCGCGATGTTACCGAAGGCCATGGTGCGTCCAAGTCTGGTGCAGCCGGGGCCGCTCTTGTCGGGGCCGCACGGTCTCGCTGGCGGCCTCAAAGCCGCCCTGGCCCGGCCACCCGAGAAAGTGATCGAAGAGATCAGCAACTCTAGGCTCCGGGGCCGCGGTGGCGCGGGCTTCCCGACCGGCTTGAAATGGCGGCTCACCCGCAAGGCGGCCGGCGAAGAGCATTACGTCATCTGCAACGCCGATGAAGGCGAGCCTGGCACGTTCAAGGATCGAATGCTGCTGTCGCAATTCCCGGGTTTGGTTTTCGATGGCATGACGATCGCTGGCTATGCGCTCGGTGCCCGGCATGGGATCGTTTATCTGCGAGGTGAGTATGCCTATCTCTGGGACGCTCTTCAGCAAGTCCTGAAGACCCGGCGCGCCCTCGGCCTGCTTGGCGCCAATATTTGCGGCCGCGACGGGTTCGATTTCGATATCAGGATCCAACTCGGGGCCGGCGCCTATATCTGCGGCGAGGAATCCGCGCTGATCGAATCGCTCGAGGGCAAGCGGGGCGCTCCGCGCGATCGGCCGCCGTTTCCAACCGAACGCGGCTATCTCCAACAGCCGAGCGCCGTCGACAATGTCGAGACATTCGTTTGCGCGGCCCGCATCATGGAGGAGGGCGCCGCTTGGTTCTCAGGGTTCGGCACCAAGGAATCGGCTGGGACGAAACTCATGAGTGTGTCGGGCGATTGCGCGAAACCGGGTGTTTACGAAGTGCCATTCGGCATCACCGTCAACGAACTTCTCGATCTGGCCGGGGCGCAGGACACCGCCTATGTTCAAGTCAGTGGCCCCTCCGGCCAGTCCGTCGCGCCGAAGGATTTTGGCCGCCGCATCGCCTACGAGGACTTGTCGACCGGCGGTTCGACCATGATCTTCGGTAAAGGGCGCGATGTCCTCGCGATCGTGCTTCAATTCGCCGGTTTCTTCGTCGACGAGTCCTGCGGCTGGTGCACGCCGTGCCGGGTCGGCACCACGCTGCTCGAGCAAGCCATGGAGAAGGTGGTTGCCGGCCGCGCCACCCTCGCGGACCTTGCACGGATGGAAGAACTCGCCAACACCGTCATGCGAATGAGCCGCTGCGGCCTCGGCCAGACGGCGCCGAACCCGATCCTATCCACCATGCGCAATTTCCCCGGACTCTACGAGGAAAGGCTCGCGCCTGTCGCGTTCACGCCGCGCGTGACGCTCCACGACGCCTTGCGCGAGGCGGTCGCGGTCCAAGGCCGCGAGCCCGTCACGGAGGAGAGCTAGCATGGATGCCCCAACCGTCCGGTTCACCATCGATGGGATCGAGGTCGACGCCGCGCCGGGCCAGTCCGTTCTCGAGGCCTGCGACGCGGCCGGGATCTATATTCCGCGCCTCTGCTACCACCCGGATCTCGGACCGTCGGGAAACTGCCGGGTCTGCACCTGCAAGATCAACGGCCGCAACAGCGCGGCCTGCGTGACCCCGGCCGCCCACGGCATGGTCATCGAAAACGACACGCCGCAACTGACCGGCGACCGGCGTGCCGTCATCGAGATGCTCTTCGTCGAAGGCAACCATCCCTGCCCCTATTGTGTCGCCAGCGGGGACTGCGAACTGCAGGCGCTCGGCTACCGCCTGGGCATGGTCGCGCCGGTTCAGCCATATCAGTGGCGCAGCCAACCGATCGATGCCACGCATCCAGATATCTATCTCGATCGGGACCGCTGCATTCTCTGTTCGCGCTGCATCCGCGCCTCGCGAAAGGCGGACGGCAAGACGGTGTTCGGCTTCGAAGGCCGCGGCATCGCCATGCGCCTCAACGTCGATGCCGAGGGCGGCCTCGGAGAGACGCAAATGGCCGCCATCGACAAGGCGGCCAGGGTCTGCCCCGTCGCTTGTATCGTCGTCAAACGCGACAGCTACAAGATTCCGGACGGCAGCCGCCGTTTCGACACGGCGCCGATCGGCAGCGACATCGAGGCGAAGCGGAAGGGCCGCGCACCATGACCGCCCTCCTGGCGAAAACCCCTGCGACGGCGAAGCCCCGGCTTGCCACATGTGCCCTGACGGGCTGCTTCGGCTGCCACATGTCGCTGCTCGACATCGACGAGCGTATTCTCGAACTGGCCGATCTCGTCGATCTCGATGTTTCGCCTTTCGACGACAAGAAAGCGTTCGACCGGCCCGTCGATGTCGGCTTCGTCGAAGGTGGGTGTTCGAACGAGTACAACGTGAGGGAGTTGAGGGAGTTCCGGAAGCATTGCCGCATTCTGGTCTCTGTCGGCGCCTGCGCGATCAATGGCGGCGTGCCGGCGATGCGCAATCCGGTTGGGCTCCGCGAATGCCTGGAGGCCGTCTACCTCAAAGGGTTCTCGCTCGAAGACGGTGGGTTGATCCCGAACGATGAAGACCTGCCGCTGTTGCTGGACCGTGTCTATCCCTCGCACGAAGTGGTGAAGATCGATTATTTCTTGCCGGGGTGCCCGCCCTCCTGCGATGCCATCTGGGAAGGGCTCAAGGCTTTGCTGACCGGCAAGGCGCCCGCGCTTCCCTATCTCTTGTGTAAATACGAATGATGTTCCTCCTGAACCGGAATGCGCCATGAGTGACGTTCAACCCGGCCAAGGTCCGCGCAAGATCGTCATCGATCCGGTTACGCGCGTCGAAGGCCACGGCAAAGTCACCATCCGGCTCAACGAAGCCGGCGAGGTCGAACAGGCCCGGTTTCACATCGTGGAGTTCCGTGGGTTCGAGCGGTTCATCCAAGGGCGGATGTATTGGGAGGCTCCCGTCATCGTCCAGCGTCTCTGCGGCATCTGCCCGGTCAGTCATCACCTCTGCGCCGCCAAGGCGATGGATATGATCGCGGGCGTGGACCAAGTGACGCCCACGTCCGAGAAAATGCGGCGGCTGATGCATTATGGTCAGGTGCTGCAATCCAACGCGCTCAATTTCTTCCATTTGGCTTCGCCCGATCTCCTGCTCGGGTTCGAGTCCCCGGTCGCGCAGCGCAACATCATCGGCGTGATCGAAGCCTTTCCCGAGGTCGGCAAATGGGCGATCTTCATCCGCAAGTTCGGCCAGCAGGTGATCGCCGCGACCGGCGGCCGCCGCATTCATCCGCGGCTGTGCATTCCTGGCGGCGTCAATCAGAACCTCTCCGTTGAAAATCGGGATACCCTTCGGAAAGACATCGGCCAAATCATCCAATGGTGCCGCGAGGCGCTGGAGTTGCACAAATCCTTCGTCCATTCTCACGAGAAGCTGCACGAAACCTTCGCCAGTTTCCCCTCGAGCTATATGAGCATCGTTGGAGCGAACGGCGGCATGGACCTCTACGACGGCGGCCTTCGCGCGATCGATGCGGAGGGAAAGCCGATTTTCGAAGGCGTCCATGCCAGCGCGTACCGTGACTATATCATCGAGGAAGTGCGGCCCTGGAGCTATATGAAATTCCCGCATATCCGCTCGCTCGGCCGTGAGGACGGCTGGTACCGTGTCGGCCCGCTGGCTCAGCTGAATTGCTGCGCCTTCATCGATACCCCTATCGCCGAGGCGGCCCGCAAGGAATTCATGGCGCTTGGGCATGGCGGGCCTGTGCATGCGACGCTCGCCTATCATTGGGCCCGCCTGATCTGCATGATCCACTGCGCGGAAAAGATCCAAGACCTGCTGTTCGACGGCGATCTGCAGGGGACGGACCTCGTCGTCACCGGCGAACGGCGGCCGGAGGGGATCGCCGTCATCGAGGCGCCTCGCGGCACGCTCCTGCATCATTATACCGTGGACGATCACGATCAGATCACGGGCGCGAACCTGATCGTTTCGACGACCAACAACAACGAGGCGATGAACCGTTCGGTGACGAAGGTTGCCATAGACGACCTCAGCGGACACGAGATCACGGAAGGGCTGTTGAACCACATTGAAGTCGCGATCCGGGCTTACGATCCCTGTCTTTCCTGCGCGACCCACGCGCTCGGCGACATGCCGCTGATCGTGACGTTGGAAGACGCCGATGGTTCGGTCATCGCGACGAGGGTGAAGCAATGAGCATCGCCGGACCCTGTGCCTTGCTTCCACGCGAACCGCGCATCCTCGTGCTCGGCTACGGCAACCCGGGCCGCCAGGACGATGGGCTAGGCCCGGCCGTGGCCGCCGGGATCGGCAGCCTGGGATGGCCGAACCTTACGGCGTTCGACAATTACCAGCTCAACATCGAAGACGCGGTGGATGTCGCCGGGCACGACGTCGTGTGGTTCGTCGATGCCGCCAAGACCGGACCTTCGCCCTTTGCCGTACACGATGTTCAGCCTTCCCCCACCATCGAGTTCACCAGCCACATCCTGCGGCCCGAGGCCCTCCTCGCCATCGCCCGCCAGTGCTGCGGCGGGTCGCCTCGGGCCTTCCTGCTGGCCATACGCGGCTACGAATTCGAGTTCGTCGAGGCGCTGACACCGGGCGCCACCGCCAATCTCCACGCAGCCCTGGCCATGCTCACCGGCCGGATCCGCGCTATGCAAATGGCGGCGCCGCCATGAACATCGGCCTTGGCGACCGGCGCAGGACCATCCTGCTCATCGACGGAGACGCGCATGCCAGGGCCACCCTGCGCCTTGCGCTGGAGGCCGCGGGCTTCTCGGTTGGAGAGGCGGCGAATGGCCGGGAAGGCGAGCGGACGATTTTGCGGATCAAACCCGATGCGGTGCTCGCGGAGCTGATGTTGGATGCCGGCGATGCCAGCGTGACCATTGCCGAGCGGTTGCACGCAAGCGGCAGCACCATTCCCTTCTATATCATCAGCACCGCCGCCGATGCCCTGATGGGCTCGATCGGCCTGCATGAGATCGGCCTATCCGGCGTATTTCTGAAGCCGGTCGACTTCGCCATCGTGATCCAGACCCTCAAGACGCGGCTCGGGTGAATCATTTTCGCTTGTCCGAATAGTCCCTTTGCCCGCCGTTGATCGGGATCAAGGCCGGGACGCGGCGGAGCGACCAAGCTCATGCCGTTCGTCAAGCCGGGGAAGATCCATGAGCGCGTTAGACTATATCAAATGGTTCGGCGACCTCAGTTCCGCCGATGTCGCCTCAGTTGGCGGCAAGACGGCTTCGCTCGGCGAGCTCTGCTCCGCGCTTTCAGGGGAAGGTGTGAAAGTCCCGCCGGGCTTTGCCATCACGGCGCAGGCCTATCGCGACGCGCTGACGGCGGCGGACGCTTGGGCGCCTCTGCATCGATTGCTTGATGGTCTCGACAAGACCAATGTCGATCTTCTGGCCGAGCGGGCGGCCGCCGCGCGCAAGATTGTCCACGATGCGACCGGGGGCGAGGAGCTCCGGCTGCAGATCGCCGCCGCATACCGAAAGCTGAAGGAATCCTGCGGAGGAACGCTGGCCGTCGCCGTCCGGAGTTCGGCGACCGCCGAGGACTTGCCGTCCGCGAGTTTCGCCGGTCAGCATGATAGCTATCTGAACGTGAGCGGAGAGGCCGCCTTGGTCGAAGCCTGCCGGAATTGTTTCGCTTCGATCTTCACGGACAGGGCTATCGGCTATCGTCTCGACAACGGCTTCGACCATTTCAAGGTGTTCCTGTCCGTCGCCGTCATGAAGATGGTGCGCTCGGACGTGGGGTCGAGCGGCGTGATCTTCACCCTCGATACCGAGACCGGATTCCGGGACGTGGTCTTCGTCACTGGCGGGTATGGTCTTGGCGAAAACATCGTCCAGGGCGCCATCGATCCGGACGAGTTCTATGTTCACAAACCAACCTTCCGGAAAGGCTTTCGTGCTGTGCTGAGGCGCAAGCTTGGCGCCAAGCAGGTCAGGATGACCTACGGCGCCAATCCGGACGGCGCGGTGCGGACTAAGAACAATCCGGTGCCTAAAGCGGAGCGCGAGCGGTTTTGCCTTTCCGATCAGGACGTCCTCACATTGGCCGGCCACGCGATCGCGATCGAGGACCATTATTCCGCGAAGGCCGGCAGGCCCACGCCGATGGATATCGAGTGGGCGAAGGACGGCGAAGACGGAACCCTCTACATCGTTCAGGCGCGGCCCGAGACGGTCGTCTCGCGCCGTTCGGCACAGACAATCCAAACCTATGCGATCAAGGGGACGGGCAGGGTGCTCGTCACCGGACGCGCGGTCGGCGAGAAGATCGCGACGGGAATCGCCCGCGTCGTCGCCTCCGTCCGCGATCTCGACACCTTCCAGCCCGGCGAGATCTTGGTGACCGAAACCACCACGCCCGACTGGCAGCCGGTGATGAAGACGGCCGCAGCCATCGTCACCAATCGCGGCGGGCGGACCTGCCATGCTGCGATCGTGGCGCGCGAGCTCGGCGTGCCGGCCGTGGTGGGGACAGGCGACGCGACCTCCAAGCTCGAGACCGGAGCGATTCTGACGGTATCGTGCGCGGAAAGCGACACTGGGCGTGTCTACGAGGGCGCTATTCCGTTCGAGGTTTCGGCGATCGACCTGAAGAGCGTGCCGAAGCCGAAGACCGAGGTCATGATCAATCTCGGAGATCCGGACCTGGCTTTCCATACGGCCATGCTGCCCAGCGCCGGCGTCGGCTTGGCGCGGATGGAATTCATCATCCAGGAACATATCGGCATCCATCCGATGGCGTTGGCCGAGCCTGCCAAAGTCGCCTCGGCGAAGGCCAGGGCGGCGATCGCGCGCGCGACGCGAGGCTACCCTCGAGCGGCCGATTTCTTCATCGAACGCCTATCGGAAGGGGTCGGCACGATCGCGGCGGCCTTCTATCCCCGCCCGGTGATCGTCCGCCTGTCGGATTTCAAGACCAACGAATACGCGGGGCTGACCGGCGGCGCCGGCTTCGAGCCTCGGGAGAACAATCCGATGTTGGGCTTCCGTGGAGCCTGCCGCTATGACCATCCCGCCTATGCGGCGGGTTTCGCCCTCGAATGCGCGGCCCTGCTCAAGGTGCGCGAGACGATGGGTTTGACCAATCTCAAGATCATGGTCCCATTCGTTCGCCGCGAGCAGGAGGCGAGGGGCGTGATCGCGGCCCTGGAGCGCCATGGGCTGAAGCGCGGCGAGAACGGGCTGGAGATCTTCGTCATGTGCGAAATCCCGAGCAACGTGATCCGCATCGACGCCTTCGCCAAGCTGTTCGACGGCTTCTCCATCGGTTCCAACGATTTGACCCAGCTCACGCTCGGCGTCGACCGCGATTCGGAAATCGTCGCCTTCGACTTCGACGAGCGCGATCCCGCCATGATGGAGATGCTGCGGCTGGCCGTCACCGGCGCGAAGCGGAATGGCCGGCATGTGGGCATCTGCGGCGAGGCTCCCGCGAATTATCCGGAGATCGCGGCGGCCCTGGTGGGGTGGGGCATCGATTCCATCAGCGTGAATCCGTCCAGCGTGATCGGGGCGCTGAATGTCGTGGCGGACGCGGAGCGCCGGCTCGCCGCGGCGGAGTAGAACACGCGCCGAGGCGCTGAGCGGAGCGAGCGATGGTCAATCTCATGCTGCCGCATCTGCCGGATGCGCTGTCGCCGTTGCAGGATCTCGCGCTCGATTTGCGTTGGACCTGGAGTCACGAGGCCGACGCGCTGTGGGAGCGCATCGACGCCAAGCTCTGGGAACAAACTCAAAGCCCGTGGACAGTGCTGCAGCACGTTTCGGCCGAACGCCTGAATTTCTTGGCGAGCGCTCCACATTTTCTCGCCGAGCTGTCGAGTCTGGCCGGCAAGCGAAAGGCTTATCTCGAACGGCAGGGCTGGTTCGCGAGCACCCATGACGCGGCTGCCTTGGGCAAAGTCGCCTATTTCAGCATGGAGTTTGGATTGGGGGCCGCGCTGCCGCTCTATGCCGGCGGCCTGGGCGTTCTCGCCGGAGACTTTCTGAAGGCGGCCAGCGACCTTGGTCTTCCCGTCGTTGGCGTGGGACTGCTCTATCAGGAAGGCTACTTCCGGCAGATGCTGGATGCCGATGGGGTTCAGCATGAGACTTACCCGTTCAATGAGCCGGCCATGCTGCCGATCGAGCCCGTCGTTGCCGGCGGCGCTTGGCTGTGCGTCCCGATCAGCCTGCCCGGACGAATCCTCCAGCTCCGGGTCTGGCAGGCGACGGTCGGGCGCCTGAAGCTCTATCTGCTCGACAGCAACGATCTGTTAAACAGCCCGGTCGACCGCGGCATTACCGGGAAACTCTACGGCGGCGATGCCGAGATGCGCCTGATACAGGAGATCGTACTCGGCATCGGCGGTTGGCGGGCGCTCGAAGCCATGGGCCATGAGATCGAGGTCTGCCACATGAACGAGGGCCACGCGGCCTTCGCCGTCATCGAACGCGCCTGCCAGCTCGCGATGCGCACGGACCTCGACTTCTGGAAAGCGCTTTGGGCGACCCGCGCGGGCAATGTGTTCACGACCCACACGCCGGTGGCGGCCGGGTTCGACCGTTTCCACCCCGGACTCCTGCGCAAATACCTGCTCAGCGCCGAGGGGCTGCTGACGGCCATGGGTCTGTCGCCGAAGGACGTTCTGGGCCTTGGACGCGCCAATCCCAGCGATGAGACCGAGCCGTTCAACATGGCTTATCTCGCCATGCGCGGCTCCGGCGCATGCCTGGGAGTCAGCCGTCTGCACGGGCGCGTCAGCCGGCGGATCTTCCAACCTCTGTTCCCCCGCTGGCCGGAGGGCGAGGTTCCGGTGGGTCATGTCACCAACGGCGTTCACACCCCGACATGGGATTCGGCCGAGGCTGACCGGGTCTGGACGGAAGCCTGCGGCAAGGAACGTTGGCGGAGCCTGAACGGGGAGCTTCCCGGACAAATCCAGGGTGTATGCGACGAGGAACTCTGGGCCCTGCGCGGCGAAAGCCGCGAGAAGCTCGTCCGCCAGGTGCGCCGGCGCCTCACTACTCAGTTGCGCGCGCGAGGGCTCGATCCAGAGGTGGTCAAGGCGGCAGGCAGTGTCCTGGACCCCAATGTTCTCACCTTGGGCTTCGCCCGCAGGTTCACCGGGTACAAGCGGCCGAATCTGCTTCTGCACGATCCGGAGCGTCTGGCCCGCCTGCTGTCGAACGAGCGCCGCCCGGTGCAGATCGTCGTCGCCGGCAAGGCGCATCCAGCGGATCAGATGGGCAAGGACATGATCCGCGAATGGATCATGCTCGCGCGGCAGCCACGGTTCCGCTGGCGTATCGTCTTTCTCGAGGACTACGACATCTCGCTCGCCCAGGAACTTGTCCAGGGCGTGGACGTCTGGATCAACACGCCGCGCCGGCCCTTGGAGGCCTGCGGCACCAGCGGCATGAAGGTTCTCGTGAACGGCGGGCTGAATTGCTCGGTGCCGGACGGATGGTGGGATGAGGCCTACGAGCCCGGTCTTGGCTGGTGTATTGGCAACGGCGTGGACGAGAAAGGCGTCGATGTCGATGCGGCGGAGGCCGGGGACACTTACGATCTGATCGAGCATCAGATCGCGCCGGAGTTCTACGACCGCGACGAGGCTGGGCTGCCTCGCGCCTGGGTCGCGCGCATCCGCCGGAGCATGTCCGCCCTGACTTCTAAATTTAGCAGCACCCGCATGGCGCGCGAATACGTTGAAAAGGCTTATTTGCCCGCCGCCGCCGCGCAGCGCCACCGGCTCGCCAGCGGCTGTGCCGTCGCAAAGGATCTGGAGGCGTGGTCGGCGCGCTTGCGCAGGGATTGGCGGAGCCTGCACATCGGCGTTCCCACCATTGGCCGGGTGGACGATAGCTGGCGCTTTTCGGTTCCCGTGATCCTGGGTGCATTGGGCCCCGGCGACGTTCGCGTCGAACTTTATGCGGACCCTGTGGAGGGAGAGACGCCGGATATTGCCTTTCTCGAGCAAGAGCGAGCCATGCCCGGCGTCGTGAATGGCTTCATCTACGCCGGCCGGGCCCCCGCATCGCGTCCGGCCAGCGATTTTACGGTACGGGTGGTTCCACGGCGGTCCGGCGCGCTTGTCCCCGCGGAGCTCGAGCTCATCGCTTGGCAAAAGTGATGAGCCGCACGGCTGGCCCATCTCTTGATCTTCCTCAAGGAGCGTCGAACCGGGACCTGTCACCCTCGACGCCGGAGAACGACCGCATGTCCAGCATCGTCACGCTCACGATGAACCCCGCCCTCGACGTCTCGACGTCGGTGGACCACGTGGAGCCATTAAGCAAGTTGCGCTGCGGCGCCGGACGGCGCGACCCTGGCGGTGGCGGCATCAATGTGGCGCGGGTCGCCAGCCGGCTTGGCGCCGGGGTGACCGCCGTCTACCCCGTTGGCGGGTTCATGGGCCAATTGCTGAACCGCCTGGTCGACGAGGAGGGCTTGAAGAGCGTTATTGTTCCGGTGCGCGGCGAGACACGCGAGGACTTTACGGTGCTCGATAAGACCACGGGCGAGCAGTACCGCTTCGTGATGCCGGGGCCGGAGCTTCGCGACGCCGAGTGGATGGCGTGTCTGGAGGTTCTTGCCGGCCTCGGCGCGGGACCGGATATTATCTGCGCCAGCGGCAGCTTGCCGCCGGGTGTGCCCGGCGATGTCTACGCGCGGGTCGCCGGGATCGCCCGGAGCAGGGGCGCGAAACTGGTGCTCGATACCTCCGGCGCCGCTCTCGAGGCAGCGCTCGAAGCGCGCGTCTATCTCATCAAACCGAACCTGCGGGAGTTTCGCCAACTGATGGGGGTGCCGTTGGACGGCCAGGCGTCCTTGATCAGGGCGTGCCGCAGCTTGATCGGGCGCGGCTCCACCGAGGTGGTCGCCCTGACTCTCGGCGCCGATGGCGCTTTGCTCGTGACGGCCGGCGGCGCTTGGCGGGCGCCGGCTCTTCCCATCCAGCCGGTCAGCACCGTCGGCGCGGGCGACAGTTTCCTGGGCGCCATGGTCTGGGCCCTGGCGTCGAAGATGAGCTTGGAGGAGTGCTTCCGCTATGCGGTTGCAGGCGGTTCCGCCGCGGTGCTGGCGCCGGGCACGGAACTCTGCCGGCAGCAGGACGTGCGGCGTCTTTTGACGCAGGTCACGCTCGAGAGTGTGCCGGATTAGAGCGCTCATCCCTTGGGTGGAATCACCAAAGCGACGGGAACTCGCCCTCTTTATAAGGAGTTAGAGCATTTCCTCGATCACTTCCACAGGCTGGCAATGTGTGGATTGCGGCAGCCTGCGAGAGCGCGTCAGTGCAATAGATCGCGCGCGGCGCACCCGCTTGGCCGCATGACATGGCGTCACGCCGTCATTGAGCAGGTCCGCAAGCAAAACGCGATCTCGCTCCGTAATTGACGCGCCGTCGAGGGGAAGTTGTTGCGCGAGAAGCTGCAAGCCTTCGATCAAGCGGGTTATCCTGATCATTTTCTCGTCCGCCGCCATGCCGGGGCTGGGATTGCGAGGCGGCTGACCGGAAGAGTCGATCTTTCGTGATAAAGTAGCCATTGATCGTCTCCCTGTTTCGATGTGCTGCAGTGCAATCTATATGATTTGCTGCATTGCACAACAAAAGAGCTTCCTTCCCGAGCCCAATTTTTTTTCTCTTAGGCCAAATTTCTTCGCGGGACCGCCGCGATGAGCCAGGGAGCCCCGCGGCGCCGGCGGCCTCACAAGTGCTCCGCTTTGCCTAGCGATGGCGCGGTCCACCCGGGAATGGCGGCAACGCGCTCTTGCAATCACCGCCTCGCAGCGCATAAACGACCTCGCTCCGGCAGACGGTGCCGCCCACCTCTTCGCAACGCGTCCGGCGGCGGAAAACCTGAGAAGGCGCTGTTCGCGGCTGGACGAAAGTTCAGTGGCGGATCAACATAGGAACAATTCAATGACCGGACACAATCATACCGTCGTTTGGATCGATCATCGCGAAGCGCGTGTTTTTCATTTTAGCGCGGAGGAGGTGGATCGCCTGATCGTGTGGCCCAACGATCCGCATGTTCACATCCATCACAAGGCGCAAACAATTGGGAGCGGACATGCGCCCGAGGACCAAGCGTTTCTCCACGCGGTCGTCGAAGCGATCGGCGCATCGAAGGCCATACTCGTCACCGGTCCCGGCGTGGCGAAGATGGAACTCGTCAAGCATATCGCCCGCCACGATCCCGCGGTGATCGACCGTATCGCCGGTATCGAGACCGCCGATCATCCGTCCGACGGGGCTCTCGTCGCTCATGCCCGCGCCTATTTCAGGGCCGCCGGCCGGATGACGCCGCAGAAGCAATAGACGCTCGTTATTCGCTGCGGAAACAGGAGCGGAAGAATTACGCTTGATTGCGCCAATTCCGGCGCCGGCCGTTTGAAGTAAGGCCGGCGCAATCTGACGACAAGACCCTCGTGCATCTTCCGCGTCGCGAGCTTGATCTCGATCAAGGGGGCGTTACGTAAAATCCGCCATTGATATTCCAACTGCCGGCATGGACCATGCCGTGCGACGATTCATGGCGAAAGTAATGATCCCCTCGAACCGCCCGCACGCGACAGTACTGCGTTGGAAAATCGCGGCGCCGAATCGATGGGATCTCATCGCATTCCCCTTGATCTTCGGCGTGCTGGCGCTGCTGGTCATCGGAGCGAAAAGCACATTCGGCCCAATCGAGGCGATCAAAACGGCGCCGATCTCGCTCGATCCCACCATGTTGCCTGGATATGCCGTCCGCACCGTCTTGCGCATGCTCGCGGCGATGGTTGCATCGCTTCTTTTCACCTTGATTTACGGCACTCTGGCGGCAAAGAGCAGGCGCGCCGAAACCATCCTCATTCCAATCCTCGACGTCCTACAATCCGTCCCAATTCTCGGCTATATCTCGTTCACCGTCATCTTCTTCATGAACCTGTTTCCGGGCCGCGTGCTCGGTGCCGAATTGGCCTCGATTTTCGCGGTGTTCACCAGCCAGGCCTGGAACATGGCGTTCAGCTTTTATCAATCCTTGCGCACCGTTCCTCTCGATCTCGACGAGGCGAGCCGCGCCTTTCGTTTTTCCTCGTGGCAGCGCTTCTGGCGGCTCGAAGCGCCATTCGCTGTCCCCGGTCTTGTCTGGAACATGATGATGAGCATGTCCGGCGGCTGGTTTTTCGTCGTCGCTTCCGAGGCGATCAGCGTGGGCGACGAACAAATCACGCTGCCGGGTATCGGCTCTTACGTCGCTCTCGCGATCGAGCGGCAAGATCTTGGGGCGGTCGGCTGGGCTTTGCTGGCGATGACAGCCGTGATTGTTCTTTACGATCAACTTATGTTCCGGCCCTTGGTCGTCTGGGCCGACCATTTCCGGTCCGAGCAATCGGCCGCGCAAACCTTGCCGCATTCCTGGTTCTTGAATGTCCTGCGGCGGGCCCGGTTCCTACGATTGGCGGCCCGTCCCGTGAGCATTTCCATGAAATGGGCGCTGCGGGCGCCGGTGCTCAATGCCACCGTTCCGCGGCCGCCTGTGGCCGAAACAACAGTGCGCAGCCGTGCCGCCGATTTCATCTTTTACGCCGGGATCATCCTGGCGGCCGTTTTTGGCGCTAGCATTATTGTTCGTTACATCGCCTCCGAATTGAATTGGGGCGACGTTTTGATCGCCGTCCGGCTTGGCGCGTATACGCTGCTGCGCGTTGCCGTCTTGATCGTCTTGGCCTCGCTCATCTGGGTGCCCATTGGGGTCATGATCGGCCTCAGGCCGAAGCTGGCGGAAAGCATCCAGCCGCTGGCGCAGTTTCTTGCGGCCTTTCCGGCAAACCTTGTATTTCCCTTCGCGGTCATCATCGTGGTCCGCTTTCATCTCAACCTGGATATCTGGTTGAGCGTTTTGATGATCCTGGGAACCCAGTGGTATATTTTGTTCAACGTCATTGCCGGTACCACGGCTTTTCCGACCGATTTCCTCGAAGCCGCCGGGACTTTCCAGATCCACGGTTGGAAGTGGTGGCGAAATGTGATTCTGCCGGGAATCTTTCCCTATTACGTGACCGGCGCCATCACGGCGTCCGGCGGCTCCTGGAACGCCAGCATCGTCGCCGAGTCGGTCTCCTGGGGAAAGACGCATCTCACCGCGCATGGGCTCGGCGCCTATATCGCGGACACGACGGCCGCGGCCGATTATCCGCGCATCCTGCTCGGCATAGTCGTCATGTCGATTTACGTGATTTTCTTCAACCGGGTTCTCTGGCGACGGCTTTATGCCTACGGCGAGCGCCATTTCCGGCTAGACTGAAAGGCCTACCATGCTCGAGACCATGCAAAAGGCAATGATCACCGGAAACACCGTTCTCGATCTCTCCCACATCCACCAGGCCTTCGCGCGGCCGAACGGCGAACCGTCCGTCGTTCTGGACGACATCAGTATCGACCTTCGCGAAGGTGAGATCGTGGGCGTCCTGGGACGCTCCGGCTGCGGTAAATCCACGCTCCTGCGCATCGCCGCGGGGTTGATAAGACCGACGGCAGGCAAGGTCACCTATCAAGGCAAGGCCGTCGACCGGCCGGCCAAGGGGATCGCGATGGTTTTTCAAACCTTTGCGCTGTTTCCCTGGCTCACGGTTCTTGAAAATGTCATGGCCGGCCTCGATGCACTCGGGATGAAGGAAGCCCAAGCGCGTGAAAAGGCCTTGGCCGCGATCGAACTGATTGGCCTCGATGGTTTTGAGGCCGCCTATCCGCGGGAACTCTCCGGCGGCATGCGCCAGCGGGTCGGCTTTGCGCGCGCCCTCGTGGTCGATCCGGCCGTTCTTCTGATGGACGAGCCGTTCTCCGCCCTCGATGTTTTAACCGGCGAGACGTTGCGATCGGATTTCATCGATCTCTGGAACGAGAGAAAGGTCGCCATCAAATCCGTGATGCTGGTCACCCATAATATCGAGGAAGCGGTCTTCCTCTGCGACCGCATCATCGTTCTGGCGCCGGATCCTGGCCGTATCGCGCTCGAGCTCGAAGTGCCCTTGCCACAGCCGCGCGAACGCCTCGCCCCGGCGTTCCGCGAAATCGTCGACGATATCTACGAGCACATGACGGCGGGGCGCGGACCTTCGACAGGCGACAAGGACAAGGCTGCCTTGGAGGGCCTGGGCATGCGGTTGCCGAGCGTTTCCAGCCACCGCATCGCGGACTTTTTGGAGGTGTTGGCGCGGCCGCCCCTCGAGGGCAAGGCCGGTCTTCGCGATCTGGCGGAACGGCTCCATCTCGAGATCGACGCGATCTTGGCGGTCGAGGAAGCCGCGCAGATCCTCGGTTTCGTCGAGATGCACGAGGGTGCGCTACATTTGACCGCGGCCGGCAAGTTCTTCGCGGATTCTCCCGCCGACGGCCGCAAGCGGTTGTTTTGCGAGCATCTCCTGCGCAGCGTCCCGCTTGCCGCGCATATTCGCCACATCTTGTCGGAGCGCTCGCCGCGCATGGCTCCGCGCGGGCGGTTCCTGCCCGAACTTCAGGATCATCTCAGCCCGGACGAGGCGGAACGGACCCTGACGGCGGTGATCGATTGGGGCCGCTTCGCCGAGATCTTCATCTACGATCAGAAAAATCACCAGTTCAGCCTGCCCGTGAGTGCCTGAATCTTCATGGGTTCGGATTGGCCTCGTTCGCTGCCGGAACGCGGGACATCCGCAACAGATCGTGGCCCGCGCTTCGCTTCGAACGAGCGCCGGCGCCGAGGCTTTATCCAAGCTCACGGCCGCTCTTCCAGCAAGCCTCGGGCGTCTTTGATTGTTGTCCTTCACACTTCGGTGTATAGCCCGGAACATCTGGCCGGTTTGCATTAGGGAGTAAGTCAATATGCGCGTTCTGGGGCTTATCGTATCCATCGCACTTATGTCAGTTCCTGCGTTTGGCGATGATGTGCCGTTCGCCGCTCCCCATTCCGAACGGACGCAAGCGGCCAGCGAGTCTTACGCAAGTACCCTCAGCGACATCATGGGACTGACGCAGTTGCGCCATATTAAGCTTTGGTATGCCGGCCGCGCTCGAAACTGGAACCTGACAAATTTCGAAATCGGCCAAATCGAAGAGACCTTCGGTAAGGCCGCGATGCTTTATCGCAATATACCCGTCGAGTTGATAGCATCCGCCGAGAAGCCGCTCGAAGTCCTGCGAAAAGCGGCGGCGGCCAAGGATCCGGTATTGTTCGCCAAAGCGTTCGCGGACCTTAATAACGCGTGCAACGACTGTCACCGCGCTGCGCAAGTTGGTTTTATAAAAATCCAAACGCCAACATCGTCGCCGTTTACAAATCAACAGTTCGACGGAATCCACGAATGACTTTTCTTTACCAAGGCATCGTTGCTTTAACGTCGTGATGGCCGCTTTCATCGTTTATCCCGCCGGTAAAGCCATGCTTTGAGGTCTCTATTTCGGCCGCAAAGAAGATAACTTGTCCCCGCGGGCGGGGCGCATGCTTCCCTATCACTGCTTCTTTCTGAGGCTCAGAATGAAGCTGATGACGTTTTTTATTTGGTCGTCCGTGAGTTCCGGATTCGGCATCCGCACCGGCATCGTCATGGACGAGTGGGTTGTCGAGATAAAGTTCCGCAACGACTCTTCCGTGACGTCCGGCCGATTTGCGATTTCGGAAAATGTTGGCGGCTTGGGCGGCCCATCGAAGATTGGCGGAAATTCCTGATCCGGCATGACGATGTGGCATGAGGTGCAAACATTGAGGGCCACGGCAAGGCCCAAGCCCGGCGATCCATGGTTATCGTGCTGCTGTGCTTGTCCAGCGGCCGGACCGCCGATGATTGCAATGCCGAGGAGTAATGCGAGGGAAACCTTGGATACACTTGTAAGTTCTCTGAACGGCATGACTGGATCCTCTGTGGTAATGTCATTCTGACGCTGCATTCGGCATCTTGGCCTTGATGCCAGTCAATGATCTCGCCGAATTCCCTGAAACACCGGAATGAGTCAGGGCATTGGGCGAGTGTCTTTGCGCCCCCGGCGTGCTGCGTCCCGGCATCCGGTCCGAACCGCGCTTGATTTAGATCATGGAATAGAGGGCCGGTTCGGCGTTCATATTTCAATTTATAGGAGGCGTGCCATGTCTCGCCAAGCCGAAGTCGTCATCGGGCGTTCGTCCCTCGTTGGTTCGTTAGCGATTCCAGACGAGGCGGCTGGACTTGTGATTTTCGCGCATGGCAGCGGATCGAGCCGCTTCAGCGTGCGCAATCGTTATGCCGCCGATTATCTCGGTAAATTGGGTTTCGCGACGCTTCTGTTCGATTTGTTGACCGAAGACGAAGCGAATGACCGGCGCAATGTCTTCGATATCCCGCTCTTGGGCGAACGCGTTGTCGAAGCGATCGACTGGGCGCGCGCCGATGCTCGAACATTCGCGCTTCCGATTGGGTTGTTCGGCGCGAGCACGGGCGCTGGCGCCGCCATCGTCGCGGCGGCCGCCCGCCCCGATGAGGTTTCCGCGATCGTGTCTCGCGGAGGAAGGCCGGATCTTGCCGGGGAGGCGCTGAGCCTCGTTCGAGCCCCGGTGGTTCTGATCGTGGGCGGAGACGATCACGAGGTTCTGGCGCTGAACAAATCCGCGCGGGCTCACATGAAATGCGAAACCTCCTTGGTGATCGTCCCCGGCGCGAGCCACTTGTTCGAGGAGACGGGCACGCTGGAACAAGCGCTGGAAGCAGCGGGGGAGTGGTTTACGCGGCATCTCTTGTCCAAGCGCCCTTTTTTCAATGACCGCGAAGCGGCGGGACGGCTTCTCGCCGCCAAGATTGCCAGGCTCGCGCCATCGCGGCCCGTGGTCTATGCGCTCCCGCGTGGCGGCGTGCCGGTTGCGATCGAAGTCGCACGGCAGTTGAATGCGCCGCTCGATTTATTGCTCGTGCGTAAAATCGGCGTTCCCTGGCAACCGGAACTCGCGGCCGGCGCGGTGGTCGACGGAGAACAGCCCGACATTGTTCTCAACGACGACATCGTGCGGGACGCGGGATTGACCGAAGCCGAAATCGCATCCGCAGCGAAGGTACAACTCAAGGAAATAGAGCGGAGACGGGCGTTGTACATGCCTGGCAAACGGCCGGTGCCGGCTCGCGGGCGTACAGCGATCCTCGTCGACGATGGTGTTGCGACCGGCGCGAGCATTGAAGCGGCGATCGCGGCGGTCCGCAGACGCGCTCCGGAGCGGATCGTGGTCGCCGTTCCCGTCGCCTCGCGAAGCGCCGCCTTGGTGCTTCACGGACTCGTCGACGAGGTCGTGTGTCTTGCAGCCCCCGAAAATTTTGGTGGGGTCGGCCAATTCTACCGGGATTTCCATCAACTGAGCGATCAGGAAGTCGTGGATTTGCTGGCGGGATACGCGCCAACCGGGGCCGTCTCAAATAGCGCGGGGTCCGGTCCGGTAACAGAGTGAAGCGAGGAATGGGTCATGGCGTCTCTGATATCCTCTCCAACTAGCGAACTTTCCGAGCGGCTGCGCGCCAAATCGCAGCCCTTGCCGGATTTGCATTCGCCCGATGCCTTCGCCGCTCATTTCGATGTCTTCGCGGACGCCAAAGTCGTTCTGCTCGGGGAAGCCACCCATGGAACGGCGGAGTTCTATAAAGCGCGCGCGGCGATTACCCATCGTCTGGTGGAACGCCACGGGTTCCGTATTCTCGCCATTGAAGCCGATTGGCCCGACGCCGCCGAGCTTGACCGCTTTATCCGCCAGCATGGCGTTTGGGGCGAGCGCGACGCGTTCGTCAACTTTCCGCGCTGGATGTGGCGAAATGCGGAATTCGCTCATTTCCTGAAGACGATGCGGCGGTGGAACGAAGCCCGTCCGCACGATGACCGGCTGGAGGTTCGCGGCCTTGACGTCTACAGCCTCCATCGCTCGCGCGACGAGGTGGTGGCCTATCTCGACCGGGTGGATCCGGAACAAGCGGCTGCGGCGCGGCGGCGATATTCGTGTCTGACACCCTATTTGGACGCGCCGCAGCTCTATGGGGCGCATGCCCTGGCGACGGGACGCAGCTGCGAAGACGCCGCCGTCGAACAACTGGTCGCGCTGTTCGAGCAGCGGATGGCTTACATGGCCAAGGACGGCGAGAAATTTTTCGACGCCGAACAGAACGCCCGTATCGTATGCGCGTCGGAGAGCTATTACCGGGCGATGTATCGCGGGGCGAAGGAAAGCTGGAACCTGCGCGATAGTCATATGTTCGAGACGCTGATGCGCGTCCTCGAGCAGCGCGGACCGGACGCGAAAGCCGTCGTCTGGGCGCACAATTCTCATATTGGCGACGCGACCGCGACGGGGATGGGCGAAAGTGGCGAGTTCAATATCGGTCAGCTCTGCCGGACCAGGTTTCGCGATCAGGCGGCGCTGATCGGATTCTCCACCGGCCGGGGGCATGTCATGGCGGCCGACGAATGGGGGAGCCCGCCAAGGGTCAAGGCTGTGCTTCCCGCGCGCGGGGATAGCTGGGAACGGGTTTTCCAGGACGCCGGCCATGAGCGTTCGCTAACGAATTGGCGTGCCGACAGCGCGTTGGCCGCGGATTTGTCGATACGCCGGTTGGAGCGTGCGATCGGCGTGATCTACCGGCCGGAAAGCGAGCGCTGGAGCCATTATTTCGATGCGCATTTGTCCAAGCAATTCGACGCATTGGTTTGGTTCGAGGAGACCTCCGCCGTCAATCCGCTCGCTGGCGCCGCGGCCGAAGGCGCTCCGGACATCTATCCCTTCGGATTGTGAGGAGCCAGCCTCCGTCTTTGGGCATGGCGCGGTTCCTCTTCCAACTTTTGATGGTGGATCAGATCACGGATGAAACTGGCGAAGGCGCCCTTGTCACAGGCCGATCGCGCCCTCGAAGCCGCGATTCATAATACTGGCGCCATTTCCGCAATATTCTTTCGCCGGGCTCTTGCGGTCTCGTTCCAGATCAATGAGCATGCCTCTTGTGTTATATAGTCTCATGGCGTTTTAGGGCCGAGGGACAATGAGGATGATTTCTCAGCGACATGGCAATACCCGCAACTTCGAGCGCGAGCTGAAATTCGCTATCGCGCCGCAAGACGCCGGCAAGCTCAAGTCCCACCCGTTGCTTACGGCCGTCCGGCGACGCGAGCAGCAGCTCGTTTCGACATATTTCGATACGGCCGGCCGGGTTCTCGAAAAGGCCGGCATGTCGCTGCGTTTGCGCACATCCGGCGACCATATCATTCAAACATTGAAATGGCAGGCTGCCCCTTCGGGCGGTCTGTTCGTTCGCGGCGAATACGAGATCGAACGTAGCGTGCCGGAACCCGATCTCGGTTATGTCCGCCTTCATTGCCCGGCCCGGCTTCGCAAGGAGCTCAAAGGTCCTCTGCAGCCCATTATGTATATCGAGGTGCAGCGGACCGAATGGCCGATCCGGTGGAAGGGTGGCGAGGTCAGCGTGACCCTCGACGAAGGGGTCATTCTAGGAGGCACCAAAAGTCAGCCCATTCATGAACTCGAAGTCGAACATCGCCGTGGCGATGTCCGGGCAATCTTTGCGGTCGCACGGCAAATCGCCAAAGCCGTGCCTCTTCGTCTCGAGGCCGCCACCAAGTCCGAGCGCGGCTATCGCTTGGCCGGAAACGAGACCGGCGGTCCAGAAAAGGCGCGTCCGGTTAAACTTAATCGAAGCATGACGGTCATTTCGGCTTTCCAAGTCATCGCCTCCTCGTGCCTCCATCATTTCGCGGTGAACGAAGCGGTTTTTGTCGCGGCACGCGTGCCCGAGGCGCTGCACCAGATGCGCGTTGCCACCCGGCGGTTGCTGTCGCTCATATCCTTCTGCGAAGAGCTATTCTCGAAGCAGGAGCGAGCAACGCTCGACGCCGAGATCAGGAGGGCGTTCAAAACGTTCGGCCGCGCACGAGATCTCGACATCGTTTTGATGGCGTTGGAGAAGGCTGATGCGCGGGAGATCCCTTTAGCCGTCCTCGATGGCCTCCGCCGGAAACGTGAGGCCGCTTATGCGCGCGTGATCGATATGGTGACGTCGCAGCGCTTTTGTCTCCGCATGCTCGACCTTCTCGCCTTCGTCGAATGTGGCTCGTGGGCGAAGGCGGAATCCGCCTCGCGCCGGACGCTCGGCCGCCAGCAATTGCACATCGGCGCGGCGCGCATCCTGCAGCGGCAATGGAAACGGCTCGGCAAGTTCGGCCGCGTGTCGCATCTCGACGCGAAGAAGCGCCATAAGCTTCGCATCGATGCAAAGACGTTCCGTGACACTTGCGAATTTTTTGGCGATCTTTTCACCGGACCCAAGCCAAGCCGTCGCCGCAAGCAGCTTCTGAAGTCGCTCTACACCCTTCAGGATGCCCTCGGCGCGCTCAACGACCGCGTGTCGATGGAGGAGATCCTCGATCAAGAACCCGGAGCGAAAGGGGCGCATCTCCTGAAATTGGCGGGACTGGATGACGTATCGAAGCGAGCCCTTCTAGAATCGGGCGGCAAAGCGCAAAGACGTCTTTTCGAGATGACGCCGTTTTGGGTGTAGCGGCGCAAATCATCCGTCCGGCAACGGGCTCGCCGTTTCGCCGGAAAGACCCGGCCCTCATGAGACCGCACGCTTTCTAAAGCGATGGCCCCTTTCCCAATGAAGAATTACGGCATTTTCGATTCCAGCGTGATCGTCTCGCCATCGACAACGAATTTGCCATAGCCGCAATGATGGATAGTCTTGCGCCCGGTCTGCGCCGGATCGGTCCAGGCTTTTACGACTTCGAGCACGAACAGATTGTATTTGTTGACGAGACGCGTATCCGCCACCTTGCATTCGAGATTGGCGAAGCATTCGGCGATCAGAGGCGCCGCCACATGTTGCGCGGCAACCCGCGTGAGCCCGATCGTCTCGAACTTATCGACGTCACGCCCAGAACAATTGCCAACCGCAACCACTTTGGAAGCCAGCCCCACCGCGGGAATGCCGATGACGCATTCCTTTGTCGCACGCAACGCCGCGAAGCTGTAATCGGCATTGCTGACGACACAGGCTACCAGCGGTGGTGTGAACTCCACCATCATGTGCCATGACATCGTCATGACGTTGGCATGGCCGCCACGAGCCGTGGTCAAGAGGACCACCGGGCCAGGCTCGAGCAATTGATAGACCTTGGATAGTGGAAACTCTTTCATCGGTCACGTCTCCTGGTGGGGGACGCAGCCGGCTCCTCCGTGAAATCCCGGACCGCGCGCCGGGTCCGCGGCGCTTCCATCAGTTCCGTCATGCATCCCTCGAAGCCGCCGCTAGCCTGATAATAATGACGGAAGATCGCGGGACGTTCCTTGATGCAGCGCAACCAATATAACGCACCCGCAAAAACCGGGGCGCCCCGTCGTGAAGACGCATCGCTCCTTGAAGATCCGCGCTGGGCCAAGTTGGCATGCCAACGGCGGAGAGCCAGAAAACGGCCCTCAAACGAAATCGCCCGGCATGACCAAGACGTCCCGTTTGCAGCTGCAAAGCGCAAAGTCCGGGGGGCCGTGCCGTTCGACATAGCCTTTCATGAACCTCAAAGCCATTTGGCGAAGGAAATGTTTGATGCAAATCAAATCGAGAATGGACATGTACGATAAGCTATATTTACCGTTTCGATTATTCTCAAGCGTAGGGGGAAGCGCCTCATGGCTACCGGGATACCAATATCGACGCCTTCAACGAAAAAGCTGACGGTTTCCACGGGCTTTCATGCGGCTTTCGTCATCGCATGGGGCGTCGCATTGCTGTTCTATTTCACGCAATATGCGGTGCGGTCCGCACCGAGCGTGATGATCCCGGAGTTGACCGCGAAATTTGGCTTGACGACACTCGGTGTGAGCTCATTACTTGGCCTATATTATTATACATATTCCACGTTTGCGATTGTCGCCGGCGCCTCGCTCGACCGGTGGGGTGCTAAATATACGATCCCGACCGGTGTGTTTTTCCTTGCCATCGGTATTGCCATGTTTGGGTTCGGCACCAGTTGGGCCGCGGAAGCCGGCCGGTTGTTGCAAGGAGCCGGGGCCGCATTTGCTTTCGTCGGCGCGGTTTATCTGGCGTCCCACGGATTTCCAGCGCGCTACCTCGCGACCGCCATCGGCTTTACCCAATGCCTCGGGATGCTCGGCGGCTCCGCCGGGCAGTTTGCCGTGGCTCCGATCATTCACGGCGTGATCAGCTGGCAGGAGTTCTGGCTTTTTTCGGGGATTTTCACATTCGTCATTGGGGCCGTGCTTTTGCTCGTCACGCCACGGCAGGATCCATCGGAACATTCGAAGACGAGCATTTGGCTCATGTTTTCGCCCTACAAGACGGTGCTGAGCAATCCGCAATCCTACCTTTGCGGTCTGTGTGCCGGCCTGCTGTTTCTGCCGACGACCGTCGGCGACATGATCTGGGGTGTTTCGTTCCTCCGTCAAGGTTGGCACATCGACTATGCCGAAGCTGTCAACCGCGCGTCGATGGTTCCGCTTGGCTGGGTGATCGGTTGCCCCGTCCTCGGCTACGTCGCCGATCGCATGGGCCGTCGCAAGCCGGTCCTGTTCATTGGAATGGCGATCATGCTGATCATGGCGCTCGCAATCCTATACTTGCCCGCAAACAGCATGCCTCCCTATCTTCTCGGGCTCTTGCTCGGCTTCGGTTCTGGCGCGGCGATGATCCCCTACTCGATCATCAAGGAAGTCAATCCGGACGAAGTGAAGGGCAGCGCGACGGGGTCCATCAACTTTATCGTCTTCGTCATGAGCGCATTCGCGGCGCCGGCCTTCGGCTGGTTGCTTCAGAGGCTCGCTGGCGGCGGCGCGCTCACCCTCGAGGTCTTCCAAAAGGGAGGGGCCCTTGGCATCGCCGCGATCATCATCGCAGCCGTCCTGGCTCTGTTCCTCAAGGAGACCGGTTCGGCTGTCCGCCCGCCGCGCTGACGCATTGCAGGCGGGTAGAGACCGGTTCACGGCCTCTGCCCGCGACCCTCACTCCTCAGCCGAACGAGGCCCGAAATGGAACAAAGACTCTTCCATCGCCTGCTCCGTGACATGATGCTGTCACGCGTCTTCGAAGAGCGCGCCGCCGAAGAATATACGAAGGGCAATATCGTCGGGTTTCTTCATCTTTATCCCGGCGAAGAAGCCGTTGGAGCGGGCGTGATCAACGCGGCGGGCCCATCCGACTATATCGTCAGCGCCTACCGGGAGCATGCTCATGCGCTGGTGCGCGGTGTGCCGGCACGGCAAGTCATGGCTGAGCTGTTCGGCCGCGCGACCGGCATGTCAGGCGGCATGGGTGGTTCGATGCATATGTTCGACCGGGACCGCCGCTTCATGGGCGGTTATGCCATCGTCGGAGAGACATGTCCGGTCGCGATCGGCATTGGCTATGCCATCGCCTTGCGGGGCTTGCCGGAGGCCGTCGTTTGCTTCCTCGGCGATGGCGCGGTCAATCAAGGGACGTTCCATGAATCGCTCAACATGGCGGGGCTATGGCGCCTGCCGGTGTTGTTCGTCTGCGAAAACAACCATTACGCGATCGGCACGGAGATCCATCGTCATTCGGCGGTGACGGAGGTCCACAAGCGCGTTGCTGGCTACAACATCCCGGCCGAGAAGGTCGATGGCGTGGACGTGCTGAAAGTCTATGAGGCGACACGGCACGCGTTGGCGCGCATTCGTAGCGGTGGAGGCCCGCAATTCATCGAATGCGAAACCTATCGTTATCGCGGTCATTCGATGGCCGACGCCGGCGCCTATCGTCCCGCCGCCGAGGTGAAAGCCCATCAGGCCATCGATCCGCTTTCGATCGCCACCAGGGAACTCGAACTTCGGTACCCGACGACAGCCGAACTGGCCGCGGTGGGCGCGGACAATGTCGGCCGTCTCACCCAGCACTTGTTGAGCGAGGGACATCTCGAACAAGCCGAAATCGACGCCCTTCAAGCGGAGGTCCAGGCGACGGTCGAGGATGCCGTGACATTCTCATTGCAAAGCGAACAACCGTCGATGGATGCCGCTTGGAAGCACCTCCAGTGCAACCGGCATCACGAAGTGCTGATCTAGGAGACCGGACATGTCAGAAGAACTCCTTTACTGGCAGGCTCTCAACCGCGCCATGGATGCCGAGATGGAAGCCGACGATTCCGTCTTCACGCTCGGCGAAGACGTCGGCCTCTATGGCGGCAGCTATCGCGTCACCGAAGGGCTCCACGCGAAATATGGCGAGTGGCGCGTACGCGACACGCCGATCTCCGAAGGCAGTTTTACCGGACTGGGCGTGGGCGCCGCGCTGACGGGCATGCGTCCGGTGGTCGAGATCATGACCATCAATTTTGCGCTGCTCGCGCTCGACGCCATCGTCAATATGGCGGCGAAGGTTCCGTTCATGTCCGGCGGCCAATTTCCAATGCCGCTTGTCGTGCGTGTGCCGGGCGGGGTCGCGCGGCAGCTTGGCGCGCAACATGCGCAGCGCTTCGAGTCCATGTTCATGAACGTGCCAGGCTTACGGATCGCCGTTCCGGCCACACCGCAGGACGCCTATTGGCAGCTTCGCCAGGCCATCGGCAGTGACGAGCCCATCATCATGCTGGAGCACGAGCTGCTTTATTTCAGCAAGGGTCCGGTGGATCCGCTCGCCGATCCGCCCCCGATGCATCGCGCCATCGTGCGGCGCAAAGGCGGCGATCTGACGATCGTCAGCTATTCGCGCATGGCGATTCTCGCGCAAGAGGCCGCCGCCGAACTCGCCAAGGAAGGAATCGAGGCGGAGGTGATCGACCTGCGCAGCCTCAGTCCGATCGATTGGGACACCTGCGCGGCATCGATCGAGGCCTCCCGCCGGTTGTTGATCGTCGAGGAAGATTGCCGGTTCGCCGGGGTAGGCGCCGAGATCGCCGCGACCCTGACCGAGCGGTGCTTCCATACGCTCGAGGCACCGCCGTTGCGGGTGGCCGGTCTCGACATCCCGACTCCCTTCAACGGTGCGCTCGAGGCGGCAAGCATCCCGCGCGTCGCCGATATCGTCGCAGCAGCCCGGTCGCTCTGCCCCCGGCGCTCGGCACAATAAGGGGCCACCCATGAAACAGCCCATCACGATGCCGGCGCTCTCGGACACGATGAACAACGGCCTCCTGACGAAGTGGCTTAAGAAACCCGGCGACACCGTCAAATCGGGCGAGGCGGTCGCGGAGGTCGAGACCGACAAGGCGATCATGGAGGTCGAGGCCTTTTCCGATGGCTATCTCGACGGACCTTTGGCCGAACCCGGCAAGGAATTCCCGGTTGGCGAGATCATCGGATATATCGCGGAAAGTCCGGCGGGCGGGCACGAGGACGTCCCGCCGCCCATCGCCGTCCCCGCTCCCGTAACAACGGGAGCGCCAGCTCCCGCGCCTCCGCAGGCCGAGTCCCAGATTTTGGCTGCATCGTTTGCAGGCAGACGTTCCGAGGGTCCGCCGGCGCGTTCCGCGCATGCGTTCGCGGACGGTCCGACGAAAACAACGGCGGCGCAGACGGCTCCGCTGCCTGCCGCCAATACGGCCGGTGCGAGCCAGGCTCCGTCGCAGCCCGGCCTCGAAGCCGGTCCGCCCTATCGCATCGAACGGGCCTCCAGCCTACGCGAAGCTGTCGCACGGACGATGATCGCAGGCGTCGCGACGCCAACGTTCCGTGTCACCGTGAAGTTGGCGCTCGGACCGGCATTGAAGGTCGCGAAAGAGCGGCGGATTTCGCTGACCTTGCTTCTGGCCCGCGCCTGCGCGCTCAGCGTCGGCAGCCATCCCCTCTTCAATAGCGCCTATACGCCGGATGGATTGGCGCGGCGCGAACGCATCGATATCGGCATTGCGGTAGACAGCCCGGAAGGTTTGATCACCCCTGTGCTGCGGGATGCCGCCCGCCGTCCGTTGGTCGAACTTTCCAGCGACTGGCATGTGTTGCGGGAGAAGGTCAAATCCCGGCGCCTCGTGCCGGCCGATTACCGCGGAGCGACATTCTACCTTTCCGATCTCGGCACCTTCCCTCACGTCTATGCCTTCGATTCCATTATTCCTCCGGGGGCATCCGCCATTCTTTCAGTCGCGGCGGCTCAGCCGGAGACCGCGCTGGCCACCCTGAGCTGCGATCACCGTGTCGTCTTCGGCGCCGATGCCGCCCGGTTTCTCCAAACATTGAACGATTATTTGTCGAAGCCGGCAACACTGTTCGACGGCGAGAAAAGCCAGAAGGATGAGGCGCAATGAGCACCAACTATCCCGGACGGCATCGAGAGCTAGAGGCGCTTCTTGGACGGCTCAACCGCGAATGACCCGGCGTGACGGCCGTCTGCATTCAATCGTTGCGCAGTAAACGGTCGTATTGCGCTTTAACTGCTTCGTAGCACTCGCACGAGCTTTCCATCAAACCTTCCAGATTGGTGATTTTGATGGTTCCACGGCTGTACCTAATGAGTCCAGCCCGCTGGAGCGTATTGGCGACGATCGACACGCTGCTACGCTGCACACCGATCATCTGAACCAAAAACTCCTGCGTCAGCAATGTGTCGCTGCCGGATAGATCGCGCATTCGCAGCAGCCACCGTGACAAGCGAGATTCGACAGTGTGGGAGGCATTGCACGCGGCGGATCGTTGCGCTTGGGCGAATAGAGCCTGCTCATGCCGGACGAGCGTGGTCCGGAAGGTGACGCTTTGCGTGGCGGCATTGGCAAGGGAGGCGATGTCGATAGTCGAGGCGACACCGGGTCATTGAACGATTGCATCGCTTAGCGAAATGCGGCCATCGAGTGCGGCATAGGCACCGAAGGCACTATCCCGGCCCACAGAAGCTGCCTCGATTGTCTCTCCGCCACTGAGGCAGACAACCAATGAGATGACCCCGCTGTGCGGAAAGTAAACGCGCGTAAGCGCATCGCCGGCTTTGACCAAGAAATCTTGGCGCACAAGTTCGATGGTTCGAAGATGAGGACGAACCAATTCAAAATCTTCGGGAGGTAAGTGTCCGTTCCGAAAGTTGTTGAGTCCGGTGAATCGTTTGTGATTCAAGAGAAGTCGCTCGATTCGGAGGGGCTCTTTGATGTGGACCGTGGAAAATCGTTCTCGTTACGACCGTACTCGT
>JBEKFQ010000017.1:0-62214 GCA_050013235.1 Beijerinckiaceae bacterium
GGCGTCAAAATCAGTCCGGAGCGGAATAGGCATGGCGAATCTCCTCGTTCGCCATGTTGAATCAGAGCCCGGCGGACTTGAAAATACCCGCGCGAGTCAAGCTCTCAGAGGATTGGTATTAGCCCTCATGCTGAGGAGGCCGCGATAGCGAGCCGTCTCGAAGCACATGGGAGATCCCTCGATCCCATGGTCATACGGATCCCCAGGGTCCTATGGATCCCACGGAGCGTTTGATCTCACCGGGCTCACGAATCCCTCGCATTTCGAGACGCCTGCAAGAGCAGGCTCCTTGTGAGGGTGTCGAGGCGTGAGTTTCCCCGTCCACACATGCGCTCGCAAGGACGGCGGCCGTTTTGGCCTTCTATCCCCCGCCGCATGGGAGAAGACCACCCGCCACGCCCCGAATGCATCCTTGTACTGCTCGCGCAGCAAGTTCTTCTGCACTTTGCCCATCGCATTGCGCGGCAATTAGGGCGTGAAGAACATGCGTTTGGGCAGCTTGAACTTGGCCGCCGTCCCCTCCCCCGCTTGCGCGGAGGAGGCTTCGCTTAGCTCACACCCTCAGTGCACCATCCTCGGCGCGGGCTCGTCGCCTTTGCCGGTCCACACTGCTTTCGGGTTTTCCGGGTTGCCGAAAATCAAGCCATCCGGTCCGGCCTCGATCTTCACCTCGGACCCGTCCAAAATCTCGCCCGCGAGGATCAGCTCGGCGAGCGGATCCTGGACGTTCTTTTGGATCACGCGCTTCAGCGGGCGCGCGCCATAGGCGGGATCGTAGCCTTTCGCCGCCAGCCACGCGCGGGCATCGGGCGACAGGTCGAGCGTGATTTTCCGGTCCTCCAGAAGCTTGGCGAGCCGTCCGAGCTGGATTTCGACGATCGCGCCCATGTCCTCGCGGCGCAGCCGGTGGAACAGGATGATTTCGTCGACGCGGTTCAAGAATTCCGGCCGGAAATGCGAGCGGACGATCTGCATGACCTCGTGGCGCACGGCCCCGGAATCCTCGCCCTCCTGCTGCATCACCAAGATATCCGCCCCGAGGTTGGAGGTCATGATGATCAGCACGTTGCGGAAATCCACCGTCCGGCCCTGGCCGTCGGTCAGCCGCCCGTCGTCGAGCACCTGGAGCAGCACGTTGAAGACGTCCGGATGCGCCTTTTCGATCTCGTCGAACAGCAGCACCTGGTAAGGCCGCCGGCGCACCGCTTCCGTCAGCGCCCCGCCTTCCTCGTAGCCGACATAGCCGGGAGGCGCGCCGATGAGACGGGCCACCGAGTGCTTCTCCATGTATTCGGACATGTCGAGGCGCACCAGCGCGGTCTCGTCGTCGAAGAGGAACGAGGCCAAGGCCTTGGTCAGCTCTGTCTTGCCGACGCCGGTCGGCCCCAGGAACATGAACGAGCCGATCGGCCGGTTCGGATCCTGCAAGCCGGCACGCGCCCGGCGCACGGCGGTCGAGACGGCCTTCACCGCCTCGGGCTGGCCGATGACGCGCTGGGCGATCACGTCTTCCATGCGCAACAGCTTGTCGCGCTCGCCCTCCAGCATTTTGTCGACGGGCACGCCGGTCCAGCGCGAGACGATGCCCGCGATATGATCCGGCGTGACGGCCTCCTCGAGCAGCACATTGCCCTTCTTGGCTTCGGTTTCCGCCAAAGCTTTTTCAAGCTCGGGAATGAGGCCATAGGTCAATTCGCCGGCGCGTTGATATTCGCCCTTGCGCTGCGCCTGGACGAGTTCGTTGCGGGCGCTTTCCAGCCGCTCCTTGATCTTCTGCGCGTTGCCGAGCTTGTTCTTCTCCGCCATCCAACGCTGCGTCAGCTCGCGCGAGCTTTCCACGAGGTCGCCGAGTTCGGTCTCGAGTTTCACGAGCCGGTCCTTCGACGCCGTGTCGGTCTCTTTCTTCAGGGCCTCCTGCTCGATCTTGAGCTGGATGATCCGGCGGTCGAGTTCGTCGAGCTCCTCGGGCTTGGAATCGACCTGCATGCGCAGCCGCGAGGCCGCCTCGTCCACGAGATCGATGGCCTTATCCGGCAGGAACCGGTCGGCGATATAGCGCTGCGACAGGGTCGCGGCGGCGACAATCGCCGCATCGGTGATGCGGACGCCGTGATGCAGCTCGTATTTCTCCTTCAAGCCGCGCAGGATCGAGATCGTATCGGCGATGGTTGGTTCCGATACGAAGACCGGCTGGAACCGGCGGGCGAGCGCGGCGTCTTTTTCGACATGCTTGCGATATTCGTCAAGCGTCGTCGCGCCGATGCAATGCAGCTCCCCGCGGGCCAGCGCTGGCTTCAGCAGGTTCGAGGCGTCCATCGCGCCATCGGCCTTGCCGGCGCCGACAAGCGTGTGCATCTCGTCGATGAACAGAATGATGCCGCCGGCCGCCGCGGTGACTTCGCTCAACACGCCCTTCAGCCGCTCCTCGAACTCGCCGCGATATTTGGCGCCGGCGATGAGCGAGCCCATGTCGAGCGCGAGCAGCTTTTTATCCTTGAGGCCTTCCGGCACGTCGCCGTTGACGATGCGCAACGCCAGCCCTTCGACGATGGCCGTCTTGCCGACGCCGGGCTCGCCGATGAGCACCGGATTGTTCTTGGTGCGGCGTGAGAGAACCTGAATGGTGCGGCGGATTTCTTCGTCCCGGCCGATCACCGGGTCGAGCTTGCCCGACCGCGCGGCCTCGGTGAGATCGCGCGCGTATTTCTTGAGGGCGTCGTAGGCGTTTTCGGCGGAGGCATTATCCGCCGTGCGGCCCTTGCGCAAATCCTCGATGGCGGCGTTGAGCGTCTGCGGCGTGACCCCGGATCTGTCGAGAATTTTGCCGGCCTCGGCACTCTTGTCCATGGCGAGCGCCAGCAACAGCCGTTCGACGGTGACGAAACTATCGCCGGCTTTTTCGGCGATCTGCTCGGATTGATCGAGAAGCCGCGCCGTCGCCGGGCTGAGATAGACGTTGCCCGCGCCTGGCCCCTGCACTTTCGGCAATTTGCCGAGCGCCAATTCGGTTTGCTGCAAAGCATCGCGCGAGCGTCCGCCCGCCCGGTCGATCAAGCCGGCGGCAAGCCCCTCGGGATCGTCGAGCAGAACTTTCAAGAGATGTTCGGGCACGAATTGCTGATGCCCCTCGCGAAGCGCGAGCGTCTGCGCGCTTTGAATGAAGCCTCGCGCGCGCTCCGTATATTTTTCAATGTTCATCGAAACCCCTCCTGCACGCGCCGCGCCCCGAAGCGGCGGCGGCACGCCACATTTTTGGCCCCTCTCCGGGGCTTGTCATTGATGTAGGATAGCGATGGCGCGGCGATAAGGGGGGCTTCGCGCAAACTTGCCGTTTGCGCTGCCGCGGCCCATTCCATCGATCGCTTGGTGGGAGCGAGGGCCGGCTAAGCGATCAATGGGGTTTGCCGGCGCTATTTCCGGGTCTTGCCGGGCAGTTCCAGCGTCCTAACCAAGGGGCACTACGAGCGAAAGCCGCCTCGTGGAGAGGCGGCTTTCGCTGATTTTCCCTGGGCGGCCGCACGCTTTCCGCCGCGGGATCGGCGGGAAACGCGGGCGCGGCCGGTGTCTTATTCCCCGACGGGATCGGGTGTCGGCGCTTGATAGGCGATGTCGTCGTCACCGGCATTGAAATCCGCCTTGGGACGGCGGCGACGGCGGGGACGGACGGCAAAGCTCGCGTCGTCGCCGGGTGCGCCAGCGGCAGCGAGCGGAGCATCGTGCAAGTCCGGCAAGATGGGCTCGTTGATGGGGGCTGCTTCCGGCTGGATCCGGACGGGCGTCGTGATAAAGGCAGGCAGCGCATTCACGGCGGGACCGGCATCGAGCTGCGGTTGACGCGGCTCGCGCGGCGCATCGGGGCTCCGGAATTCGCGCGGACCCCGGCCATTGCCGCGGTTTCCGCGATTGTCGTAATCGCGCGCCGGACCATTACCGTCTTGATTGCCACGGCCAGGGCCGTTGCGGTCTTGTCCGCCACGGTCGCCGAAGTTGCGCTCCGCGTAAGGCGGGCGCTCACCCCGGCCGCCGCGGTCTTGCCGGTTGTCGTAGCGTTCCGGCCGCGCCTCTTGACGATCGGGCTGAGGTGCGCGGTCTTGATAGGGCCGCTCGTGCTGCGGGCGCTCTTGTCTCTCGTGCTGCGGGCGCTCTTGCCTATCTTGCTGAGGGCGCTCGTAACGTTCCTGCCGGGGCTCGTAAGGCGGGCGTTCCCCGCCGGCGCTATAGGCGGGACGCTCGGCATAGGGCTGAGACGGCGGGGGCGGTGGCGGGACCACGCGCTCGACGGGCGAGGCGAAACGATCCGGCAGGCTGCTGAAATCGTCGTCTTCGCCATCCTCATCGGCTTCGGCCTGTTCGCCGGCCGGGCGCTGATAGCCATAAGCCGCCTGCTGCTGGGCCTGCTGGGCCGCGGCGATCAGCCGGAAATAATGCTCCGCATGCTGGAGATAGCTCTCCGCCATGACGGGATCGCCGGAGGATTGCGCATCCCTTGCGAGCTGGAGGTACTTTTCGCCGATGTGATGAGCGGTGCCTCTAATCTTAACATCCGGCCCATTGGATTCATAAGACCGGGTAAGAGGATTGGGGCCCTTACGATTGCCCCCACTACTACTGCTGCTGCGGCCACGCATACGTTTGTTTTGACCAGGTCTCATCGATGATCCTTGAATGGCATCGGATTTAATCGTCCCCAGGCACGGCTGTTTTCAGCGTGCCGTCTTGCTTGAAACGCGTCTTGCGCGACGGACTGAACCAAGGGAGCGAAAGATGTTGGCTCTCCAGCCAATTTGCGAATGCACCGGATGCGCATCGCGGCGGTTTCATGGGTCTTCGTGTCTAACGCTTAGCTAAAAGCGCGCGGCGCGCTTTTCGCGCCAGCCGTCAACCCAATTTAAAATGCAGCTCATCGCTCATGCCGTCCGCTGAGAAATTGCGAATCGCCAGAGCATAATGACATCTAATGCAGCGTCGAAATACGGCAAAAGACTGCCTTCAGCAATAACCCATACTCGTTTTTCACGGGAACGCCAAGGGTTTTCATCGTGAGCCTGTACTTTATCCGATGCGTGAGTCCCGAGCGCCACATTCACGGGAGTGGTCTTCGGGGTGTTTGGAATTTGCCGCGAAAACAACTCGGTCGTGGCCCGCGAGATCGGTCTTCACGCCGGGCGCGCCTAGGCCGGCGGCCCATAGCAGGGCGCTGACAGGCTCGCCTTGGGTCGCGCCAATCTCAAAGGCCACGAATCCGCCGGGCGCGAGCAAGGGTGGAAGCGAGGGGATGATCAGCCGGTAGGGTTCAAGCCCATCGTGTCCCCCGTCGAGCGCTGCCGTTGGATCGTAATCCCGGACATCGCGGGCCAGAAGCTCCAAGTCTTCCGCCGATATATAGGGCGGATTGGAGACGATGATATCGAAGGGCCCGCGCAGGGCCCCAGCCCAGGATCCCTGGACCACGTGTCCCCGCCCCGCCAATCCCAGGCGTTCAAAATTCTCTCGCGCGATCCGGCAGGCCGCGAAAGAGTTGTCGAGACCAACGCCGGAGGCCGAAGGCAATTCCGTGAGCAGCGCGGCGAGGATAGCCCCGGACCCGGTTCCGAGGTCGAGCACCCGCAGAGGCTCGCGCCGCCGCGCCGCGAAAGCCGCGAGCACCGCCTCGACCAATATTTCGGTATCGGCGCGGGGGTCGAGCACGGCGGGGCTGATCTTGAAGGGCAGGCCCCAAAATTCGCGCTGGCCGAGGATGCGCGAGACCGGCTCGTGCCGCAGGCGGCGGGCGACGAACCCGGCCAATCGTTCCGCGCCAGGCCCGAGAGGCAGACCGGGATCGCGCACAAGCGCCGCATGATCGATTCCGAGCGCCGCGCAGAGAAGAAGGCGGGCATCGAGCGCCGCGCTTTCGATCCTCGCCGCGGCGAACAGATCGTGCAACCGCCGCTGTGCCCCGGACCGCGGCAGGTCCGGGGGGAAGAGCAGCCGGTGTCCGGCGCCGGGATCTGTCATCCTCGATCCTCCTCCTCCGCTTCGCCACGGAGGTTGAGCCACTTCACGAACTCGCCGCCGCCTTTGTCAAAATCCGCGTCAGCCTGGCGGAAAATTGCGGGGCATCGGCGGGCTTTTCGCCTTCCATCAGCCGGGCTTCGTCGAGCAGCAGCCAGACGATGTCCTCGAAGACGCCCTTGTCTCCGGCGCCGGCATGGGCCGCGAGGGCCGCGATCAGCGGGTGGTTGGCATTGACCTCGAGCACCGGCTTGGTGGCTTGGCCGAGCTGGCCATGTTCGGCCAGCATCCGCTCCAGGCGCCGGTCGAGACCCCGGTCCTGCGCCACAAGGCAGACGGGGCTTTCCGAGAGCCGGTCGGAGGCGCGGACGTCCTCGATCTGATCCGCCAAGGTCTGCTTCATCAAGGCGAAGAGCGTGGCCTGTTCGGCGCTGGTCTCGGTGGACGGGGCTTCCTTGCCCTCTTCCAGCGGGATGTTCTTGATGTCGGCCGCGCCCTGCGAGACCGATTTGAACGGCTTGCCCTCGTAGCCCGCCGCATTGCCGATCCAGAAAGCGTCGATCGGGTCGGGCAGCAGCAGGACTTCGAGCCCACGGGCACGGAACCCTTCGAGCTGAGGGCTCGATTGCAGGCGTTTCAGATCCTCGCCGAGGAGATAGTAGATCGCGGTCTGATTTTCCTTCAATCCCGTGACATAATCGGCCAGGCTCCGCTTGCCCTCGGGGTGAGTCGAGGTCGCGAACCGCGCGATCTTATAGATGGCGTCGCGGCGCTCGATGTCTTCGTAGAGCCCCTCTTTAATCACGCCGCCGAAATTGTCCCAGAGTTTCTCGAACCCCTCTTTGTCGCTTTCCGCGAATTTGGCGAGTTCCTGGACGATCCGGTTGGTCACGCCCTTCTTGATGGCGGCGAAGACCGCGCTTTCCTGGATCAGCTCGCGCGAGACATTGAGCGGCAGATCGGCGCTGTCCACGACCAGGCGGACGAAGCGCAGCCAGTTCGGCAGGATTTCGGCCTCGTTCGAGATCAAAACGCGGCGGACATAGAGCTTGGCCTTGCCCTTGCGGCCGGGGTCGAACAGGTCGAACGGACGCGAGCCCGGCAGGAAGGCGAGGACGGTATATTCGTGCCGCCCCTCGGCGCGCCAATGGATCGTGAGGGCCGGGGCATCGTATTGACCGGCGAGGTTCTGGTAGAAATCCTTGTATTCGTCTTCCGTGACCGCGCTCTTCGGCTTGGCCCATAGCGCCGTGCCTTCGCTCAGCGGCTTGATCTCGGCCTCCGGCGTCTCTTTGAGCTTGATCGGGATGGTAATGGCGCCGGAATGCTCGCGGACGAGCTGCTCGATCTTGTAGGGTTCGAGATAGTCGAGCGAGGCGTCGTTGAGGTGCAGAATGACCTTGGTGCCGCGCGTGGGCGCCTCTTCGAGCGGCAGGGTCGCGATGGCATAGGAGCCCTTGCCGTCCGAGGTCCAGCGGTAGGCGTCGTGGCTGCCCGCGCGATGGGTTTCGACCACGACATGGTCCGCCACCATGAAGGCGGAATAGAATCCAATGCCGAATTGGCCGATGAGATCCGAGCCGATGGTTGGTCTTTCCGCCCCTTCGGGAACGGTTTGGCCGAGCTTGTCGAGAAAGGCGCGGGTGCCGGAACTGGCGATCGTGCCCAGGGCATTGGTGAGATCGCCCTCCGACATGCCGACGCCGTTGTCGGTGACGGTCAAGGTTTTTGCGTCCTTGTCGAGCGCGATCGTGATGCCGAACGGCTCTTCGTCCGCCGTCAGCGCGGGATGGGCGATGGCCTCGTAGCGTAATTTTTCGCAGGCATCGGCCGCGTTGGAAATCAGCTCCCGCAGGAAAATATCGCGTTCGGAATAGACAGAATGAACCATCAGGTGCAGCAGGCGCGCGACATCGGCCTGGAAAACGTGGGTCTGCCCTTCGGCGGTGGTCATTAGGTGTGCTCCGTTGAGAATCAGGCGGCGGGCAAGCCCGGCGCGAAAAGCCGGGCTGATATCGCGCGCGCCCGCGCCATTTTCAAGAACCCCGGCCTTGAATGGCTTCCGCGCCGCAAAGATTTCCAGCGCCCGGCTTGCCGGATGGAGAGGGCTGGGCGATCATGACGGAAACATGAAACCGACGGCGGGCTCGTGAGCGAGGATCAATCCAGCGATAGTCTGATGGGGGGCGTCCGGCGCGGGGAGATCCAGCTGCTACGCCCCCGCCCGATGGGCGTCCGCGCCTTCGAGGGGGCCGCGCCAAAAGCCGTGCCGGAGACCGTGACCTTCGACCGGCACGAATTGCGCGAAATCCTCAACCTCTATGGCCGCAAGGTCGCCGAGGGCGAATGGCGCGATTACGCCATCGATTTTTCCAGGGACAAAGCGGTGTTCTCGATCTTCCGCCGGGCGTCGGAATTTCCGCTCTACCGCGTCGAGAAGAACCCCAAGCTCGCGCGCAAGCAAGGCGCGTTCAGCGTGGTGACATCCACCGGCCTGATTCTCAAACGCGGCCCCGAGCTGAAGCGCGTGATCGAGGTGCTGGACAAGAAGATCAAGCTGGTGACGTAGGGGAGGGCGGGAGCCCAATCCTCCCCCGCTTCGCGGAGGAGGATTGGGCTGCGGCCCCCCAACAAAAAGCCCCGGCGGACCGGGGCTTTTCAAACTCGTCTTTTCAGCGGCGGGCTCAGTTGTTCCGTGAACCCGTGAGATAGAGCAGCGACTGGAAGATGTTGATGAAGTCGAGATAGAGCATCAACGCGCCATTGACCGATTTCTTGGTCATGACCTCGTGGCCGTCACCCGAAAAATACATTTCCTTGATCGCCTGGGTATCCCACGCCGTCAGACCGGAGAAGATCAGGACGGAGAGAGCCGAGAGCGCGAGTTGGAAGCTCGTGGAATGCATGAAAACGACATTCACCAGCATCGCGATGATCAGGCCGAACACGCCCATCATCAAGAACGTGCCCATCGGCGAGAGATCCCGCTTCGTCGTATAGCCGTAGAGGCTCAGCGAGCCGAAGGCGGCCGCGGTGATGAAGAAGGCGCGATACACCGAGGCGCCGGTATAGACCAGCAGGATCGAGGAGAGCGACAGGCCCATCGCCGCCGAAAAGGCGAAGAACAATGTCCGCGCGGACGAGGCGGACATCGAATTGATGCGGAACGAGAAGAACATGACGAAGGCCAGCGGCAACAACATCACGATCCAGCGCAAGGGCGAGCCGTAAATCGCGACGCCGAAAGCGGTGAGCGGAATATGGCCCATCATGGCCTGAGCTTGTTCGCCCACGCCGGCGACGGCCAACTGGTTGATGAGATAAGCGACCACGCCGGTGATCGCGAGACCCACCATCATGTTGTTGTAAACGCCGATCATAAAGGTGCGCAAACCCTGGTCGACCGCGCCACGAACCTGGGCGCCGCCCTGTCCCCAGCGGACTGCATTGCGATCATAGTCGGACATCGAACCCTCTGCGTTTAGGGAGGCTTGCCCGCCTCCGGGCGGCATCCCCTGGGGAATGCCGGTGCCTGCAATATGGCGCGGCGCGCGCGGCATCACAAGTGCGCGAACGGACCCGCCAAGCTTAAACCTTCGTAATGTTTATAAATTACGTAAATAGGGCGCGGGCTTGCGCCCGAGAATGCGCCAGGTGCCGGCCAGTCCCAGCCCGATGGTCAGGAGAAGCGCCGCGCCAGCGGAGAGAATGGCCTGCGGCCAGAAGAACACGAAATCGAGCTGCATGACCTTGGTGACCACGCCATAGGCCGCTCCCGTGCCGGCCAGCACGCCGAAGACGGCCGTGACCAATCCGATCATGCCATATTCCAGGCGGAAAGCCGCGAGCAGCCGTTTGCGGGTGGCGCCCAAGGTCTTCAGCACGACGGCATCGTGGAGCCGCGCTTGTTGACCCGCCGCCAGGGCGCCCGCGAGAACCAGCACCGAGGCGGCGAGCGCGACACTGGCCACTCCCCGGATCGCGACCGCGAGCTGCGCCACGACATTGGCGACGGCGTCGAGCGCGTCCCTCACCCTGATGCTGGTCACGCTGGGGAACGTCTTCGCGGTCTCGCGCAACAGGGCGAGTTCGCGCGCGGCGTCGCCGCCGTTGGGAAAGGTGACCGTCGCGAGGTCGGTATAGGGTGCGCCGGCGAATGTGCCGGGTGAAAAAACCAGCACGAAATTAATGCCGAACGTCCGCCAATCGACCTTGCGGGTATTGGCGATTTTGGCGGTGATGTTCCGGCCGGAGACATTGACGGTGATCGTGTCGCCCAAGTGGAGGCCGAGCCCGGCGGCAATATCGGCTTCGAGCGAGACGAGCGGCGGCCCGGCGTAAGCGGGGGTCCACCAGGCGCCCTCGAGCAGTTTGGAGCCTGCGGGAAGATCGGCCGCGAAGGTGATCCCGCGATCGCCTCGCAGCACCCAGGCCGCCTTCTCGCCGGGTTTCACGCTCTCGGACGGGCGGCCGTTGATCGCGGTAATCCGGCCGCGCATCATCGGAACGAATTCGAGCTTTCCGTCACGGGCCTTGTCTTGCAGGAAGGCGCGGAACGGCCCGGCCTGGCTGCTCTGCACATCGAGAAAGAAGAAGCTCGGCGTGGCCCCTGGCTCGGCCTTGTGGAGCTGGGCGCGGATATTCCCATCGATCAGGGTCAGGCAGACCAAGAGTCCGAGACCGAGCCCGAGCGACAGGACGACAGAGGGCGTGAGCGCGCCGGGCCGGTGGATATTGGCGACCGCGAGACGCAAGGCGACGGAACGCGGATGGGGCATGCGGCTCGCGATCGCCATCAAGCCGGCGGCCACCAGCCGCAGCAGGATAAAGCCCCCCGCCGTCGCCGCCATATAGTAAATCGCGAGCATGCGTTCGCCCGGCAATAGCAGGATCGTGGCGGCGAGGCCCAGACCGGCGAGCCCGGTCATGACGAGATAGCGAAGCCGCAACCGGGTTTGGCCCGGCTCGATCTGGTCGCGGAACAAGGCCGGCACCGCAATATCGTGCACGCGGCCCAGCGGCGGCAACGAAAACGCCAGCGCGGTCCATCCGCCATAGAGGAAACCCTCTAACATTTGAAGGGGATAGACCGATGGCGCGAGCGGAAACGGCAACAGGCGTGCAAAGGCCGCGGCGACGGCGAAGGGCATGGCCGCGCCCAGGACCGCGCCGGCGGCGATGCCCACGAGCGCAATGGCCGTCACTTCCAAAAGCATCAACAGGAACACCTGCGTTCCCGTCGCGCCAAGCGCCTTCAAGATCGCGATTTCCGGCCGTTTGCGCTCGACGAAGCCCCGGATGGCATTGGCGACGCCCGCCCCGCCGATGATCAGGGCGGTGAGCCCGGCGAGGGTCAGAAATTGGGTGAACCGGCCGAGATCGCGGGAAAATTCCGGCGAGACGTTTTCTCGTGTCCGGACTTCCCATCCCGCTTCGGGAAATTGTTGCGCCGCCTCGCGCGTCAGCTCCTTGAGGGCGGAGGCCCTTGCGGGTTGGCCGGGCGCGGTCTCCGGCAGCGTGACGCGGATGAGATTGCGGACGAGCGAACCCGGCTGCACCAGGCCGGAGGCCTCGAGCCCTTGCTTCGACATCAGCACGCGCGGCCCAAAGCCGATGCCCGCGGCCAGCTTGTCCGGTTCTTGCTCGAGGATCGCTCGCAGCTCGTAAAGCTGGCCGCCGATGTGCAGGCGATCCCCGGTTTTGAGACCGAGCCGCGCCCCGATGGCCGCATCGGCCGCGATGCCAAAGGCGTCCTCGCGTTTACCGAGTGCCTCGCCGAGAGCGATCGGCGGCTCCAGGATCACGGTCCCGGCGGAAGGATATTCGGATCCCACCGCCTTGATCTCGACCAGAGCGGAATTGCCGTCGTCGCGCCGCGCCATGCCGCGCAGCACGGAGACCTGCGAAAGCGTGCCTTTGGAGGCCAAAAAGGCCAATTCCTCGGGGCTTGCCGGTCTCTGCACGAGATCGAAGGAGACATCGCCGCCAAGAATGATCCGGCCTTGGCTCGCCAGCCCGTCGCTCAAGGCATGGGCCACGGAGCCGACCCCGGTGATCGCGGCCACGCCGAGCGCGATACAGCCGAGGAAAATTCCGAAACCGCCGAGGCCGCCGCGCAGATCGCGCAAGGCGAAACGCGGCAGCAGCCGCCAGCCAGGCCGGGTCGAGCATGTCCCACAAAAGTTGGAGGCTTTTGTGATCGTGGACATGCTCTACTTTCTTGCAAAAGAGCGAGTTCTGATCACCTGGGTGATTCCACCCCGGTGGAACGCGCTCGAGGCGGCTTTATTCAATGGGCGGAGGCGTCGTGGGTGGTGGGTTCGCCGCCGGAGGCCGAGATCTGAAACTCGACCGCCTCGATCACGACATGGCCGGATTGCGTCGGCATCGAGACCCGCAGCGGCACGACGACATGGGCATGTTCGACCGGTGCCAGCCAGACCTCGATCCCATTGTTTTCGGACATATATTTCGCCGATTTGGAATTGACGTAATGGCCCGAGACGGGATGGTAATGCGCCTTGCAAACGGACACCGGGCCGCTATAGCCGGCCACGGCGACATCGCGCGTCCCGGAGAACGAGAGCTGAATGTCGAACCGGGCATAGCCGTCGTAAATCGGCAAGGTGCGATTGCAAGCGGCGGCGCCCACGAGCTGCTCCTCCGCCGGCACAGTCATGATCAAGGCGCTCGTCGGGTCGAGAATGTTGCGCTTGTCGTCCTCGCTCACCGGCACGCGCTCGAGCCCGTGAAAATCGGGCGGCGGCATGATCTCGACGGCGCGCACGGTGCCGCTGTTCAAAGCCATGCGGAGGGTCCGCGTTTCCCCGGAATTGGCGGAACTCGTGGCATAGGCGCTGGGTGCGAGGCCGTTCTTCTTGACGGCGCCCGAGGAGGCGAGCGCCAGCCGCAGGCTCGACAGCATGGCGGCGAGGCCGGAGAGTTTAGCGTTGAGGGAGATCCGGTAGTTTTGCTGGCCCATGGTTCCATCGGCATAGAGGTCGCCGACATGGAGCCCGACAATCGAAACGGTGTAATGGGCTTTCAAAATATCCGCCGAGGCCGGAGAAACAGCCAAGCCGAGCGCGACGCCGGAGGCGCAAACTTGCCGTAAAGTCCGGCGAATCCGATCGGTTTGTGCCATCCTGTAAATACCGTTCTCAAAGGCCATTTCGGTCCGCTTACCACGACAACTTGGCCCGGGGCTGGCGAGCCAGCGTATAGGGTTGGGAAATTCCGCCGGTTTCAAGGCCACGGCGCTTGGTGATTCGCAAGAAATGCTTCTCGAGCCAAGTGCCTTCTTTAGAAGAAGTTGGAACATGGAGTTTGGAGAACCATGAGTTCAACAAGGGATACACCAAGATCATCGAACTGTGGTACCGGCAAGACCGCGCGCGGTCTTGGGGCCGGCCCATGACCCTTTGCACCACCCTTTGCACCGGAGCCCCGGCTCGTATACCAAGCGCCAGCCTGGTTTCGTTGGAGCATTCCCGCGAAAAGGGCGGACGTTTGTGATCGAGGACTGTTCCAACTCCTTTCAAAGAAGGCGATTTCCGTCATCTGGATGGGTCCGTCCAGACGGCGCGTGCTCGAGCGAGGATGAAAAGGATGAGCGCCCAAACCCAGCCGGCTCTCGAAGTTGCCGCTTCGAAGACGGAAACCGGCGAAAATTTTCCCGTCGCATCGCGTTTCATCGCGCCGCGCCATCGCGAAACCGTGCTGGCGTTCTATAAATTCGCCCGTGCCGCCGACGACATTGCCGATCATCCCGACTTGTCCGCGCAGGAGAAAATCGCGCGGCTCGATCTGTTCGAGGCCACCTTGCTCGGTCAGTCGGACGCGATTGCCGCCGCCTTGCCATTGCGCGCGGTGCTGGCGAAAACCGGGCTGAGCGCGCGCCATGCCTTGGATTTGCTGATTGCCTTTCGTATGGATGCCACAAAATCGCGTTACCAGGATTTTGACGAACTGTTGTATTATTGTCGCTATTCCGCGGCGCCCGTAGGCCGCTTCGTGCTGGCCGCGCATGGCGAGCTGGAAACGACATGGCCCGCCAACGATGCGCTTTGCGCGGCACTGCAAATCATCAACCACCTGCAAGATTGCGGGAAGGATTTCCGGGAGATCGGCCGCGTGTATGTTCCCCAGGATATCCTCGCGCGGCATGGGGCCGCGACGGAATTGCTCGGCGGGCCGGCCGCGCCGCCGCCGCTCCTGGCCGCTCTTCACGAGGTCGCGGCGCGCAATCTCGATCTGGTCCGGCATGGCACCCGGCTGTCGCCGCAGGTGCGGGACTGGCGGCTTTGCCTGGAAACCGCGATCATCGCGCGGCTTGCGGTCAAGCTGAACGGGATGCTGACAAGCCGCGATCCGCTGAGCCAAACCGTGCATCTGTCGAAACCGGGCGCTTTGTTCCAAGCCTTGTTTGGGGCCGGGGCCGGGATTGCCGGCCGATTTCAGCGGCCCGCCGCGTCCCATGAAACGCTGGATCACGCATGAGCATCGCGGCCACACAGGAACCCAATACCGCGGGCGCCAATGCCGGCCTGGCGAAAAGCAGCTCCTTTTATCTCGCCATGCGTCTTCTGCCGAAGCCGCGGCGGGAGGCGATGTATGCCGTCTATTCCTTCTGCCGGCTGGTCGATGATATCGCCGACGATGGCGGTCCGCGCTTGGCGCGCCGCCGCGCCCTCGAGGAATGGCGGACCGATATCGACCGGCTCTATGCCGGCGAAATTCCGCGCGCCTCGCTCCGGGAATTGGCCAAGGCCATCGACGCCTTCAACCTCCGCCGCGAGGATTTCATCGCGATCATCGATGGCATGGACATGGATGTGGAGCGCGACATTCAAGCTCCGGACTGGGCCACTCTAGAGCTTTATTGCGATCGCGTGGCGAGCGCCGTCGGGCGGCTGTCGGTGCGGATTTTCGGAACGCCGGAGGAATCTTGCGAGGGTCTCGCCCATCACTTGGGCAAAGCCTTGCAACTCACCAATATCTTGCGCGACATCGACGAGGATGCGGGCATCGGCCGGCTTTACCTGCCCCGCGAAGCGCTCGAGGCGGCAGGGATCATGTCGCACGATCCGCGGACTGTCGCCGCCCATCCGAACCTCGGCGAGGCCTGCGCCCCGGTGATCGCCCGCGCCAAGGAACATTTCCGGCAAGCCCGCGCCATCATGTCCCGCTGCCCGCGCACGAGCGTCAAAGCCTGCCGGATCATGGCGGAAGCCTATGGCCCGATTCTCGATGGCGTCGCGGCGCGCGGCTTCGCGCCGCCGCGCGTGCGGGTGAGCGTTCCCAAGGGACGGTTGTTGTTGATTCTGCTCCGCTATGGGTTGGTGTGAGGGATGACCGGACGTAACCAATCGGGCCGGCCCACTGTTCATATCATCGGCGCGGGGCTTTCCGGGCTTGCGGCGGCTGTCGCCTTGAGCAAGGGGCCACATGCGATTGCCCTTCACGAAGGCGCGCGGCAGGCGGGCGGGCGCTGCCGCTCTTATTTCGATGCCACGCTCGGCATGGAGATCGACAACGGCAACCATCTGCTGTTGTCCGGCAATAGCAGCGCGCGGGCCTTTTGCCGCAGGATCGGAACGGAAGATCAGCTCGCGGGGCCCGCCGAGGCGGTGTTTCCCTTCTTCGATCTCGAGAGCGGGGCGCGCTGGGAGGTGCGCCCGAACGCGGGACCGCTCCCCTGGTGGATTTTTCAAGCCAGCCGCCGGGTACCCGGCACCAAAGCGAGCGATTATCTCGCCTTGGCCCGGTTGCTGAGGACGGACAAGACCGCGACGATCGGTTCGCGTCTCGCCTGCTCAGGGACGCTTTATCGAAAACTCTGGCAGCCGTTCCTGCTCGCGGCGCTCAATACCGATCCGCCGGAAAGTTCGGCGGCTTTGGCGGGCGCGGTGATTCGCGAGACCCTGGCCAAGGGCGGCCGGGCTTGCCGGCCTTTGATCGCCGCCAAGGGGTTGGGATCGGCCTTTGTCGACCCCGCGATCCGGTTCCTCGAGGGCCAAGGGGCGAACATCCGGCTCGGCCATCCCCTGCGCGCCTTGGCCGGGGACAATGGCGCGGTGACGGCGCTCGACTTCGATGACGAGACGATCTCACTCGGCCCCGATGACCGCGTCATCCTGGCCGTGCCGCCGCCGGCCGCGGCCGCGCTGCTGCCGGGTTTGAGCGTGCCGGTCAAATTCCGCTCGATCGTCAATGCGCATTTCAAAATGCCGCCCCCCGCCGCTCTGCCGTCCATCCTGGGGGTGATCGGCGGCACGGTGGAATGGATCTTCGCCTTTCCGGACCGGATCTCGATAACGATCTCGGGCGCCGACCGCCTTCTCGATATTCCGCGCGAGACGCTGATCGAAACGCTGTGGAGCGATGTCCAGGCCGCCGCGGGGATCGAGGCTCCACTGCCGCCGTGGCAAATCATCCGGGAGAGACGGGCGACCTTCGCGGCCACGCCGGAGGAAGATGCGAAGCGTCCGGCGCCGGAAACGCGATTCGCCAATTGCTTCTTGGCCGGCGATTGGACCGCGACGGGGCTTCCCGCCACGATCGAGGGATCGATTCGAAGCGGCAACCGGGCGGCGGCTCTGGCCGGAACCTAGGAAAGGACTTGGGCCGGGACTTGACGAGTTCAAGGTTATTCCTTCTCCTGGCGCGATTGGTTAATGAACGCGCTCCCAGGGATGTGGACCCCTGACGAAACAACACCGGAGTTTTGAAGCGTTGCAAGCGGATACCTTGATCCCCCCGGCGGGTTACGAAGCTCTCGATCAGGCGATCGAGCGGGCGCGGGATGCGCTGTTGCGGGTGCAACGCGCCGACGGCCATTTCGTGTTCGAACTCGAAGCCGATGTGTCGATTCCCGCCGAATATGTTTTGTTTCACCGCTTTCGCGGCGAGCAGATCGCGCCGGCGCTGCAGGTGAAACTCGCCAAATATCTTCGCGACAGGCAGGCCGCGCATGGAGGCTGGCCGCTGTTTCAAGACGGCGCGTTCAATGTGTCCACGAGCGTGAAAGCCTATTTTGCCCTCAAAGTGCTCGGCGATCATCCCGACGCGCCGCACATGGCGCGCGCCCGGACGGCGATTTTGGCGCATGGCGGCGCGGCGCGGACCAATGTGTTCACCCGCTCGCTGTTGGCGCTTTATGGCGAGGCGCCCTGGACGGCGGTGCCGGTCATGCCGGTCGAAATCATGCATTTGCCGCGCTGGTTTCCCTTCCACCTGGATAAAGTGAGTTACTGGGCGCGCACCGTGCTGGTGCCGCTCATCGTGGTGAATGCCCTCAAGCCTTTGGCAAGGAACGCGAGCGACGTGAGCGTCGCCGAGCTTTTCGTGGTGCCGCCATGGCAAGTGAAGACATGGCCCGCGGGCGCTCATCAATCGAAATTCTGGGTGGTGATTTTCGGCGCGATCGACAAGATGTTGCGCGTCGCGGAACCCTATTTTCCCAAGGGGTCGCGGCAAAGCGCGATTGCGAAGGCGAAAGCCTGGGTTACGGAACGGTTGAATGGCAAGGACGGACTTGGCGCGATCTATCCCGCCATCGCCTATTCCGCCCTGATGTACGACGTGTTGGGCGAAAAATCGGACCGTTCCCTGTTGTCGCAAGCTTTGGCGGCAATCGAAGACCTGGTGGTCGAGCACGGGGATTACGCCTACGTCCAACCGTGCGTTTCGCCGGTCTGGGATACGAGTTTGGCGGCCCACGCCTTGATCGAAGCGGGCCAAGATGAAAATGCCGCCGGGATCAAAGCCAGTCTCGATTGGCTGAAGCCCTTGCAAGTCCTCGACGTGAAGGGCGATTGGGCCGCGCAAAAGCCCAATGTGCGGCCCGGCGGTTGGGCATTCCAATATAATAACGCCTATTATCCCGATCTCGACGATACGGCGGTCGTCGTGTTGGCGATGGACCGGGCCCGCAAGCATCCGTCCTTTAAGGATGCGCACAGCTATGACGAGGCGATCGCCCGCGCGCGCGAATGGGTCGAGGGACTGCAGAGCCGCAATGGCGCCTGGGGCGCGTTCGATGCGGATAACGATTACGAATATCTCAATAATATTCCCTTTGCCGACCACGGGGCGCTGCTCGATCCGCCGACCGCCGACGTCACCGCGCGTTGTGTCAGCATGCTGGCCCAGCTCGGCGAAACGCGCGACTCGAGCAAGGCGCTCGAGCGGGCGGCCGATTATCTCCTGGAAACGCAGGAAAAAGACGGAAGCTGGTTCGGCCGCTGGGGTCTGAATTATATTTACGGCACCTGGTCGGTGCTCTGCGCCTTGAATGCCGCCAAGGTCGATCCCAATTCGGCCGCCGTGCGCCGGGCCGTGGCCTGGTTGAAATCGATTCAGAACGCCGATGGCGGCTGGGGCGAGGGCGGCGAGAGCTACGAGCTGGATTATACGGTCTATCAGCCGGCCCCCAGCACGTCCTCGCAGACGGCATGGGCCTTGCTCGCTCTCATGGCGGTTGGCTTGGCCGATGATCCCGCTGTCGCGCGGGGCATCGCCTATCTCTCGGCGACGCAGGGGGCGGATGGGTTTTGGGACGAAGCACGCTTTACCGCGACCGGTTTCCCCCGCGTCTTCTATTTGCGCTACCACGGCTATTCCAAATTCTTCCCGCTGTGGGCTCTCGCGCGGTTCCGCAATCTCAAGGCGAGCAATCATCGCCAGGTCTCGGCCGGCATATGAGAAGTCCCGGCCGGCATATGGGAAGTTTGGCAGACATATGAGACACGGTCCCGATCGCCTCATTATTGCCGTCTGTGGCCTCAAGGCGGAAGCAAAACTCGCGGCTGGTCCGGGGGTTCTGGTCATGCCGGGCGGCGGAGATAGCTGGATGCTGGAGGCTTCGCTCCGCCAACTCGCGCCGCATGCCCGCGCGCTCGTGAGTTTCGGCATCGCCGGGGGGCTCGCCCCCGGTCTCAAGCCCGGCACTTGCCTTGTGGCGAGCAGCGTCGTCTGCCCTCGAGGCGAGAATTTCGAGACGCATACAGGTTGGCGGGAAAGTCTCGCCGGCGCCCTCGGCGGCGCCGCGATCGCGAGGTTCGCGGGCGTCGACGTGCCGCTCGCGGATCGCGCGGGCAAGCGGGCGCTGCATCTGGAAACCGGCGCGGTCCTGGTCGATATGGAGAGCCACATCGTGGCTCGTGTGGCCCGCGCTCATAAGCTGCCATTCGCCGCGATTCGCGTCGTCGCCGATCCCGCGGGGCGGCGATTGCCCCATGCGGCCACGGTCGGCATGCGGACGGACGGACGGGTGGATATTCCCGCCGTCCTGCGATCGCTGGCGCGCGATCCCCGGCAAGTGCCGGATCTCTTCAGGACGGCGCTCGATGCACGCGCCGCCTTTGCCGGCCTATTCCGCAGCCGTCAGATGCTGCCCAGCGGCTTCGGCCTTTTCGATTTCGGCGATCCGCTGCTCTACATGGCGTGAGAAGACGAATTCCGCCGGACGCTGGTTGGCCAGCGAAATGTCCGGCGCCATTTTGCCTGACGTGCGGATGCCGAGCAAAGCGGGGCCAATGAGTTTCCAGGGCTTGCGGAAGGAATCCGTGACGGCGCTGGCCTCGAAGCCCGAATGCACCATGCAATCCGCGCATTTCTCGTAATTGCCGGTGCCGTAATTGTCCCAATTGGTGTCTTCCATCAACTCCTTGAAGGTTTTGGCATAGCCTTCGCCGAGGAGATAACAGGGCTTTTGCCAGCCAAACACGGTCATCGTCGGATTGCCCCAAGGGGTGCAATGGTATTTTTGATTGCCGGCGAGGAAGTCCATGAACAGCAACGATTGATAGAACGGCCAGCGCTTGCCGCCCTCGCCCTTGGCGAGAATCGAGCGGAACAGCTCCTTGGTCTTGGTCCGGTTGAGGAAGTGCTGCTGATCCGGCGCGCGCTCGTAGGCATAGCCGGGCGAGACGGTGATGCCTTCGATCCCCCAGGTCTTGGCCTCGTCGAGGAACTTGGCCACGGCTTCGGGCTCGGCATCGTTGAAGAGCGTGCAATTGATGGTCACCCGGAAGCCCATCTCGCGGGCCTTCTTGAGGGCGGCGAGGGCTTTGTCGTAGACGCCCTGCTGACACACGGATTTGTCGTGCATCGCTTCGCTGCCATCGAGATGGATCGACCAGTTGAAGCGCTTGTTGGGCTTGTAGCGCGGCAGATGCCGCTCCAAAAGCAGCGCGTTGGTACAGACGGTGATCCACTTCTTTCGCGCGATCGCCCCCGCGACAATCTCGGGAAGTTCCTTGTGGAGCAGCGGCTCGCCACCCGCGACGACCACGACCGGCGCGCCGCATTCATCCATCGCGCGAAGGGCGTCGGCGGCGGGCAGACGCTCGTTCAGGATTTTATCGGGATAGTCGATCTTGCCGCAACCGGCGCAAGCCAGATTGCACCGGAACAAGGGTTCCAGCATCAGGACCAAGGGATAACGCTTCTGGCCCGAGATTTTTTTGCCGAAGAATTCTTGCCGCGCCACATAGGAGCCGACGGTCGCCATCTGCAGAAAAGGAATGCCCACGTTCTGGCTCCTCGATTAGGTTCAACAAAACCGCGGCACGATCATGAGACTTGCGGACCGTGATCACCACGTATGAAAACATGGATTTTTGGAAAAGCCGCCAGGCCTTTCCGGGCAAATCCACCGGGAATTGAAGTTCGATACCATTTACCTGTTACCTGCCGTCCTTGCGGGGGGCAAGCGAAGAACGCAGAATGTCACGCGTTAACTAATCTCTAACGATAAGATCGCTAATAAGCAAAGAATGTTGCGCCTAAAAGCTTTCCGGGGTGGAAACTCCTCGATTGCCAACAGCCGGAGCCCACGCAATGGCATATCGTTAAAGACATGTCGGCGAAAATCCGGCCGGATTTTAGGCTGATATAGTGCCCGGTACAGGCGCAAACCTTACCCGTGCCAAATCTCGACCGTTCAAAGCTTAACCATTCCAAGCTTCACCATTTCATGGCAAACTGGTTCTTGGCAGGCCAATTTTTGGCAGGAATGGCATTGATACCTCGAAAAAACAAGACTTGGGCAATTCCGCGGGCCATAATCGCGCGGTTTGCCGCATCCTGGTCACATAGATCAGGTTCTGCTCCCTTGTTTGTTGCGCCGGCTCAAAAGTCTGGCCAGAAAATTCTGGGCCTCGTCATTCCAGGCTGTGCGCCCAGCTGCCTCGAAAAATGGTTTTCATAACGCATGACCAAATCGTATGAGCCGTCCGGACTTGCCTTGCCTCCGCTGTACGAGGCGCATGGCCCGATCACCAAGGTGGTCGTCGCCATTGTCATGGCCTCCAGCCGGGCCCGGTTTCTCGTTCTTGCACTGGCGGCGCTTCTCACGGTGTTTTGCGGCTATTACGCCGCGACCCATTTCGCGATCAATACCAATACCGATGAATTCATCGACGCCAAAGTCCCGTGGCGGCAGGATCAAATCGCTTACAACAGCGCCTTTCCGTTCCAGAACGACCAAATCATCGTCGTGATCGATGGCGCGACCCCCGAGCGTGCCGAGGAAGCGGCCACCGCGCTCGAGGCCAAGCTCCAAGGCCATCCCGATTTGTTCAAATTGGTCGTGCGCCCGGACGGCGGACCCTTCTTCGCCAAGAATGGCTTGCTCTATCTGCCGCAGAAAGATCTGAGAAAGACGGTCAACGAGCTTCAGGCCGCGGAACCCGTCCTGGCGATCCTGACCTCCGATCCCTCGTTGCGCGGTTTGATGGACGGCTATCAGTTCATCACCAAGGGCGTCCTCATGGATAAAGGCACGCTGGACGATTACGACGCGCCTATCGCCGCGTTGAATCACTCGCTGGAGGCTGCTCTCGCGGACAAGCCGTCGTTTTATTCGCTTCAAACTCTTCTGAACAATGGCAAGCCGCCCTCGTCGCGGCAGACCCGCAAATTCTTCGAGATTACGCCGGTGCTCGATTATTCGGCACTGGAGCCAGGGCAAAAGCCGTCGAATTTCATTCGCGAGGCAGCGGCGTCGCTTCACCTCGATCGCTCCACGGGGGCATGGGTTCGCTTGACCGGCGAGGTGCCGCTCGCCGACGACGAATTCTCCACCATCAGCGACGGCGCCGGCCTCAACGGCGCCATTACCGCCGCCATTGTCCTCTTGATCATCTGGACGGCGTTGAAATCGCTTAAAATTGTCGCGGCCGTGTTTCTTACGGTCCTGGCCGGGCTTGCCATGACCTTTGCGGCCGGCTTGTTTCTCGTTGGGGCACTGAATTTGATTTCGGTGGCTTTCGCCGTGCTTTTCGTCGGGATTGGCGTCGACTTCGGGATTCAGTTTAGTGTCCGCTACCGGGCCGAGCGTTACGAAGATCCGGATTTCAGCCGCGCGCTGCATAATGGCGCGGCGAAGGTCGGGCGTCCGCTCGCGCTCGCGGCCGCCGCGACAACGGTGGGCTTCTACGCTTTCTTGCCTACGGCCTATCGCGGCGTGTCCGAACTCGGCGAAATCGCCGGGACGGGTATGATCATCGCCTTCCTCACCAGCATCACCATCCTGCCGGCCTTACTGACCATCATCCGGCCCGCCGCCGAACGCGAGCCGGTGGGCTATAAGTTCTTGGCGCCGGTCGATGATTTTCTGCACGATCACCGCTATGCCGTGATTATAGGGACGCTGGCCGTGGCGTTGGCCGGAACCCCCTTGCTGCGCAACCTGCAGTTCGATTTCAACCCGCTGAACCTCGATAGTCCCAAGGTCGAATCCGTCGCGACTTTGCTGGATCTGATGAAAGATCCCGACACCGACACGCAGGTGATCAACGTCTTGCAACCCAATCTTGCGAGCGCCGACGCGCTTGCCGCCAAAATCGGCGCTCTTCCCGATGTCGCGCGGGTGACGACGCTCTCGAGTCTCGTGCCGGACGATCAGGACGCCAAGCTCGCGCTGATCCAAAAAGCTAAAGCGACTGTTGGCCCGGTCTTCGATCCCAGCCGGGTGATCGATCCGCCAACCGATGCGGAGGATGTCCAATCGCTGCATAAAGCAGGGGTCGTTTTTGCCGCGACAGCCGGGACGAAGGAAGGCAAGGGCGCCGATGACGCCCGGCATTTCGCGGATCTTGCGCAGAAACTCGCGGCCGCACCGCCCGCCGCCCGTCAGCGCGCGCGGGCCGTTCTCCTACCGCCGGTCAAGCAGACCCTCACAAGCCTGAAAGACGCTCTCGAAGCCTCGAACGTCACGCTGGAGAGTTTGCCCACGCCGCTGCGCGATCTCTACATGGCGGCGGACGGACGGGCGCGAATCGAGGTGGCGCCCAAGGGCAACCCCAATGACAATGACAATATGACCCGCTTCGCACAGGCGATCAAAACCTTGGCGCCGGCCGCGACCGGCGAGCCCGTTGCCGTCCAAGAAGCCGGCCGGACCGTCAAATTGGCCTTCATCGAGGCCGCGGTCGTGGCGCTCGTCTCGATCTTCATCATTCTCTGGATCGTGCTGCGCCGGGTCGGCGACGTGCTTCTCACCCTCGTCCCGCTGCTTCTGGCCGGCGTGGTCACGCTCGAAATCACGGTCCTGATCGGCATGCCGCTGAATTTCGCGAATATTATCGCTTTGCCGCTGCTCCTCGGCCTCGGCGTGGCATTCAAGATCTATTTCGTGATGGCCTGGCGGGCCGGGACGACAAAGCTCTTGCAATCGAGCCTGACGCGAGCTGTGTTCTGGAGCGCGCTCACGACCGCCACCGCCTTTGGCAGTCTTTGGGCCTCCAAACATCCGGGCACGTCGAGCATGGGCAAGCTGATGGCTTTGTCCCTCGTCTGCACGCTGGCCGCCGCGATTCTCTTCCAACCGGCGTTGATGGGTCCGCCCCGCGAGACCGAACCGGAGTAGGGCGCCTCAACTTCTCATAAAGAGAGCGAGTTCTTGGGATCGCCCCGGTGAATCGCCGGGGTGGAGCGCGTTCTCTCATCAACAAGGGAGAGCGTGCCCTCGATCGAAAAAGTCTCCACTTTTTCGGGACATGCCCTAATCACAAAGCCCGGTGACCGCGAGCTGTCTTCAGCGTCGTGTCATCCCTAAAAATCGGCCGGAGGATAGTCCCCACGCGTCGTGAAGGCCGGAACAGGTTGCGATTACCGTGATTTGGTCTAAGCCGCCTGAAGCGCCTCGCAGACGTCGTCCACGACGGCTTCGACGAGATCGAAATTGTCGCCTTCGCCCATCACGCGCACCACTGGCTCCGTGCCGGACAGGCGGATCACCAGGCGGCCGGACGTGCCGAGGCGCTCGCGGCCAGCCGCCGCCGCCGTTTCGATCCGGTCTTCCCCCAATTTCCGGCCTGCTTCCAGCCGCACGTTTCTCAGGATTTGCGGCACCGGCTCGAAACGGTGGCAGACTTCGCTGACCGGGCGGCCGCGCTTCTTGACCAGCGCCATGACTTGGAGGGCGGCGACCAAGCCATCGCCGGTCGTCACGTAATCCGACAGAATGATATGGCCGGATTGTTCGCCACCGACATTATAGCCGTGCTGGCGCATATGTTCGAGCACATAGCGGTCGCCGACGGCGGTCCGCGCGAGCGAGAGGCCAATGCCGCCGAGATAGCGTTCCAATCCGAGATTGGACATCAGCGTCGCAACGATGCCGGGCTGCGAAAGCTTGCCGCTCTCTTGCCAAAATTCCGCGATCGCCGCCATCACCTGATCGCCATCCACGACATGGCCGAGTTCGTCGACGATCAGTACACGGTCGGCATCGCCATCGAGCGCAATCCCGATATCGGCGCGCATTTCGCGTACCTTTTTGATCAAGGCGTGGGGCGAGGTCGAGCCGACGTCGCGGTTGATGTTGAAGCCATCGGGTTCGACCCCAATGGAAAAGACCTCCGCGCCCAGTTCCCAAAGCGCCTCGGGCGCCACTTTATAGGACGCGCCATTGGCGCAATCGACGACGATGCGCAGCCCGTCGAGCGAGAGATTGCGGGGCAAGGTGTGCTTGGCGAATTCGATATAGCGCGCGCGCACGTCGTCGACGCGCTTGGCCCGGCCGAGATCCGCGGGCTTGGAGAGCTTGAGCGGAGCCTTTTGATCCATCAAGGACTCGATCTTCAGCTCGATCTCGTCGGAGAGCTTGTAGCCATCCGGCCCAAACAGTTTGATGCCATTGTCTTCGTAGGTGTTATGCGAGGCGGAGATCATGATGCCGACATCGGCGCGCATCGACCGCGTCAGCATCGCGACGGCGGGCGTCGGCATCGGGCCCAGCAACAAGACATCCATGCCGACCGAGGTGAAACCCGCCTGCATCGCGGATTCGATCATATAGCCGGACAGGCGCGTATCCTTGCCGATGACCACCCGGTTGGTGTAATCGCCGCGTTGGAACAAAAGGCCGGTGGCTTGGGCCACCTGCATCGCGAGGCTCGGCGTGATCACGCCATTGGCTTTTCCGCGAATACCATCCGTACCGAAATATTTGCGTGTCATGGGACGCCTGAATGAACGAGAACCCGGTCGCTTATACACATCCGGCCCGAAGGCCGGAAGCCGATCCGGATCTAACTCATAAAGGTGTTAATGACCAATTTCCCTGACGGGACCGGGTTTAGAAGCGGACTTTGCTCCGCTCCGGGTGCCCCTAAAGCCGGGATCAAGCGTTCGCCAGTTCCTTGAGTCCGCGCCGGATCAAGGCTTGCGCTTCCGCGCCCTCGCCGAGCGCCCTTTGCGCGGCGGTCACGGCGGCGGTGGCTTGCGGGCGAGCGTAGCCGAGATTGACCAGCGCCGAAATGGCATCTTGGACGGCGGGCGGTGCTCCCGGCAGCGGATCCTCGCCCGCCAGACCGCCGGCCACCGGACCGGCGCCGCCGATTGCGGGCATTTTATCCCTAAGTTCGGCGGTGATGCGCGCCGCGAGACGCGGGCCGACGCCTGGCGCGCGCGAAATCGCAGGCTTGTCCTGGAGGGCGATGGCGCTGGCCAGCGCCTCGATCTTGCCGAGTCCGAGGATCGCCAAGGCCACTTTCGCGCCCACCCCTTGCACGGTTTGCAAAAGCCGGAACCAATCGCGTTCCTCGTCCGACAAAAACCCGTAAAGCCGGATCGCATCCTCGCGGACATGCGTCTCGATGGAGAGGACCGCCGCCTCGCCGGGGCGGGGCAGGGCTTGCAGCGTGCGGCTGGAACATTGCACGGCATAGCCGACGCCATGAACATCGAGGATGAGAAAATCCTCGCCGTAGGAATCGACGACGCCCCTCAGCTTGCCGATCATCGCGCCCCCTGCTCCAATCGTTTGATTCCGCGATGCTGCGCATGGGTGATGGCGACAGCGAGCGCATCGGCCGCGTCGGGGCTTCCGGCCTCGCAGCGCGGCAGCAAGACTTTGACCATCATGGCCATTTGCGTTTTTTCCGCATGGCCGGAGCCGGTCACGGTCTTTTTGATGAGATTGGCGGCATATTCCGCGACGGGAAGTCCGGCCAGGGCGGGCACGACAAGCGCCACGCCGCGCGCCTGCCCGAGCTTGAGGGCGGATTGCGGATCGCGATTGACGAAGGTCTCCTCCACCGCGGCCTCGTCCGGCCGGTGGGTGGCGATGACCCCGGCCAATCCCTCGTGGAGCTGACGCAGCCGCGAGGCCGTCTCCCCGGCGGCATGAGAATGCAGCGTGCCGCAAGCGACGTAAACAAGCCGGGATCCCGTCGCCTCGATGATCCCCCAGCCCATATTTCTCAAACCAGGGTCGATCCCAATGATGCGAACGGTGCCGGTGATGGTGGTTGCTCCTGGTGGGGCCGGACGGTCCGGGGAAAGTCTCGAAGCGCCTCTTCACGAGGTGCCTTTCGCTCATTTTTTTCGATGTTCAGGACGCGAAATTCCGGGAGCAGACTCGCCACCAAGCAATCAATGGACAGGTCCACGGCAGCGCCGCGAGGCCTGCGGCGGGCGATTCAGGGGAAATCGATGGCTTCGTTTAGGCCGCGAATTTTCGCCGGACCGTCGTGCGAGGGGCGACTGGCCCCTCAATCCAACAGCATGCGCTTGAGCAATTCCACTTCCTCGGACAGAACCCTGTCGCTTCCCGTCAGGCCCTCGATTTTCCGCACGGCATGGAGGACCGTCGTGTGATCGCGCCCGCCGAAACGGCGGCCGATCTCGGGCAAGGAGCGAAGCGTCAAAACCTTCGAGAGATACATCGCGATCTGGCGCGGTCGGACCACATTGGCGGTGCGGCGCGAGGACAATATGTCGGCGCGGCTGACATTATAATGGGTGGCGACGAGCTTTTGGATGTCCTCGATCTTCACGCGCTTGGGTTCGCGCGTGCGAACGAGATCGCGGATCGCGACTTCCGCTGTTTCGACGCAAAGCGGCGCCTGGGTCAGCGACGCATGCGCCATCAGCCGGTTGACCGCTCCGTCGAGATCGCGGCCGTTGGTCTGGATCACCGAGGCGACATAGGAAATCACCGGCGCGGGCACGTGAAAATCGGGATTGATGCCCCGCGCTACCGCGATTCGCGTCTCCAAAATCTTGATCCGCAAAGCTTCGTCCAGCATGCCCATTTCCACGCAGAGGCCACCGGCCAAGCGCGAACGGACCCGCTCTTCCAAAGCTTCGAGATCGGCCGGCGGCCGGTCGGCGGCAATGACGATCTGCTTGCGCGCATCGATCAGGGCATTGAGCGTGTGGCAGAACTCCTGCTGGATCGATTTGCCCTGCAAGAATTGCACATCGTCGATCACCAGCAAGTCGATCGCGCGGAGCCGTTCCTTGAACGCCAGGGCCGTCTGCGCCTTCAAGGCGAAGACGAATCCATACATGAACTTCTCGGCGGTCAGGTAAATCACCCGCCGCTTGGCCGCGGTCGCGGCATGGGCGACGGCCTGCAAAAGATGGGTTTTCCCCAAACCAACCGTGGCATGAATATACAGCGGATTATAGATCAGCGGCTCGTCGGGGCCCGCCGCCGCGATCCGTTGGGCCGCGGCATAGGCCAGTTGATTCGAGCGTCCGAGCAGAAAGGTCTCGAAATTCATGCGGCGGTCGAGCGGCGAGCCGCTCAGCGCCTCGGGATCGGAGGGTTCGCGCGCGGGCGGGAGTTTTCCAGCCGCTCCGCCGGCGGCGGCGGACGATGCCGGGGGGGCGCCAGCGTCAAACCGGACCGGACGTTCGCTGAAATTCGCGGCTTGATCGCTCGCCGGTTCGAACGGGCGGGCCATGCGGCCAACGGCATTGCGGGAAGAGGTCCGGACACCGATCGAGACCGCGCGGATTCCCGGCGCTTCCGACGTCAGAATCGCGATCATCCGGTCGAGATAATGCGATTGAATCCAGCTCTTCAGAAATTTCGTCGGCACGGAGAGATGCGCGACGCCATCGGCGATTCCATCGAGCTCCAGGCGGCCAAACCATGACGTATAAACGTCTTCCCCAACCTCGGCGCGCAAACGCCGGGCGATACGTGTCCAAACATCGTCTGGCTTAACTGCCTTCATTTCGTCTGCACCAGAGCGTTTCGTATCATAGGCGGGGCGAATGTCTGCCATCGGCTTCAGCATGATCATAACTTCTAATTCAGGAGAATAGGAGGCCTATCGCCGGCAAGGCGAGGGACGAAACACCAACGATGAAGAAAACAGGCTTGTGTGGCGCTAAGGAGTCATCCCGGCGAAAACACCTGGAGAGCCGTCGAGCACATAGTTGGTAAACGACGTGGTGAAGCAGGATGACGCCGGCAGTTGGCCAAATCGCTGTTTCATCACAAAAGTTCTCCCAGATCCGGAACACCCAATTGGTGTTCGCTGTTCGCACGACAGCTTCGCACGGCGCGAACCGGCGAATGCGTGGTTAAAGGCCGCGACGAATTGCTCGCAAATTCAGCCAAAGCAGCCTCACGCGCGAAAGCGCTTGGCTACATATATTAAATGAAAATGCGGGCCCGCCGCTCGCTGCGCTCAGTTTGAGACCTTGCGCGCTTCCGCGCTCCAACCACGAAATGAGAGTAACATAGGCCACGGTCCCGGCAATATCTGTTCATGAAAATGACACAGCCGAAAGACGGAAATCCCACCTTCATCCCGTTACGTAAGAACGCGCTCCACGCATAACCCGCTGATTCACCGCCACTCTATTTCGAGAGTTCCGGGTCCGGCGGTCTGTGGCCCGATAGCAACATTCTCGGATACAAGCTTATTGGCATCTCCAGAAAGAAGGCGTTTCCGGCAAAATTCTGCCCTTACCCTCCAAATCTTTGAATCTAAACAGTTAAATTTGAGCAAAGAAAGGAGGGGTTCCAAACCGGGGAATGAGTGAAAAATCCGCCCGGCCTAGCTTTCTTTGATGCGACGCAATAAAAAGCCCGGATCAACCGGGCTTTCTTATTAGGCAAATTCCTGGAACGTCCGAAGCTTCGAAAAGCTCAACCCGCCAGGCTCTTCACCCGTTTCGTCAGGCGCGACACCTTCCGGGAAGCCGTGTTTTTATGCACAATACCCTTTTGGGCGGCGCGCATTACTAGCGGCGCGGCCGAGCGCAATGCAGCATCGGCGGCAACGGGGTCGCCAGACGCGATCGCCTCTTCCACCTTACGGAGGTAGGTGCGCATCTGGCTGCGACGCGAACGGTTCACAGCAGTGCGGCGTTCGATTTTTCGGACGGCTTTCTTAGCCGACGCGGTATTCGCCATAGAACAAATCTCACAAAATTCGCCGGAGGGAAGCAGCGCCTGGATCATGCGCCGCACGGCCGGACAGCCCGGCTAACGGAGGGGTCTTATAGGCAAACCCCGCCCCATCCGTCAACGCTTTTGCGCGAGCAATTTTACAAGACGGCGTCCGCGCCGGCGCGCGCGGGGTGCGGAACCCCGGAAACCGGGCCTGCCGCCGGAACAAAAGCAGGCTAAACCTATTGAAAACAAAGTGATTTCGTCACGAAAGGCCATGTTCGCCAGGGTTGGGCAGGCTAGGCTGTAAGAACTCGTTTACTTAATCAAAGGTTAGAATAATTCCGCGATCGTAAAACCCCGCGACTTTCGTGGGAAATACTCTCGCAAGTCCAAAGAGGGCGAAAGCGCGTGAAGAATGGTCAAGCAAGCTGGAAGAAAACCGTGGCGAGCGGCGGCAGCGTCACGGTGATGGATTGCGCCTCGCCGTGGGCCGGCACGTTTTGCGTCCCGGTCCCGCCTTCGTTGCCGATATTGGCGCCGCCATAGAGACCGGCATCGGTATTGAGAATCTCCCGGTAGAAGCCCGGACGCGGCACGCCGATCCGGTAGCCGTGTCGGGGGACCGGCGTAAAATTCGAGGCCACCACGGCAAGGCTGCCCTCAGCGCCGTGCCGGGCGAAAGCGAAGACGCTATTTTCAAGGTCGCCCCCGGCCAGCCACTGAAACCCGCTGGCTTCGCAGTCTCTTTCATATAGGGCCGGTGTGGCCCGGTAGACCGCATTGAGATCCCGGACGAGAGTCTGCACGCCTTTATGCTTGTCCTCCGCCAAAAGGTGCCAATCGAGCGAATGATCGTGGTTCCACTCGTTTCTCTGGGCGAATTCGCAGCCCATGAACAAGAGCTTCTTGCCGGGATGGCCCCACATGAATCCGAGATAAGCGCGCAGATTGGCGAAACGCTGCCAGTCGTCGCCTGGCATGCGGCCCAAGAGCGAGCCCTTGCCATGGACGACCTCGTCGTGGCTGACCGGCAGAATGAAATTTTCGGAAAAGGCGTAAAGCAAGCCGAAGGTCATATCGTGATGGTGATGGCGGCGGTGAATCGGATCGTACCCGATGTACCGCAGCGTATCGTGCATCCACCCCATGTTCCATTTGAAGCCAAAGCCGAGCCCGCCATTATAGGTGGGTTGCGAAACGCCCGGCCAAGCCGTGGATTCTTCCGCGATGGTCATCACGCCGGGCGCGGCCCGATAGGCCACCTCGTTCATGTGGCGCAAAAAGGCGATGGCCTCGAGATTCTCGTTGCCGCCATAGGCATTCGGCACCCACTCGCCGGGCTGACGGGAATAATCGAGGTAGAGCATGGAGGCGACGGCATCCACGCGAAGTCCGTCGAGATGATAATAATGAAGCCAGAACCGCGCATTGGCGATCAAAAAGGCCGCGACCTCCTTCCGCCCTACATTATATATGCAGGTGCCCCAATCCTGATGAAAACCCTGGCGCGGATCGGCGTGCTCGTAGAGATGGGTTCCATCGAAAAGCGCGAGCCCATGGGGGTCATTGGGGAAATGCCCCGGCACCCAGTCGAGGATCACCCCAATTCCCGCCGCATGGGCGGCATCGATAAAGCTCGCGAAGTCCTCCGGCGTGCCAAACCGGCTCGTCGGCGCAAAAAGCGAAACCGGCTGATAGCCCCAAGATCCATCGAAGGGAAATTCGGTGACCGGCAGCAGCTCGATATGGGTAAAGCCCATATCCCGGACATAGGGTATGAGTTCCGCGGCCAATTCGCGGTACGTCAGGAAACGATCGCCTTCGCCCGGCACCCGCCGCCATGATCCGAGATGACATTCGTAAATCGAGATGGGCTTGGCCCGGGCCTCGCCGGTGCCGCGCCGCGCGATCCAATCGGCATCGTGCCATTGCAGCGGGGGAAGCCCATGGGTGATCGAGGCGGTTCGTGGCGGATGTTCGGCCGCGAAAGCGACAGGATCGGCCTTGAGCGGCAACAGATGCCCATCGAGTCCCTTGATCTCGAATTTATACCGCTGGCCCGTGCAAACGCCGGGAATGAAAAGTTCCCAGACACCAACCTCGATCCGGGCGCGCATGGGATGGCGGCGCCCATCCCAGCGATTGAAATCGCCGGTGACGCTGACGAAAGAGGCGCTCGGCGCCCAAACCACGAACCGCATGCCGCGGATGTCGCTGACCACGGCGGGATGCGCGCCAAATATATAGGGAAAGGCGGTGTCGTTGGAAAAAGCGATGGCCGCTATCTCCTCCGCGCTCAGCGAGGGGCCGAACAAATAGGGGTCATTGACGATTGTCTCGCCAGAGACGTCGTGAATTCCAAGCCGGTACCCCGGACGGTGCGGCGAGGTGAGCCGTCCGGCGTAAAATCCATCGGGATGAATGAGCTCGAGCGTGCCGATGCGTTCGAGATCGTAGAAATCGATCAAATCGATTTTTTCGGCGCCGGGATGCATGACCCGGATGTCCCAAACGCCAGAAGCAACCTCATGCGGCCCTAACACGCTGAAGGCATCCCCATGCGCCGCCGCGAGGATCGCCTCCATCGCGCCGGGCGGAATCATCGAGGCCGGTGGCGGCAATTCCCCCGCCGGTCCCGGTTCCGCGTTACTCCCGGCCGGTGTTTGGATCTGCGTCATGCCGTCTCCGAAACATAATCGAGAAGACCGAGAACGCCTTCGATTGGGATATCGATCCAGTCTGGACGGTTCCCAGCCTCGTAGTCAATTTCATAGAAGGCCTTGGACAGCATGTGTAACAATAAGAGCCGTCGCCGTGTTCCCACATCCTCGATCCAAACCGGGCTGCCCTTCACGGTCTCCATATAGGCTTCGACAAAAATCTGGGAAAACTGAATAAGCTCCTTACTGAGGCCGGCACGCAACTCCGGCAAACGTCCGGCCATGCGCCGCCGTGCCGTCGCGACCGCATAGGCGAACGAGCGCAGCATGCTCGCGACATCCCGCAAGGGCGTGCTCTTCGCGCGCCGTTCCGAAAGCGGCCGGGCCGGCTCGCCCTCGAAATCGATGATGACGATATCGTCTTTCACAACGAGAACCTGACCTAAATGATAGTCGCCATGGATCCGCGTCTTGATCGCGCCAACCGGCTCGACCGCGAGGGATTCGATCAACGCAAGGCACTCCGCCTTCCGGCCGAGCAACTGCCGCGCCAGAAGCGCCACGCTCTCCGCCGTGTGGCTGTCGAGTTGCTCCAAACGGGCGAAAGCCAGCATGGCACGGCGGAGCGCGTCCGCCACCGATTCCAAAACATCCTCGAGGCGCAAGGGCTCGGCCGCGAAAGCCGGGTCATCCGTCGGTGTCGCCAAGGCCTTGTGCAATTCGCCCGTGCGCATCCCCAATCGCTTCACATGCGGGGCATAGGCCTCGAAACCTTCGTCGAGCGCGCCGGGCAAATCCGCATTGGTAAACGCCATCGTATCCATGACGCGCATGAGAACATTGAGCGTCCACGACCACGCATCGCCCTGATTGCGAACAAAGCGCTGAAGGAGGGCTACCGCTGTCGCTTCTCCGGATGCATCGATGTGTTCGACATACCCCAAGGTGACCGGTGTGTTTTGGAATCCTGCTACCCCGGTTAGAAAGCCGCAGATCTCGATCTCGGGATTCGGGCCGGACTGCAGGCGGCGGTAGATCTTCAGCGCCATGCGGTCGTCGAGATTCAACGAGGAATTGCTTTGTTCGGCCCCCATGCGGCGGATCGAACCGGCGTCGACAGCTTCTTCGCCGGCCAGAAGCGGGCTGGGCCGAAACTGGAAGACGCCGCCATGGCTTGTCTTCAAACTATCTCCGCGCCGCAAGGCATCGAGAATGGCGGCGCCGAAATCAGGCGAGGCATCCGCGTCATAGAGCAGGCCCGTCCGCGCCGCGCGGCGCACGCGCGCTAAAGCAAAGGGGAGCAGGCTTTCGTCGCCATCCGCCTCGAAGCCGGCGGCAAGCGGGGTGAAATACGATTGCGTCTCGCCATTAGACAAATGGACGGCGAGAACCAACAAGATGAAACGGCCCTGCGCGCCTTCCCGCAAAACTGCGAAATCATCGACCGTGGCTTTGCTTATGCTCCGTCCTTTCGCGGCGAACCAACGCCGCGATTGGAGAAAATTAGGCGCTGCCGTCTGTTCGAAGGCTTGTAGCTCCCGGCCAACGAACAAGGATTCGAGCTTGCTCGTCACGACAAGCGTAAAAAGCTCAGGTACAAAACTAATACCGGTCTTTTTCGAGTCCTCCGCCACCTTTTCGATGTGAAACCAATAAAAGCCATAAGCCGGCAGCGTCAAAAGATATGGCAGCTCGCCGATGGGCGGAAATTGCGTGCCGGCGGTCAATTCCGTCAGACCGGTTCCGGCGAATTCGCCGAGGTCGAGCTCGACCGCTTGCGGCGCGTTCGAGACATTCACGACACAAAGGATCGTTTCGCTATCGAACGCACGAATATAGGCCATGACCTTACGATTTCGGGGATAAAGAAACCGGAGCGATCCGCGCCCCATGCCTTTGAGGGACTTGCGCACGATGATCATGCGCCGGATCCAATTCAATAGGCTGGTGCGGCTTGCAAGCTGCGCCTCGACGTTCACCGCGAGATAGCCGTAGATGGGATCCTGAATCGTTGGAAGGAAAAGCTTCGCGGGATCGACGCGGCTGAAGCCGCCGTTGCGATCGACCGACCATTGCATCGGCGTGCGCACGCCGTCGCGGTCGCCGAGGTAGATATTGTCGCCCATGCCGATCTCGTCGCCATAATAGACGACGGGCGTGCCGGGCATCGAAAAGAGCAGCGAGTTCAAGAGTTCGATCTTGCGCCGGTCGTTGTCGAGCAGCGGCGCGAGGCGGCGGCGAATCCCGAGATTGATGCGAGCGCGCTTGTCGGCGGCATAGAACTTCCAGAGATAATCGCGCTCCCGGTCCGTGACCATTTCAAGCGTCATTTCGTCATGGTTGCGCAGGAAAATCGCCCATTGCGATCCTTCGGGAATCTCGGGCGTCTGCCGCATGATGTCGGTGATGGGGTGCCGGTCCTCCTGCGCGAGCGCCATATAGATCCGGGGCATGAGGGGAAAGTGAAAGGCCATGTGGCATTCGTCGCCATTGCCGAAATACCGGGCTGCCTCCTCGGGCCATTGATTGGCTTCCGCAAGGAGCATGCGATCGGGATAATCGGCATCCACCGCCGCGCGGATCTTTTTCAACACCTCATGGGTTTCCGGGAGATTCTCGCAATTCGTCCCGTCGCGCTCGACGAGATAGGGAATCGCATCGAGCCGCAAACCATCGACACCGAGATCGAGCCAATAGCGCATCGTATCGAGAACGGCTTCGAGCACGCGCGGATTGTCGAAATTGAGATCGGGCTGATGGGCGTAAAAACGATGCCAATAATAGGCCTGGGCTTTTTCGTCCCACGTCCAGTTCGACTTCTCCGTATCGAGAAATATGATACGGGTGTCTTGATAACGATCGGGCGTCTCCGACCAGACATAAAAATTACGCGCGGCCGACCCTTTTTTCGCGGCCCTGGCGCGCTGGAACCAAGGATGCTGGTCGGACGTGTGATTGATCACGAGCTCGGTGATCACCCTTATGTTGCGGTCATGCGCCGCTTTCACGAAATGTTTGAAATCGCGAAGATTGCCGTAGGATGGGTTGATGCCGCGATAGTCGGAAATATCGTAGCCGTCGTCGCGCAAGGGCGAAGGGTAAAACGGCATGACCCAAATCGCCGTCGCCCCCAGATCTCTAATGTAATCGAGCTTCTGGGTCGCGCCCAAGAAATCGCCGGTGCCGTCGTTATTGGCGTCGAAAAAACTTTTGACATGCAATTGGTAGATAATCGCGTCGCGATACCATTGCGTGTCTGTGCGATCGATCATGTCTGGTCCTTCCAATCTCCTGGCGGATGTAAACGCCAAATCACGGCAGATCGTTCAGAGGGATCGAGAGCTAAATGATGGGTCTTTCCATGGAGCATGAAACGGTATCCGCCGAGCAAATCTTCCACCGCGACCGAGCCCGAATCCGGTAAGCTCCATTCCCAAAGAGGAATTTCATAACTGCAATCTTGGCGGTGATGCGGGTCGAGGTTCACGACAACGAAAATGCAATTGGTTTTGTCCGCATTCAGCTTGGCATAGGCGATCACGTGGTCGTTATGCGTCTTGATGTGGATGATGTTGCGGAAATCGTGCAGGGCCGGATTTTCGCGCCGGATTGTGTTGAGCGCGCGGATATGGTCCTTGATATGGCCGGGCCGGTCGAGATCCCAAACTTTTATCTCGTACTTTTCGGAATCGAGATATTCCTCCTTGCCGGGTAAAGCTTGGGCTTCGCAAATCTCGAAGCCGCTATAAATCCCCCAATTGCTCGACAAGGTGGCGGCCAACGTGGCGCGGACCACGAAGCCCGCGCGGCCACTCGTCTGCAGGTAGGTTGGATTGATGTCGGGCGTGTTGACGAAGAAATTCGGACGGTAATAGCTCGCCATGGAACCCGCGAGCTCGCGCATATAATGTTCGAGTTCCCACTTTTTATTGCGCCAGGTGAAATAGGTGTAGGATTGTTGAAAGCCCACTTTCGCCAGTTGCTTCATCATGGCGGGGCGAGTAAACGCTTCGGCCAGAAAGATCACATCGGGGAAGTCGCGGTTGACCTCCGCGATCAACCAGCGCCAAAACGGGATGGGCTTGGTATGGGGGTTGTCGACCCGCAGAATGCGGACGCCTTCGCGCACCCAGAACAGAACCACGTCCCGCAGCGCTTCCCACACCGCCGGTAACGATGCGCCATAAAATTCGATATTGACGATGTCTTCGTATTTTTTCGGCGGGTTCTCCGCATATTGGATCGTGCCGTCGGGCCGCCAGTCGAACCAGTCCGGATGTTCCTTGATCCAGGGATGATCGGGGGAGCATTGGATGGCGAAATCCAGGGCGATTTCCAAACCATGATCGCGCGCGGCCGACACGAGCGCGCGCAAATCCTCGATCGTCCCGAGTTCGGGGTGGATCGCGTCGTGCCCGCCGTCGGGCGAGCCAATGGCGTAAACACTGCCGGGATCGGAGGGCGATGGCGTCAGCGAATTGTTGCGGCCCTTGCGGTTTTTCGTGCCGATCGGATTGATGGGTGGGAAATAGAGCACATCGAAACCGAGATCGCGCACATAGGGCAAATGCGCGATCACGTCGCGGAACGTGCCATGCCGGTTCGCGCTCGTGGTGACCGAGCGGGGAAAAAGTTCGTACCAGGACGAAAACAATGCGGCCGTGCGGTCCACGGACAGGACGAGCTCGCGATCGTAGCGCGATACTTGCCGCCTTGGTCCGGCCCGGTCCATCAATCGTTTTGTATTCGATGCGGTAATGAGATCGAGTTGCGCATCGCTTCCGGCTTCCGCCGCGTGCAAACGGGCGAGCAAGGCATTGAGCGCGGCGTGCTCGCCCCGGCCGGGTTGTGCCGCGGCAATCAGCGAAATGGCCTCGGCCGCCTCGATGGCGAGCTTTTGACCGGCGGCGCGCTTTTTGACGATGCCGTCGCGAAGCGATGCGAAGGGGTCGCGCCAGGCTTCGATCACATAGTAATGGAGGCTGTTTTCGGCCGGTGTGAATTGCGCGCGCCAGCGGTCGCTTTCAAGGAAGGACATCTGCACGCGGAACCAATCCTCCCGGCTGGCTGGCCGCCAGAGGAGATCGGCCGCGATCTTTTCATGGCCATCGGTGAAAATATCGGCCTCGACCACAACGGTTTGGCCCACGACCGATTTGACGGCGTGGCGGCCGCCATCGATTTCGGGCGTCACCGCCTCGATAATCACGCGGCCCGCGCCGAGTCCGCTCTCCGGGCTTGGCGCGGGCCGTGCGGCGGGCTCTGGCTCTTGCGCTTGGCTCAATGGCGGCGCTAAGCCGGTAAGCCGGCGCTCCGCGTCCATCGCGGCGGCGGCGGTGGCCAGCGGCCCGCCTGGCGCGACGATCGCGCCAATCTCTTGCGTCAGCTTGCGCCGCCAATTCGGATGGCCGCATTCCGGGCCCGGCACATTGGCCTGGTTGATATCGCCCAGAATGTCCTCGAGCTGAAGGGCGGCGAGCATGGCCGGCGATTTCGCGAGATAACGCGACGCCGCTTCGAAAGGCACGGGATCGCCGGCCGGAATTTTCTCGGCGTTCAAGGCCTGGCTGAATTTCGCGCGCTCTCGCGCTCGGTTTTCCCGTTCGGCCCTGGCCTGCGCGGGCGTGAAGATATGCAGGGATTCGCGGAGATCCACGTCGAGCCCTTTCCACCAGCCAGCGAAGGACGGCAGGTCGTGTGTGGAAAGAGCAGCCATGGCCTGCCGGGGATAGGCGGCGGGCGGTTTGAAGCCCCCATCGGGTTCGCGCTCGAACGTGAGAATCCGGTAGCTCAGGAGATCCGAGCGCATGATCGCATCGGAGAAACCCTCTGGCGCGGTGCCCAGATCTTCGGCAATGACGATGGAGCGCGCCCGTTGGCTTTCCAACCGCACGGCGGCCAGCAGCGCCTCGAAGGGATAATCGAGATAGGCGCCATGCGAGGCCGGCATGCCGCGGGGAATGACGAACAGCCGCTGCAATTGGAACGCGTGATCAATCCGGATCGCGCCGGTGTGGCGCATATTGGCCGAGAGCAGGGCGCGGAACGCCGCCAAGCCTTGCTCTTCGAGGGTTGCCGGGTTGACCGGCGGCAGTCCCCAATTCTGGCCGTGCGGTCCGAGCGCATCGGGTGGAGCGCCAATGGCGAGGCCAGGGATGAACCAATCCGGCCGCGCCCACATTTCGGCCCCGCCGGCATCGACGCCTACGGCGAGATCGCGGTAAAGACCAACCGGCATGCCCGATTTGAGCGCGCGGATCTGGGCCGCGCCGAGCTGCGCATCGGCAAGCCATTGCAGCCAGGCATGAAACGCGATGACCTGCGGTTGTTCCGCGCGGAACCTTTTGACCGCTTCGCTCTGCGCGTCGCGATAGGCCTCCGGCCATTCCCCCGTCCAATGGAGACCGTTCCGGTGGAACGTCTCCGAAAGAGCCTCGAAGGTCGCGTAAAGTTCGAGGGGCTCGCCGCTCGCGGCGCGGAAGGCCTGGAATCCGGCATCCGGCGATTGCCGGAAGGACAGCCATAACTTGCCGAGGATTTCGCGTTTGATTGCCCAGACCCGCGCATGTTCGACAAGCGGGCTCGCGCGCAATTGCGCCAAATTGGCCGCCATGCCGGTCTCGTCGAAATCGAATGCGGCCGGGCTCGAAGCGAAACCGGGAGCCTGCCGGGGGTCGATGAAGATGGGATCGATAAAAAGACGGGAGGATGGGGAATAAGGCGAGATCTTCGTCCGATCCGTGGGAAACAAGGCATGGACCGGCGACAAACCGAGAAAAGCCGCTCCGGCGTGCCCCGCGCCTTCCGCGAGATCCCCCACATCCGAGAAATCTCCGATCCCGCAATTATGAGAGGATCGCAAACCATAAACTTGCGCCGTAATTCCGAAACCGCGTCCGCCCTTGGCGAAGACATCCGGCAAATAGCATCGCGGTGGCGCGGCGATGACCGTTGCGGCGGCGCCGCGGCCACTCACGGTAATGGCGAGATGGTGATAGCCCGCGGGAATACCGGCGAGAGGAAAAGAGATGCCGTGGGCATTCAGGCGGGTGGCGTCCCGTCCTTCGCGCACCGAACCATCTTCAAGCGTCAAATGCCATTCGACATCGCTCGCATGGATACCGGAAAGCGGAATGTCGATGTCGCGTTCCGCCTCGACGGGAAGGGTGGGGCGTAAAAGCCAGTGCTGCCGCTGCTGCGCATAAGCGGCGGACGCCGCCAGCCGCCCATCGGTCTCCACGTCATAGCCAAGGGCGGCGAGCACCGCGCGAAGGCCGTCGACCGGGGTTTCCACCTCGTGCCCATAAATATCGCGATAGGTCCGCGCGACACCGGCCAGAGCCGCTAAGCGATAGAGATCGTCATTTCCGCTCATTCTGTTTCACTCTCCCGCGCATCGACGAGGATGATACCGCTCCAGCACTCGAGCGCCGCCATCTTGCCGGGTTTGACCCCGGAACTTTGCCACAAAACGGTCTCGCCGGGCTTGATCTTTGTCCGGAAAGGCGCCGTGTCGAAATTCGCGGCGAGACGCAGCGTCCCGCCGTGGAACCGCCATTCGACAATGAGCCCGCCAGATCCGGTCCGCTCGAAGGCCGCGTCTATAAATCCGCTTTTGGTCAAGGGGATGACAACGTCCCGGCGAAGCGCCAGCAGGCTGCGTGTCTCGCTCAAGATCCCGGCGAAGGGCTCACGCCCGGCTTGCGCCCAATCCAGCTTGGAGCCGTGGAACGTTTCGATCGCGGCGGGATCGGGGATCGGGAGGTGTCCGGCTTTGTAACCGGTGAAGCCGGCGAATTCCCGTTCTCGCCCGGCGCGGATCACCTGCTCCAAGTCTTTGTCGTTTCCGAAATCGATAAAATATCGAAATGGGGTGGTGGCGCCCCATTCCTCGCCCATGAAGATCATGGGAATTTGCGGGGACAACAGAAGAAGCGCGCGCGCAAGCCGCAGCCGGGCAGGCGCGGCGAGAACGCTGAGCCGTTCGCCCTGCGCGCGGTTGCCGGTTTGATCGTGATTTTGGAGAAAAGCAACGAAAGCCTCCGGCGGCAGGCCGCTGGTTTTCTCGCCGCGCTTGCGTGCGAAGTTCAGCGAATAATCGCCTTGGTAACAGAACCCCTCGGCCAAACAGCGGCCGAGCCGTTGCACGGTGTCGCCGCCGTAATCGGCGTAATAGCCGTCGCTTTCGCCCGTGAGCAGACGATGCCAGCAGTGGTGAATGTCGTCGTCCCACTGGGCATCGAAGTCCAGCGCCTCGCCGTCGCCCCCGCGTGCGAGGCGGCTGGCTTCGTTGTTTTCATTTTCTAAAACGAGATGAATGGCGCGATAGGGTAAACCCTGGCGGATTCGCCCGGCGATTTCTTCCAGGAAATGACGGTCGCTGCTATCGGCAATCGTATGGACGGCATCGAGGCGCAGCCCATCGAAATGGTATTCCTCCAACCAATAGAGCGCATTCTGAATGAAGAATTCGCGCACGGCATCGCCAGCGGTGGCGCCATCGAAATTAAAGCCGGCGCCCCAAGGGGTCTGATGCCGTGGCGTGAAAAAGCTTTTGGCATAGACCGGCAAAAAGTTTCCGGAAGGGCCGAAATGGTTGTAGACGACATCGAGCAGCACCATGAGGCCGCGCGCATGGGCGCCGTCGATCAAGGCCTTGAGATCATCGGGTGTGCCATAGGCATTGTTGGGGGTAAAAGGCAACACGCCGTCATATCCCCAGGTCCGGCGCCCCGGCGTTTGCGCCACCGGCATCAATTGGATCGCCGTGATGCCGGTCTCCTTGATGTGATCGAGCTTGTTCGTGAGCCCGGCAAAGGTTCCCTCGGGCGTCGCCGTCCCCACATGGGCTTCGTAGATCACCGCCTCGCTCCACGGTCGCCCGGCCCATGCGCTATCCGTCCACGTGAAATGGCGGGGGTCGACGACTTGCGAGCGGCGATCCTCGTCGCTGGGCTGATAGCGCGACGCGGGGTCGGGAACGAGAGTGTCCGCCTCGTCGATCGAGAAGCCGTAGAGATCGCCGGGCTTGGCCTCGGGATCGGTTAGTTTGAACCAGCCTTGACCGGTGGCAAGCATGGGGCTGCGGCGCGCGCCGTTCACCAGGGTGACGGCGGAGGCACTTGGAGCCCAAAGCACGAAGCGAACCCCATCGCCGGTGGGTTCCGCTCCAAACGGCATGAGATGTCGGCGCCGCATGTCCGGTCTCGATCTCTAGGTTTGATGTTGCAAAAGGACGAAGGAGCGTGGCGAAAGCGAAAAGGCTTCGCCGGCTTTCAGAATTTCTGCTTCATGCTCGTAAAGCCCGGCGGAATTCATGGAGCTGAATACCGGCCGGAAGCCGTTGCAAGGAAAGTCTTTCGACAGATTGAAGTCGACCGGGTCCGCGGACGCATTGAACAGGAGAAGAATGCGCTCCTCCAGGTGGCCATGGTTGCCGATTTGCATGCCGAGCGACTGGCGGCCGGGATCGTCCCAATCGCCACCCTCCATTTCGCGGCCATCGGCGGCGAGCCAATAAATATCCTTCAAGCCGGTCTCCTCGATCACGGTGCCGCTGAAGAAATCGAGCCGGCGGAAGACTTCGTGGCGTTTACGCAAGGCGATGAGGTTGGCGGTATAGGCCGGCAAGGACGGGTCTTCCTTGCCGTTCCAAGACATCCAGCTTGTCTCGTTGTCCTGGCAATAGGCATTGTTATTGCCGTATTGGGTGCGCGAACATTCGTCGCCCATCAAAAGCATGGGCGTGCCGATCGCGAGGATCGCCGTCGCCAGGAGATTGCGCTTTTGCCGGTTGCGGGCGGCGACGATCGTGGGATCGGCGGTATATCCCTCGACACCGAAATTCATGGAATAGTTTGGTTCGTGCCCATCCTTGTTGTTCTCGCCGTTGGGGAGATTATGCCGGTGATCGTAGCTGACGACATCTTGCAGGGTGAACCCATCGTGCGAGGCGGCATATTGCACCGAGGCCCAGGGCTTGCGGCCGGAATGGTTGAAAATATCGCTGGAGCCCGACAGCCGGCTGGCGAGCCGTGGCAATTGCCAGGCATCGCCGCGCCAAAACGCGCGGATCGTATCGCGGAATTGATCGTTCCAATCGCCCCAACCCGTGGGAAAGCCGCCGAGGCGATAGCCGCCCGGGCCGGTGTCCCACGGCTCGGAAATGAGTTTGACCCGCGACAAAACGGGGTCCTGCATGATGGCCTGCAGGAATCCCGAGCGCTCGGAGAACTCGAACGGCGTGCGGGCCAACGAAGGCGCGAGATCGAAGCGGAAGCCATCGATATGATAGGCCTCGACCCAATGGCGCAAACTGTCCAGACAAAGTTGGAGGACACGCAGATGTGACAGGTCGAGCGAATTGCCGCAGCCCGTGCTGTCCCAAAAGAAGCGCGGATTTTCCGGCACGAGCTTATAATAAGATTTATTGTCGATCCCGCGGAACGACAGGGTCGGGCCGAAATGCGTGCCCTCGCAGGTATGGTTGTAGACCACATCCATGATCACTTCGATCCCAGCGGAATGCAGCTGCTTGATGGCGGCGCGCAGGCCATAGGCGCCGTCTTCCGCGAAATAACGCGGCTCGGGAGCGAAATAGCCGAGCGGCGAATAGCCCCAATAGTTCCGCAAGCCCTTTTCGACGAGGAAGTGATCGTCCGCGAAGGCCTGGATGGGCAAGAGTTCCACCGACGTGATCCCGAGCTTCACGAGATATTCGATCACGACGGGGTGGCCGAGCGCGGTATAGGTGCCGCGGATCGCGCCGGGCACATCGGGATGGAGGTGAGTCAGGCCTTTGACATGAGCCTCGTAAATCAGCGTGTCGCGCCAGGGAACATTGGGCTTGCGGTCGTCTCCCCAGGTCAAGGCGGGGTCTTCGACCACCGCTTTCGGCATCATCGGGGCGCTATCGCGCCGGTCCGGCACGAGATCGCCGCGATGGGCGCTCATCCGGAACCCATAGAGCGCGTCGTGCCAACGGATCCGGCCGTCGATCTGCCGGGCATAGGGGTCGAGGAGTAGCTTGTGCGGATTGAACCGGTGTCCGGCGGAGGGCTCGTAGGGGCCATGGACACGGTAGCCATAATGCTGGCCGGGTCGGACGCCGCTGACATAGCCGTGCCAGACTTGATTGGTGCAACAGGGCAGAACGAAGCGGTCGGATTCGACACGCCCCTTTTCATCGAAAAGGCACAGCTCGACTTTGGTCGCATGGGCGGAAAACAGCGCGAAATTGACCCCGTGGCCGTTCCACGTCGCTCCAAGGGGCGCTGACTCCCCGTCGCTTAGGCGGCGCATCCGGCGCTCATCCTCCGATTGCCGTCCAGAGCGGAGACCGGTTCCAACGCCAAACTTCGGGTTTAAGCATGCGGCCACTCTGTTCCAGCGGAATCGGAGACCGCAATATCCCCTGGTTTGCAGCAAAGGTCGAGATGGAATTGCGCGCGGCGCCGCTTATCCTTCTCCAGGCCAAAGAGGAGAATAAGAGCCGGGAGAGGGAGCTGGGGGCGTAAACCTCACTCGTCGCGGGTCTCGAATACGAAGAGGCTGCCGCCGAGGGCGACGGCGCAACCGATGGCCGTATCCGAAAGACGGGCGAAAAACAGCGGGACGACGATATCGCCCGGCGGCGAGGCGAGATCGATCAACAGCAAAATCCACAGGGACAGCAGCGCAACCCCTAATCCGTAGTTCCGGTCGAAACCGAAGGGCCACAAAAACGGCAAGCTAAGCGCCAGACCCAACAGAAGGGCCGGCTGTGCGGCGCCGGGCACGGCCCGAACGAGGGTGAACGCCAGCACGACGCCGAGAATTGTTCCGGTGAGCCGCTGAATCACCCGGACCATATTGGCCCGGCGGTCGGGCTGCATCACCAGCAAGGTGGTGATGGTGACCCAATAGGGCCGGGATTGTCCAAGAATCAGCCCGATGCCCAGCGCGCTGACGGCCGCGGCGCCATAGGCGATCGAGAATCTGGGGCCGGGATAGACGACCGCCTCGTTGGCCCGCGCGATCCGGGGGCTGCGCACGCCATGCCGGATGCCGTGATCGATGCAGACGGCGATCATCGCAAAAGCTGTCCCGGCGACGACCGGAATGAGCGTTTCCGGCTGGCCGATGGGCAGATAGGCGGTTGCGACGAAACAGACGATGGCATAGCGCGGGATCGCCTCGACCCCAGGCAGGGTTCCATGAATGAAGCCGGCAAAGGATGCCAAGGCGAAGAGGGCCAGCAAGATCACGGGATTGTTTCCGGCGATCAGGGCGCCGGTCGCCCCCGCGCAGGCCGACAAGAGCGCGCCGGTCGCCATCACCCAAAGCCTGGCCCGCAGCGTCTGGGCCCGGTCGGCCAGGCATAATAAATTGGTGAAGACGGCGGCGATCACGGCGGCCTCGACATGTCCCAAGAGACGGAAGGCGAGAAAACTCGCGCCGACGGCGAAGCCCCCGCGCAACATGCCGGAGCGCGGCAAAGGGCCGGACTGCCATTCGCAGACCTCGCGCGCGAGGAGGCCGGCGCGGGTTCGTAAAACGTTGAAAGCCGTCATGATCAGCGTGCTCCCGGCGCATTCAGGCCCAGCCGCGCCCCGGTATCCGCCGGAAACCGGTTTTCGTTACGCTTTGTAATGCGAATTGAATGTTTAACTAAACCTTTACGAATCAATTGCTTCACCGGGTTTTTGGCGGCTCGCCCGGTGCCGGAGGCGGCAATTGGGCAATCGGCGTTTTGCCGGGACCTGAGCTGATGTTATGGCAATCGCCACCATTGCAGCTGGCTCTCTCCCGGATTTGCCCAAGTTTTCATGACGGGATCTCCTGAAGAAGCCATTCAAATTCTCACCTGAACGCGAGTACGGATCAACGTGCAGAAACCGAAAAGCCTGGCCGACTATGCCACGAAACGCTTCCGCCTTGCGGGTAAAGCCTATCTCGATCAACACAATCCCTTCTTTGTTCCCGTCGATCAAGCGCGGCGCGAGGCCGAGGCGCGCGGCGCCCGTTTCGTCAGTTTCGCGAATTACGATTATCTCGGCCTTGCCAATCATCCCGAATTGAAAGCCGCCGCCAACGAGGCCGTGGAGACCATCGGGATTGGGGCGCTGGCTTCCCGCCTCGTCGGCGGCGAGCGTTCGACGCATCACATTCTCGAGGAAGCCCTGGCCGAATTCGTCGGGACCGAGGAAGTGATGACGCTGGTGAGCGGTTATCTCACCAACGTGACCGTCATTTCCCACATCATGGCCTCGCGGGATGCGATCTTCCTCGACGAGCTCTCGCACAACAGCATTGTCAGTGGTTGCAAGGCGTCGCCGGCGGAGGTGATTTTCTTCCGGCACAACGATCTCGGCCATCTCGACGAGTTGCTGGCCAAGCGGCGGGCCGAGTTCAAGAACGTGCTGATCGTCTCCGAAAGCCTCTTCAGCATGGACGGCGATACGGTCGATCTGCCCCGGCTGGTCGCCTTGAAGAAGAAGCATGCGACATGGCTGCTGCTCGACGAGGCCCATTCCATCGGCGCTCTCGGCGCCACGGGGCGGGGCTTGTGCGAATATAGCGGGGTCGATCCGAACGAGATCGATCTCATCGTCGGCACGCTTTCGAAGTCCTTCGCCTCCTGCGGCGGCTTCGTCTGCGCGAAATCCTCCATCATTCAATGGATGCGGCATACGCTTCCGGGCTTCGTCTATTCGGTCGGCCTGTCGCCGGTGATCTCGGCTTCCGCTCTCCAGGCCCTGCGGCTTTGCCAGAGCGAGTCCTGGCGGATCGAGCGGCTGCGCCGCAATAGCGAATCATTCGTCGAACTCGCCCGCGAAGCAGGCCTCGACACGGGGCCGGCGATCGGACGTGGCGTGGTGCCGATTCTGTTCCGCGACAGTCTCGCGACCTTGCATGCCTCGCAACATCTTCTCGCACAGGGCTTCTACGTGCCGCCGATCATCCAGGTCGGCGTGCCCAAGGACCAGCCGCGTCTTCGCTTCTTCCTTTCCGCCTCGCATACGGAGACGGAAATTAGGGATGTCATCGCGATCCTGGCCGGCCTTCAATCGGCCGATACGGTGGAGGCTGGTCTGGCCGCGACCGCCATGGCCGCTCCAGGTCTGGCTGAATCTGGCCTGGCCGAATCTGGTCTGGCCGATCCCGCGCTTGTCGTATCCGTGCACGAACAAATGGGCGCGGCATCCTGACGGGTGCGGGCGAAAAAATCATGACCGTCGAAATCATTCCCGTCTCCGGGATTGGAAAATTCCTTACCTTCTGCCGCATACCGCGGCAGATCTATAAAGGGATGAAAGGCTTTGCGCCGCCACTCGACGCGGAGCGCTGGACAGCCTTCGCTCCGGCGTTGAACCCCCATTTCAAGCTCGTCGATTCCCAAGCCTTTCTCGCCAAGAAAGACGGTAAATGGGTGGGGCGCGTTCTCGCGCAAATCTACAAGGAGATGAAACCGGTCGACACGTCGCCGGCGCAATTTGGATGTCTCGACGCCATCGACGATGTCGAGGTGGTAAAGGCTCTTTTGGACGCGGCCGAAGAGTGGCTCAAGGCCAAGGGCGCCGATCTGATCGTGGGACCCTTCTCGCCGTCGGTCAATGCCGAGAGCGGGCTATTGGTCGAGGGGTTCGATGCTCTGCCGATGGTTTTCATGCCGTGGAATCCGCCCTATTTGCCGGGGCTCGTCGAGGCCTGCGGCTATCACAAGGCGCGCGATCTGATCTCCTACCGTTACCAGGTCCGGGAATCCGACCGCGAGGCCAAGGGCTCGATCATGTCGCGGCCGGAATGGGCCCAGCGGTTGAAAATCCGGACGCTGGACCTCAAGAATCTGAAGTCCGAATCGCCCATCATCGTCGATATTTTCAACGATGGCTGGAACGGGAATTGGGGTTTTGTCCCCTTCACGATCGAGGAATTTTTGTCGCTGGCCGACGGCTTGAAATATGTCATGCCGGTCGATGGCGGCTTCATGGTCGAGCTTGACGGCGAGCCGCAAGCTTTTGGGATCGTGCTGCCAAATCTGCATGAAATTCTGGCTGATTTCGATGGGCGGCTGTTTCCCTTCGGCCTGCCGAAGGTCATTTCCCGCGTCCGCAATCATCATTTTAAATCCGGCCGGCTGGTCCTGTTTGGCCTGCGCCGCGCCTTGCATCGTAAGGCTGTCGGCGGTGTCGTGATCCTCGCCTTTATCGAGGAAATGCGCCGCCGCAGCCGGAGTCTCACGATCGAGCATGTCGAATTTGGCTGGGTGCTCGAGAACAATGTGGGCATGCGCCGGCCAATCGAATTCTCCGGCGCGGAGGTCGATAAGGTCCACCGCGTCTACGAAAAGCAATTGAGCGCCTGAAAGGAGCCGTCTCATGACCACCCAAGCTCTTGATTTTGGGAAAGACAAAGCCGCCGCCGCCCAAGGGTTTCGCCGTTCTTTTTTTCCCGTCGATTTGAAGCGGCCGCATCCGATTCGCCGCGCGGCCATTCTCAAGGCTCATCCCGAGGTCAGAAACCTCATCGGTTACGACCGCTTGACGGCCGTGATCACGATCGCCGCCGTGTTGGGTCAAGTCGCCATCGCTTACGGCCTCGGCCATCTCGGCCTGGGCTATTGGTGGGTTTCGCTTCTCGTGGCCCTGTGCGTTGGGGCTTTCGTCAATCACGCCATGTTCGTCGTGATCCACGATGCCTCGCATAATCTCGTGTTCAAGTCGGTTCTGCTCAACAAGATGATGGTCATCCTTGCCGATTTGCCGAACACGCTGCCGACCGCCATCGGGTTCCGCGCCTACCATGTGAAGCATCATTCCCATCTCGGCGATTACGATTACGATGCCGATCTGCCGAGCCGGTGGGAGGCCAATCTGGTCGGCGACCGCTGGTATGCCAAAGCCGCCTGGCTGTTTTTCTTCCCCCTGTTTCAGTTGGGCCGGCTCGACCGGCTCAAGGGCACGGTGCCGATGAAAAACCTCTGGACGCTCTATAATGCCATTGCCATCTTCGCTTTCGACGCCGCGATCCTTTATTTCTGCGGCGTCAACGGCTTGCTCTATCTCTTCTTCTCGTTCTGGTTCTCGGTCGGCCTGCACCCGCTCGGCGCACGTTGGATTCAAGAACATTTCACGCTCGATCCCGAGCAGGAGACGTTCGATTATTATGGGCCGTTGAACACGATCGCGCTCAACATCGGCTACCACAACGAGCATCATGATTTTGCCGATATTCCCTGGCGCCGCCTGCCGGAACTGAAGCGCATGGCGCCGGAATATTACGACAATCTGAAGTTCCACACCTCGTGGTTCAAGCTGTGGCTGACCTTCATCTTCGACAAGCGCTACACCTTGTATCAACGCGTCGATCGTAGCCCCTCGACGCTCGGACCGGGCTAGGGCATATCCCGAAAAGTTGGGGACCTTTAGCGCCCTAGAACGCTCTGGTCTGACGCGAACAAATCGAGAGCCCTGGCATTCCGCTCGAGAATGCCAGGGCTTTTTCGTGAGGCCGGGAGTTTTTGCGGGGACGGACTGATGCGCGGGAGGCCGGACGCCCCGCAAGCCGAGCGCGCGCTCCATACCTGCCGCGGGCAAACTGCTCTTAATTTAGCCGCGCCCCGCGCTATTCAGCTCGCGGGCGATCCGCTCGATCCGCTCGGCGGCGGCGGACACGGAAACGGCGACGTCCTCGGCCAATTGATCGCGAAGCGTCTCGCCTTCCGTTTTCGTGATCCGCAATCCGCCGAGCTCGGCCTCGAGCCGGGCGACATGGGCCTGCGCCTCGCTAAGCTGATCGGCAATTTTGATGGCCGTCATCATGGCGAGCCGCTGGTCGCCGACTTCGCCAAAACCCTGCCGCAACGTGGCAAGGGTGGTATCGACATGACGGGCCAAGTCCTGGAGATGCCCTTCTTCTCCTTCGTCGCAGGCCATGCGGTAGACGCGCCCTGCAATCGTCACGGCGACCGTTGCCATTCAGCTCAATCCCGCTTGCTGCCGGCTTCAACGAGCAGATGGCGTAGCACGTTTCCCGCTTCGCTCAACCGCTTGGCGACTTGCTCATTCGCCAGGTCCAAGGATTGCGCGCGAAACAAGGCGGCATCGAGATCTTGCGCCAACCGGCCGCGGTCTTCTTGCATGAGCGCCAAGGCTTGTTCGAGATCGGCCTTTTCCGCTCCGGTTTGGGCCAAACGACCGCTGGCGGCCTCAAGCTGATCGACAGCCGTGGTGAGCCGTTTGAGTGCCGTCTCGAGACTTGCGGGTCGCGCCATCTTTCCGGTCCGGACCATAGTTTTAGAGCGGTTCTGTTTTTCAAAAAGTTGAGCATCTTATGATCGCAAAAGCTAACTTGCTCTAAGGGAACATGCTCTCGCGCGCTAGCGCTCGTCAACGAGGCGAAGGCGTTTTTCAAAGGCATCGGCGCCATGCGCCCGGCAAATCGGGATTTCTTCACAGACTTAATCGCAGCCCCGCTCAAAAGCGCCTTGCGCGGCGGGCCGCGATAAAACGCCATCCAATTGGAGAATAATCAAGCTCACTTTTAGATGGGGCCGGCCGGGGGTTACACGAAATGATTGCCAAATCGTCAGGTGTGCGCCTCTAAGTTGCCAAGACTTGGCGTTTGAGGACATTCGTTGCGTTGACAGGGGGGTGCGACCTGTTATTCAGGCGGCAAATTCCTCTCGAGCTGGCTAATGCGCGTCTCGACCGATGCCTGGTGAAGGTGTCCGACAGATGGCCGCCAGCAGGAGGAGGCTGGCGTCCACGCCTTGGCGGCGCGCCGGAATCACAGCGAGCCCCCGGCGAAATTACGTTGGGGCACCCAGGAGATAAACATGGTTATTCGGGTGGCGATCAATGGATTTGGCCGGATCGGCCGCAATGTTTTGCGCGCGATCGCGGAATCCGGGCGGCAAGACATTCAGGTCGTCGCGATCAACGACCTCGGGCCGGTCGAAACCAATGCCCATCTTCTCCGCTACGATAGCGTTCACGGCCGTTTCCCCGGCACGGTGACGGTCGATGGCGATACGATCGACATTGGCGGCGGTCCCATCAAAGTCACCGCGATCCGCAACCCGGAAGAGCTTCCCCATGCCGCGCTGGGCGTCGATATCGCGCTGGAATGCACGGGTATTTTCACCGCGCGGGATAAAGCCGCCGCCCATCTCAAGGCAGGGGCCAAGCGCGTCTTGATCTCCGCGCCGGGCGATCACGCCGATCTCACCGTGGTCTTCGGCGTCAATCACGGCAAGCTGACCGCCGGTCACACCGTCGTCTCCAATGCCTCCTGCACGACCAATTGCCTGGCGCCCGTCGCCAAGGTGCTGAACGATGCGATTGGGATCGAAAAGGGTTTCATGACCACGATCCATTCCTACACCGGCGATCAGCCGACGTTGGATACGATGCACAAGGATCTCTACCGCGCCCGCGCCGCCGCGCTTTCGATGATCCCGACCTCCACGGGCGCCGCCAAGGCCGTCGGCCTCGTGCTGCCGGAGCTGGCGGGCAAACTCGACGGGGCGGCGATCCGCGTGCCGACGCCGAATGTTTCGGTGATCGACCTCAAGTTCGTCGCCAAGAGAGCGACGACGGCGGACGAGATCAGGGCCGCGATCAAACATGCCGCCGCCAACGAGCTGAAGGGCATTCTGGGGTTCACCGCCGAGCCGAATGTCTCGGTCGATTTCAACCACGATTCGCATTCCTCGATCTTCGCGCTGGATCAGGTGAAGGTCATGGACGGCACTTTCGTCCGCGTCGTCTCTTGGTACGATAACGAGTGGGGCTTCTCGAACCGCATGGCGGATACCGCCGTGGCGATGGGCAAGCTGCTTTGAGTCCCGTCCATCCCTCCGGTGCGCAAGCGGGTCCGTTCACGGCCCCGCAAGCCGCCACGGGCGCGGCCGAACCGTTCCGGACGCTCGACGATGTCGTGGTGAAGGGCAAGCGGGTGCTTCTGCGGGCCGATCTCAACGTGCCCATGGCCGATGGCGAGGTTTTGGACCGCACGCGGATCACCCGCATGCTGCCCACCCTCGAGGAAATCGCCGCCAAGGGGGGGAAGGTGATCCTGCTCTCGCATTTCGGGCGTCCCAAGGATGGCCCGGACGAGAAGAACTCGCTCAAGCCGCTGGCCGCGGCGCTCGCCCGCGAATCCGGACGGCCCGTCGCCTTCGCGGCCGACTGCATCGGCCCTGTCGCCGAGGCCGCGGTCGCGGCCTTGAAGGATGGCGATATTCTGCTGCTTGAAAATACCCGCTTTCATGCGGGCGAGACCAAGAACGATCCGGCTTTCGCCGCCGCGCTCGCCAAGCTCGGCGATCTCTACGTGAACGATGCCTTTTCGGCGGCTCATCGCGCCCATGCCTCGACCGAGGGTCTGGCTCATCTGCTGCCCGCCGTGGCCGGACGCTCGATGCAGGCGGAACTCGATCATCTCGCCTTGGCGCTGAACAAGCCCGCGCGCCCCGTGGCCGCGATTGTCGGCGGCGCGAAAGTCTCGTCCAAGCTCGACCTGCTCGGCAATCTGATGAAGAAGGTGGATATCCTGATCATCGGCGGCGGCATGGCCAACACGTTCCTCTATGCTCAAGGCAAGTCCGTCGGCCTCTCGCTCTGCGAGAAGGACATGGCCGGGACCGCCCGCCAGATCTTGGCCGACGCGGCGGCGGCCCATTGCGAGATCGTTCTGCCCACCGACGGTGTCGTCGCGGCGAAATTCGCAGCCGGTGCCGAGGCGTCCGAGGCGGACGTGGATGTGATTCCCGAGGATCAAATGATCCTCGACATTGGTCCGCATTCGGCGGAGCGCGTCGAGGCGATTTTGAAGAGCGTGAAAACCCTGGTCTGGAACGGCCCCTTCGGCGCGTTCGAGATCGCGCCGTTCGATCGCGGCACGGTGCGGATCGCCAAGGCGGCGGCGGAATTGACCAAGGCCGGTTCGCTCGTCACGGTGGCCGGCGGCGGGGACACCGTCTCCGCGCTCAATGCCGCGGGTGTCGCCGGGGATTTTACTTATCTTTCGACGGCGGGCGGCGCGTTCCTGGAATGGCTCGAAGGCAAGGCCCTGCCGGGCGTCGAGGCCTTGCGGACGCAGTCGTAAATCTTAAACCCAACCGCCGGAGCCGCCACCCTTGATCGGGCGGTGCGGCCGGCACAGGCATGATGAGGCCGGAATGAATCAGGATCAGCTATCGAAAGTCGCGCTGGCGATGGTCGCGCGCGGCAAGGGTATTCTCGCGGCCGATGAATCCAACGCCACGATCAAGAAGCGCTTCGATGCGATTGGCGTGGAATCGACCGAGACCACCCGCCGCGATTATCGCGAATTCATGTTCCGCTCCCAAGCCATGCGCGAAAACATTTCCGGCGTGATCCTCTACGACGAGACGATCCGCCAAAATGCCAAGGACGGCACGCCGCTCGTCAAGCTGATCGAAGCCGCTGGCGCCCTTCCCGGCATCAAGGTCGATACCGGCGCCCATCCCATGCCGTTCTTCCCTGGCGAGACGATTACGGAGGGTCTCGACGGCCTGCCCAAGCGCATGGCGGCCTATTACGAGCTCGGTGCCCGTTTCGCGAAATGGCGCGCGGTGATTCACATTGCCGGCGACAAGCCGACGGGTGGCGCGGTGCGCGCGAACATGCAGGCTTTGGCGCGTTACGCCGCGATCTGCCAACAGGCCAATATCGTGCCCATCGTCGAGCCGGAAGTCTTGATGGATGGCGCTCATTCGCTCGAGCGCAATTTCGAGGTGACCCGTTACGTCCTGCAAACGCTTTATCAGGAATTATTCGGACATCGCGTGTTCCTGGAAGGCACGGTGCTGAAGCCGAACATGGTCGTGCCCGGCGAGGATGCCGCGAAAAAGGCCTCGCCCGAAGAGGTTGCCGCCTGGACGATCCGGCTGTTTAGGGAAGCCGTGCCGGCCGCTGTTCCGGGAATCGCCTTCCTCTCCGGCGGCCAAGCGGATGTCGAAGCCACCGCCAATCTCAATGCGATCAACCGCCTGGGCCCACAGCCCTGGCCGATTACGTTCTCTTATGGCCGGGCGCTCCAGGCCGCGGCGCAAAAAGCCTGGTCCGGCAAGGAGGCCAATGTTTTGGCTGGCCAAGCCGCGTTCAACCACCGCGCCAAAATGAACGGCCTCGCCGCGAAGGGCGAATGGTCGGAGGCGGCGGAGGCGGCGGTTTGAGCAAGGCGTTGGCGAGGCCCAACGGGGTCTCGCCAACCCAGCTCTCGATTGAGCCGGCGTGCGGCGGTTCCCGCCGCCGGAAGAACTCTCCGAACCTCCCGGCATCGAAACCGGATGGCCGATTGCGTGGAGATATGTTAAAAATATCCTCCCTCGAGAGTGCCGCCGTAGGAGGCTGCGCAATGTCACAAGCCATTATTGGCCGCTGGGGAAAAAATCTCGCGATCCGTTTTCCCGCCGATGTCGCCAAGGCGGCCGGCCTCGGCGATGGCCAGAAGGTCGAAATCGTGTCGTGTGACGACGAGGTCGTTATTCGCAAGCTTAAACCCGAAATCACCGTCGAAGATATGTTTTGCGGAAAATCTCCAGCAGCTTGGCGAGAAATTTACACGGGCGCCTATGATTGGGGTGACGATCTCGGCCGCGAGCGCGTGGAGGAATGATCCGGGACGAGTATAAGCTCGTTCGGGCGAACTCGCCGCGCTCATCACGATCTAGGCGCGATCCCTACTCCCCTTCCTCCACGAACAACCCGAACTGCGCCGGCCGCGAGGGCGCGGCGAGGCCCAGATGGGCGAAGGCGTGCGGGGTCAGCAGCCTTCCGCGCGGCGTGCGTTGCAAAAAGCCCTGCTGGATGAGATAGGGCTCGATAATGTCCTCGATGGCGTCGCGCGGCTCGGACAAAGCGGCGGCCATGGTCTCGATGCCGACCGGGCCGCCGCCGAAGGAGACGGCGATGGTGGTGAGATAGCGGCGGTCCATCTGGTCGAGGCCGATTCCATCGACATCGAGCAGGCTGAGCGCTTTATCGGCCAGCGCGCGGCCGATTTCGGACTCGCCGTCGACGAGAGCGAAATCGCGCACGCGGCGGAGCAGGCGCCCGGCGATCCGCGGGGTGCCGCGCGCGCGCTTGGCGATCTCGTTGGCCCCCTCGGGGCTGATCCCGATCCCCATCACCCGCGCGCCGCGCCGCACGATCAGTTCCAGCTCGCCGACGGTATAAAATTCGAGCCGCACGGGAATGCCGAACCGGTCGCGCAACGGCGTCGTCAGCAGGCCCGCGCGGGTGGTGGCGCCGACCAGCGTGAACCGCGCGAGATCGATCTTGACGGAGCGCGCGCCCGGCCCCTCGCCGATCATCAGATCGAGCTGGAAATCCTCCATCGCGGGATAGAGGATTTCCTCCACCGCCGGGTTGAGCCGGTGGATCTCGTCGATGAAGAGCACGTCGCGCTCCTCGAGTCCGGTCAATTGCGCCGCGAGATCGCCGGCCTTGGCGATGACGGGGCCGGAGGTCGAGCGGAAATTGACGCCCAGCTCGCGCGCCACGATCTGCGCCAGGGTGGTCTTGCCGAGGCCTGGCGGCCCGACGAACAGCACGTGATCCAAGGCCTCGCGCCGCGTCTTCGCCGCCTCGATGAAAATCTTGAGATTGGCGCGGGCGGCGGCCTGGCCGGTGAAATCGGCAAGCGAGAGCGGGCGCAGCGAGGCGTCGGGATCGCTCTCACGGCCTTCGGGGGCGACGAGTCTTTGCGGCGGAGGGGTCAAGGCGGCCTAGGGGTCAGCGAATCTTGGCGTGCATCCTAGCACGAAACGGCAAAAGGCTCGCGCCATGCCCACTCCCCCTACAGCATCCGCATCCGCCTCAGCACGGCCAGCATCACGGCTACCGACGCGGCCATCAGCCCGCAGGTGACTAGGAACCCGTGCGGGGTGTCGTGAAACGGCAGTCCCGCCACGTTCATGCCGAAGATCCCGGTGATGAGCGTCGGCGGCAGCAAGAGGGCCGAGACGATCGACAGCACGGTCAAACGCTTGTTGGTTTTTTCCGCTTCCCGCGCCTTTAATTCGTCTTGCAGCGCGTGGGCGCGTTCCTGCAGCGATTCCAGATCGTCGGCCAAGCTTTCCATCCGCGCGGCGACGCGCTGGCAATCGGTGACGGCCTGGTCTGGGAACCAAGCCGGCCGGTCGGTCAGCATGTGGATCAGCACCGCGCGCAGCGGCACGGCTTGCCGCTGCAGGCGTACCAGACGGCGGCGTACTAGACCCAGCGGCTCGTATCCGACATCCTTTTGGTCCAGCAGCTTCTCTTCCATCTCGTCCAGCTTGTTCGTGAGATCGTGCAGCAGGAACGACGTGGCCGACGTGAATTCGTGAATGAGCGCGTCGAACAGGCGCAAAACATCGGGAAAACACCGGCCGGATTGCAGATCGAGATGCAATTGGTGCAGCGTGTGCCCCGGCTGGCGCCGCGCCGAGACGAACAGATGCGGTGCCATCACGAATTGCCAACGCACGATGTGCCGCGCGTCGAGCGCCTCGCTGCGTTCGTAGTCCGCCACCACCCCGCCAATGACCTGCCCGAAGCTTTCGATGTGCTGCCGGTCGTCGCTAGATAATAGCAGCGCCACCGCGGCCGGAGGCAGATGCGGCAAGGAGGCGATTGCCGCGCCCGCCCGTTCATCCGCGAGATCGAAATTGAGCCAGAGCCAGCTTTCCTCCGTCTCGAGCGCCTCGCGCAGCTCGGGGCCTTGCAGGAGTTCGGCCGTGCCCGTCTCCGAGAAACGATAGCCCCAGGCAAGGCCGTCGATTCCATCGGAAGAGGGAATATTCGCGGGAGCGGGCGGAGTGGCGGGAGCGGGCGGAGTGGCGGGAGCGCGTGCCCAAGCAGCAAGGAGCGAGGGCTTGGAGGCATTCATCCCGGTATCCCCTTCGTGCTTTCGGGTAAACTCGCTCTTGGCTTCAATTTTACGTCTGAAGCAAGCCGGTCCCGTAAGCAAGATGAAATGGCCGGGGATATCGAGGGTGCGGGGTGCGTCCGGGATGGGATGCGGATCTCCAGCGCGCGTTCCGCTTTGGCGGACCCGCCAAGGGCGAGAAGAACTTGTTCCTTGTTTATGGGTTAGTTCTACTGCGTCAGTTCTCGTTTTAGGGCCGGGCCGTCATTCCGGGGCGAGCCGGAGGCGAGAGACCGGAACCCATGACAACGTGGCTGATCGAGGAACAAAAAAGATCCGGCTGCTGAACGTTTCCGCTTCGTACGGGATCAGCGTTTTCCTGGGTTCCGGGCTCGCCTCCGGCGACCCGGAATGACGGCGCGGCCCTTGGGAGAGGCTTGTGACTCGGTAGAATTAGAGCATGTCCTCCACCGAAAAAGTCTGCAGCTTTTTCGGGGCATCCGGGCTAGCCTCCGGCTAAATGCGTCAACTTCGCGTGGAGCTCGTGCAAAACCCCGACTTGCTCCGCAAGCGTGGTGGCTTCGGCCTTCGAGACGCTCATGCGCTTGTCCGCGAAAGTCGCGAAAGCATCTTCGTCGTCCCGGAGCATTTGCTTGATGATCGTGGCATAGACCGGCGCGACGGTGCTGGCTTCGTCGCCGAACGTATCAAGAAGGACGCTCCGGCTTTTGATCATCGCCGCGATTTTCAATCCGAGAGAGCCGTCGTCGTCCGTCTTGGCGATGGAGGCGGTGACGTAGTCGCGGTCGTTGGCGGCATTGGCCTTGTCCGCGAGATAAGCCGCATATTGGATACGGTCCGCCGCCTCATGCGTGAGCTGAGCCTTGCGCATCGCCTGGACTTCGTAAACGAAGCCGGCTGCCGTGAGAGGCCCGGCCACCATCAGCATGGTCGCGGCCGCCGCATTGCGAACGCTTCCCACGCCGATGATGGCGGCGAGGCCAGCGATCGCCGAGGCTTTTTGCAGCGAGCCCATCGCGGCTTTATGCGCGGCGGGGCGCTCCGCCCTCGATCCGGAACCCGGCTGGCTTGCCATCGGCTAAAACTCCCAGAACACGCACACTCACGCCTTTCCCAACAAGGGAAGAGCGCCGCCCACCGCGCCTCCAGCACCGGCGGGCGCCTTACGCTTTCAAAATTGGGTTAAGGCTGTCTTAGAGACACGCAGTGCGCGAGGCCGGATATCGTAGGGTTCGCACCGTCCAAAAGCCGATTCGCCCGCGAACCGGGCGGCTTTTGGCAAGGGAACATATTGGGATATCGAAGAAATTCAGGCCGCGTGGAGGCCGCGGCCATCTCGCGCTTAATCTGGAAAAGCCAGCCCCCACTTGCGTTTGTGGTTAAAGATCCGTTGCCGGGATCGTCCGCCGGGCCTTGTGCTTCACGGGTTTTTGGTTGGCAGGCCGGCGTGGCGCGCGACCGTCTTGCCGATCGCCGACCAATCGACATCCTCGCCCTCGATGGCGATGGTCTCGACGAGATGATCGCGCAACAGGCTGAGCAGCGGCATGGCGACGCGATGTTTCTCGGCGGATTCGCCGGCTAGGCGCATATCCTTGAGGCCGAGCGGTGCCTTGAACCCCGCCGGCGTAAAACGCCCCGCCACGAGCGCGGCGCCGTAATTGCGATAGACCGGTGCGTCGAACAAGGTTCCGGTCAAAACTTCCAACATCTTTGCTTTGGGAATACCGCCCTTTTCCGCGAGAGCCATCGCCTCGGCCATGGTTTCGATGGCCGCGAGAATGGTGAAATTGCCGCAAAGCTTGACCAGATTGGCGGAAGACGGCGTCTCGCCGACGCGGAACGATTTTTGGCCAATCGCGGCAAACAGAGGTTCGGCCTCGTCCAGCGCATCGCTGGCGCCGGCCGCGACAACGAACAGTTTGGCGGCGGCGGCTGCGTCCGGGCGCCCGAAGACCGGCGCGGAAACATAGCGTTGCCCGCGTGCGTGATGGAGCGCCGCGAGCCGGTCCGCCGTAGACACAGCGATCGTGCCGGCGGCAATATGCAGCGCGGATTTGGGCAGGCCGGCCAAAATGCCGTCCTCGCCCTCGACGATCGCAAGCTGCGCGGCATCGTCGGCCATCATACTAAAAACCACGGCCTTGCCCTGCGCCGCCTCGCGCGGTGTTTTGGCGAGACTGGCCCCCGCGGCCACCAAGCTCTCCGCCTTGGAAGCGGTGCGGTTCCAAACCGTGACCTTATGGCCCGCTTTCAAGAGATTGGCGGCGATGCCGGTCCCCATGGCGCCAAGGCCGATGAATCCAATGTCCATGATCACGCTCCGTTTTGCGCCCGGCGCGGGCGATTGGAGGATGTTATAGCGATCGAAGCGGCGTTCCTACACCCCCACGCTATCCCCGAGCCCGAGCGAGCGTTGCATCATGACCGAGTCGCACCAGGCGCCGAAACGGTAGGCGACGGAGGGGAGGTAGCCGACTTGGCGGAAGCCGCAGGCTTCGTGCAGGCGCCGCGAGGCCTCGTTGGCGCTGTCGATATAGCCGATCATCTGGCGGAACCCGGCCTGGCCGCAGGCCTCGACCAACGCGGGCAGAAGGGCGCGCCCGACGCCGGAGCCGAGATGGGCCGGGTGGACATAGATCGAATGTTTGACGGTAAAGCGATAGGCCGGCCGTTTGCGGAACAACACGGCATAGGCATAGCCCGCGACCACGCCGTTGATCTCGGCGACGACATGGGGGAGCTTGTGCTTCTTCAAATTCTTGCGGCGCGCCTTCAAATCCTCGATGTCGAAGGGCGTCGGGATATAGCCGCCGAGATCGCCGACGCCGTGGCTGGTATAGGCGCGGTAAATCGCCAGCATGGCCGGCACGTCCTCCTCGGTCGAGGGGCGTATCGTGACCGCAGGGACCCCGATCCGGTCAGACGTCATCGCCGCGCGGCTCCTCATCTTCTTGCGCGACGTAGGTGAAGAAGCGGATCACGCCATCCGGCCCCACTTCGCGGTAAATGCCCTGGATTTCGGCCTCGAAGCCGGGGAAGAGATTGGCGCTGCGTTCGAACATTTTGAGATAATCGAGCATGGGCCGCGACCGCGCGTTCAAGCGCTCGCCAGGTACGATGGTGGCGATCCCCGGGGGATAGACGACCCATAGCGTCGTGGCAATCCGCCCCTCGGCCTCGGCGATCGGCACATAATCCACGGCGTTGCGGATCAAGCGGCGGTTGGCCTCGTGCGGCGCCATGGCTATGTCGGGCAAATGCTCCCGCATGAATTGCTGGCGCTGGAGGGTGCTGACGCCGGCCTCGCGATAAAAGCCATGCATGGCGGCGCAAAGGTCCCGTAGCCGCAATCCGCGATAGCGCGCGGGCCGCCGCAAGACGAAATCCGGCATGACTTCCTCGAGCGGCGCATTCTCGTCATGCAGGCGCTTGAAGGCGGCGAGCGCGCTGATCAACGTGCCGGCCTTGCTCGATTCGACGCCCGGCGTCAGCAGGAAGAGCAGCGAATTCAGATCGTTTTTCTCCGGCACCACGCGGTTCTCCCGCAAATATTGCGCGACGACCGGCGCGGGAATGCCGTGCGCTTCATAGGCGCCGGTGCGGCGGTCGAAACCGGGCGTGAGCAGCGTGAGCTTGTTGGGATCGGTGATCGCGAACCCATCCTCCGCGACATTTTGAAAGCCGTGCCAGTTGGCGCCGGGCGTGAAGGCCCAATAGCGAGGGTTGTTCGCCAATTCGTCGGTCGGCAGGATTTCCCAGGGGACTTCACGCATCGGACCGCTGTGGCCTTCGGCGGGAATGCTCACGACATCGGGCACGAAGGGCTCGAAGAACCAGCGCCGGGCCGGATCGCTCTCCTGCCGCTCGTAATCCTGGCGGATCGCGCGCAGCTTCTTCCGCACCTCGATGCCGAGACGGATCGTATCGTCCCACAAAATCGTGCCGGAGCGGCCTTTCATCATCTGCGCGCCGACGTCGAGCGAGGCGAAGATGGGATAGAAGGGCGACGTCGAGGCGTGCTGCAGAAAGCTCTCGTTGAAACGCCGGTGCTCGACCCGCCGGCGCTGCCCCGCGATATGGCGGTCGCGCACATGGATTTGCGAGGCTTGGGAGAAACTGGCGAGTTGCTTATGGGTCGATTGGGTCGCGATAATGCCGGGGCTCGTCTCGTCCAGGCCCTTCAAGCCCATGGCGAAACGCCCGGCGTAGAGCGGGTGGAATTTCATGAACCCGGCCCAGGCCTCGTCGAACAGGATATATTCGCAGAGGTGCCCGATCCGCTTCAGGATGGATTCGGCGCTGTAAATCGTGCCGTCGTAGGTGCATTGTTCGATCACCGCGACGCGGAAGGGCCGGGGTTTGCGCCAGGCCTCCTTGTCTTTCACGAAAGGATTCGTGCGGATTTTTTCGCGGATCGCCTCTTCGTTGAACGCCGCGTCCTGGATCGGGCCGATCAGGCCGTGGCAGTTGCGGTCCGTCTCCAGATAAATGGGTGTGCCGCCGGTGATCAGCAAAGCGCCGTGATGGGCGGCTTTGTGGTTGTTGCGGTCGAACAGGACGAGATCGCCCTCGGTCACCAGGGCGCCCAGCACGATCTTGTTGGACGCGGAGGTGCCGTTGAGCACGAAATAGGTTTTTTCCGCCCCGAAGATGACGGCGGCTTCCTTTTGCGCCTTGAGAGCCGGCCCCTCGTGCGTCAGGAGATCGCCGAGTTCGAGAATGGAATTGTCGAGATCGTCGCGAAACACGGCCTCGCCGAGATGTTCGACGAAAATCCGCCCGATCGGGCTGCGGCTGTAGAACATCCCGCCATTGTGACCGGGGCAGGTCCAGAGCTGATTGCCCTCCTCGGCATAATCGACCAGCGCGCCGAAGAAGGGTGTCTTCAGCGTGTTGGCATATTGCTTGAGGCGGCTGATGAGGTTGCGGGCGATGAATTCCGGCGTCTCCTCCGAGAGGAAAATATAGCCGTCGATGAAATCCAGGACCTCGATCGGAATATCCTCGAAGCGCTTGCGCCGCACCAGGATCACGATGGGCATTTCGAGGCCGCGCTTGCGCATCAGATTGATCAAGGCGGCGGTCTTGCCCTCCAGCCCGCGCTTGCCCCAATCCACGACCATGCAGCCGATGGCGGCATCGGTCTGGACCGCCATTTCCGCATCCTCGGTGCGGCGCGCCTTGACGACCTGAAACCCGTCGTCCTCGACCGCCGCGATGATCTTTTGCAGCCGCATGCCCTCGAGATCGTCGGCATCGAAGCCGGGCGCGCAAAGGAGAAAGGTGAACCGCCTGAAGAAATCCATGACCTGTCGCGCTCCGTGATGCCGTTGTGTCGCGAGAATGGATGACGGTATTGTGACGGAGGTGAGGGCGTTGGCGCTAGCGCGGCTTGGGATGACGCATTGCCGCCGGTCTACACGCCGTCGTACAAACCCATGCTGTACAACGCTTTTGTATTTCGGGCGGCGCCGGCGGCCGAGGTTCCCCACTCTTGGATGATTTCGTCGAGGATGGGCATTACAAGGCCGGGGTGCCGGTTGATCAGAAACCCGCAGGCTAGACCCCTTATTTCTGAGTCTGGGTCGCTCAAGAGCGGAATGAGAACATCGCGCCCGGCCGGACTTTTGGTCTCAAGCTTTGCCAGCGCTTCCTTGTATTGCGCAAATGCCTTTAATTCGATCTCTCTGCTTTCAAGAAGAGCTCCGAGATGAAATAGCTTTGCTCCCTTTTTAAATTCCTCCAGAAGGCCTTGTATGGTTTCATCCTCTGTCTGAACCGGTTTCTTGCCCATGTCTAATCCTTAAGAAGGCTTAATTCTCTGAGCTTGCCAAGTCCGGCCTGAAGTTGCTCTTCGAATGGTTTTCCCAAAAGACTTTTTCGGACCGTCGTCCCAACTCCTAAGGCTTATCCCGTTGACTCAGGTTGCGCTACATGTTGTGTTTTGAATGATCGGATTCGCCCGGTCGCGGGGACGACCGTAAATGGCCAGCGCGCTTTCGCTTTCGCAATTTCAGCAAGCGT
>JBEKFQ010000018.1:0-60094 GCA_050013235.1 Beijerinckiaceae bacterium
TTCGTCTTGAGGCGTTTTCCAAGCCGGGCGCATCCCTTGCAGCCAAAGATATATACGTAAATTCGGCATATCTCCGCGTCGGGGCCGCTATCGGTATTTTCGAGAACGGATTCTTGAGAGAGGCGCCGTACCTCATCAAAGAGCTGCCCTCCTACCCGAGAATTAGTTGTCAAATCGCCGGTTGCCTCTGGTATGAAACCCAACGCTCTCACGAGATCAATTGCTGCTGAGACTGCAGCTACGACCGCTTCCTTTATGACAGTTTCTTGGTCCACGTTTAGGCCTCAGTTGTTTTGGGGTAGATTTATTTCTCCTCCGCCTATGTCATTGTTGATTGAAATTTTACGCGGATGCTTTGTATTAGGCTTTAGACGACGCAGTTGATGCCATGAGCCAAGGCGAATTGGGGATGCCTTTCTGTCTCAAGTAGGTTCACGTTATTTTGGCGTCAGCATTTTGCAGCAAGAGGCATCGGTCTTCGCGGTTTAAAAGGTCCGCCAACAGCGGCATTGCGCCCGAGTCGGCCGTTCGCGACTCCCGTCCAACACTCGTGAAAAGGACATATAGAAGGCTGGCCGAACCTTATGGCCTTTGCCTTTGTGACACGCCGCGGATGAATGCTCACGCTTCCATCGCCTGCGGTATAGCCGAAGTTCTAAGAGCCTGTGCGATCCTCGGCCGTCGGGTCTAAGGGACGGTTGGCCGACGCCGCACGAGATAAGACAAGATTGCGTGCGTAAAGGCGTGTAGCCTTCCCTGTCTCAGTCGGGAAATCGTAGCCAAGTCCTACGTCGGCGGCGACGCCTAGAGTTTAACCCGGAGAGACGCCATTCGCCCGCTCATATTCGGCCTGATCTATCTCCTGATCGTGACCTTCCTCTGGCCGCTGCAGCTACCGTTTTCGGCAAAGATCGTGGTCGCCTTCTTCGTTCTCGTTGCATTGCAATATCACCAATTGTGCCGGCTCTCGTCGGGCTCGGTCTTCTCACCCGAGTTTCCCCGTTCCCTGGTCATCCTTTTCAATTGGGCGCTCGGCGCGATCGTCCTTCTGGCGCTGCTGCAGATCCTGCTAGGTGGCGGCCTGCTGGTCTCGATGCTAGTCCACGGCGGCGCCGTGAGCGTGTCCGACGGCATTCGATACGCAATGGCTGCGATGGCCGCCATCGCGGCAGCGATTGGCGTCCAGCAGGCCACGCGGGTTCCGCCACTGAAGGACATTGAAGTCGGCATCCGCGGACTTCCGCAGTCGTTCGACGGCTACACGATCCTGCAACTGACCGATCTTCACATCAGCCGGCTGTTTCCCGCCTCGTGGGCGCGCGACGTCGTCGAGCGCTCGAACAAGCTCGGCGTTGACCTGATCGCGATAACCGGAGATCTGGTCGACGGCACCATCGATGCGCGGCGCGCGGACGTAGCGCCTCTGGGCGACCTGCGTGCTATAGACGGCGTTCACGTGGTCTCCGGCAATCACGAGAACATCTTCGGCTACTATGAGTGGATGGCGCATTATGCCGCGCTGGGATTGTCCGTGATCGAGAACAAGAACGTCGTTCTCGATCGCGACGGCGGCAAGCTGACGCTCGTCGGCATCAGCGATCAATCAGTTCGTCGTCGAAATCGCATCCCGGACCTCCATGCGACGATCAAGGACGCCCCGCAAGGCATTCCAATCATCCTGCTGAACCATCAGCCGGGCGAGGCGCGACAAGCAGCGGCACTCGGCGTGGCCCTGCAGCTGTCCGGACATACGCACGGCGGGCTGATCCTAGGTGTCGACCGGTTGGCCGCACGTGCCAACTCAGGATACGTCTCTGGTCGCTACGATGTCGGCGGTATGACGCTCTACGTCAACAACGGTACGGCGCTGTGGCCCGGCTTTGCGATACGGCTCGGCCGCCCGTCCGAGTTGACGAGGATCACCTTACGTCGAACAGACCCCACCTGACCTAGAAAGGCTTAACGCAGCTTCAGCCGCTCTGCGCCCATTGTCGCCATTCAGACTGCCGCTTGCAAATCCGAGAAGCAGCCATTCGTCATATCGTGAAGGCAGCAGATATGCGTTGATCCGGCTCCGATAACAATAACGGTTGGTTGTCTTTTCCGGTACCGTGCCGACAAGAACCATCCCGCAGAGTTAGGCGAAGGCTGGTCGGCAGAGGGAATGTACGTTGAAGGTCAGCAAATTATCGATCACGAATTTTCGCGGGATCAAATCGGCCACGCTGATCTTCCCGGGCCACGCAGTGCTAATCGGTGACAACAACACTGGCAAATCCACCGTGCTCGAAGCGATGGATCTTGTGCTGGGGCCGGATCGGCTTAACCGCCGACCGCCAGTCGATGAACACGATTTCCACCTTGGCAGACATCTCTCCCCCAAGCCTTCTGTTGGCAACGGTGCCGATGCTGCCGGGAAGGCCGAGACGGTCGCTCCCGCGCCAGCTCCTGAACAGACCGAGGTTGAGGTAGCCGGTGCCGAAGACGATGGCGGTGAAGAGCGTACCGCAGCGCCCGAGAAGCCGCGCATCGTAATCGAGGTCCTGATCAGCGATCTTTCGATCGAGCAGCAGGCGCGGTTTGGCGACCATATCGAATGGCTCGATACGCAAATGAATCAGCTCTACACTGAGGCGGATCCCGCCGGAGTGGATGCCAACGCTATCACCGCCGCCATGCGCTGCTCCTTCATCGGCGAATATGACGAGGAAGAGGACGATTTCGTCGGAGCGACCTATTTCTCGCAGACCCTGGCGGATGGCGACGTAGCGGTGAGCTTTTCGAAGAAGGACAAGCAGAGTTGCGGGTTTCTCTATCTTCGGTCGCTGCGCACCGGATCGCGCGCCCTCAGCCTTGAGCATGGCAGCCTTCTCGACATCATCCTTCGCCTAAAAGAAATCCGCCCGCAGATGTGGGAAGATACGATCGCTAGCTTGGCCGGCTTCAATGTTGCCAGCGACCCTAAGCTCGGCATCTCGGGCGTGCTCGAAAGTATCAATGCGTCGCTCAAGAAATATGTGCCGCGCGAATGGGGTGTGAAGCCCCATCTCAAGGTCTCGACCCTGACCCGTGAGCATCTGCGCAAGGTCGTGACCGCCTTCATCGCCACCGGCGACGGCGACCATGCCGCGCCGTTCTTTCGCCAGGGAACCGGCACGATTAACATGCTCGTGCTCGCGATGCTGTCCCAGATCGCCGAGGACAAGCAGAACGTCATCTTCGCGATGGAGGAGGTGGAGACGGCAATCCCGCCCTACGCGCAGAAACGCATCGTCCACGAACTGCGCAAGCTGTCGGCGCAGTCGATTTTCACGTCGCATTCGCCCTATGTGCTCGAAGAATTCGGCCTTCATGAGACAATGATCCTTGCCCGATCTCCCGCTGGGGATCTCACTCATGCGACGGTTTCGCTTCCCGCCAGCGTGAAACACAAGCGCTACCGGCAGGAATTCCGGACACGCTTCTGCGAGGGCCTCCTGTCCCGGCGAATCCTGATGGTCGAGGGCGCTACCGAAGCGTCAAGCCTGCCCGTATCCGCGCGCCGGCTCGCCGAGCTCAATCCCGCGACCTATTGTTCGCTCGAAGCGCTTGGTATCTGCACCATCGATGCCGGGACCGAGTCGCAAATCGCCGATCTCGGAAGACTTTACACCGGACTCGGCAAGCGCGTCTTCGGCGCTTGCGACAAGCAGACCCCGGAGAGCAAGGCCGCGATCGAGGCCGAGATCGAACATCTCTTCATGCACGAGGAAAATGGCTTCGAAGCCATGGTCCTCAAAGGCACAACCAAGGCGGCTATGGACCGGTTCGCCGATGCCCTCGACTGGCCGCCGCACCTGATAGCGAAATATCCTGATCCGAAGGCCGATGTGGAAAGCGCGCTCAGTGAGTATTTTGGCTGGTCGAAAGGAAATTGGGGGACAGCAGATTTTCTCGCTCAATGCACGGAGGAGGAGTTTCCGCTGTGGATACGCGACGCCTGCAAGACGGTGAAGGACCTGTGCGACCCACCTGTGGCCGACGCCCTAGCGGGGGTGCCGGACGGCTTCGACGCGCTACTGGGCTGACCGCATGATCCTGTCCGATGGTCAAAAGGAAGTCTTGACCCATGCCGGACATCAGCTCGTCATTGGCGGCCCCGGTTCTGGCAAAACCACCATATCGATCCTGAAGGCGGCGCAAGTCGCCCGAACCGCGCTCGCGCCCGAACAGCGGATCCTCTTCTTGAGCTTCGCCCGCGCCACGGTCTCGCGCGTGCTGGAAGCGATCGACGAGGAGGAGGACGTCTCGAAAGCGGAAAAGCGCGTGATCGAAGTCGATACATATCATTCCTTCTTCTGGCGCATCCTCAAGGCGCATGGCTATCTCGTCGGATTGCCGCGGGTGCTGTCGATCCTGACACCGCCAGCCGAAGCCATAGCACTCTCAGCGATCCGAAACGGCTATCCGGCCGCGTTCAAGCTGACCGACGAGCAGCGCGCGGAAAAGCTGGAGCGGGAAGAACAGGAGCGCAGCCGCCTCGCGATCGACGAGGGTCAGGTCTGCTTCGACCTGTTTGCGAAACTCGTGACACAGCTGCTCGAAGGATCCGATCGCCTGCGCAAGCTGGTATCGACCCGATATCCTTATATCATCCTCGACGAATTTCAGGACACCAGTGCGGAGCAATGGGCGGTCGTCAAGGCCCTGGGAAGCCATAGCACCTTGCTCGCGCTTGCCGATCCGGAACAAAGGATCTTCGATTTCATCGGCGCGGATCCCGAACGTCTCAACCACTTCAAGGCGCACTTCGCGCCAGCCGAAATCGACCTGCGCACGGACAATCACCGCAGCAAAGGCTCGGATATTGCCTTGTTCGGAAACGACATTCTCACCGGCAAGTTCACTCAGCAAAATTATGCCGGCGTGGCGCTGTGCGGTTACCAGTCCAATGCCAACCAAGCTTACACGACCCTGATCACCCAGACCGTGCAGGCGCGCGCCAGGCTCCTAAAACTGAAGATCAAGGACTGGTCGCTCGCGGTACTCGTTCCGACCAAGACAATGACGCGTACCGTCTCGGATGCGTTTCGGATATCCTATGGCAATATTCCGCCGATCGGCCATTCAGCATCGGTCGATATGGAAGGGCCGATCCTCGCCGCCGAGATCGTCGCATATCTGCTCGAGCAAAATGAGGCTGAGCGACACTTCGACATGTTCATCGATCTGTTGTGCAATTTCTACCAGGGCCGTGGCGGCAATACGCCGGGTAAGGGCCATATGACCGAAGCCGCCCGGCTGCGGACAGCTGCCGAAAAATGGAAACTATGCCTCCTGGCTGGCAAGGCCCCCCCTAAGAACAGCATCGTTAGTGCCGCGTCCGAGGTCGGTATCGCGACCCGCTCGCTGGTGTTGACGGGCGATCCGGACAAGGATTGGGTCGCTGTGCGCGCGGTCGTTGAGGCCAGTCATTGCCCGCGCATGCGGGCGGTGGCGGACGAAGTTCGCAATGTCAGGCTGTTGGAGCGCGGCACCCAGCTGCGTCACGGCCTCGCCCAAGACTGGCGGGACCATGGCGCCTATCGCAGCGCACTGGCCATTGTCCGTCAGTCGTTCGTCCGCGAGCACTTCTCCAGCGCATCGAAGGTCGAGTCCGGCGTCATCGTCATGAATATGCACAAGGCCAAAGGGAAGCAGTTCGATGAGGTCATCATCTTCGAGGGATGGCCCCTGCGCCAGAAGGGACAAATCGTCGCCAACCCGAACCGCATCGTGCGGAGCAACCTAGTCGAAGGAAATGCCAGCCAGGCGCGCCAGAATCTAAGGGTAAGCGTTACGCGCGCCAAGCTCCGCACAACAATCGTCACGCCTGCCGATGATGTCTGCGTTCTACTCACGCCCGCTGGGTAGCGGCGCGGCAGCGCGCCCCAATGTCGGCCGCCGGCTTGCCTGAACGAAAGGCGCTTTTCAAAGACGATTTCGACGGCCATATCTCTTCGAGATTGAGGCACCATCGGCAGCCCACCGCTCGAATTCGCGAGCGGCAGCTACCGGTATTATTGCTCCCCAAAGCCGCCGCGCCGTTTGCGGCCCCGCAGCCGTAATGCGGCCGGACGCAGGGCGCCTGTAACCGTAACTGCCGGAGTTCTCCGCGCTTCCTGAAAGCGGTCTTTAGATGCGAGGCTGATCACAGCGCGCTCAAGAGTGGAGACCATCGCGCGGCTTGCCACGATAGCGCAGCCACAACATCGCGACAGGACGCGCAACGGGCCGAGGACCGCGAGCTGGCCCGCGATCGTTCGAAAAACTCGTCCGCGGTATCACGCGGATGGCGACCGGCCACGAGCCTTTCGGGGAGGGCGCGACGACCTTCCGCGACGCTGTCCCGGCGCCGCCGTAATTGCCGCCAGGCAGGTTAAGGGCAGAGGTCGCCTACCAATCCATGTTGGCGGCATTCATCCATTCGTTGCCGAGATGGTCGAGCAAAATTTCCATCTCATCTTCGGAAGTGAGCGCCTTCGCGTACGTTCCATTTTGCGCCAGCGTCAGGATCGTCGGCAGATCGCCGTCCTGAATATATCTCCGGGCGGTCTCGCGAGGCCCTGACCAAAGATAAGCGATGAAATCTTCGATCGTCTTGAGTGCCTGGCCGTCGTCGAATGACAGGCCCTCTGTCAGCGAATATTTCGCCTTGCCCCCGTCAGCCTCATAGTAGACCGGCACTGCCCCGGCGCTCGAGTGAAAATGCAGCGCCTCGCCTTCCTTGCCGAAAGCGCCGTGAGCGACAAAGTTCCGTAGACGGCGTTTCAGCACCACCAACTCGTCGTAGTGCCGACGCATGATGGAATCATCGGCAATGTCGAGGGCCAGTTTGAACTTCGCGTTCCATTCGCCGACGACACCTTTCGAGAATTCGTCTCCCGTCGTGATGCGGCTGTTCAGGATGGCCAGGTGGATCAACATATGCTCGGTCCAACTGAAGAAAGCGTCGATCGCCGCCATCGCGAGCCAGCGTGTTTTTCGACCCAACTCGTAGGATGGAAAAGTGTGAAGAGTTCCGTTCTCGCCTATCGGGGTGACGACCCTCTCGTCCTTGCGCCGTTCAGCCTCGGCCGCCGTCTCCTCGTAGAGGCTCGTCAGATAGGTGAAGCGCTCGAACAGGTGCCCGCTGTTGTTTGTGACATTGAAATGCGAGGCAGCGACCGCCTGCTCGGCCTTCCACTCGAAATAGGGGCGGGCGGCGCGGACCGCTTGACTGACAAGATCCGCGATGCGGTTTGCGCCGGCAACCTCTTCTACAGTTGTGTCCTGCGTGAAGACCCCGACGCCAAATTTACGATGCTCAATGGCATAGGCGTGTCCGTCTAGGTCGACCGGTATCGACCAGGCAAGCTTTTCCCAACGGCCGAGATCAGTATAGCCGAGCAGCTCGACCATGAGGAAGTATATCAAGTACGGCCGGGGCAGTTGGCTGGCATCGACCGTTCTATGCGCGGTGAGCAGAAAGTCTTTCTTGGTCCTTGTCTGGTTGTCGGCCGGCTTCAACGGCGTGAGCAACCGGCGGCATTTTTCTTCGAGGGGCGCAAAATGCGCCCTTACGGTCGCTAGCTGCTTTTCCCTCTCCGCTTTCCGCGCCTTCTGCTCCTCGATGAGATCCAGGACTTTTGAGGCATCTTCATCAGTTGGATTTGTCATGCTGGCCGGCGTCCTCGATGATAACGCGCGCGACCTCGTCGGACCTCATTTCGTGTCGACGCCGGTCGTAAAGCTGCGTGATGCGCGGTGCTGGCATGGTTGGCCATTTGGCGGCTTTTTCAAGCACACCACCGCTTTTGAGACAGCGTTATTCCTGTCGCCTGGAACGAATGATTGCCGACCTTGGGACGATCCCGGCCGCCGCGCGACCATGCGATAGGCATCGGCCTCGGGGAGGGGCAGACGGCTCATCGACCTGGAGAACCGACGTCTTCCCCGTCGCACCGACTGACGCGCCCCGCGCACGGAGTTCACCGGGTTATCTTCGATAAGGCCGATCGGGATGTCCTCTTCTCGATCGCGGACCTTTCGACCCTTCTTGGTGAAGTGCGGCAAACCGTTTCGGAATGGATCGATGATGCGCTGACGTGCGGCGCTTGCAGAGGAGAGGTTCACGAGCTCAAGTTTTTGCGGCGGGACGGTCGGTTCATGAAGAGGCCGTACTACTCAGTCGATGTCGTGAGGATCGCCCTGCTACGAGCTAAGTCGCCACACTATCACGCGTTCGTTGGGGCCGTTGATATCATAGGCGCCAGAATGTCAGCGCCGCGGCTGTCCTACAAGCCGGTTTTAGCCAAGATTTAGTGGGTGTCGTACGACGGTCGTCGTAAGCATTAAATACCCCCTCAGCCTGCCGGTATAACCGGCAGGCTGAGGGGGTATTTAATTGGACAAGGAATATCAACGGCTTACCCGTAAGTGCCGTTTGGATATAAACCTTTTCTCCGAGGCCAATTGCGGGCGGCGCAACGGTCGCCGCTTGCGTTCGGATCCTACAAGCCGGTCGTAGTGCTCTTGGAAGCGCCGAAATAACAGGGTTCGACCGTATTCTCTGAATATCGTTAATAGGCCCTCAACGTCGGACATACGTCTGTCCGACGTTGAGGGCCTATTATTTAACAAGACATTTCAGTCTGTTAAAGAACGCCGATTCTTCGACATCAATCTCTCGGCTTGATGTCGCTGCGCATAGCGCTCGATTCCAACCCCTGGTCGGTTCATGACGAGGCCGTACTACTCCGTCGATATCGTGCGGATTGTCTTGCTGAGGGCCAGGTCCCCGCACTACCGAGCGTTTGTCGCGGCCGTCGACCTCGTAGGCGCCAGAAGGATGGCGCCACGGCTGTCTTACAAGCCGATTTTAGCCAAGATTTAATTGGCATCGCACGACGTCTGTCGCAGGGCGTCAAATGCCCCCTCAGCCTGGCGGTACCACCGCCAGGCTGAGGGGGCATTTAATTGGACAAAGAATATCAACGGCTTACCCGTCGGTTCGGTTTGGATATAAACCTTTTCTCCGAGGCCAATTGCGGGCGGCGCAACGGTCGCCGCTTGCGTTCGGGTCCTACAAGCCGGTCCTAGTGCTCTTGGAAGCGCCGAAATAAGCAGGTTCGGCCGTATTCTCTGAATATCGTTAATAGGCCCTCAGCCTCGGACAGACGTCTGTCCGAGGCTGAGGGCCTATTATTTAACAAGACATTTCAGTCGGTTAAAGAACGACGATTCTTCGACATCAATCTCTCAGCTTGATCTCGACGGGCGTAGCCCCCGATTCCAACCCCCGCAGCCGGTCCGTGAGGGCCGGAGCGACCCCGCCAGGGGACGCGCGGGGGTTGGAATCGTCGGGCTTGTCCCCTGGACAGCCAGATTGCCGGTCGCCGCAGGTGCCGGGATACACGATCCGATAGGTGATTCCGAACGTTGTATGCGGGCTGAAGGCCTGCGTACACGTTTGGGGTATCGTGCCCTCTAATTCCTTCCCCATTTCCACCCCAGCCCAGTACCGTGAACTTGGCTGCTCGTATCCGATAGCTTATTGATTCCGTTAAAGGAAATCGGATACGTGGGAAGGGCCCCTTAGGGCTCCGAGAATCGGCGGTTTCGCGCCAGATCGACGGAAACGGGGTCAGATTCACACTACGTTCTCTTCAAACTGCCGATTTCGAGCGGGTTGGAGAGCCGACGGTGGAACCGGTCGGAAATGATGGGTTTTTGACGTTTCCAGACCCATCATCAGGCGCTGAACCCGTGATCGCGGGTTTCGGTGCCGTTCTTCGCTCGTGGGCGACGGGATACACCGTCGATCGACAAGCGTCGCCTTGGGGCTTGCCATCGGTGTATGACGATGCCAAGCCACTGGATAACAACGGTATTCAGTGAACTTCGTTGTGAAACCCATCGTCGTGGGTTTCATACAGGGAACAGGGAAGATTCGACCGGTTCCGCTGGACCGTGCTCGGACGGACCGTGGAACGGCCGGACGGGGATGGACACGGGCTTAAGACGGACGGTTTTGCGCGCCTTGAGCCCGGATTGGACGCCATGATCACGATGATGGGTTAATCGTGATCACAGCCACGATCGTCGTAAAAACCCACGATTGGCGGTTTCGACGGTGTCCATGGGGATTCTCGTTCGCCGAGCGCCGACGGCCCTCCGAGCGAACCCACTTTGCGTAGAAATCCCGCTTAGACGGGTTTCAAAAGCCAAAGTCACGCGATTTCACCCACGAAACGTCCGTGGACCTGGTTTGCGGGTGACTTGGCGGCCCAGGGCTTCGGTGTTTGGATGCGGACCCACGGGTTTTCGCAGCCGATTCGCGGTCGTCTTCGTCGCCGATCGCCGATTGGTCTGTGGCCGTACCGTCCTGTTTGCGCCCCTCGGCGCCCTCGCCTCGAAAGGTTTGGCTGCGCACGGCGAAGCGGATAGACATAGATGAACTTCCCATCGACGCGCCGACCGTCGTTCCGGAATGGGGTAGCCGTAAACTGCAGGACGGTGCGTTGTGAGAAATGGAGCTTTAGCTCCCGCCAAGTCCTGGCGCCAATATGGTGAGCCTCATCGACGAACAGGTGTGTCATCAGCTCGGCAAGGCGTGCCCGAAGCTCCTCTGGCATGTTCGATAGCACTGCCATCGTAGCGACGATGACATTGCTCTCAGCAACCAGTGCGTCCAGTTCATCGACCGTCTTCGGTCCTCGGGAAAGCAACGCAACCGTCGGGTGAGCTGCCTCTATCGACAGACAGCCGAAGGTCTTGAGCACACCCAGCTGCATGAATTTCTCGGCAATCTGCCGGCGTAGCGGATCGGTCGGAACAATGACTAGGAGACGCCGGATGCGCTCAGACACGAGAAGCGACACCATGGTGTCGGTCTTTCCCGCGCCGGTTGGGAGCACCAAGGTCGCAGGAAGGTTTGAAACGCTCCAATGCGCTTTGGTGGCGTAGATCGCTCCCATCTGCGGCGGCCGAAGTCCCTTTCGCAGCTGGCGATCGCCATCGAAGTCTTCAGCAATCAGCTGGAACTGATCTTTCCATCCGGCCGCAATCGAATTCGTGGCTGCCGCGATAGCGTCCAGGTTCCCCGTTCCGGGCTTTCGTGGCTTTGGGAGAATCCAGCGCCCTCCACCAGCATCGAGCTGATCGCGTACGACTTCGATGGAGAAGATATCCTCCACTTTAAGAACGGCGGAGCAGCCCTGCAGGGAGGACGTATCTCGATCTACAATCGCGAACGTGAAGCCGTCAGCGGCCGTGCAGCGGAGACTTCGTCCGTGCGCCGACGTCTGCTCAGAAGCTAAGACCTCGAGTACGCGCTCAGGTTCGGCTATGCGCTTTAGGAGGTTGCCCGCGAGGCGACCGAACACGGCGACACGCTCTGGCAGTTTCACTACCGCTTTTTGCGAGAAAAGATCGAGCATAGAGAGCAACCGAATCGACGGGGCACAATTATAGCCTGCTATTCCGTTTACTTTACTCAAACGCTCCCCAAGCGCGGGTTGCCGTCAGCTGAGCGCCAGATGCGGCCCTTCAGACCGCTCCAGATGCAAGATGTCCGCGTCGCCAAGGTGATTGGGATCAGCGGAGAGATCGCTCTATCTCGGAAGTGCTGTCGGTGCACTGGAAAGCCGACCTTGCGATCCTCCGGAGGCGAGGATTCGCTTCAAGTCATTGATGGCGCGGACGAAGGCTTCGCAGGCTTCAGGCCGGCTGAACAGGAAGGACTCGCGCAGTCCGCCGGTGGATCGGAGGTTCAAGTCTCCGTAGAGCATGACGGGCAGCTCTCGATTGTCCTTGAATCGGCGATCGCGGGTACCGTTCTTATTCGACTTCGCCCAAACTTTCCTCACCATCTTGGCGTCGCTGGGGACAGAGTCGGTCTCGGTGAATTGGGTCAGGGCAAAGCCAACATCGAGTTCCTTGAGATCGACGAGCGCGAAGTCCGAGCGAGTGGCGTTCACCACCAACATGAAACCCGGATAGAAATAGGCGGTCGATCGACCATTCTGGATCGAAAGCGCCATGGGCAGGTCATTGGTATCGACCAACGCATCGGTGCGCCTGGCGAGGTGGGTGGAGCGACGCGCCACCACCGTACCCGACATGCTTCGCGCCTTAACCCGATCGATCTGCTGAGAGGTCTGCAGCGCCCACGATCCCCTTGAGCCGGACAACTGATCAAAGGCTTCCATCATCCGCCGGTGCGGGTCTGTGACCTCTGTCTCCATATCGAAGCTGATAGATATCCGCGAAGCGACGAGGTTGCTCCGGAGGGTAGTGATTTCCGATCGCCGCAGAACAACGGCCTGGTCGGCCTTCGCGCGCACGGTCTTGGAGACCACAGACGCGAGCGTTGTCCAGGCCAGCGCGCGCGCAGTCCACGAGAGCGCGTACTGCCAGCGAGCGTGGCGGACGTCGGTGCGAATTTCACGCTCTCGAATCTGGGTCGCAAGGAGAAGGTCCTTGAACTGGCTGAGGCCGCTCGACGTCATAGCGGCGACGCTGCCACCTCCAACCCGCGTGCCGGGGATGAGATAGCGGTCAGTCGCCAACGGGCCAGATCGGCTGGGATCGCCGACGGTTCGAAAGCTCGCCACCGACAACGCCCGATCCGCGCCGTGGGACGCCCAATCGATGGTTGTCTCCAGCCCCCTGCGGCGCACCGCGATGCGCACTGGCGGAATTGTCGTAAGTTCGCCCCGAAACCGAGATGCCATCTGTCGCCCACCCTCGATGGAGACGATACACCTCTGGCGAGAGCGAGCTAGAGCCGCCCTTGGGTGGCGGCTGTAAGGCCTTACAAACATGTCGCGAGGAGTGCGGAGCGGTCGAACCATCCGAAACTGTTCTGCCCAGAAGGGATCTGCCCAGAGGGGGCTCTGGGGTGGTCCGGAAACACGACACTCCACTCGCCGATCAGGCGGAAAAGGGGGTTTAACTACTCCGGCTGGGCGGAAGTCGGACTCGCGTCCAGAGGCTGACTCTCCCATATTCCGCTACAATGCAACCGACGACTTCCCTTGCGCCGGCACCGCCGCCAGGGCGATGGCCGGCCCTTGTCCCCGGCGACTACTGCGCGGGCGTGGTTCGCTTGGTCACGCTCGTGCGCGATCGGGTAAGTCATCTACTGTTCGCCTCGGTCGAGCTGTTGCCAACCGAAATGCCGGTCCCGCCCGACCCTCCTGGCGGCGGGTGGTGGGACAACTTCGGTGATGATCGGCTTTGTGTGAGCCGTACCGCGCTGTCGTTGGCTGATGCGCTCGACTGGTACGAGACGTTGAAGCAGGGTCAGGCCACCGTGCCGGGCCAGGCCTTCGTGATCACCACTTCGGCTTTAGGGCCCGAGCCCGACTATGACGGGTTTGTCGTCCACGAGGACCCGCCGCCCTTCTCACCGTCCTGGCACGGCCGGCCGCGGCTGCACCGATTGGTGCCGATGACGGCGCTCGCCGAGCCGGTCCAGACGCTGCGCGACGGTGTGGTCGACATCGATGCTCACGGCCGGGCCCGACAATGGCTCCGTGACCACGTCCATTTCGACCTGCTGGCCTACGACGACTGGCTGGGCGCAGGCGTGCTGATCGCGCCCAATCCGCTGCTGCGCGGCTTTGGCGCGCGCATCGTCAATCGGAATGTGACGCCCGAGACCCTGGAGCTCGGCGGAACCCCGCGGCGGGGTGCCGACGTCACCTCGTTGCGCATGGCCGTTGAGGAAGTCCGCGCGGGCGCGCCGGCATGGCGCGCCGAGGGCTCGCCCAACGCGCTGGGCCGGTTCCGCGCCCCGGCGCGCTCCCAGGTCGCCATGGTGCGTGAGGAGTTGTTCTGTCCCGTGCGTGGCGTCTTGGACCGCGAGCCGCCGGCCTTCTTCTTCCGCAATGTCTCGGTCACCTCATCGGCAGTGGCCGATGCCCGGGTTCGGCACGTCGACCCGCCGGCCCGGGCACCGGATGCGGGTACGCGGACGGTCTATGTCCGGCCCGTTCCGGTACGGCAGTCTGAGCCCCCTATGACGCCCTTGCGGGCGCTCGAACGCCTTCAGGACGCGCGGACCGAGCGGCAGGGCTCGCTTCGACCGGCGGAGGCTCCTCAAGTGCCGCTTGGCGTTCGCTTGTTCGAGCACAATCGAGAGGAGACGGTGGACTGGATATGCGGGCTGATCGCCCGTGCGCGCTCTCACGTCCTGTTCGTGGACCCCTATTTGGACGCCGACGACCTGCAGCAGTTCGCGACTGCCACGCAGTACCAGGGCGTCGCGATCCGTGGTCTGATCAACTCTCGTCCGCGCCGCCATCGGCGTGTCGATCCCAATGGCGAACGCTTCGGCGATCTCATGCTGAATAAGATCGAGGCGTTCCGCGACCCGGCCCAGGAATTCGGCGAGATCGATATTCGGGTGTCGCGAGGCCGCCGGCTGCACGACCGCTTCCTGCAGATCGACGACGTCATCTGGCACGCCGGCCACTCATTCAACATGGTGGGCCGCGGCGAGGTCAGTCTGATGACGCGCGTCGCCCAGTCGGCTGAACTGGCCCAGGCGCTGGCGGAGACCTTCGCGGAAGCCGAGCCGTTCGAAAGCTGGTGGGCCAATCGGCCGCCCGCGACCTGGTCGCTGCGACAGGAAGCCGGCCATCAGCTGCGCCACCTAGCCAAGTGGATTGAGCGCCCACGCGCGGGTCAGCCGCGAGGAGGCGCCGATGACTGACGGCCTGACCCTTGCGGCGCCGGCGGACGGCGCTATGGCCTTAGCCGCCACCTTGGCGTGGATCGGCGCGTCGGAGGGCTCGGATGAACCCTTCTCACAGGGTTTGAAGCCGCTCGACGCCTCGGGCGCACCGGAAAGCTTGGCCGAACACCTGGCGGCGGCCGGTCTGCCCGCGTGGCGCGACGTCATCGTCGCGACGGCCAGTCCCGGCCAGCCCCAACACCTTGACCCATCCCTGACGTGGCTGATGGCGCACGCTGCCCTTGAGGTCGCCGTGACGGCGACCCGGACTGGGCTGTTCTACGCCGTAGACGAACTGCAAATGCTCGGCGAGATCAGTAACGCTGATCTGGCGGCGGCGATCTGCGCCCGAGTCGCGGAACAGGAGGACACCCACCCGCTCCTGACGCGATTGCAGGCCCGCCTGCAGGGGCTGTGGAACTCCCGGTTCAACGACCGCCTGCGGGATTACGCCGAACGGACGGCCGGGGCGCCACTGACGACGCGCAGCCTATGGCCCCGCCACGACGGCATGCCCATGGGCGATGGCTGGGCGCACCAAGCAGCTGCCACCCTCTGGCCCGAGCGTTACATGGCGATGCTGACGGGCCTGCCCTCGCTGTTTCAATCGGGGTTCGCCGAGCCGCTTCAGCCGCTCGGCGTCGGCCGGGTCGCGGCCTTGATTGGCGCTTGCCCAGCGATTTTCTCGGACGACGGCGCGCCCTTGGGCCCGGTCGTTCCGTTCGTGCTGCTTGAGGCGATCGAGGGGAGCCTCCCCGCCGTGGCCGTGGACGACCTGCCGGGCGCCGAGGCAGGCATCGCCCGCCTCTTGGAGGCGGTGCTGTCGCGACCTGACGGGCACTGGCTGGGGCGAGCCTGGCTGCAGCAAATCATCTGGCGCAACACCCCCCGTCGGGCCGGCCGCGCGCAGGTCGATGTCGACGCCCAACGCGCGGTCCGCGACCGGCTCCTCGTCGGCCTGTCCTCCAACATCGCGCCGCTCGGTGCGGCGGCATTCACGTGGATCCGCGCGGAAGAGCCGCTTTGGGTGGTGCATCGGATCTTGGCCGAGGCCTCGATCCTGGAGGCGCATGGCGATCCGGTTGCGGCGGCCGAGGTTCTGGCCAGCGGGGTCCGGCAGGGGCTGGTGACGGCGACGGGCCGCGCCGACGGCATGACCACGCGCTCGCCGGAGTCCGACGTGGTCGCTTGCATCCTCTCACGCATCCCGGACCTCACCCTGTGGTTCGAAACCTTGTGGCGGGACACCTACGAAGTGCGCGAGGCGCTCAGCTATCCGGTCCAGCGCAACCTCGACAACCCGGCCTACCCGGTCCTCTCGTGGGGCTTGAACGGCTTGAACGCCTCGCAGCATGCCTCAATCGACCAGGCCGGGCTCTGGCGGGCGATCGCTGGCGCCGTGTTTGAAACCCAGCGCATTGACCCAAACGCTTGGTTGTTCAATGGCGCAATGCCGCCCATTACCCGGGTAACCGTGCAGCTGGGCGCCGCCCTCGCCGAACGGGGCATCGTGTCGGTCGATGATCTGGCCGGGTTTTTGCGCGACCAGCTCGACCCGACGGCAGAGCACGTCCGGCTTTGGCAGATCGCACGGGCGGAAGCTTCCGATGCGCTGACGCTGGAGGCCGGTCGCAAGGTTGGTGCCGCCTTGGTGCGCGAGGCGATCGAGGCCGCCTTTAGCGAGCCGCGGCCCAGCTGGGACGTCGCGTTGGACGCCGCCGCCAAGGCGGATCTGGCGGACTTCGCGCAGCGCCTCTGACCTTCGTTAGGACTGGCTGGCGGAATCCCGTTCGGTCTTTAGGACAATAGCGCCACGGCGCCAGATAGCGCTGATGACCGAAGCGGTCGAAGGGAGCAGCTCCATGAGCCGACGTTCGGACCGTTCCGGGAAGGTGACGTGCGGATGGCAGGAGGCACATGCAAGCCGAGTTGGCCCTCAAAGAGATGAGTCCTCAGCACCACGCACCACCTGCGAATGGATCAAAAGCTAGAGAATTCTCCGTCAATCAGGAGACCGATCTGATCGGACGCAATTATCATCATCACGGGTGGATAGCCTTTCACCCGCATCTCGGTAGTTAGGTGAACATACAACGCCAGATCGTCACCAGTCGGGCTGGCGCTTGCCCCATCGGGATGAGAATGCCACCCTGCACGAACTGTTCGCGCGCATGGTGTTCAACGTGCTGGTCGGCAACACTGACGACCATGCGCGCAACCACGCGGCCTACTGGGATGGCGAATGGCTAGCCCTGACGCCGGCCTATGACATCTGCCCGCAGGCGCGCACGGGGAGAGAAGCCAACCAGGCGATGTCGATCGACGGAGATGACCGGCGCAGCCGGCTGGAGGCATGCCGAAACGCGGCGGCGCGGTTCCTGCTCAGCGACGCCAACGATCCTGGGCCTCTCGGCGCGAACGGTCGAAAAGTTTCGGGTGCAGGGCGGCTGTCCGGCATATCGGAAGTTCAGCGGCAGAGTGCTCGATGCCGCCGTGGCCGAAAGTTAGAGAGCGACCAGATCAGCGAGCTTGGTCGCGACATCGGCCATGCTGTCTTCCGCTGTGCTAAGGCCGTTGCGCGATGCGAGCATGGGGCTGACTTCGCGCAACGCCTCGAAGTCCGTGCCGTGCATGATGGGAACGATTTGGCCCTGCTGCAAGAGAACCGAAAGCTCCTTATCGGCGATACTTTCGCCTCGGATGTGCTTCAGGAAGTTGGGCGTCACCAGCACGATCCCAATCCGCGACTTCGCCAACCCTCTGTCGATCTCGCGGAGGAACGGCACGCCAAGCCGGATATCTTCTTCGCTAAACCAGACTTTGACGCCCTGCGCCTTTAGTAGGTCGTACAGGTCCTTCGCGGCACCCTGCCGGTCGTCCCACGCATGGCAGAGGAAGATGTCCCGTAGGTCAAGGGATGCTTGTTTCTCGACGGTTGCACGGACAGGTTCAAGCTCCTGCACCTCGGCAGGCGTATACCAGACGGCCGAACTTGCTCGCGCCCACCTAGGCTTCGAAGTGCGGCTACCGCGTCCGCTACTGCGGCCACCCCCACTGCTCGACGACGAGGAGTAAGACGGCGGCGAATAGGACGGCGTTGAGTAGGAGGGTTGGGAGAACGAGCTGTAGCCTCCGCCCCACCTGCCGTACCGGCCACTACACGCAGGACAGTCCGCTCCGCCACCCCGTATGTGGCCTCGAACCGGCGCTGTGCATCTAGCCATCTTCGCGACCCTGCAGTTTGATACGGTTCAACAAGCGGCGAATCGTTCGCCATTCGTTCATATCACGCCGTATGAATTTTGGCACTCCCCATGCCCAAGTGCTAAGCGCCCTGATAGGCCGCTCGATCACCCTTCGCCCGGGTCCGATAAATTGCGTTCCTGTGCCAGGAACTGTCATTGTAGCGGACCAATTTCCGGACATTCTCGATGGCTTGAGGAGTCGATGGGCGCGTGGGAAATGATCGGACTCTTGGTCAACCAGTTCTTGGGCTCCTAGGCAAAGGATTCGCCGCACAGGCTACCGCAGCATTCTGAACGGGATGTCAGACACGTGAACCTTATTAACCAGGGCCATCTTGCCGCATTCCCTCAATAGCCGTTGAGCGGTCATCTTTAGGATCGGGCTCGCCCGGCTGGGTCCAAGGATGATGCGGTCTATTAGCGTCTCTAGCGCCGGATCGTCGGTCACGTCGGGTTGGGCCTGGAGTCTGAGCTTAAGCTTGGGTTCCAACCCGCGCGGGCCATTGAAGTAGCTGAGCTGATCGTTCAGCAGGCCCCTCACGTCGCGATCAGGTATGTAGACGACACGCCATTCCGCCTCTTCCTTGAAGCCGTTGACAGCTTGGAGAAGATGGACGCGAGCTTGACCCGAAGGAACAGCAGCCGGCCGGCATCGTGATATTGGTTCGGCTGAAGCGGGTGCTGCTTCAGGTACGCGGTCGAGTGGTCGAACACGTCGTCGAGCCACGCGATGCGATCCGCCTCTTCTAGATAATGAACCTTGTCGAAGATGAGCGGGCTGAACTGCGTCGAGGTCAGCTTGCTTGGGTCGATCACCATGGCAACGCCGTGGCCTTCGGCACCGTAGCCGCGCCACATAGACAGCCGGCCGTTTAGATCGGTCCTGTTGTGCTCAGAGAACGAAAAGATGTAGGTGTCGGCGGTATCAAGGACGCCGAAATCCGATATACTGTGTTCGAAACCGTCAAGGAAGGCGATGTAATCGTCAGACGTAGAAAAGCCCCCAGGCAACACGGGATGATTGAAGATATGCTCCTGGGCTAGTTTGATGCCACTGACGACTTCGGCGTGGTCGTTCATGAACGATGGATGCGAGAACCATAGTTGGTCGTTCTTCACAATCTGTTCGAACGCGTCGAGCGACGTGTAATGTGCCAATAGAGGCATCCGTCGCTAGATCGGGATTCACCAGATCACGTTCAAGAACAGTTTTTAGACCTTCGAGAACCGCGTCCATTATCACCTTCAGATTCCTAGCATCGACTTAAGCCGCCCGTAGGCTCGCGCAAACGCTCTCCTAATCCTGGCGGCCCACGAGAGCTTCTTCTCATCGTGCACGGCGTGGCGAGCGATCTGGTGGCGCATGACTGACGCCGCCATCTCGTCCGAGAAAGCCGGCATCCATTCGACATGGCCGGCAGTGATGAAGTAGTGCGACTTGCAGGCCGCATCGCATACAGAGATCGACGGCGTCACCGTGGCCCAGCCGCCTTCTGAGGTAACCTGGTGACTGTCAGGCACCAAGAGGCTGACCCGATGGCCGCAGCCGCAGGCGCACAGTAAGGCGCCAACCTCGAACTCCTCGCTGTGGTAGACGACGCCCTCGCTGAGCGGCTTGGGCATGCGCTCGACGGCTTGGTATGCGTATCTCATCAGGTCGGCCTCGCTCAGTCGATTTCAAACGTCGCTGTGTCGAAGATCAACGAGGTCGCCTCGTCCTCGCGATCAAGTAGCCCGAAATATTGCTTGAAGCGAATGACGGCCATGGTCGCGTTCAAGGCGTTCAACTCGGTGATCTGAGCCTGTTTGCGATATTCATCCTCCTTGGCGTTCTCGACGGGCAACCGAACCGTGCCGACATTGTCATCGAACGCCCTCCGATCGCCTCCCGTCACGCGCACGAACCCGCTGAGGCCGACGGCCGAACGATTCAGGCCCATCCCGCAGTCGACGTAAGGCACGCCATTCGCGCTCAGCCAGTCGATGATCAGTCGTCGCGCGGGCCCATCATCCACAGAGACGAAGACGAAGTCGAAGTGCTTCAGGCGCTCGACAGTCTCTGCCGTGATGCGTTCAGCAACGCCCTCGATCCCGCTGTGCCACTGATCATAGTGCTGCGCGAGAACCTCGACCTTCAGCCTGCCAATGGCGTTCGGGATGAAGCTCGGGAACCTGAAGATCGTGTGCACATGAACTTTGTCGTCGTCGAACAAGGTGATCTGCGCCAGGTGCGTCCGCGCCACGAAATCGAGGATGTAGGAGCCGGTCCCACCAAGGCCGATGATCGCCACCTTTTTGCCGCGCAACAGGGCGGACAGGTCGTTGATGTGATAGCGGGATGACATTGTATCTGGATACCGAAGCGGTGAGCCTTGCGCCGCAGCTTTGACCGCAATGGCGCGCAGCGGCGTGGCCTGCGGATAGGCCGCCAGCGCCGGCGCCGTGATCGTGTCGAGATAGGTCTGCACCTTCTCATCGAATGACCGGTAGGCGCGCATCGCTCCGTTCTCGTCGAGCAGCTTGTAGGAGAACGAGAAGTCGGTGACGAGATCATCGCTGACCGTCACCTTGTCGGCGCCTCCCCCGAGCTTGAGCTGACGACGTTGCTGGTCATGCGGCCGGCTACCACGCCACCAAGCCTGGTGATTCGACGGTGGATCGATAACCTGGCCATTGAGGTCAACGGGGCTAACCCAGTCACCATGCTGGAGGTTTCCGTCCTGGTCGAGATAGGGCAGGCCGAAGAAGACGAGATAGCCGCCTATGAAATCGATCAGATATCCCGTCTCCTCGTAGTCCTTGATGAAGGCGTTACGACTCGCCAGTTCCGGCAATCCGAAAGCGCATGCCATCTTTCACCCTCACCTTTTGACCGGGGGCCAGGGTTCCGCTCGGATTTTCCGCGGGCCCATGGGAGTATTTCACAAGGTATTCGTTCGACGGCTTGCCGCCGCTGCCCAGGTAGAGCTCGACCACGCGGTCGTAGGTGATTTCCTTGGTGTCGATCTCGTGGTCGTCGCCGTTGACGAGGATCTCGAAGACCTTCTGGCTGTAGAAGTGCTCATCCGCCGTCAGATGAACGACGGTCTCGTCACGCGGAATCATCTCGTCCTCCGCGTGACCCTCCACTTCCCGATAGAGTTTTTCGTGCTTCGGGATGTCTGCCAGGGCGTAGAGCGCTTCGCCCGTGGTGGGGTTGGGCGACTCGTAAGCCACCCGGTCGATATGGATACGCACCAGGTGCGCCGCGACATTGACTGACATTCTACTTCTTTCCCCGCTTTCGCGGTGCTTGCGTTTCATCCTGCCGGGTGGCACCTTGGTGTCCGGCCAGACAACATCTGGGGTCTAAAAAACGCCCTGTCCGGCAGAGAGCCAATTCAGGGCGCGTTGTCTATCTGGACAACAGAATGAGGGAAGCAGTGACCATTGTCAAGGAGGGCGGATGCCGGAGTCTGCGTTAGGGGTTTGGCTGAAGGCGCTTCGCGGGGAGCGAAGCCTTCGGGTAGTCGCGGAGCAGAGCGATGTTGACCACGCCTATATCTATCGCCTCGAAACCGGCGCGAAGGAGTCGCCTTCGGCGGAGGTCCTAGACAAGCTCATTGCCGGTTTGATGCCCTCAGAGCGCAACGCCGAAATACTGCGCTTTCTGTCGAGCCACCCCAACATAGACCCAGGTCTTGTCGAGTTCGCGCAGGCCAACGACGACGTCACGCCCGAGGAATTCCATATGCTCACCACCGTCGTGAACCGCGGTGCCCGCCCCGACTACGCCACTTCGCTCGCCCGCATTCGCAGGTTCATGAGTGAGGACGACGATGGATGAACTCGCCGTCGTGATGAAGGCGCGCGACTTCATCTCGAAGTGCAGTCCACTCGCCCTCCCGGTATTGGTCGACGCTTATGCAGCACAAATCGGCGGCGTGGTGAAGGCCGATACGCTTCAGGAGAACGAAGACGCCTGGTCCTTCCGCGACAAGAACGGCAAGTATCGGATTTGCGTGAATTGCCTCCATGATGGCCGGCGCCAGCGGTTCAGTGTCTGCCATGAAGTGGCCCATGAAGCGCTCGGTATCGCCGCCGACCATACTGCCCCGAGTTGGAGCTTTGCTCGACGGCCTGAGGGTGAAATCGCCTGCGATATTTTCGCGGCAGAGCTCCTCCTTCCCCACAAGCTGTTCAAGCCGCGCGTCGATGCGGCAGACATGGGCTTCGCCGCGATTAGCGACTTGGCCGAGGAGTTCGACGCGTCACTGATGTCGACGGCGTCGCGCTTCGCAACATTCTCTCGTGAGCTGTGCGCCTACGTCCTGTCGGAAAACGGCAAAGTCCGGTATAGCGCGCGCTCGACGTCACTTCGCGACGCCAAGGCCTGGATCAGGCCGGGCATGAACTTGCCCAGCGACTCCTACAGCGCCCGCGTTCAAGCCGGCGCGGCGCCAACGGGCCCCGAGGAAGCCGAGCCTGACCAGTGGTTTGAAGATTGGGACCGCGACGGTGCTCTCCATGAGGACGTTCGCCACCTAGGCCAGTGGGATCAAACACTGACGCTGCTTTGGTTCGACGATGAAGACCTTCCGCCACCGCCTGCCGAGCGCAAGCGATGGGAGGAAGACACCTACGGCCTTCGCGAACTCGATGGCAATCTTCCTTGGCCGGGGAAATCTAAGCGCCGGAGATAAGCGATGAGCTGGGTTCAGCGTGCTGCCCAAAATCTCTTGCCCCTCAGCCGCGAGAAATCAGACCTTGCGGTGGCGTTGCGCGAGTGGCGCTACGAGGGCGGCTTCCATGATCTCGAAGCGCCAGATGAGGACTGCGAGCTCTGCGATCATCCCGATATTCGCTACCAGTTCGAGATCAGGAACAGGTTTACCGATGCCCGCCTTCGGATCGGGTCCGAATGCATCAACCGGTTCGGCATCAGCGCCACCGGCGATCATGGCGAAGATCTCGACGCAGCAGGCACGCTGAAGAGGGTCAGCCGCGATCGCCGCACGCTTATTGAGGAGGCCCGAAAAAAACGTGTAATCACAGCGCTTGTGGCGCTCTCTCAGGCCGACCCCGAATTCCACATCCTGTCGTTCATCGACTACCTGCAAGATCGCGGCGCGTTCACACCCAAGCAGCTCGTCACGCTTCTCTGGCGCTTTGAAAAGGTACGGGTCCCAGTCGATGTTCGCGATTTCAAACTGACCATCCGCCGGGACCGCGAGAAGGTGCAGCTTTTGGAAATGGCCGATTGGCAGATCGGACGCTTAGTGCCGGCCATGTCACCGTCCCAGCGGCAATTTTTGGCGGAGGCCAGGAATTCCTACGAATAGGCGATCAGGTCCCTCAGCGGCCACATGAGCACCGCCCATTGCGATGCATCCTCTCTGACATGCCTTGAAGCAGCCCTTTCGAAGGTCCGCCTACTCGAGCGCCTATATTTAGCGTTGGCACCCCGCCTGCGCGTGTCAGTTGCAACCGTGTTGCAACCAAGTGGAAGTAACTCGGAGCGGCTTCTGGAGAATAGCAGCGTAATTCCGCACCCCTTTCCAGATCGCACGTTCAATCGATCAAACGCCAGCGTATTCTAGCGTTGCCGATCGAACCCCAGAGAGCCGCGGCGGGGTCGCCCTCCGAAGGTGGAGGCCACACGTTCGAATCGTGTCGGGTGCGCCATTTCAGAACAGAACTCTGAACACCGGCTACGCCGGGTTTTCCGCCCGAGGCGGCAACCAGCGTGCGCAGCAGTTCTGATTTCGCCCCCATGATGCGGACCTCGGTGTCGGCGACCTCGACGCGTTGGGCCAGCGCGCGAAGGTGATCGCGGCGGTAGCCGCCGCTGTCCAGCCGGATGCGCTGGCGGGCCGCACGGGCGAAGGTTCTGACCATATCGGGGCTGACGGCCTGATTGCCGACATGGTCGAGCGCGGCCTGGGCGCGCTCGGCGTCAGCGCTGGCCTGTTCCCGAATCGCTTTGAGGCCAGCGATGCGCTCCTTCAGGCCGGGAGCGTCGAGATCGGCGACGCCGGACTCGATGGCGTCGAAGAGCCGGTTGAGACGCTGGTCGGTCTCGGCGATGCGCTTGTGCAGTTCGGCCAGGTGTTCGCGACGGCGCTCGGTGCGTTCCTGGCGGCGGTCGAGAACGCTGGCGAGGATGGTTTCCAGCCGCTCGGGTCGAAGCAGGCGATCCTCCAGGTGGCCTGCGACGAGTTGATCGAGCCGGTCCATTGGGATCGAGCGGCCTTCGCAACCCGTTTTCCCCTGCCGGGCCTTGGTCGAGCAGGTGTAATAACGATAGACGCCGCCCGCGCTGCCCTTGCCAGTCCGAAGCGTCATCGCGCCTCCGCATTTGGCGCAGAAGCAGATGCCGGTAAGGAGGGTAGGGCCGCTGGTGACTCGGGCAGGTGTCATCCGGGGATCACGGGCCTTGAGCCGGGCCTGCACGGTGTCGAAGGTCTCGCGGTCGATCAGTGGCGGACAGACCATGACCGCCACCTCGCTCTCGGGCTTCTTCTCCCGGTCCTTGTGCGAGCGTTTGTTGAACCTGTGCTCGCCGTTGACAGCCAGCCCCCAGCGCCCGCCATCGCGGGTGAAGATGCGGCGTTCGTTGAGGTAACAGGTGATGGCTTTGACGCCCATCGGCCCCTTCACGCCGTCGCCTTCGAGGAACAGGCGGTAGATCAGCCGCACGGTGTCGGCATGTAGCGGGTCGATCTCCAGCTTCTTCTTGGTCTTCGATGCGCGCTGCTCGGCGGCGACGATGCGATAGCCGATCGGCGGCAACGCGCCGTTCCAGAAGCCCTGCCGGGCGTTTTCGTTCATCGCCCGCAGGACGTGCTTGGCGTTCTCCTTGGACTGATACTCGTCGAACAGCGCCATGATTTGTCGCATCATGACGTGCATGGGATCGTCGCCCATCTCCTGGGTGATGGAGACGAGTTTCACGCCGTTTTTGGCGAGCTTCCTGACGTAGAACTCAAGCTCGAAGTGGTCGCGGAAGAAACGCGAGAAGCTGTGAACCACCACCACATCAAAGGCCGGCGGCTTGGCCGTCCCCGCCTCGATCATGCGCTGGAACTCGGGGCGGCGGTCGTTGGTGGCGGACGCGCCCGCTTCGATGAAGGTTTCGACCAGCTCGTAGCCGCGTGAGGCGCACCAGGCTTCGCCCTGCCGCTTCTGGTCGGGGATGGAGACATCGTGCTCGGCCTGCCGCGCCGTAGAGACGCGCAGATAGAGGGCGGCGCGCAGCGGCACGGTCATGGCGTATGTCTCCTTCTCACCTCATCGGCACGACCCGAACAGCTCATCGAAGAGATCGCCGAACCACGCCTCGAACACGTCCACTTCGGCCTCCGTGACCGGAATATTCTCGGGCCAATCGTCGGTGACGGTCCAGGTCGAAAGGTCGTGTTTCGGCGGTCGGCCCGGAAACGGCCAAGGATAGCCGAGCAACGCTTCAAGCTGCTCGGATGCGGTCGGCGGGCGTTCCTTGCGAAGTCTGGCCATTGGTCCAGAATCGCCGAACGAGGCGCTTGAAAGAATCGCCTTTTTCTGCGCTGGAAGCCTCCGCGCGCCGTGGCGTAAAAATACTTGCGCGCGGCGGCGTGGAGCGGAAGCGCCGTAGGGGCGGCGGCGGCCGTCATGGCGATACCAGGCTCAACGCCGTCGTCACCGGCAGATAGAGAGTGTGCGGCCGCCGGACCAAAGGTGTGAAGCCGAAGGCCGCATAGAAGGCCGCCGCGCTGTCGTCTATGGCGTCGGCGAAGATGGCGTGTGCCCCGATGGGCGCGGTCGCCACGGTCTTGATGGCGTCGAACAGCAAGGCTTCCCCAAGCCCCTGTCCAGCGTAATCGCTATGCCGCCCAAGCCAGCCAATTAGCACGGCCGGGACAGTCGGATAGCGCGGCAGCTTCTTCGCCAGCGGCTCCGGAACCTCGTTCAAGGGCACGTTGCTGGACGACAGCGTATAGAAGCCCGCCACCCGGTCGGTCGCAATCTCCCTGGCGACGAAGCAGGTGGCGTATTTGCGCTTCACGTCCTGCGAGACGGTCTCGCGGAAGTAGGCGTCGATCCGGTCGTTGCCGCAGGTGAAATCCGCCCGCTTGTGCGCCTTCGCCAGCGGCTCGATGGCGAAGCGGACACTCACCGGCGTTCGATCAGCTCGGCATGACGCTTCGCGGCACGGATCAGCCGCTCATTCGGCTTGGGCGGATTGATCAGCGCCTCGGCGAAGCGGATTTGATCCTCGCGCGCGAGGCGCATGATCTCGGCATCCTCGACGACGCGCCTTGCGTCCTCGCCGGCCGTGGCGATCAGATAGCCGGTTAGGGTCAGGCCTCGCAGACGGGCGGCGCGCTGCATCTGGTCATAGACCTGGACCGGGATGCGCGCCTCCAATCGGGCGGTCTCGGCTTCAACTTGGGGCTTGGGCATTGGGGGCCTCCTTTAGCTCAATTATATACGGCAAAATGCCGTATCTTTCAAGTCGCCCCATGCCCCTCCCTGATCGTCTCCTTCGTCGGCATTGGAGTGCTTCCGCACTCCCAATCATCCTTACCTGCATGAGGAGCCGCTGCCGGGCCGGGGACAGCCGGTCAAGGCCGAAGCCGCGCAGCGGTGGCGCGTCAGCGCCAGCCTTGAGGGGTTGGCGCCGGTCTGGCCCAGTCAAGACACGCAGGCAAGGCCGTAAGGTCGCACTCACAATCCCAACCCGATTTGTCGCTTGCGGCTGAAGTCCCATTCGATGCCTCCGTCATCGCGGCGGACCCCGCTAATGTAGTGGTCGAGGCGCTTTTCCAGGACGGGCTGCCAGGGCACGAGCTGAAAGCCGAGACCATCCTCGATCATGGCAAAGCGCCCGCTGGCGAGAGTGGCGACGCCAGCCAGCCTGCCGCTGACATATTCACCAGGGCCGGACGGGGCGTAGGTCAGCCCGCGTTCGGCGGGCCATCTCCTTGCCGACACGCTCGACCTCCTGGCGCTCCAGGACGGCGATAGAGCGGCGCGGGATGCTGATAAAGCCGTCCTTGGCTGTGGCGTGTCCCATCTCCACCAGCCTTTGCGCGCGTCGGTCGAGCGCGATGTTCACCTCCCGGCCGAATCCGGCGTCGGTGATGGGCAGATGGTCCTTCGCGACAAGCTCTCGGTCGAGCCAGGTCGCCCCGTCGCTCCCGACCTGACGGTGCAGGTCCAGGAAGGACAGGGTGCGGATCGAAAAGTCCTTGGGCCGGGTGGGGGCGTCATAGGCCATTCCCCGCTCGGCAATGTCATCGGGGATTTTCCAATGGTCGGCGTCGATGCGCTCGACGTGTCCGGCGCGGCGCAAGGCTTCCAGCCGGCGGACGTGAGAGCGGATGAAGGCGTCCGGGTCGCCGTGGCGCTGCTCGATGATGTCCCGCGTCGCTTCGTCGATCGCCGTGCGGAAGGTCAACGCCGTCACCGGCCCGACGCCGGGGATCGCCATGAAGCGCCGGCACAGCGTGTCGCGCGCCACCAGCCGGACCACCAAATTGTGCAGCTTGAGGTACTGCCGCCACAGCGCCGCGCGTGCCGTCAGCATGCAATCCATCAGCTCGGCGGTCAGCGCATCCTCGGCAGAGGCGTCGCGGACCGCCTGCTCGAAGCCGGCGCGACCGACCTTGTGCAGCTTCACCCCGAAGCTCTTCAGCGAATGCCGGATCGCGTTCTCCAAATCGAGGAATTTGCGCTTCAGGTTGCGCCGATGGGTCAGCAGCAGCTTCAGCCGATAGGCGCCCTCGGTCTTCACATGGGCCTGACGGAACCAGCCGGTGCGCATCAGATGCGCGAGGCCCAGCGCATCGGTGGCGTCGGTCTTGTTGCGTTGCGCCGACATCGCGGCGCGTACCTGGCGGGTCTCCAGGCAGACCGCCGGGACGCCGAGTGCCTTGAGCTCGGGATGCAGCCAGGGCGACAGCGACCCGGCCTCGTGCCCCGCGCGCTTCAGCGTCGCCGCCCACGGCGCGAGCGCCTTGGCGATGGCCGCCGGCTCGGTTGCGACGGAACATTGCATCAGCACCGTCCCCTGGTCATCGACGACGCACACCGCCGTCTCCTCGATCGACACATCCAATCCTGCAAAATGGGCCATCGCCGCTACCCTCCGTCGCTTCGGCGGCCGAGGATCGGCGCCGGTGACGGCCAGTGTGCCGCTTGATGACGGCTTGCGGGTGCGTTTCGGGGGCTCGGGCGCTGTCTCATGCCCGATTACACCGGCAATCATCACTACAGACCGAACCGCTGGTCCCATCGCTTCGCGTCGTGTAGCCTGCGAAAACCTAACGGCCGCAAGGAAACGCGCGGAGGAACCCGGGCCGACGATCTCGCTCGCCGCAAACGACATGAGCGTTGGGCGTCCGGCGACGAGAGGTTGGACGGAACACAGATGGTCGAAGCGCATATTCACTGCCGCGTGGCGGCCCCAGGCGATGCGGCAGGAGTCTTCCGCGTGCTTGCGGAAGTGGCGCCTGAGATCCCGCTCCTGATCGACACCAGGGAGCACCAGGAAGCCGTCTCCAAGATCGTCGACAAGTGCATTGCCGAAGGCGAGTCGTGGCTGGCAACAGGCGGTCGCGGTGTCGTCGCGGGATTCATTTTGGCCGAGCCGGACGAAATGGAGAGGTTTCAGCATGACAATCAGGCGCTCCATCTGCGCTACGCCGGTGTCTCGAAGGCCTGCCGCCGACAAGGCATCTTCCGCGCGTTGATCCAGCAGGTCATGAAGCGAAGCGTACCGCTAACCGCTACAGTCAAAGCAGCGAACCAATGTCAGATGGCGACACTCCTCCAACAGGTCGGCTTCCAACGATGGTCCGGTGATCCGCAGATCGAAGAACATTTCAGATGGCAGCCGACATGATTCTGGCGCGTGCCGAAGTCATCAAAAGCTTGACAACGTAGCCAGCGAACGGAGTGCAGGAAAGTGACCGAGGTAGAGGTTTCGAAGCTTGAGATCGCTAGCGAATATCTCGATGCCGCCATAGAATTATTCCTGGCGGGAACCAACTATTTTTGCGCCATTCATCTGTCGGCGGCGGCAGAGGAATTGTTTGGCGCGCATCTTCCCGAACACCAACGCATCTTTACGTCGGCCTGGAAAGCTGAGAAGGCGCTGATGTCCGAAACGGGACCGATCGTGTCGGATGCGGTAGCACGTAGGAGCGTCAACGAGTGGAAGAATGACGTGAAGCACATGAATGACGGCGCTTCTCCGATAATCAGGATCGATCCTGCATTCGCGGCCGAGCATCACATCGAGCAAGCACTGATCAATTTCTACAAGTTGAACTTGCGGAAGTCGGCTGCGGTATGGAAGTTCGAGGACCACCAGAACCACAAAGTCCGAGCGATGGTCGCGAGCATTTCTTCGTAAGTTCGTTGTCCTTCCTGCAGAGCTCTCCGGAGGCGTAAATGGGGTTGTTTGACAAGCTATTCGGTCGCAGAGCGAGCCCCGAGACTGAGCAAGCCAAAGCCATAATCAGGAAGGCGTGGGAGGATTCTCGAAAACCGCAAGGAGCTTACAAAGCGGCGACGACCGGCGCCGAAATTCGTGACCGATTCTTTGCTCTCATTGAGGAGGTTGAAGCCAAGCTCGGCGGCCCAGCGATTGGCATAGCAAGCGCCGAGGGCGTGCTGATGGTTCACCCAAAATTGGAGGAGGAACTGCGCAAACAGCCTGACGCAGATGTTCTCGAAGTTGCGCTTACACATTGCTTCATAACGACTGACGCGCGGCGAAGATTGAATGAGTCGTGGCCGTCACAGGTTGTGCTGTATCGAGGGAAGGCCAATTCCGACGAAATATTGCGCGAGAAGAGTAGTCTGCTTGCCGCATATGTGGTGAACAATCTCGATGCTGCGGAAATGGCAGAATCTGAGACATCGGACGAGCAAGATTGCATCGTTCGCGTCGAGGAGGTCGCTGTGTGGTACAGAGTCTTAGACGAGCTCGCATTTCGGTTTATTCGTGGGCAACGCGACATATTCATGGATTTCCTACAAGGACGACTTGGCGCTCAATCTGGCCCTGCTGGGAGGTTCGCCAAACCTGATCGACGAGACTATGGCGGCAAGATCGCGGGAGTACGCCGAATATCGCCAGTGGGTGCCTGCGGAAAACGCGGGCGCGAAGGGGACCCTGCTTTGGGAAGCGGCAAAGCATGTTGCCGAGCCGATCGGTCTGAACACGCACCCTGTCTTCCTGCTGCAATTCGGAACTCGGCTTCTTGAGAAACTCAATGACGCGTTGGTGGGCGATCTGCTCGTCGGCAGGGAGACTTCTTGATCTCGGCCGCGTGGGCAGCAAGGCGGGAACCGGCGATTACCCTCCTTCCGGCCCAACGTCCTCTGCCGGTCGAAAACCCATTGCAGCGAGAAAGCGATGCTGAACCAGACCGATCTGCGAGGCCTTTCCCAACGGAGTTAGCTCCATCAGCGCAGTAGGCAGGATCAGCACCCACTGCACGACAACCGGCCCAAGGAAAGGCCAAACAAGCGCCATTAAAGCTATCGGGGTGTCGCCCTGTCGCCATACGCAATAAGCCATCACTGGAGCAGCTATGAACTTTAACAGCACGAAGAGCGGACCTATGCCTGCAAGGCTCGGCGCAACCCAAAACGGGACAATTACTACACGCCATGCAAACGCAAATACGACCACCGCACCGATCACAACGGGCCAAGGATAGAAGTAAAGGAGAACTGGCACAACGGGTTGGCTGAGGAACAGAGGCCAGCCGATCCATTCGACAGCTCGGAGCCACGCCCACCGAACATTCTCGTCATTTGAATGCTCAATCGGATTCCACACCTCAGTCCCCCTGACCACTGCGACCACCCGAAGCATAGCAGGACGAACAATCCTTGGGCTACCCAAGCCGCCCTTCGCCAGCGCGATTCATAGGGCTATAGCGTAAACGTAGTTCTCATCATCGCCAACGGCGGCGCGCCAACCTCATAATCTGCAGATCGCAGGTTCAAATCCTGCCGGGAGCGCCATCGTTTGACGACGGCCTCATATTCCGAAATATCCGCTTGCCCTGGTTGATGCGTGCGCGACATGGTGGCTTCTCCGCGTCTCCAGTTCGCTACGAGCTTTCGCGGTAGCGACTGTGATTCCGCCTTGAGGTGGACTTCCCTACCTGGGCGCAGGTTCAAATCCTGCCCCCGCAACCAACGATTCTTGCGATACAAGCGAAGGCGCTCCGAAAGGGGCGCTTTTCGCGTTTTGGTCTCCATTTCGCCGGGATCGGGTGTTGCGTGTCCCCGCAACCAACGATTCTTGCGAAAGCAAGGCACCCAAAAGCCCCGCATCCGAAAGGATGGCGGGGGTTTTTCTTGTTCGCTGCGAACCGCAGGATCGCGGCCAGGTCGCCGCGCAGCACGATCGCCAGCTCGGCCTCGTTGGGCATGAGCGTTACCTGATCGATCAGCGTCCGGAAAACTTCTGCAGCCTCGGCTTTGCCATCCTCGTTCTGCAGGCTCTCATAGAGCACCCCGATCCGCTGGCGGTAGATCTCCGCCATGTTCGGATGCAGGAGGGGCGGCGGCTCTTCAGCGTTCGCCAGCAGCTCGGTCAGTTCTGCCTTACGGGCTTCAAGACCCCCAATCTTGTCCTTGAGCTGAACGCCGGGCACACCATCCAGAATGGCTTGAATCGCTCGATCCAAGTCCCGCTGGACGCGTTCCAACTCTTTGCGCTGACCGATGATGTCTGCGCTACGCTCAATCCTCAGCCGATTCACCTCGCGGGTGAACTCGTCACAGAATTCCTTGAACAGCTCGGGCTCCATCAGATGCGTCCGGAGGCCGCTGAGCACTGAGGCTTCAAGGGCATCTCGCCTGATATTCAGGCGGTTGTCGCAGGTGCCCTTGTTCCGCGAAGTCGCGCAGCCGAGCAGATCCTTCGAGATCATTGTGTAGCCGCCGCCACAGCAACCGCACTTCACAAGGCCGGCAAACAGGTGCTTTGGACGCCGCCGTTCGTTCAGTGCATTCTCGCCGGGCTCGGACGTCTCATAGGCGAGGGATTGCTGACGTGCCTTCACCGCATCCCAGACTTCCTGGTCAATGATGCGCATCTCCGGCACTTCCTGAATCACCCACTCGGATTCGGGATTGAGGCGTGACACCCGCTTGCCCGTGTCCGGGTCCTTCAGATAGCGGAGGCGGTTCCAGACGAGGCGTCCGACGTAAAGTTCGTTGTTGAGGATGCCGACGCCGCGCTTCGGGTTCCCATGGATCGTCGACGGTCCCCACTCGGCGCCCTGCGGCCCAGGCACGCCTTTCTTGTTCAGCTCAAAGGCGATGGCGCGCGACGACTTGCCGGCAATGTAGTCCGCGAAGATACGGCGGACAGTGGCGGCCTCGGCCTCGTTGATCGTTCGGTCGCCGCGGATCGGTTCACCATTCGATGCGAACTGCTTCACCACGTCATAGCCGAAGCACAGCCCGCCGCCGGACTTGCCGTCCTCGACGCGGCCACGCAGCCCGCGGCGCGTCTTGTCGGCCAGGTCTTTCAGGAAGAGGGCGTTCATCGTGCCCTTGAGGCCGACATGCAGATGCGTCACGTCGCCTTCCGACAGCGTGACGATCCGCACGCCGCCGAAGGCCATGCGCTTGAACAGCCCGGCGATATCCTCCTGGTCGCGGCTCAGGCGATCCATCGCCTCTGCGAGCACGACGACGAATTTGCCGCGCATCGCGTCGCTGATCAGCTCTTGAATGCCGGGGCGTAGCAGCGATGCGCCGGAGATCGCCCGGTCGGTATAGCTGTCGACGACCGTCCAGCCCTGCTTTTCTGCATGCAGGCGACAGACCCGCAACTGATCCTCGATCGAGGCGTCTCGCTGATTGTCCGATGAGTAACGAGCGTAGAGCGCGACCTTCATGAGGCGACCTCCTTACTCCGGGAGGCGGTCTCGCGTCCGGTTGTCTGGTTCGGCTTGAACGAAGTCCCGTGCGGCCTGACGCGCCAGCAGCCGGACCAGGTTGACAAGGCGTGGATCGGGCTTCGACGACGCAGACACGGCCGGTTCGCGGGCCGCGTCGGCGACCACACGAAGCTTGTCGGCTGTTGTACGTCTTGGTCGCGCCACGATCGCGTCCTTGTCCTCGCGCGGAAAACTCCGCTTCGAGACAATGATGCCAAGCGATAGCTCGTTGGCAAGACAAAAACGTATTGTAAATCAATGGCTTGCTTCGCACCTGAGCGGATGCTGGCGGCGGGCAGCGTAGTGGCGGTGCGCGGGTCGATGGCCATCGTAGCAATAATATATTTGTGATCGCCCTCCTTGGAAGAGGGGCGTCTTGTCATGATGGCAACGGCCACCACCCCTAATGCGTGGGGCGGACCGTCTTCATTTGCAGGGACCGATAACAATTCCACCAGCCTTGCACTCCAAAGAAAACACGGCTATATAGCTGGATATAGCACGGAGGCATGCGATGAGCAACAGTGCGCAGAAAAGAGCCCTTGAGAATTATCGGTCCCGTCTGACGGAGCGTGGCATCGCGCGGTTCGAGATTCAGGCTCTCGACGCCGATCGCGATCTACTCCGATCCCTTGCCCGGAAATTGACGGAGGAAGGTCCGGAAGCTGGGCAACTTCGCCGGACCATACAGCAGGCCGTGGCAGGTGAGCCTCCGAAAGCTGGGGGCATTCTCGCGGCGCTGCGTCGCTCACCTCTGGTTGGCGCGGATCTCGACCTCAGCCGGCCGCGAGAAGAGGGGCGTAAGGTCGATCTGTGACACGCTACCTACTCGATACAAATATCATCAGCAACGTCGTCAAACCACAGCCATCAGAATCGCTCCTGGCATGGATGTCGATGCAGCGCGACGAGGATTTGTTCATCGCCTCGCTGACGATAGCGGAAGTCTGCCGCGGGATTTTGGAGAAGCCGCGCGGCAAAAAGCGTGATGCACTCGACAAGTGGTTCTCCGGGCCTGAAGGGCCGCAGGCGCTGTTTGCGGGTCGCATCCTATCCTTCGACGACAAGGCAGGGCTGATCTGGGCGCAGCTGATGGCAGAAGGGAAAGCGGCCGGTCAGCCGCGCAGTGGGCTCGACATGATCATCGCCGCAGTCGCTGGCGCGAACAAGTGCGTGGTGGTGACGGATAACGAAAAGGACTTTGCCGGACTTCAGGTCGTCAATCCGATACGCGGGGCGGTCTGATGCGGAGGGTCAAGGAATACTGGGGAGAACGAGATGGCTGAAACTCAGATTGAGTGGACTGACTCCACCTGGAACCCCGTCGCAGGATGCTCGATCATCACCGCGGGCTGTACCCATTGTTATGCAATGGAAATGGCCAAACGCCTTGAGGCTATGGGCATCGAAAAATATGTGGGATTGACCCGAAAGACGGGCAATCGCACGGTGTGGAACGGCATCGTGCGGGAAGATCACCAGGCCCTTTCCATTCCCTATGGATGGAAGAAGCCGCGGAAGATATTCGTCAACTCGATGAGCGATCTATTTCACGAGGGCGTCAGCGACGAATTCATCCTCCGGGTCTGGAGGGTCATGCGCGAGACCCCGCGCCACAACTATCAAATCCTTACCAAGCGACCCGAACGAATGGCGGCTCTCGTCGCCTCGCAGATGGGCGACATCCTTCCTAATGTCTGGCTTGGCACCAGCATTGAAAACTCGGATGTCGTGAGCCGTGTAGACCATCTCCGTCAGGCGCCTGCGGCCATCCGGTTCATCTCCTTTGAGCCTCTGATTGGACCGGTTGGCACCGTCGACCTCCGCGACATCCATTGGGCGATCGTCGGCGGCGAAAGCGGCAAATCAGCTCGGCCGATCAAAGAAGAATGGATTGACGAGATCCACGGCCAATGCCTGACGGCGAGCACCGCCTTCTTCTTCAAACAATGGGGGACACGGGGCAAGGATAACAAAAAGCGCTCTAAGAAAGCCAACGGACGTGAATATCGCGGCCGCACTTGGGACGAAATGCCAGTCACCCCAACGGATGCGACTGTAGTGTAAAACAATACCTGTTGGGGGCGCGCAAGGTGGTCGAGAAAAGATACGAATGGGCCGACGGCGCAAAGCTTGAGGAGCATTCACGCCGCAAGCACAAAATTCTACGTGAGTATGTCTTCGACTATCTCACCGTCCGCTGCAGGCTCCCTCAGCAGGAGCGATTTCGACTCGCAATCATCGACGGTTTCGCCGGCGGGGGGCGATATCAATGTGGCTCACCCGGATCGCCCCTGATTTTCATTGAAGAATTGAAGCGAGCCGTCGACGCCGTGAACACACAACGCGCCGTCCAAGGACTTGGCGCTGTCGAAGTCGAATGTCTCCTTATATTCAACGATGCCAGTCGCGATGCGATCGAACTTCTGAAGACGCATGTCGCACCGATGCAAGCAGAGGTCAGCCAGAGCTGCCCCAAGCTGCATCTGCGGGTCGAATATCTGAACGAGTTCTTCGAAGCCGCTTATCCGGATATCAAGCGCCTGTTGGGGCAAGGCCGCTATCGGAGCGTCATCTTCAACCTCGATCAATGCGGTCATAGCCATGTCGAGCGGAACACCATCCTAGACATCATGCACTCTTATCCCGCGGCTGAGATTTTCTACACCTTCGTCATCAGTTCGCTGCTCGCATTCCTTCAAAAAGACCAGCCGGAGCGGCTTCGCGCCCAGCTCGATCATCTCGGACTGACGAGCAACGATATCCAGGCGCTCGATGCGCTAATGAGCCAAAAGGACTGGCTCGGCACAGCCGAGAAAATCGTCTTCGACGCTTTCCGATTGTGCGCCCCTTATGTCAGCCCGTTCTCGATCAATAATCCCGGGGGGTGGCGATACTGGCTGATCCACTTTGCGAATGCCTATCGGGCAAGGCAAGTCTACAACAACATTCTTCACGACAACGCCAGCTTACAGGCACACTTCGGTCGATCCGGCCTAAACATGCTCTCCTACGACCCAAAGCATGACGAAGGCATGCTCTACCTCTTCGATATAAGCGGTCGAGCGTCGGCGAAGAACCAGCTTCTCGGGGACATTCCGCGCCTGATCATGGAATCCGGGGATGCCATGCCTGTCATGGACTTCTACGAAAGCATATACAACATTACCCCGGCTCACGCCGACGATGTCCATGCAGCGATCATCGAAAACCCAGACCTTGAGGTGATAACCCCAGCCGGCGGGGAGCGACGGAAGGCCAATACGATTGGCGTTGATGACGTCATCAAAATGAAGAAGCAGATCAGCTTCTTCCCAATGTTCCTGAATGCCGGGACAAGAGGCGGTCCAAAAGAATGATCGCGCATCGACGTCGGGATCCCGAATGGCGCGAATTCGAACGCCTGATCGCGCGGATCGAGGCCGACGCAGGCCCCCGAGGGTTGGTCGTTAAGTCACCGGATCGTCTGCGCTGCAAGCTCACAGGTCGGCTGAGGGAAGTGGATGCCAGCATTCGTGCCCAAGTCGGCACGGCTGAAATGCTCGTCACGATCGAATGTCGACGCAGATCAAAGATTCAGGATGTCACCTGGATCGAGCAGCTAGCCACGAAGAAGTCTTCGATTGGAGCAGATCGCACCATTGCCGTCAGTGCGTCCGGCTTCTCCGCCGCGGCTCAAATCGCAGCATCTCACGCAGGCATTTCACTTCGCAAAATCTCTGATCTAACGGTCGTGGACATTAACCCAATCCTTGGCCTCGACCTGGTTATGTTCTGGCATAAGGCATGTGCCATAACCGGGGCCGGCATTCGCGCGTATCGGGCCGGGGACGATACAGTTCCTGAGCCCGACGACGTGGAGTACATACTTCCGCCTGACACAGACCTGTTTTCCCCGATCTTTCACGACACCGAAGACGGCTCGAGTTGGTCGCTGAATGACGTTTGGCGAAAGGTCCAGGAGACCTTAAACCCCCATGCCGAAATTGCGAAGGGCGGGCCTCCCATCGCGCGGACTGCCCGTATCCCCTACCCCGGAACGGTCTCGGTCGACACCCCGCACGGGCCGTGGAAGCTGGGCCACGTCTTCTTGAGTATGGCGATGTGGATCGAGCCGGAGATGGTCCCGATCGAGGAGGCGCTTAAGGTGTCGTACTCGGATCCTGATGGTAGTTCTGTTCATCGGGTCGAGTTTTCATCTCAGCGGACGCACGACTGGCGCATATCTTTGCAAGCACAGTCCGACGCCCAAGACGTCAGCGAGATTCGAGTTGGCGGGAATTGGCCTAACAACGAAGAATAATTGGAATTGCCGTGACACCCCAAACAGCAATGTTGAACTCTTGTCTGGGAGGCTGATTGCCCTGGTTTTAGTCACTTTAGAACGCTCGATCCGGAGACAGCGGATTTAATTCAAGACAGCCAGTATGGCGGATTGGTCACCGCCATTGGCAATGGGTCAGCCCGGCCCCAGAACCGCGTCGTTGCCCTGACCTAGCGGACGAGGTCGTTCCTTCTGATCCTGAGTGTCTCGCTCGGCCTCCGGGGCCCGGGCACCAGGTCGATATAGTCCGCGGCGGTGTTGTCCCAAAGCGCCGGCGCCATTACGCGAAGGCGCTCGCAGGATGGTCCCTCGCCATGGCGCACGACATTGGCGACGGTGAACATCTCATTGATCTCGGCGCCGAGATCGTCGATCGCCAGATCGAGGCTCGCGTACTGCGCACCGGCAAGCAACTGCTCCTGAAAGCCGCGGAGCTTTGCCAAGTCTGTCAGCCCCGTCGCGGTTGTCCATATGCTAAGCTGCCGTTCGAAGACGCCGGCCAGCGTCAGCACGAAGGATTTGGCAGCTTCGTTTGCGGTGTAGTTGTCGACCTGGGCCGCGGCCCGGTCCAGAAACTCGCTCATTGACGCGGCCTCGCCCTGTTCTAGGACGGGATGGAGCATCAGCGCGTCCATCGTGGGCTGAATGACGCGCACGAACAGTCGGTCGAGGTTCGCCTGAAATATCCGGGGAAGCTGTTCAGCGAGCGCCGTCATCTTCGCCACGTCCTTAGCGGAAACCAGAACCGCTTCCAGCAGTGCGCGGCGAGATCCATGACGGCGATCGACTTGATCTTGAACACGCCCTGGACGTCCGACGCGTGCTGCGCACCGAAGATGGAATTCGAGACGAGCTTGCCCTGATCCTCGGTGCAGAGCAGGTCGTAGCCGTAGGAATAGTGCACGGCGGCGATGTCGAAGTCCGCCCAATCGGCCATGAGCTTCCGCAGCACTGTCAGGAAGACCTTTTGCGTCGCGTGACTACGGGGCTGTGCCGCCTCGGCGCCGATCCCCCGGCGCCAGAGATAGCGATCGAGCGTGATGTTGTTCAGTACCGCCGCCTGCGCGTAATGCTGATTGGACGCGGCGAGAGAGTGGACGGCCGAGAGCTGCTCGCCGAAACTCTGCAGGGCACGCAACGGATATTCGCCGAAATGCCGGATGAAGGCGCTCATGCGGTCCTGCCGGTCGCCAATCGGGTAGCGCGTGTCAGAAGCCCAGTCGGCCGGGCCGAACGTTGGCAGCGCACCATAGCCGATACGCGGGCCATGCATGATCCGGAAGCCGGTCGCGAGCGCCGCCGCGATGATCTCCTGCCGCGTCGGCGGAACGGCCGGCGGCGGCGTTTTCGTGCCGACCGTCAGCAGCAGGTCAACGCGATCGGTGTTCCTGAGGCTCTCGGCGGCGAAGGCCGCTTCGGGAATGCCCGCGAGGATGCGGCCCTTGCTGATGCAGCGCTGGATGTACCACCAGGCGATCCGCCGTTTCTTCGACTCCCAGCGGTCCCTATCTAGCGGCCACCACTTCTCCAGGAGCCGGGCGATCTTCGGATCGGCGATCGTGCTGTATGTGTTGGTATCGAAGGTGACCGCGATCGGCGTTCTCATGCCTGGCCTGGCTTTCCAGCCGCCGGGGCGAGTGCGACCGTCACCGCGCAGGTCAGCCCCCGGTTCACCCGGCGCAAGCCTTTGAGGCCCGAGCTGATCATTTGCGCCGTCTCCTTCGGCGTCGCCGGCAAGGCGAAGCCGTTCACCGAGCTCCATACATCTCTGCCGCAGGTGGCATAGCGGTTCGAAAATATACCATCATCTCTCATTGTCCCAGCGACACCCCGCCTTCCGGTGACCAAAGCAGCACATCGCGTGGGCGGCCGCGAAACGGGTCGCCCAACAACGCTAGACCGTCGCGAAACTGCGCGTAGTCGTAAGAGCGATCACCTTCATCTCGGATGTCTGGCACGGCTCGGTCGTCGTCCACGAATCCGAATCCAACAGGGTCGAAAGTCGGCAACAGAAACGAGGGAGGTATCTGCCGCCGACCGCCGCGGATCACAGCGCTTAACCCGTTCAAGAATTCGGCGCCTCCCTTCTCTTCGATCGCGAACAACGCGAGGCCGGAAGCCTGCCGCTGCGAGGCTGGAAAATCCCTGTGTCGCGCTATTCGCCACCAATAGGGATGATCGAAAAACTCCTCCATCCACCACGGCGGCGCTCCGGTGCGCTGAACCAAAGGCGCCGACGTCAGGTAAGTCCGGCCGGCATATTGGAGACGCAGGAGCGGGACCGGCTCAAGCTCAGGCGCCGCCCCATCGACCGCGCGGAGCCAGTCGATCCAGTCGACGACTTCCGGCACGCCCATCAGCATAAAGTTTGATCGGTGCGTTGCTAGGACGATTGGCGCAGGCGCTCCTTCTGGCCGTCCCTCTTCCGGCGGAGTCGGAGGCGCGGTGCCGGATTTCTTCCCGGGTTTCGAAATCCGCGTTTCCGACACGCTGAGGAAGCTGCCCGCCGCTGTGGGCTTGGAGCCGAAGGTGATGGAGTAGCCATGGATGATCTTGCCGAAAGTCGACGTCGCCGCAATGTAAGGCTTGACCTGCTTTTTATACTTCCGTCTTGCCGCGCTGGTGATCTTCCCAGCAGTCACGTCTTTAGCAAACGAACCGTGCGCCTCGGCCAAGACAACGCCATGACCTACGACATTTCCGCCGTCGTAGATAAAATCCGCATGAGGATCGAGCGATGACGAGAGGCACACCGCGTTGGCCCGCCACTCGTATCCAAGCGCCTCCATATAAAGATGCGTCATGCCGGCACCGACCTTCGCTGCGAACTGCGATCCGGCCGTATCTGCGAGAAACTTAAAGTAAGACTTCAGGGCAAACGTGTTTCCAACTTCGAGCAGTGTCTCCAGCTCGACCAAGGCGCTTTGTTGCAAGCCGTCCAAGAGTTCCTTCGGGGCGTCGTCCCAAGTGGTGGCAGTGCGAGCAATCGCAGCCGCCAGCGCGATTGGCTGAAATGAGAGACTGGTGCAGACAGGAGGCGCGATGAAATTCGGAACGACCGGACTGGGGTCGTGCGGATGCTTCGTGTGTTTGGTCAAGCCGACCAGCTTGCTCGACACTCCTAAGCCTGACGTTGAAATAAGCCCGCTCATTACTTCCCCTATTCTCACCTCAATTCCATATCTTACAAATCGACGGCATCTCCAAGCCGTTGCTTCCGATTGCCATTATAACGCTCCTCACGCCTATCGACCGCCGAGTAGTCACAGCGCTAGAGCGCGACTAACTCGACCGCACCGCCTATCCCCATTATCAAGTCCCTCAAGCGCGGGGCCTGTGTCCGCGGCAGCGCGACCGCCAACAGGCGCTGCGCCCTCGATGCGCCAACATAGATTTTCCGGGCTTCCTCGTTGTCGCCGCCAGCGTCACCAGCCAGAAAATCGACAATGCCCTTCGCGGTGCTAGGCGACATCACCACGCAAATCGCGGGAAACTCCATGCCCTTGACGCTATGAATGGTCCTTGCCGGATGGCCGGACGCGGGCGCGACCGCCAACGCCTTCTTCAGGTCACCATTGCGGCGAAGGCGTTGATTGATGGATTGGCCATCGGCCGGAAGCAGCGGCGCAAGCAGCCGCCGCGCCTCGTCGTGCCATGCGTCGGCCGTGGCGAACCGCTCCGGGCTGAAGCGAAGCGCCTGGGCCAAGGCGAGCGCTTCCGGCCGCCACGCGTCCGGGGCCACGTCAGCGTCTACGAGATGCTGGTGATAGGTCTTTCCGCCCATCTGGCCGCTCAGTTCGAGCATGATCCGGTGAACGGCGACAAGCGCCTCCTTCCGGCCACCAACTTCAAACGAAAAGTGGAAATCGCTCACCGCGGCCGCCAGCCTGTAGCTAAGGTCTCGGACCCCGGAATCTTGGGGGTGACCAAGTGCGTTCGCGCCTGTCCGCCGCGTTGCCGAGACGACGGGGCAATCTCGTGGGGCGAGTCCCATTGCCGCCGCCAGCTCCCGGAATTTCGTGCCGATCGTCGATGGGACGCCCTTGCCCGAATACGAAAGGATCTGAACGGCCGTTGGCTCCTCGCGGTGCTCTCCTAGCGCTTCGTCGATTGCAGCGCGCATGTTGGGCGCTCGCAATGCCACCACGCCCTTCGTGATGTGTCGGCTGGACCGGAAGTTTCCGTTCATGGGCAGTCGCTCGGCGTCGGCGAAGGTCTCTGCAAACAGACCAAGCTCGCGCGTCACGCCACCCCGAAATCCATAGATCGCCTGGTTCGGGTCGGAGATGACTTTGACCGGAATGCCGGCCGCCCGGAACCAGGTGATGATCTCCAGGTCGACAGGATTGCAGTCTTGCGCCTCATCGACGATCAGCTCTAGGAAGCGCGCCGCAAACGCCGGCCCGAGGACCGCGCCGCATGCCGGATCGCGCAACCGAGCCAGCGCCACCGAACGCGCATCGGCGAAGTCGAGTTCGCCGCGCTCCAGAAAGCGCGCGCGTGTTTCGCGCCGCCGTCTCGTGCGCGTTGATCCTCCCACGAAAGCCGTGGCGCTGAATCATGGCCGGAATGGCGTCTCCCGTCACACGATCGAAGCATCCCAGCGGCAGGGCCTGAGCGGCAGCAAACGGCTGTATGGTGCGATCGTCTTTGTCCGGGATCAGTCTCGGCTTGGCGGCGCAGCCTTCGACGCCGAACGGCGCGACGAGGAATTGCCAGAGGAACGCGTCGAACGTCCCGATGAAGTGTGGGAAAACCGGTGTCTCGACCAAACCCTCTCGACGCAGCCGATCCTCCAATTCGAAGACAGCGGCGATCGTGAAGGACAGAAAGGCAATGCCGCGGCCTGTAGGCCCGTCGCTAAGGAGCCTCCTCGCTCGCTCGACCATGACGCGGGTCTTCCCCGCGCCCGGGCACGCCGCGATGAACGCCGAGCCTGTATGCTCGATCACTCGCTGCTGCTCCTCGGTCGGCTCGAACGGCTTGGCAGTCATTTCACCAGGGCCTCAATCGCCGTCTTGAAATAGTCCGGCACAGTGAAGGCCGTGCCCTTGTTAATCTCCTCCGCGACGAGTTGCGCGAAGTCACCTTTGCGTGTCGTCTCGAAGAGCTTTTGGATCGCTACGGCCTGGGCAGCGCCGGCCAGCGCGACCGCCGCGTCCCACTTGTCACCCGAACGCGGGCGAAGCTGAATATAGACCTCCTTGAGGACGGCGGCGTTGCCGGCGCGGACCAACTCGGTTTCCAGGGAATAGTCGTTGATGACGACTTCAAGAAGATCGGCCGCGCCAAGTCCCGCGACGAGGGCCTCCAGATCGCGCTTGCGCCCGGCGCCGGGTATGATCGCCCCTTCCGCCACCTCGCCGCCGTCACCATCCGTCAACACGACGAGTCGGTCCGCAATTCGAACCTCGTTGAACGGCGAAAGCAGCAGCTTGGTGTAGGGTTGAAAATCAACCCCATCGATCGGCACGAATACGGCCGACCGGAACAGGCGGAGCTTGTCGGCGTCGTCCTTGAGTACGATCTTCTTCGCCATGACGGGAAGCAGAAGGGCTTCGGCGATGCCTTCCACAAGGAGTACACGACCTCCGAAAAGGAACGCCGATTTTGTCACGTCGAGATAGCGATCGACCTTGCGTCGTTCGACAGGATCGAGCGCCAGCGCCGCCAGCGGAATGCAGCGCGTTTCGCGTCTCCGCCGACCGACCGGCATGATCGGGTTCGGCTCAATCTCCGGCATGATCTCTGCAGGGACCCCGGCGAGCGGCTGTGCATCATCTTGTGGTCGGTCCGGCGCGCCGCCCGCCGGCGCGGGAAGAAAGGACCGGAAAAAGACCAGCTTCTTGCTTTCTACCCAAGCCGACAAATTCGGCGAATGGGTTGCCACGATCACTTGAATCTCTCCCGCTGGGCCCTGGTGACCAGGTCGCGGTTTGCGCGACTTCTCGGCCTGTTCATCAAGAAAGCTCAGCACTGCGGCCTGAAGCTGCGGGTGCAGATGCGCTTCCGGCTCCTCCACGAGAAAAAGCGTAAGATCGGCGTCGTTGACCTTTTCCAGCTCGACCGCGATCGTCGCCATGTAGAGAAGGTTCGCGTACCCATGCCCCGAATATCGGAGATCTTCGGGTTCGATGCCGTGATCCGCGAGCTTGAAACGTAGGTCGCGCGCGATATCGATCAGTTTCTCGTCGCTTGCAAAACCCAACGACGCCGCCTGGCGACGGACACCGGCCGTCAGGGCGCTTAGTCCGATTTCGACGGCGCCTCCGACTTTGCTGAGAATCTCTGACTCAGCCCCCCGTCGTAGGGCCTTGGCCAGCACCTCCGGATCACCGCCTTCAAGGAAGTGGTTCAGCAGGGCGTAGATGCGGGTCGGGTTGCCAGAGGCAAGCGCACGCTTCGCATCGCGCAGCGGCGGCAGATAGACATGGCGAACCATCTCGTGGCACCCGGGCTCTGGGTTGCCCCGCTGGTGTCCGGCCCAAAGGGACGGCCGGATTGCAAAGCGGCGCGTGGTCTCATCATATTTGAGACCAAACACGCATCCACTGATCGCCGCATCAGTCGCGGCCGAGATCATCCGGCCCTGCTGAGCCGGGCTCAGTTCCGCAAATGTGGCGCTCAGCTCAAACTTTCGGTCCGGGCTCCCGAACCGGATGTCGGTCGTCTCGCAATAAAGCTCCCGCCGCCCACCGAGCGGCGCGGTCAGGAGGCGAATGGCGTCGATCGCGTTGCTCTTGCCGCCGTTATTCTCTCCGACAAGAAGGGTGAGATCCTTGCACAGCGGAATTTCCGACTCGGCAAAGGATCGAAAGTTGTTCAGCGTCAGCTTGTCGAGATACATGCCCCGTCCGTCTCCCCAGAATATTCGATCCGCGCTGCGTCTATGTCAGCCGTCATCTTAGTTGGTCGCGTCATCAAGCCGCGACCGTTAACCGCCCCCGCATCCAGGCGGTGAGGTCTTCGCTCAACTCAGCATCGACGTAGACGTCGCACTGCGGCGCTACACCAGCCTTCACGTCGACGACCAGGTGAAGGCCGACCAGATAACCATAGGGACCGGCCTGCTCGGTCAGCCCTTTCAGTTTCCAGATGTCACCCTCGTAGTCGGTGTTCGTCACTTTCTTCACTTCAACGACGAGCAGGTTTTCACGCTTCCCAACACGGTGGACGATGAGGTCCGGCACAATCGCATCCTTGCCAGCCTAAAGATCATCCCGCTCGTCGTGGTCAACCAGGGCTTCGGCGCTTCGCTGGATGTTGACGCCTGCCGTGTGATCGATGCCTCCTTCCTCAAACTATTCCTTGGTTCCTCCACCTACTATCAAAAGTGGTGCCTTCGCGCCCGGCGAAGAGAGCATGGCCTTTGACGAGGGAAACCTTTACCGGAACGAAGCGGATGCTGCCGCCAAGTTCGAGAAGATAATCGCGGACCCGCCGCCACTCCGACACTTCCTCGACAGGTTGACCGCGGACACATTCGATATGCCGACCGTCCTCGGTGATCGCTTCGTCATCGACACCTTTAGGCTCGGTGACGTCCCTGCGGAAAGGAGAGAGCTGGCCGAGGCCATGCTGGCCTCGCTGCGCGGATAAACGCGGTTTCGATCGCACCGTCTCGAAGCTCAAGCATCGGCGCGCGAGCGCACGACTAATGAAACCGGTTCTAATCGGCATCAAGGATCGCGTCGTCGATGGCTTCGAGCTTCAGATCATGGACTTCCAGCTTTGGGATCGGCCAGATGCCCGGTGGGACGGTCGGATCGATTTGCGATCCATCTGCATGTAATACTTTATATGCGAAACCTGTCAGTTTGGCGTCGAGTAGCGCATTCTCAGACATTACTACATTGCCGTCAAACAAATCTGAGTTTGCAGCAACGCCAAGACAGGCGGCTTACCTTGTTCGGCGATGCCAAGTTCGCGAATATCGTACCCGGGCCTGACGTGGTCTTCGCGTGCTTCCCTTGCGGTCGATCGCGAAAAGAAGTAGGTAGGAGACGGTCATGGCGTGTCATGCACTTCGCCTCTTTCATTGATTTTAAAGTGGTTTTAGGCGCATTGGTAGATCATCCCTCCTCCGCTACCATTGTCTTCTCGATCCGGGAAGATGGCTAAGTCCCTGTTTTAAATCGAACTTGCCTCAACGCTACCCGGCGGGGACAGCGAGACACACCACTGTGCCGTCTCCCTGTTTTGTCTCACTGTCCGGGATCAAACATGAGCGGCGTCACCCACCTCACCAAACGTTACGATGGGATCTATTATCTTCAGGTCCGCTTAACGAGATTTACCAACAAATCCTGGTTGTTGAGGCTTTCATTATCAACCCGGTTGCATCGTGAAGCACGGCTGCGCCTATGCGCCTATCAATCATGGCTTCTCCTCATGCAAACGCCCGCCGAAATCAACGAGAACATCGCTCACATTATCCAACAGGTCCATAAATTCGTAGACGAACGAGGCCAGCGGAGCGCTTTCGACGTCAACCACCGGAAGCACTTTCATTCTGTCCTAAGCCGCATGCTCGATGACTGGCGCGTTGCGCGTCCCAATCCCATCACATACCGCAGCTTTTGGGCCCGTCTTGATGAGCTGGCTCACCTGACGGCGGCCCTTGGACAGATCGTGAAAGATGATGAAGCGGCCGTTCCCTCGACTTATTACCGGGACGACTACCTGCTTCCGCCAGACGATCCCTATGGTTATTTCACCGAGAACGGCCGGGTTACTCACGTTGTGCCCTGCGTGCTAGAACGCCGCAATGCAGATTATTTCTACCGCCCCGACGATATGAAGAAGCCGCCACGGTTTGCCGTGGGAGACATCATTGCCGATGTCATGCGTAATTCAATTCAGGGTCCGGCCGCTATTACTGGCTCTATACCGCAACCAGTGCAACGTCCCGTTGCCACAGCTGGGGCGGCACCCGATAACGCTCGTGTGGAACCACCAGAAACGATCGCGCCGGTAACCTCCGAGCTTTTGGCAAAATGTTTGATTGAATTGGAGGAGGAAAGTGGTTCCAGCACTGCCGTTAATGATGTCCGTCCTTATGTGGAATTTCTAATCCATATCCTCGGCGACCGGCCAATTGCGAGCTATGATCGCGACGATTTCCGGCAATTGTCGCTCGCATTTAGTGCGGTTCCCCTTCCGTCAGCAAAGGCGGGGCGCTCGCTGATCGAACGATATGTCTATGCTCAAACCCACGGGTGGGACGGCCTCAAACGGCTTAGCGAAACCACGCTGGAAAATCGATGTTTTTGCGGAATCAAGCGGTTCTTTTCATGGGCGCGCGATGCGAGCCAGCTCTCCGGCGAAATGCCCAAACTAAAGATATTCGGAAACAAAAACACCACGGCGCTCGACCGGGATTCCTTTTCTGATGCTGAAATTACGAGCCTCTTTAGCCTTCCTAAGTTTGCTGGCCATCTGGCAACGATAACGACGAAACCGGGCCCCTTCTTGCGGCAGGATGGGATTTACTGGTCGTATGTCATTCTCTTTTTTACCGGGATGCGGCCAGGCGAAATCGCCCAGCTCGAAATCGGCGATATTCAGGAGCATGAGGGGGTATTCTGGTTCGATTTAAGGCCCTTTGATCCTGCCAAGGGCAGGATAGCACGAGAGGACATCAAGCAGTTTAAGACGCCAGCGGCGTCCCGGATGATCCCCATCCATCCCACGCTTTTGGAATTGGGTCTGATCGAGCGTGCTGCGAAACTGCAGCGGTTAGGCCACACGCGGCTGTTCCCGGAACTGCGCCCCACCGTCAAGGGCGGCGTCAAGAAATGGGGGCATGCAATGGCGCGGGACTGGCAGAAACGCAAGCATCTCGTCACGACACGCTGCAATGTGACAGCCTACTCTGGACGCCACGGCATGGCCGAGTTGCTCCGTGAACTCCATATCGATCCGCATGATATCGAAAAGTTTCTTGGTCATGCCCATCCAGGCGTCACCGGCCGTTACGGCAGAAAAGGCCTGATGCCGGCAACTGTCGTCGCTGCTTTTATTAACGCCGAACCACCAATTATTTCATGGGTTCGGACGCATCTGGTGGACGCACGCGATCGGAGCGAGGCTGTCGGTTGCCTGATCGAAAGCTGGGCGAAGAAGCCGGCTGAGGATTACCGCTAATGTTTGCGATCGCGCTTGCTGGGCAAAAAGGCGGCTCGGGGAAGACGACGTTATCGACGTCAACAGCGGTCTGTGCCCTATCGCGCGGCTATCGTACATGTTTGATCGACGTCGATCCTCAACGTTCATTGTCGGAATGGGGTGAGAGAAGGCGGATGGTAGAACCTCGCGTTATTTCGACGGACGTAGCCCATGTCGTTGCGGTGCTGCGCGAGCTTGAGCAGGACAGCGACGTCGTAATCATCGACTGCCCCGGCGAAAACTCGTACCGCACGGACGCCATCATGGAAATGAGTGATCTGGTTTTGATCCCATGCAGGCCGACGATTCTCGACCTGAAGGCATCGATACCAGTCGTGGAAACTTTGGACGCCAGATCGGCTGAATTTGGGTTCGTGCTCAATCAATGCGTGGCGCATTCTAGCCGCGCGTCGCAATTCAGTGCGCTCCTTACACCATTCGGCTGCATGGCCGGTATCCCAATCGTGAGCCGCGTCGATTACCAGGATGCCGTTGCGGAAGGGTTGGGCGTAACGGAATATGCGCCCGCTAGCGCGGCGGCGCATGAGATCCAGGTTTTGTGGAATTGGATTGATACAAAACGAACCTCCAAGGTGGAGTGCTAAAATGAAGCGAGGCATGGCGGCAATAGCATTAGATCTTACGATATCCTTTGAGAAAGGAAAGAGTTTCAAGGGCGAAGATGGCTCAATGGATGGTGTTGAGCTCTCATTCGACAGCGAATTTGACTATGGACAGGTGGAGCACAAACACCAAATTACCTTGCACCAATCGGCGCGACGAATTCGCGATATTCATCGAGATGCGACAACGCAGATTGGCCGTGAGCTCCAACGCGCAAAGTCTCTTCTCCCACATGGACAATTTACCGATTGGGTGGTGAGCGCGGTTGGAATGCCGGCGCGGACCGCAACTTATTATATGCGCGTTGCGTCGCTCGCGGATGAAACGAAATCGGCAAAGTTTGCCGATTTGCCACCTTCAACGATCGATCAAATTGCGAAATTGCCCGACGAACACCGCCGCGTGCTTATGAGCGAGCTGGAGGGGGCAGTTGATATTACGCCAGCTGCCGTCCGGGATTTAATCGCCGGATATAAAAAGACAAAGGATGCCGCATTAGTGCTCTGCCAGATGAAGGGAGAGATTGCGACGGATGCTTATCGAATGTCGGAAATAGAAGCACGGAAGGCCGCCGCGATTGAGCTGCGCGTTCGATTGGAACGGCATTTTACTCAGCCAGAAATTATAGAGCTGATTGCGCTCTGGGATGCGTCCGGCGGCCCGCTTTTGATTGAGAATCAAACATAGTTCAGCTTTAATCGCGACGAGCCTCGCGGCTGATAATCTTGGGGCCGCGTCGCCTTAGCGCCCATGCACGAACCCGCTTCGCGGGAGCCGCGCGGCGCGTTGGTGCGTAGTGGGGGTCGTTAGCGCAGGTTGAGAAGAGCCGGATCGGGCTCCGAGCATGAAGGGTCAACCCTTCAGCTCGAAAGGACGGCGAAAAGTCAACCTAAAATATCGCCGGGCTCCCTGCGCAACCGCTGATATCGTATCCCTTGAGCAATAGCTGCAGTCGGGGTAGGCCCCGCTGCTCTGCAATGCGCCACTTCCACGATTGCTAATGCCGACAAAGATTCCGGCGGCGAACTGGGCCTCAGAACTTCCTGGATTCCGTCCACCAGTCTAAGCAGGTTACTTCCTGCGGTCGATGAACGTCCGGTTTCTTGATAAGCGATCTGAAACGCGCCATCCCGCTTACGGCCCGATCTGCTCCATCCGCTCGGCGCCGAACCTTGTCATATGCTGGGTATCTTCGCGTCTCCAAAACAGATACCCAGCAGGATCACTGGTATAGCATCCAGCGACGAGGACATTTCATGGCATTTGGCCGGCAGGCAGCAGCTGGTGAGGTCAAGGAGGCGTTGGCGTTCATCGCCACCGTCATCGGTCAGTCGCGCCTCGACAGGCGGTGGACCGAGCTCGAAAGCCAACGACGCTCGGCTGTACGCGGCGTTCACGTTGCGCAGGCCTATAGCCTTGAACTCGCGCATCACGATGCGGTGACGGAAGGAGCGCTTGAGCTCGGTTGGCCATCCCCCGACGGCAATCCACCATTGCTGAGACTGTACGCCTTCGCCGCTACTTTACGACGGCTTCATGCAAGGTTGGGCGAGCGCGCTCAAGCCCGGCTGAGGGGAAGTTTGAGCCGACATTACCTCCAGGATGTGGGACTTAGGCCAATGGCCTACGAAATGGCGATCGCAGTACACCTCAGCCGGATGGGATTTTGCCTCGGCTTCAATGACCTTGAACAGGCAGGCGGCTTCGACTTTCTGGCGACCGACAGCAGCGGCACGGAGATTGAGGTCGAGTGCAAGCACCTCTCCGCCGACATCGGACGGAAGATTCACAAGAACGAGGCCTACACGCTTCTCGAGTTGTTGATGCCTGTCTTCGCTGAGAACGGCGGATCCGTCGGCGACGGTCAGGTCCTGATCGTGGAGGTGCCTGACCGACTTGAGGGCAGCAGGCCTCGAATGGATGAGATCGTGGGACTGGTGGCGACAGCCTTCCGCTCCGCTAATCGTCGGTCGGAAAGCGAGAGCGCGTCCGTATCGTTATTGGGCGAAGACGCTGAGCGAAGGGACACACTGTGGAGATCAGGGCTGCATCACAGTGCACGTTTCGGAAACCTGCGCGTCATCCTCCGCAGCGCAAAGACAGATAAAGTCATCGATAAAATCGAAAGAAAGCTCAAAGACGACGTGGAGCGCCAGTTCACTCGGCTTCGACCTGCTTTACTGTTCACTCAGGTGTCGGATCTGAGCGCCGCGCAACTTGTGCAATTGGAACGCGACGAGAGAGGACAGCGACACCCCCTCAAGTCGATGGCAAGCCGGATACTGCACAGCCGGGAATACCTGAGCGCGGTGTCCCTCACCACCCTGGGAGACCCGGTCGCCGAGACCAGCCCCGGTAACCCCGTTGGGGATCGCGGGGTCAGCTTTGGCTTATTGCAGCTTTCCAGCTTCCATCCAGCATATGCCGCCGTGCAGCGTGCAGCCCTCGGGCCGGAGGCCCTATAGCGACCGGGGTCACTCGAACATGGGCTGCAATGCCGCGCCGTGCTCGCTTTGCCTGCCGCACATGAGCGTCAGGCGGCTTTTCCAACGTGGCGAAATCCAAAAATATTGCCTTGAGGCTCTTCGCGATGCCGGGGGCGCTTTGAGCACGCGCGAACTAACGCGTCATGTGATCGCCCGGAAGGGACTTGATGTTGAGGACCCCGTTTTGCGCAAAAAGGTGGTCTTCAGCGTGATGCAATCGATGAAGACGGCGCGAAGACGACGGCTCGTGAAGGATGCCGGGAAACGCAAAAACGTGCGGCTTTGGCAATTGTGAGCCGATCACTCCTCGTCATCATCCTGTAAACTATCGAACTCTCGCTCTAACGGATCTGCATGATCGGGCGGAACCCGCTGGCTGGCGAAGGTGCATGAGCAATCGGAAAAATAAAACCCGACCAGTTCTTCGATGTAATCGACACCGCAGGCCTTATCAGGCTCATATAGTTCGGGAAACATGAGGGGGAGACCATTCCCCTTTTCGATTTTTCGTTTGATCATAAATCTATTTATAATTTTCGGGTGAGATTAAAAACATTTTACTTGCGGCTTACGCTTGACGGTATTCGCGGATCTACGACAATGTTTATGTGGCGATAAATTACGTCTCCACAGCGTAAATCATCGGGGACCTTTGGTAGCTCTTTTTCGGAGACTACTATTGCATAACGATAACCAGCAAGCTCAATGCCAGCTAGCGAACCGGCCGTATAAAGTTCGGTTTGTATTCGGGCTTGCCGGAACAGGTCATCGCTATTTGATTTCGACCGAGCCAGTTTTTTCCATTCTGTGAGCACCAATCCGTCGATACCGCGCTGATCGAAAGTTTCCTCTATTGGATCGTTAAAAATCAAATCCGTTCGCGCTCGTTCTGCGTTTATTTTGAACGCCCATATTCCGTGCCAGAGTAAATGGACTGCGCCAAAGGCCTCAAGATGAGTTTCCCCATTGTCGAAAGCACCCTTCCATTTGGTGCGCGCATCTGGATCAACAGCAATCAATCTTTGCAAGTGCAAGAAGGCTCTATCAGAACGGGCTCTGATCCGTTCTTCCCGGCTCGATAAATGATATGAAATCTCTGATTCTAGAGCGATCAAAAACACGATCCCTGCACGCGCCTCCCGAGCGGGGGTCTCATTTCTAATAACCTGTGCGCGCTCGCCGGTGATGAAGTCATCAAGACAGGCTTGCGCGACAAGCGGCACCGAAGTTTTAAAAGCCTCCGCGAACGCTACAAGCTCGTCCAAAATCCGTTGGCATTGACGGCCAAGATTTTTTCCTATGCCGAAACTATCACTCGCGTTACTGGCTTGAAATCGCGCATATAATTCCCCCGCTTTTCCTAAACTTCGAATTCGCGCCGATAGCGCTTTCCATTGTTCATCGTAGGACATAGACCGTCGCCTTATTCTGCTGCGTGCGGAGCCACTGGCTTTCAGATCGATCAGAAGCGACCCAATCAACGATTAGGGATGCTTCTCGGTTTTCGAAGCCCGATCACCGGCCGCCGTCGCGTCGGTCTCACACATATAAGCGCCTTCCTTCGTGTTTCCGTAATTCTTGGTCCCGGCGAAATGGTAGATCTTCGACTTTACGTTGACCCAGACGACGGTCGCTGATGGGCATCGTGCCTTTGCGCTGGCCTCGTTTGAAAACTCATTTGCGCCGGTAGGGGAAGGCGCTGGCTGGGCACGAGTCGCTGGCGGCGGTGAGGCTGGCGCGGGCGCAGGGGCTGCCGGTGCAGCGGTCGTCTGTTGAGGTGCGGGGGATGGCGTGGCTACCCCTGTACCGTTTTCGACCGGGGTGGGCTGGCCAGCAGGAAGCGCTTTGCAAGCCGTCAGGAAGTCTTTTTTCGATTCCTTGGCGCTCTTTAACGCGGCCTTGTTCGCTTTGTATTCGGCCTCGCACGCGCTTGCGGTTTTCCCTTGGCCGGTTACAGGCGGTGCGACTGTCGGCGCTGGTTTCGTGGGCGCCGGGGCCGCTGGAGCGGTAGCCGCCCCGATTGCTGTCGGCTGGCCAGCAGGTGTGGCCTTACAGGCTGTCAAAAAGTCTTTTTTGTTTTCCTTGGCCGCTTTGAGATTCGCCTTGTCAGCCTTGTATTCGTCCTCACATGCCTTCGCGGTTTTGGCCGTCTGGGCGAAAGATGACGTGCTGATCACGAGTGGAAACATAAGGGTGGCGGCAATCGCCCAAATATGGATTGGCTTGGTCATGTTTCTCTCCCGTGATGGCGCGTTGTTCGCCTATGCCTAAGCTCCAATCGCACCCACGGCAAGATGACGCCATTCTACTTTGAGCTTTGCCGTTCGGCCTTTTCAATGTCTCGCCCGCAAGGTCGTGGGCAGGAGGCAACGAAATGTCTAATAAAAAACCCAAAGAGGAAGCCCTACCCGAGCAATTTGCCAAAATCGCTGCGACGGCACTTTACGCCGCGCATGATGGCGATCCCCTCGATGCCTATCCCCTCATCAGAATTGCAGATGAGGCGGAGACAATGGCGCGTCAGGCTTCAAAACTAACAGCTTTCGAGCCGGATAACGGCAAGTAGGATTATCGAAGAGGCGCTGCCGGTTTCGTTCGACAGCGCCGCTGATCAAAGCACTTATGGCCTTCCGAATCGACGAACCAACGCGCTGAATTCCCCGACGGTCTTAATTGGGCTGGTCCGATGGATCATTCGGACGCGGCCCAAATGTCATAATATTTTGCAAGCGCCTTCCGGTGCTCCTACAATTCGCTCCGTCGCCTTCCTCAAAGAGACAGTAGTTTTGTCTTCTGGATCGATTGGCATGAGTTGTAAGATAAGCCCCAAAGGATCAGGCGCTTCCATGGAAATGGATACATATAACTGGGTATCAACACGTCTCACTTCGTATATTAACTTAGTCATAACTCCCATTCTTAAAGCGATTTCCCTTGTTTTTGGCGTTAGTTCCAGTCTGATACCATGCGTTATTTCAGAAACTATTATAAGAAATCCAAAAGTGTCACCGAGCGTTTGAGCATTAGCACGAATTACGGCAAGCAATTCCTTGTGGTTGCGTTTATCACTAACAGGAGGTGCGGAACACAAAAAAATGTACTTACCGGCCTTTGATTCCAAGTTGTCATCAAATTTAGGGAGATCTTTGCTTGTGCTCGCCGAAGTAATTAAATCTTGTTTGGGTCGGAACAACCAGTCCGCAATTCCAACAAGCGCAATGATGGAGATAACGACGCCGAGGGCAACAATCCCTTCTTGTTTCTTTTTTGGCGTGGGAACGGCTAAATCGTACAGCATTGGTTCGGCTTGGTAATCGAACTCGAAAACCCTTACAGCAGGAACCGCATCATCTCCGCTAGCGGTCACTTTAACCGGGCCATATTCTAACGCCGAAGGGCCAGCAAGCATGCCCGCCTGTACTTTCGGATGTGGCCAGCGAATAACCGGGACAAGCCTTGAACACCCCGGCTTGATATCGCAAGAAGCTTTATTAATCATATCAAACGTTTGATCAATCGGCCTAACCGGCAGTTGCCCGACGTGCTCAGTTGTGACTGAAACGTTCCTAATTGTTGTTTGTGATGTATTTTTCACCTCAACTCTATATTCAATAAATACGCCGGGCAAAATCTTTCCATCGGCGTCTTTGGGGGATTCAAACGACCAAAACCGCTTCGCAGGATTTTTGTCGTCGAATATTATTTCGAGCGCCGAGACATCCGCTTGCACGCTGGCCTTTTTATTCTGCCTAAAATTCCAATAAAATAGAATTATGCTGGCCACAAACGCGACAGGCCACAACCAAGGTGGCGGGTTTAAAACGAAGGCAACTACACCGTCCGCGCCTCCGACTTCATGATACGTTTCCGCAGTAGCGTCGATACGACCACGCCAATCGGTTGCCCACTTAAATGCGTCTAACGCCCATCGAATAAATTGCCAGAGGCCGGGTAATTGAAGGAATAGCGCCGCCAGCCCTGACCACCGCAAGGACAAAAACGACTTGATGCGGTTATGCGGCTGCTCCGTCATAGCCGAGACTGTGGCTTGCAGAAGAGTTGCGCGCAATAGGAGCGGTACTGATAGGATGTGGATACATCGACCATCTATCTTTCACCGACCTAACAATCCAGAATGGTTCCGTTAGGTCGATTACACGCGATGGGGGCTTCGATGGGAATTCTCTACAGAAACCTTGATGACAGCACCCGCCGCTACATGGTCGAGGAGGTCGAGCGGGACGGTCTTGCTACGATGGACAACGGTAGCCGACTGAACCGCGAGACAGGTCTTAACCTAAGAACGAGCGTCACTATATTTTAACTTCAACAACGGGGGGAGCATTCAATGGCCAAATGCACGGCACCAGTAAGAGGCCACACAGGGGGCGGCGCAGCGAACTGTCCCGCATGTAGTAGTCGATGGGGCCGCAGTAGCTCTGGCAGTTACGGCTCCAGTTACGGCTTCTCGCCGTCGTCGCCGCCAACTTACTCCTCGCCTCGCGGGGGCGGTGGGAGCCGAGGTGGTGGTGGATCAAGCAAAACCTCCAGACCTAGGTGGGCGCGAGCCAGTTCAGCGGTGTGGTACACACCCGCCGAGGTACGGGAACTCGAACCTGTCCGCGAGCAAGTCGAGAGACGGGCGACCGTGCCAGACCTTCGCGACATATTCCTCTGTCATGCATGGGACGACCGGCAGGGAGCGGCAAAGGAGCTGCATGATCTGCTTGAGGCGCGTGGAGTAAAGGTCTGGTTCAGCGAGAAAGATATTGCGCTCGGTGAACCATTTCTTCGAGAGATCGATAGGGGACTGGGAAAATCACGGGTCGGGATAGTGTTGGTGACGCCCAACTTTCTGAAACGAATCCACGGCCACAGCATCGCCGACAAGGAACTCTCAGTACTGCTCCATGGAGGTAAGCTAGTTCCTATCATTCACGGCACCACCTTCGCTGAACTAAACGAGGAAAGTCCCATGCTCGCGTCGCGCAACGGACTCAACACGGCCGAAGACAGCATGGCCGATGTCGCGACCAAGCTCGCTGACCTAGTTGCCATCTAAATTGGCGACGAGAAGTGAGCAATTGCAGAACGGCGGCGAGGAGCCCAGCGGCAACATTGGGTGATCGCGTCTATCGACCGAGCCTATGTCCGCAACGGGTCGGTTTACGCCGTTCCTCTGGCGGGTATCAAGCGTAAGATTTTGACCACTAAGCGATTTATCACAATGATAAAAATACGTGCGGCTACTCCTCTATTTCAAATAATTTTGACAAAGACGCAATCTTTTCCATATCACTATTCATCTCGGCCGAGTTTTTCCAAACTCTCTTTTGCTTTAAATGGCGGCCCAATTCTTCGGCAAATGACGCTATGATATGCACCTCATTTGGTGCTTGCGCCATTTCTAAGCCTTTTTCTGCTCTGGTCATAACATGATCTCGAAAAGTCGGAGCGTATTCGCCTTGAATAGCGTTGTAATTCTCATCAATATCAATGTAAAAGGCGCTCTCCTTTGAATTGTTGCAAACGTTACCGAGATTCATTATCCCTTCTTTGATAACGCTTCCATCATCTTCGAGCGCCGCGACTATCAATATCTTCAACAAATACCCTTTTTGGGTCGTGTCGATACTGCCTTCCATGAGACATTTTATGATATTGCGAGCGAACAGATATGATTGGAACACTCTCTGTTTTGATTGATGATGGTTCATCTCTTTCATTAATGACCTATGTGTTAGGCCAAATTTACCCCAGCGAACAAATGTTGCTTTTCCGCTTTCTTCAAACGACAAAGTAGCTAGTCCAACTGCGGATTTAACCGAACCTCGCGCCAAAAGAATTTTGGCGTCATCTAAAAGTTCTTTCGCATTTGAAATAGTGAGCTTGACGGCATGATCATTCAATTGATCCTCAATCGGGATTTTTAAAAATAAAGGGGCCTTCTCCCTAAAGTGCAGTTTAAACAACCCAACTATATCAACTTTGTTCTGATGCATACCTTCGCCCCGTTTTTTCATTTTACATTATAGCATTGCGATCCATTTTCAAAAAAACGACTCGACTCTTTTCGTCGAGATGTTCATGGTACGTTCTAACCTAAGGAGCGTGCCATGGCTATTGAAAGGGTTGGACCATTTATCGAATTTGTAGGAGATAATGGCCTCCGGCAGATCATCCGCGTCACCGCAATCCAGTGCATTGGGGACAGCGATGAGATGGCCAACGAAACATCGCTGACGTTTGCGAACAAGACGGTCTTGATACCGGCGCCACTGGATGAAGTCAGGGAAGCCTTGATGGAGGATAACCACACCAAATGGCGGTCCAATAGGCACATCGAGTCGTGAGTTTTCCCGTATCATAGAGAAAATAAGGGGAGCCGCATAATGGCCCGGATTAGAGCCGATGAAGTCCTTAAAGGGCTTGATACAGACGCAGTGCTGACAATGGCGTTTGATTCACCTGATTGGCCAACAGTCATAATGATCGGATCGTTTTTAGAACTTGTGCTTGAGCGCGCCATTTCAACCCAATTTCGGCCAGATCAGCCACTCAACACAGAAAGACGAGCGGAGTTATTTGATGGATATGGTCCATTTGCGTCATTTTCTTCAAAAATATCAGTTACATATGCTCTTGGGCTGCTCGCAAAAGAGTCTCGCGATGATCTGAATATCATCAAAAGAATAAGGAACGACGCCGCGCATCGAATAGATCATTTTTCTTTTGACAATCTAGACACAAAGCAAAAATGCAACAGCCTGACGCTAACGAAGCGATCCGAAACCGGAGAAATTCCACTTTCCAACAAGGATAAGACGCTAATATTCCAAGAAAGACTGGATTCTCTCGGCGCCAATTCTCCTCGCGCCAAGTTCATAATATCATTTACAAATATATTGGCCGATGTTGTCATGAAAATGCTTTGGTCCATACAATTTCGGGCCACGACTGTACTGCTTGCTATGTTAATTCAAAAAAAGATCTCGCCGGAAAAATTTAAGGAGATTGCTGCCGTGCTGAAAGTTGATCACCTTTTAGAGGGTCTTGACTTGGCATAGGAAAGAATCGAGCCGAACGAGGGCAACTTACGTAATCCTATGCGTAAGACCGCAGTTTGGTGGGCGCGTTTGTCGGTTTTCCCGCCGTTCTGGGTCATTCGTGAACGAGAGCCAAGCGTCAGATTTCGACCGCCGTCAGCATCAAAGTTCGGGATTCTAGGATTTTGTTTGGGGATTATCCCCTTGACGCAAGTACGATGATATGAGATATTGGCGGTCATAGGAGATCGCCATGACTACCCGCCGCCCTTCCCAAGATAGCAACATCCAAGCCTTTTCGGTTCGTGAGTTTTTCACCACGTTCCCAACTGACGACGCCTGCCTAAACCGGATTATGGAAGTGCGTTACGGCTTCAAGCATATCTGCGGAAAGTGCGGCGTTGATGCCTCTTTCCATAAGATCACCGGTCGTCGGGCCTTCGCCTGTGCCGCATGTGGCGATCATGTTTATCCGTGCGCGGGCACGATCTTCCAAGATAGCCGGACGCCGCTGCAAACGTGGTTTTATGCGATCTATCTTTTCATCGCGACGCGCCACGGCGTGAGCGGCAAGGAACTGCAACGCACGCTTGGCGTGACCTACAAAACCGCTTGGCGCATTGGGCAGCAAATCCGTGATCTTATGACCAAGGCAGACGGATTCGAAATGCTGAAAGGCCACGTCGAACTTGATGAGGCTTATGTTGGCGGTCGCCGTCCCGGTAAGCGCGGTCGTGGCGCGGAAGGCAAGACGATTGTCATGGGCCTGAAAGAGCGCGGCGGGAAGCTGACGACACAGGTCATTCCAAATGTGAAAACGGAAACACTTCGCGGCGTGGTTCTGGAAAACGTAGAGCCTGGCTCTGTCGTCTCGACGGATGAGCTGTACAGCTACAATTTACTAACCGGCGACGGTTTCAAGCACGGCGCAGTCAAGCATGGGGCTAAAGAATGGACTCATTACGACTATCGCCATGGCGCAACGCATCACACAAACCACGTCGAGAGCTTCTGGAAGCTATTCAAAGCGTCCGTTCGCGGAACGCATATCCATATCAGCGCCCAGCATATGGACCGGTACCTTGGCGAGTTTTCTTTCCGGTCGAACCACCGCCAGATGAAGAACGCGATGTTTGATCTTCTGATTGCGGCGCTTTAACCAGCGCCGCTGTCAAGGCGGCGAAATCGGCACAAGGAATTGGTCCAATTCCTCGAGCCTCTTCTTGCGCTATAAAATCTGGTACGCGGCCCTCTTTAATAGCTTCCAATAAGGAAATCATGCGACCATTCCAGCCTTGAAAAATTGGTCATTCGCAGCGTTCATTTCGAGAACGAAATCCGAGGCAGAAGCCAGCACTCCAATCCAATCCCCAACGTCCTTTTTGTTTGTCACAACAGCTATCCTGCGCGGTACGCGTTCAAGACGGGAAAGATCGTGAAATTTTGCCGCTGTGCCGGTCGCAGAAATATAATTATTTGTTACTGAATTAAAAATTACAATTTCAGATTTTTTCTTAATTACTGCGTCAACGCGCCATTGATGATTTGATGCTCCAAATAGATGGACATCTCGATCAAATCCAGCTTCCCCATATACTTCCGACAACTTGTCAAATAATATGTCTTTTGCATATCGGTTTTCCTGCTCTGAAAAGCTCATGGCGCAGACCATAGCCGCATTTGCGGAACAAGATGCAACGATAGACATAGCTCCAGCGACAGAATCAATCGGAACTTCCGCGACAAACATGTCTCGCCCGTCGAACTTTATGCCTGCTTCAAGTGCGAGCTTGGGAGCCTCTTTGTTATAAAGCCGGGTTGATCCGAGATATTCCGCTTCTTGGTACCCGCCGCCTCTATCAGATATAAAAACCTTCCCAGCCTGGAAGGAAATTTCAAGCACAACAGATGCTCCGCTTGGATACATTACCGGCATTGACACAATAGAGGCCGCGCGAAAATGCTCAACAGAAACCAGTCGGCTGACTGCCGAGTCTACAGTTTCGGAGAGAGATATTTTAGCGAAATCAACCATCTGGGGTCCAGAACAAATCGCCAGTTAAGTGAGGCGGAACAACTAGGTTTATGTTCTTGATTTTAAAGCATTCTCCACAAAATGCAACAAATTCCGAAAAGCCTTTTGGATCAGGGTCTATCGGCAGCGCAATAGGCAAGCTGCGACCCTTCATCCGTCGCTCAGACGGCATAAAGTTTTCGCTAAACGGATGGTGGTGGCTCTGCCTATCGAACCTTGCCATTTCAAAGCCGGGAGGGCCACAATTCTTGTTGGTGTGGGTCTCAAATGGACGCCATTGACACCGCCATAATTCACTCCGATCGCGCCCGGTTTTAGCAAACTCTAACTGCATAAAAGCATCCCGATCAATCAGTTGCTTCGATACTTTGCAACAGGGGCGAAACCCCGGGCGGCGGCTTGATATTTTTGTAGGCTTGGCGGGCATGTTCTGATTCATTCTGGGAATGAAACAGCTGCCCGACATCGACGCGTTATCCGCCCCGGAGCTG